>CALEDJ010000029.1 GCA_937951485.1 uncultured bacterium
GACGCCCGCTCCCAGCGGGAGAGGGAGCGACAACATTCCTCAGGTTGCGCGGTAGACGCCCGCTCCCAGCGGGAGAGGGAGCGACAACATTCCTCAGGTTGCGCGGTAGACGCCCGCTCCCAGCGGGAGAGGGAGCGACAACATTCCTCAGGTTGCGCGGTAGACGCCCGCTCCCAGCGGGAGAGGGGTGGGGTGAGGGGGAACAAAACAGAACCCCCCAGTACACGAGTCAATGATGGCTCAGGAATCCCACGAAGAGGTTTGCGTGTAAGTCAAGCCCGCCACATTATCTTGATTCAACAGGATTTTCCAAGAGTTTTGGGCATGGTCTTTCATCTCCTCAATAATCTGTTTTGGACAACACTGTTACGAAATATTCTGACGGAATGGCGTGGATTGTCACGGTATGCGATATTGCCTTTTGCATCCTGTCGTCTGCATAAGCAACCCCGAACATCTTGCGCTTATTTCTCAACCATGCAGCGGATTCAGGGTTGTCAGAACGAACGTATAATCATTTCGCCATCCGGCTGAAGTCCTGCATTCAATCTTCTCCGGAGATGATCGACATGCGCGAGAACTATTGCGCCTCATCCCGGATGAGATCCACGAGGGGACGGAATAAACCCTTGAGCGTTACCGCTTCCATCATGATGCTTTTCAGGATAATCGAGGTCAGCCTGGCGGCGGAGACGGGTTTGCCCTCCCCCACGTTTTTGAGTTCAAATGCTTCGATGCGCAGGGATAATGGGATGCCAGGGGTGACGTTGCTTCGGATCTTCATGTCGGCGCCGGAGCATCGGACGGTATTGACCCGCAATGGCCGGCGGATCATGGACCAACCGGTGGCGGGCTGATCAGCATGACCGGCCGCCTGCCGGGCCAAGTGACCGAGATTGGTTCCCTCCCCCAGTTCATAGCGCAGGTGGATGGTCATGCCATCCAGCAGAATTTCCTCAAGCGCCGGAGCGGACGAGAGCAGCGACTGAAACACCGGGCGCACCACGATTTTTTCGCATTCCAAAGCGGGACCCAATTTGAAGGATGGCGGATTCAATACGGTAACGTCGCGCAACTCGATGCCGCGCCGCGCCGGGACAATGCGCAGCGCTGCAATCTCCACGTCGGTTCCCATGATGTGGCCCAAGCGGGATTCGAGGCCGGGGCGCAGGAAACCCTCCACGCGACTGCTGAAAATCAGACCGGCGATGCTGACGGCGATCAGCGCCAGCCCGATGACAATCATGACGAATTTAATTGCGGATCTCATTGAGATTTTCAGCATCCAAAACAGACAGCACAGGATACGCCGGTGATGATTCAGTCGAAGCGACGGGCGAACTCCGCCAGGCGGCCATAGTATTCGAGGTAACCCATCTTGGCCACCCCTGCCGTTTCGCGCACCGTCAGCCGCTGGTATCGCTTCTTGTCCGGGATTTCAGGCGGCCACTCGAAATAGAAAATGGAGTTAAAACCATCCAGCACCAGGCGGGGGCCTTCACCATGGCCTTGGCGTACCGGCACCGTCAGATTCAAATCGGCCTTGCGGAAAACCACCAGATTGTTCCTGCGAAAAACGCGCAACGCGCCCCGCATTTGCTCCTGGAGTTCCTTCCCCGGCAATATTTGAACCGGCATGACTGGCTGGCCGTCATGGGTCTGCAAATAGACCCGTATTCCGCGAAAACCCACGACATCGTAACTGATGCTCATGTCCTCGAAGACAGATTCCATATGGCACTCCAGGACAAGGAAGTTTTCGTCAATCATGGCGGCGATGGCGTCGGCTTCGAGGGGAATCTCCTCCCCCCCTTCCGCCGCCTCGGCGCGGCGTTGCAGCGTGATCTCCGGGCCGACCCAAAGCGCGTAGGACTGCGGCGAGAACAGACTGGGGTACGCGGCGCGCTCCACGCGCAGGGACGCGACGGGAGTCGCCGGATCGAAGGGGATCAGTTTGCCGCCCGGTTCCTGCTTTTTCTCCCGCATCGTTGCGCAGGACGACATGGCTCCGGCCGCGATCATGAGACAAGCCACCATCAATACGTCGCCCAGGTGTTTCATTGATTATCCTCCCCCGGCGGCGACAACACCGCCCCGCCTTCCACCCGGACCTCCACATCGCCAGAAGCGGAAGTGGTGGTCTTGGGGGTAACCCGGTCCATGGCGCTTTCCGATTCCGGACCGCCTTTTCCGTGGCGTTGCAGGATCATTTCGCCGCTCTCGGAAACCACCTTCACAATGCCCATCGGGCGCACATTATCATTCACCCAAATCTCCACCGGGCTTTCGCCGGTTGTCCGGCCATCCGATTCGCGCGTAATGATGATGCGCTCCGCCGTGATCTCCCCCATCGGCGTAGCAATCTTTTCCTTCCCCACGGATTTTCTGGTTTCCTTCGTTTTGGATTCGCCGCTTTCGTCAGAGGCTTCCACTGGAACGGCAACAGGCGGATCCGCCCCTTCTTTGACAAAAATCTTGTGGACATTTCTGGGGTCGCTGGCGGGGCCGGTAATGAGCATCTTGTAAATGGCGGGAAATCCCTCTTCCGGAATAATCTCCGTTTCCAGCCAATAACCGTCTTTGCGCTCAACCGTCTCCTTGCCGACTATCGCCTGCCGCACGAAAAACTTCTTCCCGGTCGTCTTATCGTGAAGTTCATACCACGCATAGACCCCCGGCTCCGGTTTGATCAGGCTGCCCGACAGCACGTCACCCACAATGCCCTGCGCGGCGACTGGCCCGGCCAATACAACAACACACAGCACAAAAATCGAAGTTGCGCCTTTCATGCCACCATGACCTCCCTTCTTCAATGCGCGAAGAATCATTGACACCCTATCTTATCATGGACCACATGCCGCTCGAAAGCGGCGGACGTCGCTCAAGTTTCCTTGACAGCCCCGTCTTTCTTCGCTATAGTGCGTGGAAAAGACTTGTTACAAGTTGCACGACGGAAGGATGGGAGGCCTGTTTTCAATCCCCGCGCGGCCGGTTTCAGGCCTGGCCGCGGCGGGTTCAAGGTATTGTTGCAATGCGCATCATCACCACGCTTGACCAGTGCGGCGCATCGGATTACGCCGTACTGCTGGGAACCATCGCCAAGTGGGCGGAAAAAGTGGACCGACTGCGCATAACGGCCATCACCGGCGACCTCGACGCCGAGACGCGCACGATGATCCAACCGCAGGTGCACGAACTGCTCCATTTTGAGAATTTCCAAGTGAGCCGTGATTTCGCAACGTTTATTCCCCATCTCGGCCATCCCATCGGAAAATTCGCGAAATTATTCTTCGCCTTGGAGCATTTGCAAGACGCTGATGACGCCGACACCGTCTTGTTCCTCGACCCCGACACCTATATACAGCGGCCTCTGAAGGAATTGGAACGGTTTGCATCCGACGAGGTCCTCCTTTTCGGCTACCAGTTTCAAAACATCCATCATCCTTTCCGACCCAATGCGCGCCTCGCCGTCGCCGACGCTTTCGATGCGCCGGGACCGTGGCGCGCGTCATATTTCTACGAACTGAACACCGGCGTCATTCTCGGCACCGTGCGCGCATTCAAGAATGCCATTGGCCCGTTCCGTGAATTTGTTTTCCAATCCGAATACCTGAGGACCGTTGAAAAGATTCTGATCAACCACTGGCACGACCAGGACTTTTTCCGATATTACCTCCGCAAGACGCTTCCTCTGAACATTGGAACCCTGGGACTTGAGCATGTCTTCACAACGACACACGGCGCCGCCCATTGTCTTTCTTTCGATGCCGTCCGCTCCGGATACGTCACCGCCTGGGGCGTCGTGCCCTATATCGTCCACTTTGCCGGCGGCAGTCTCGACAGAATCCCCTGGAAACACGAATGGATGCGTCCGCCCCAGCAGAAAAAAGACGCATCCCCCGCTCAAAAACGGTCTTTCCTGAAACGTGCCCTTGATCTTTCCCCGCTGGACATCATAAGAACAGCACGAAGATTCTTAGGTCGCATTTTTGTCCGGTGAGAATGCCGACCGATACTGTCAAGAGATATACACGCAAAAAAGAAGAGAGCGCGTACTTGGTGAAGAAACACAAAGTGGCGCTCATGACATGCGTTATAACAACGCCATGTTGCATTTTGTGGCGTAATAGCAACAAAGGGTTTTCTAATGAAATTTGACGAGATATGGAAAAACGTCCGAAGGATTCCCCACATTTCGGAACTTGGCGCAAGAGAATTGTACCAGGTCATTCTTGACGAAAAACCCTCCCGAATTCTTGAACTTGGCTTTGCCCAAGGAAAATCTTCGGCCATTATGGGAGCAGCGCTGAAAAAACTGGGACACGGTCGCATTGACAGCGTCGATCTTTTCGTCAGCATGGTGCGATATAATAACCCATCTGCAGAGGAGTTAATTGAAAAACTGGAACTTGATCAGATAGTTTTTTTGCATAGGGAGCAAAATACTTATAATTGGTGGCTGAAAAACATGATACAACAGCAACTGCGCCGTTCCTCCAGGATTGAACCCATCTTTGATTTCGTATTCATTGACGGCAGTCATAATTTTACTATTGACACCTGTGCATTTACCCTCGTGGACCGGTTGTTGAAAACAGGATCGCTGATCCTTTTTGATGACCTGGAATACAACTACTACGACATAAACGAAAGGCAAAATCGCAGTAATGATCCCCCTGAATTAGAGATTGATTCCTACGATCCGCGAGCCCGCGTTTTACGAACACATATGTCGGAAAGTGAATTGCGCGAACCCCACGTTGGATTGATCTATAACTTGCTTGTCAAAACACATCCCAATTACGGTGAATTTCGTACCTCTCAAAACGGCAACTGGGGGTGGGCCAGAAAACTACGGGATTGGGGGGAGGATTACCCCAAAAGGCGGGAATGGCAGTGGACCAATATCCTGAGAAAATATATGAGCAGCGCATTATAAATTTGACGCATCTGCAACCTCGTCATAGTACCAGATAGTACAATCGGAGATTTTCATAAAGAATCTGGACACCTTTCCGATAGGTCGTAGAAACTTGCAGTCGCACGGTTTGCTCTGTCAAGAGCCCCTTCAAAACGATTGCACAGATTTCCCGGAGAAAATGGTGAGTGCAGGGTTGCCATAGCCAGGTTCGCCCCTCTGGGCGCGCCGTGTGTCCAGTGCGCCCCTGATAAAATGGTGGGTGCAAGGTTGCCATAGCCAGTATACTTGCCGTACGACCAATTGGTTATTCCCCCTGCGGGAGAGCAGTGAGCACGACGAGGGATTTGGGCGCGAGGGCGCAGTGGCTGTTGACGACGGGGCCTGCGTTGTCGTGGGGCGCGATGTCGTCGGGCGCGGGCAGGGCGGTATTGATGCGCTGCATCCAGAGGCCGGGGGGCGTTTGAAACACAACTTCTTCCAGGGTGTTGTTGAACATCATATAAATGCCGACGCCCGCGTTTTCTCTCGGATGGACGCGGCACGCCAGCGGGGTTTCATCTGAGAACCAGTCCACTTTCTCCCCATTGGGGGCGAACCAGAGCAAATCGGCGTCCTCTTCGGACATGCCGGGCGCTTTGCCCCGGTAGTAATGCGCCTGCGAGAGGGCTGGATTGCGTTTTCGGAATGCAATCATTTCGCGTGTGAAGCGCTGGAGTTCCGCCTGTTTCTCCAACAGCGTCCAGTCAAACCAGGAGATTTCGTTGTCCTGGCAGTAGGCGTTGTTATTGCCCTGCTGAGTGCGACCGAATTCATCGCCGCCAAGAAGCATCGGCACGCCCAGGGACAGGAAGAGGGTTGCGATGAAATTTTTCTGCATACGCAGGCGCAGGGCGTTGATAGCGGGGTCGTCGGTATCGCCCTCTACACCGCAGTTCCAACTGTGGTTTTCGTTCTCGCCGTCCAGGTTGCCCTCGCCGTTCGCTTCGTTGTGTTTGTGGTTGTATGATACGAGATCCCGCAGGGTGAATCCGTCATGGCAGGTGACGAAATTGATGCTGTGTTCGGGGGTGCGGCGGTTCCACTGATAAAGATCGGCGCTGCCGGTGATACGCGACGCGAAGACGCCGCGCGTGCCGGGGTCGCCGCGCCAATAGCGCCGCACATCGTCACGGTATTTTCCGTTCCACTCGGCCCACCGCACGCCGCCGAAGGTTCCCACATGGTAGGCGCCGCCCGCATCCCAAGCCTCGGCGATAAGTTTTACGTTGCGCAGTACGGGGTCTTCGGAAATCCGGCGCACCAGCGGCGCTTCGGGGTTCACTCCGCCCTTCTGGTCGCGCCCGAGAATCGAGGCCAGGTCGAAGCGGAATCCGTCCACGTGCATCACGGCCACCCAGTAGCGCAGGCAATCCAGAATAAAATCATGCACGAGTGGATGATCACAGTTGACCGTGTTGCCGCAGCCGGAATAGTTCAGGTATTCGCCGTCCTTGAGCAAATAATAGATAACGTTGTCAATCCCGCGAAAACAGAGGGTGGGACCGCGCTCGTTGCCCTCCGAGGTGTGGTTGAACACGACATCGAGAATAATTTCGATGCCGGCGCTGTGCAGCGCATGCACCATGTTCCGGAATTCCTCCAGGTGTTCCAGGTGCTGCGCGTTGCAGGCATACCGTGCCGTCGGCGCAAAGAAGCCGATATTGCTGTAGCCCCAGTAATTGGTCAATTCCCTGCCGGTGACGAGGCTGCACCGCCCAAGCAGGTTTTCGCCGAACTCCTGGATCGGCAGCAGTTCCACCGCGGTGACGCCGAGTTCCTTCAGATATGGGATTTTTTCTATCAGCCCCTGATATGTCCCCGGATGCGCCACGCCCGAACTGGCATGCTGGGTGAAACCGCGCACATGCGTCTCGTAAATAACCGTATCTTTCATCGGCGTACGGGGGTGCTCGTCGTCCGTCCAGTCCATATAGTCGTGCACGACAACACATTTCATCGTGCCATCATGGATATCGCCGACCATCGCGCGGGCATAGGGATCGAGCAGGTAGATGCGCGGATTGAAGCGGTGACCTGTCTTGGGGTCAAAGGGGCCGTCCATGCGGAACTTGTAGTAGGCGCCCACCTGCAATCCGCGCACGAAAATGGACCATACATCCCCAATCCGGTTCCGGTGCGGATCGAATTCGTACTCCCAAGCCGGCTCAAGGTCCTCGATGCGCTTGAAAAGCGCCAGCCAGACCCGTGTCGCATGCCGGGAAAAAACCGTGAACCGCACCCCCTCATTGTATACCGCCGTCCCCATGGGGTACGCGCGCCCCGCCATCACCTGTAATGTGGAAAAATCATTTGACATGCCCTGCACGCTCCGATCGTTCGCGCTATTTTGACGAATTCGGCCGCGCCGTTCAATGTACCCGCATGGCAGACAGCGATTCCGCAATTGGAGGTAGAGAAGCGGATAATTCCGGAATCGCTGAAATTGGCCGCTGTCTCCTTGACATGTTACGGGGCAAGGTGGACAATGCGGGGAGACCGGGACAACCGAATTGGAAGTGCGGGAGACACATGATGAGTGAATCAGTGGTGAAGAAGGGAATTGCGTTGCAGTTGTATACGCTGCGGGACCCGGCAAGGAAGGACCTCGCGGGAACTTTGAAGCGGGCGAAGGAGACAGGATTCGACTATGTGCAATGGAGCGGCATGCCGGACCTGCCGGCGGCGGAAATCCGCGCGCATCTGGACGCGGCGGGACTGAAGGCCATTGCGGGGCACCACGGCGTAGAGCCGTTTGAAAAGGATTTTGATGGGTCGGTGCAGTATTGGAAGACCATCGGCGCATTGGATGTGGCTCCCGGAGGCATGATGAACGACTGCCGCGACTCGCTGGAGGCGTGGCGGCGCGGGGCGGCGCGGCTGGATGCGTTGGGTGCGCGCCTGCGCGCGGTCGGCATGCGGCTCTCGTATCACAACCACGCGTTCGAGTTCGAGACGTTTCCGGAAGACCCGCGCGCAAAACTGGATATCTTGTACGAAGAGACGGCGCCGGGGCATCTTTTTGCGGAGATTGACACGGCATGGGTGCAGGTGGGCGGCGCAAATCCGGCGGAATACCTGCGCAAGTATTCCGGGCGTTGTCCGGTGATCCATGTCAAGGACCTCGCAAAAGAGACGCTCGGAGGCCGTCCGATTTTTACGCCGCTGGGCAAGGGGGTGCTGGCTTGGGATGAGATTCTCGCCGCGGCGGAAGACGCGCGCGTGGAGTGGTATGTGTACGAACAGGACACCCACGCTGGTGATCCTTTTGAAAACGCACGTATTAGTTACGAGTTTCTGAAACAGAGCCTTTGACCATTTCCGGGAGGGAGAATTTATGGGAATGCTGCCGTTCGCGCTGCAATTGTATTCGGTGCGCGACCATCTGGAACGCGATCCGGAAAGCGCCCTGGCCAAGGTGAAAGCCATGGGCTATGACCATGTTGAAATCGCCGGGACCGCCGGAAAAAGCGCCGAACAATACAAGGCGATACTGGACCGCATCGGTCTGAAGCCGATCAGCATGCATGTAGGCTATGACGCGCTGACCGGGGACCTGGATGCGGTGATCGCAGACCTCAAGACCTTCGGACTGCGCTTCGCCGTCGTGCCATGGCTCGGACCGCCGCTCTGTCCCGACAAGGCGGGATGGATCGCGGCGGCGGAGACGTTGGACGCCGCAGGCGCTCGGCTGCGCGAAGAGGGCGTCCGCCTCTGCTACCACAATCATGCCCATGAATTTAAGCGGATTGAAGGTGAATATATCCTGGACATTATCTTCAATCACGCGAAGCCGGAGCATCTGGCGTCGCAACTGGACACCTGTTGGGCGCACGTCGGCGGCGCAAACCCGCTGACGATGATGCAGAAATACTGCGGGCGCGTGCCGCTGGTGCATATCAAGGATTACACGGGTGCGCGCGATGCCGAGGGCCGCGTCACCTTTGTCGAGGTCGGTTGCGGCTGCATGGACTGGGATCCCATTTTCGATGCGGCGGCCTCCTGCGGGGTCGAGTGGCTGATCGTGGAACAAGATGAATCGCAGGGGGATTCATTGGAAAGCGCTGCAATGAGCGCCCGGTTCATGATGGCCCGGACATAACGCCCAACGCGACGGCGTGGTACATATGCAAGCAAACACTGGAGAGATAATGCGCGGGATTGTCGTCGCGGCCATGATGACGTTACTGTTGGTTGCCGCGGGATGCGAACAGGGCGTCGTCGTGCGGGGACGTGTGGTGGATGTGAAGGGCGAAGGGCTGCCGGGGGTCGCGGTGACAGCGCGGGGCGTGGAGCGACAGACCACGACCAACGCCGCGGGACGCTACACGTTGCGCTGCGCGCCGGGCGTGGTGACGCTTGACTTTATCAAGACAGGCTACACCCAGGGTACGCTGCAGGTGGAGGCCCGGCGCACCGGCGTAATGGACGTGCGTGAGGCCCTGCTGTGGCTGTTGCCTCCCGCCAAGGGAGTGTATTTATTTCAAGACTACCGCTATCTCGAAGCGACCCGCGCCGACCCTAAGCGATATGTGGAGAAAGACCGCGGTCCGATCTTCGCTGTGAAACGCGAGCCGGACCTTGTCCTGCGTCAGCCCTTTGGCGGACCGGAAGTGGTTCCGGGCGCACCCGCATTGATCGCTTTTAAGATGCCGCCTTACGACGCGCGGCTCTACCGGCTGCATCAGATCGAGGCCCATCCGCCGGAATACCGGCCGGCCGTTGCGACAACTCCGACCGACGCACCCGCCGCCGCGCCCCAGCGCAGGGTTCCGCCCCCCGCCATCGAAACAGTGTGGGCAGCCGCCGACAACATCCCCATCATCGTCGCCCCTATTGACGAACCCGAACGCCTCCTCCTCGAACTTCGTCCCGCAACGCCGCTGATGCCCGGCATTTACGCCGTGCATTGGGGCGCCTTTGACGGGCACGTCTCCACTGACCCCAGCATCTTCCTCTTCCGCATCGCCGACCCGGAGGAGGAAGCGGAAGGAAAGGAAGAGAGCGCGGAAGAAAACGACGAGACGCCATCAGCAACAACATCGGCAGTTCAACCCACCATGGACGACATCCCTGATGCGGAAGCGATGGAACCGACCACATCGGGGGAGTAATAAACCAGCAGGGGTTGCGCATGAACAGCAAAATAATGAAAATTGAAGATGCCATGCGTATCGAGGATGCGCCGTCCTGGCGGGAAGTGGATCGGAATCGCGCAGGTAATCTGCTTGCGGCGGCGCGAATCAAGGCCGGCCCTACCCAAGCGCAACTCGCTGAAAAAAACGCCATCCGTCAGAACATGGTCAGCGAATAAGAGCGGGGTCGGCAGCCGCCGAGCGCATCCATGGCCAGGCGCTTCAGCAAAGCATTGAAGATCAAGATGGAACGTTTCATTGCGCGCACTGATTGGCGCCAGAAGAAGTGATCTTGCGGGATTTCCTCGGCGCTGCCCCCATAATTCCCGTCTCGTTTCCCCTGCTCACTCCATCGCCTCGGCTTCCTCTCTGGCCTTTTGCATGATCTCCGCCGTCTGGTGCCAAGTGGGCGCGGGGAGCGGCGCATCAGCGGCGGGAACGATACTTTCGATGTGTTCGGGGGTCTTGATGCCGACGATGGCACTGGTGACGGCGGGGTGGGTGAGCACCCACCGGATGGCGAGTTGGGCGACGGTCAGTTTGAGCGGCTTTGCGATGGCCTTTAATTCATCGAGCGCATCGAGAATGCGATGGAAAGCGCGGCCTGTGTACAGGCCGTAGTTCGCGCGGCTGTCGGTGAATTGCTGGTCGCGGGCGTATTTCCCGGTAAGCAGGCCACGATAGAGCGGCGAATAGGGAATGACGCCAATCCGGTGTTGCAGACAATAGGGGAATTCGCGTTCTTCGGGTTCGCGGGCAAGCAGATTGTAATGCGGCTGATGACATTCCACGTCAATAAATTGGCGGTACATGGCAATCTGTTCCACATTGAGATTGCTCACCCCCACCCACCGGATTTTGCCCTCCTGCTTCAGGCGCGCCAGCGCCGCCGCCGTCTCCTCGGGCCGCGTCAGCGGGTCCCATGCGTGAATCTGGAAGAGGTCAATTCTGTCGGTCTTGAGACGCCGCAGAGAGTCTTCGCATTCGGAGATGGTGAACGCATAGGTGGTTTCCGGATAGCGCGCCTTTCCCTTGAAATTCCAATAGAATTTCGTGGCGATGAAGAACTTGTCGCGGAGTTTGCGCTTCTTGAGGTAATCGCCGAGACATTCCTCGGCGTAACCTTCGCCGTAGGCCCCTGCGGTATCAATAAAGTTGACGCCGAGTTCCACCGCGCGGTCAATGGCTCTGCGCCACGGCCCCAGCGGCACCTTGCCCCAGAAACGCGGCGAGAGTTGCCAGCACCCGAAACAAATCCGCGATACGATCAGGTCCGTTTTGCCGAGTTGGATATACTGCATGGTTGATCTCCTTATATCCCCTCCAGAACGCCCACCCGCAATTCGTTGGTATTGTTGGGTCGCGATGCTTCGAAATAAACAAAAACACGGTCGCCGGCGCGCAGCCAATGGGAATAGCGCCAGGTATGGTAGTCGCCGGGGGTGTCGCTTTTCAGCAGGGGCGCGTCGGGCGTCAGATCGTAGAAGCGTCGCAAATCGGGGCTGAACGCCAATCCCGTGGCGATGTTGTATGCGGGATCGGTCCAGGTGAAATGGGAACCTTCATAAACGAACAGGTACCCCAGCGGCATCGGCAGCACACTGGCGGGGCGGGTGAAGAAGTTGTGCCAGCCGGTGTTCTCCATGATGGGCGCGGGGCCGGCAAGCGTCCACCTCTCGCCATCATCGCCGGCGAAATGGTGGATGCGCTCCACGAAATCGCAGCCGATCACCATCATGTGCCAGCGGCCTTCGGCGAAAAACACCACGGGGTCTTTGTATCCGGTGAAGGCGGGATATCGGTCCGTGTTTGGCTTATGCTCCAGGACGGGTCGGGCGCTTATTGCACGAAAGTCAGCGGGGTCAGCGGCGTCATCGAAGCGGATAATCCACCAGCCGCGACCATTGGTGGCGCAACCGTAGAGCCGGAACTTGCCGCTTGCCTGGTCAAAAACCAACGCGGGGCGCTCGAATCCCTCCACACCCGCCGCCTCGCGCGTGAGCCGGTTCACTGTCGCGAAATGGATGCCATCGGTGCTCTTGAGAATGCGGATTTCATAACCGCGTCGCCCGCGCGGCGAGTCCGCTTCGCGCATGCGGGCCGCCACGTAGAATGCGCCATCCGCCCCCAGTGCCGCGCTGGGTGCGCCCGCCCACCAGTCCGTCACATTCTTGTCGGGTTCCAGCACCACGTGGTATTGCGTCAATGCCGCTGCAATCTCCCCGATATTCATGGCCTTTTCTCCTCACATGCATTCTATCCAAAGCAACGCGTTATGTCATGTGTAACGCGCGTCGGGATGATAACTGACCACGGCAGCGGTGGCCCCGGTGGGGCTGAACTCGCCGGCCTCCGTGATGCTGACGCCAATGGCCTCGCCCGCGCCGAGGCATTCCATGATTACCCGGTTCATCATGATATTGCGCATGCCGGGATAGCCGGGCGACCAGCGCTGGCCCGCGTCAGGCGCCAGTCCCAGCAAATGGCGCTGTTCGCGGTGCAGATATTCCGCCATGTCTTCGGCGATGCGGTCCGACAGCCCCTGCAAGAACAGGGCCGATTCGGAATCGCCTGCCGCGCGGAATTCCTTTATCACCTCATCCACCTGCGGACCGCTGCATGCGATTTGCAACCCGGCGGCCCCCATGATGCCGGAATCTCTGGAGGGAAAATACTGCGCACCGGAAACCAGGTCCGTCTTGGCCGCGCCGATGACCACCGTGAATTCGATGCGGGCGAGTTCTCTTCCGGGGTCCTCAGGATCGTAGAGGATAATCTCATCGCTGTCGGATTGGCAGGGATAGATGCCCATGACGCCCTGCGGCTTGAGCCAGCCTTGCGCAGTGGCCTTGCGCACCCATTCCCGGAACAGCGCTTCCAGTTCCTCGCGCGTATGGCCGCTGCGCTCCCAGGCGCTCACGCCGCCAAAGCGCCAATTGAGACTGAACAGGGTCTTGGTGTCTATATGCCGGGCGAAATCCGCCAGCGCATATTCATAGCGTCGCTGCTGGAAACGCGGTTGCGGCGGCAGGCGATAGTGGTCGAAGGACACCACGCGGCGCGGCAATGTCGCCAGATGACTCTCCTCTTCAGCGGCGCGTTTCTCGGCGCGCTCAAGTCGAAGCAACAGTTTCTGCCGGTTTTCCGCGAACACGCGGGAGAGGTCCTGCCCTGACCTGATCATATTCATGATGTTCACGCCGTCCATGGCAGTGCGGCAATAGAAGACATCGCCGCGCATCTTGCTTTTGTCGTCCTGTCCGGCCATGGCCACATATGCGGCGTGCCGGGGACTGACCGGCGCGCCCCCGATCAGCACAGGGATGTCCAGCCCCTGTTCCTGCATCATGCGCGAGACGGTGATCATGTGATTCGAGGTCTGCACGAGCAATGCCGACATGCCGATGGCGTGTGCATGATGTTCGCGCGCGGCGTCAATGAAGCGCTGCAGGGGCGTCATGGCGCCGAGGTCAATCACGCGGTAGCCGTAGTTTTCCAGCAAGGTCCGCGCGAGGTCCTTGCCGATGGAATGCACATCCTGATACACCGTGCCGATGACCACCACGCCCTTATATTCCACCACATCCTGCATGGCGCGCCCGGAGGCATTGCGCATGTAGGCTTCGAGGAAACCCATCGCCTGGCGCATCACATCGGCGGATTTCAGCAGGTGCGGCAGCGACACCTCGCCGCGCCCGAAGGCGTCGCCCAGTTCCTGCATGGCGCGCATGAGATAATCGTTAATGAAATCCAGCGGTTCGTGTTTTTCCATCGCCTGCGCCACTTCCAGCACGATGCGGTCGGCGTAGGCGTATTCGTGTCCGCGAAAGACCAGCGTTCCCGGAGTGCGGTCCTTGTAGCCGTCCTTGATCTTCTCGCAGATTGCAGTCTCCAGCGGCAGTTCGTCATACGAAACGCGGCGTTGGACCGCCCCGCCCTTCCTGGCTTCGGCAATGACCTCCAATTCCGCGAAGGCGTCCATGTCGTGTTCGAGAATGACCCGCTTTCCCAGCGCGTAGTCCTTCGGGTCCAGATCCTCCACAAAGACATAGTGATTCGGATTGAGAATCGCGGCATCCAGGCCGCGCTTGCGCGCCTCGTCCAGAAAAACCGACGTGAGCACGGTGCGCATATGGGGCTTCTTCGCCAAGCCGTTGGTGAGATTGCCCACGCCCAGCGAAGTACGGACATCTGGAAAGCGGTCCTTGACCAGCGCCACCGCCTCGATGGACTCCAGGGCAAAGTTCGTGTCCTCGCCGGATTCCGACCCGATGGGAAATACGTTCACATCCACAAAAATGCGGCCGGGCGGCACACCGTGCATGTCGCGCGCGCGCGTGATGATTTGCGTCGCCAGATCGAGTTTTTCTTCGGCGGTGGCCGCAGGGCCTCTCGGTCCGGTGCACAGCGCGATATAGACGGGGTCGAACGCCCGGGTCGCCTCGATGACCGCATCAATCTTCAAGATTCCCGGCCCGGCCTCTTCCATAGAGATGGAATTGATCATCGGGCGGCCGGCATACACCTTCACCGCCGCCGCCAGCGCATCCGCCTGAAACGAATCAAGGCACATCGCCCCCGCCAGTCCGGCGCTCTGGATGTGCACCACCTCCTGCAGCGTCTTCACGGTGTCAAGCTGGTTGGAATCCATGCAGACGTCAATGACCTCGCATCCCAGGTCGTCAATCTGCTCGTGCGCCACCTCCTCGAGCACGTCGTGGTTGATGCCGGTGTCGTTTTCCACCGCGTCGCGCACTTTCTTTGATCCGCGCACATTGAGTCGCTCGCCGATGCGGATCAGTGTCTTCGATCCATCCAGAAGGACGGCCTCTTCCATGCCCGACACATACAGCCCCGGCTGCGGCGCGCGCGGGCGCGGCTTTACATTCCGCACCGCTTCCGCCACGCAACGGATATGGTCCGGGCGGGTGCCGCAGCAGCCGCCGACAATGTTGACGCCGTACTCCTCGACGAATTGCCGCTGAAATGCCGCGAAACGGTCCGGGGAAAACTTGAAGACGGTCTTGCCGTTTTCGGATTCCGGCAAACCGGCATTGGGAATGACCGATATCGGCAGCGGCGAGAAGCGCGCGAGTTTCTCCACGCTTCGCACCATCAAATCGGGACCGATGGAGCAGTTGATGCCGAAGGCGTCAATGCCCATCCCCGCAATGCTGACCAGCGCGGCGTGGATGTCGGTGTTGAATATCTGCATCCGCGAAAACTGGTCCACGGTGACCTGCGCGATGACGGGCACGGTGCGCCCCTTTTCGCGCATGGCCGCCTTCCCGCCCAAAAACGCCGCCTTCAACTCCAGCACATCCTGCTGCGTCTCATAGATCAGCGCGTCCACGCCGCCGTCCAGCAGTCCGCAAACCTGATGGTGGAAATTGTCAGCGACAGCGTCGAAGGTGGACTCCACCAGATCGGCTTTCGTGTGCGAGAGCACCCGGTTGGACGGCCCAATCGAACCCAACACAAAGAGCGGACGCCCGTCGTAGTGCGGCGTGGCGCGGTATTCCGCAAGGGCCTCGCGGGCAATCTCCGCGCCGAGACGACTTAAAAAATAGGCGAATTGCTGATAGTCGAGCGTGCGCGGATCAAGGCCGTAGCGATTGGGCGCAAAGGACCGCAGGTCCAAGCCGGAAAAGTCATATTCCGACAAGCGCATCGGCGACGCCCCGAAGGTGTTCGTCTCCACCGCGCTCGCACCCGCCTCAAGGAACGCCCGGTGAATGCCTTTCAACGCTTCCGGCTGCGAGAGGCACAGCAGGTCAGACAGCATCCGGTAATCCGGCCCGCCGAAATACTCGTCGCCCAGTCCGAGGTCCTGAATCATTGTGCCCGTCGCGCCATCTATGACAAGCACGCGATCCCTGGTGATTTCCTGCAAATTCATCGCGCGAATATCAGTTTCCTCTCATCTGTGCGGCATGCGACCCAGGCAGGCCTGCAATCCGTGCCCTCCGAATCATGGTCGAATGTGGGGCCGCCTCACGCGCCGTGCTGGAAGGGGACTATGATAACATCTCCATCGTGGAGAATCATCCGAAACCCGCTGCATAGCCTTGGATGGCGGGATGGCGCGGACCGGTCCGCTCGGCAGGACCGCACCGCCCCACCCGATTTGACCGAAAAGAATGACAACTAAAAGGAGCGCTGAGAATGACCAGGATTCTCGTGCTGTATGCTACTGATTACGGCGCGACGCGCGCCATGGCGGAAGCGGTGCTTGAAGGCGCGGCTTCGGTGGAGGGGGTGGTCGCCTTGCTCCGAAGCGCCGAGGAAGTCACCGCGGAGGACATGATCTCGAGCGACGGCATTGTCTTCGGGTCCCCCGTGCACATGGGGTCCATGGACTGGCGCGTGAAAAAGGCGATTGACGCCGTGTGCTCCGGCCTATGGATGCGGGACGCGCTGGTCGGCAAGGTCGGGGCGGTTTTCGTCACAGGCGGCGGATTCGGCGGCGCGGGCGGCGGCGTCGAACTGACCATGCTCGCCATGCTCGCCAATCTGGCCGAGTTGGGCATGTTGATCGTCACGCTGCCGAAAAACGCTCCCGGATACCAGAACGGAGGACTGCACTGGGGACCCTATATGCGCACCGGCGACGAAGCAGGCAATCCCGCGGGCGTGAATCCCGAATCGCTCGAACTGGCCCGTCATCACGGCGCGAACGTGGCCCGCGTCGCCCAGCGCCACGCCGGATAAACGGCATCCGCCCGCATGAGCGCGCATGGTCATCGCCCCTCTCCCGCGTCGGGCTGACCCCGTGCTTGCCGAACAGCATACGGTCTGAAGTCGGACGGTTCCGGCGAAATAGAATGAGAAAAACAACTCCGTACATTCCGTGTAAACCGTCTGTGGTAAAGATTTTATCCGCCCGGGTCGCGGCAAACGGCTTACGCCTTGAGAAATCAGTGATATAACAGCCCGAAAATTGACGCGGGCTGGAACGTCCTGGCGCAGGACGAATCGCCCGAGGCGCCGAAACCTGACTTGGCGTCGCGGCACGCGGAAAACGGCCCATGTGTGGATGGGTATGACGCCTCTGGCGGAAATCGGAGGCACAAACCGCACTATGGGGACAACGCGCCATTTCGCGCAGGACCGGAATTGTTGTGGCCGGTCTCCTGCCGTTCCGCCTTCGCCAAATGCCACGGCGGATGCACAGGGAACCATCTTTAACAGAATAATATTACATACATTTAATTTAATGAAAAGCCGTTGCCAATCGAAAACGCGGGGACGGACAATGCAATATCGTGTCAGGTCCAAAGTTGTGAAACAGTTGACGTTTCCAAAACATATATTTGGAATATCAATGCCAACTTTGTAGTGCAGAATCATTACTTATGTTTTCATGTTCATAGTTTATAACGTATTTATATATGCCATTGTTTAGTAATACCGCATATTTTTTATTGCTTTCTATGATTATTTTATTTATGTATCATAATTTATTTTGTGGCTTATGTTGCAGTAGTATCTATCAAGACATGTACAAAAGTATTTTTGTGTTTCGCTATTTGTGTCCTTTATATGTTGGTTTTATACATAAGATGAGACATTATTTACGGGAACGATAAACAGCATGGTCGCAAACGCAAGCGCCGACGCGCGCAGCAGCAGCATCTCTTCCATCAGGCCGTGAAAAATCAGGACGCGACCCGCACCTGCCTGCTGATGATATCATCGGGCGTGCGTTCCCCCGGCCGGCCGATCCGCCAGACGTCCTGCCGGACGAAACGCAAGAATTTTTCCAAGGCTTCTCCTGACCCCTGTATGGTTCTATGGTACATGTGTATTCCCGGAAGGGCAAACTGGACGCTTGATTAATTGTTTCAGATCATGTTTGTCCAAAAAACAGTCAAAGTCCACTGGATTGTTGCTTCTCCCCCTCACCCTCCCCCTCTCCCAAAGGGAGAGGGAATAGCAGCATTCCTCAGGTTTCGCCACATATTCCCTCTCCAGAGGGAGAAGGAATAGCAGCATTCCTCAGGTTTCGTCACATATTCCCTCTCCAGAGGGAGAAGGACAAGCAGCATTCCTCAGGTTTCGCCATATATTCCCTCTCCCTCTGGGAGAGGGGCAGGGTGAGGGGCGACAGGCCAATATGGAAATTTATAGCGCCAGGAATAATCTGGCCGGCGTCGAACTCAGATTATTCGACCGCGTCGCGGCGTTGCTTCAGTTCGCGCCAAGTGGTGAGGATGATACCTTCCTCCTCAATGACTTGCCTGACCTCCGGGGAAATCAGGATGTGATAGTCGCTGAACAGTATCTCCCGGTTCCGCGACAAGGCTTTCCCTTCTTCGGTCGGCATGGTGGGATGGACATTGAACCATGTAACGCCCGGCCTGAGATTGCGGATGGTGTTGATGAACTGTTCTTTCCGGGTCGCCACATCTTTCCAGTCATACGAGGAGGTGTCAATCACGTCGAGGACGGGCAAGCCGGCTGCCCAAATCTTCTCAAGATAAGGCAGCAGGAGGCGATATATTTGCGATTCCTCCGGGTCGGCGCCCGTGCCGGCGGCCCCGATAAGCAGCGGAATCTGCTTTTCTATCGCCACTTTCACATAACGCTCGAAAAACGCTGGTTTTGAATAGAGCGTGCCCATGTGTGAATCGAGATGCGTGATATTGATGCCCATCTTCTCCGCCAGGGCGATCTGGGCGCGAATCTCCGCCTCCACCTCATCCGGCGTCGCATTTTCCACGACGCCCCGGACATTGGCGTGCATATAGCCCGAATCGTCCACCAGCCCCGGGGTCGCGCCGCGCCCCGCGACCGGCCCCCAACGGTACGGTCGCCACTCCGACGTCAGGGTCAGGTGAAGGCCGGCATCCACGTTGGGATGCTCGTTGAGATAAGCAACGAACTCCGGCACCCACGGGCATGGCATCATGATGCTGGCGGACGTTACCGTCCCCGCTTCCAAGGTGGCAATAATGGCCTGGTTCGACGCGTGCGACATGCCTGCGTCGTCCGCATGGATCATGAGCACTCTGGCGCCTTGCGGCCAGCCAAGTTTCTCCGCATAGGTCTGGGCACCCGCGCCCATCTGAACTCCCGCGAGAATCGCCAGGAAAAACAGCGTTTTCTTCATGCTCTCACACTCCTCTCAATCTTTGGGAATACGCGATATGGGTTGAGGCATTCGGAATGATAACAGAAGGAATGGAAATTGACAAACCGGTGTTTTCGTGGTAAAATAACGAATGTCTTGACATGTCCAAGGGGAGGTCTGTCCCTTTGTAAATCGTTAGTTCGGCGTCAAGATTGCGTATCCATTATCAATTATTTGTAAATATTGTATTTATAAAGACATATCGGCATCACCCGCTGGTGAACATGATTTCAGGATGGGCACATTGAAGTATTCCCGTGAGATTGTCGCGGAAGTGCTGGCCGCCAATGATATTGCCGATGTCGTCGGACAGCGCCTGGACCTCAAACCGGCGGGTCCGGGCCGTCTGAAGGCGCTGTGCCCTTTTCACACGGAAAAAACCCCTTCGTTCACCGTGAACCGGCACCGGCAGATTTTCCATTGCTTCGGCTGTGGCAGGGGCGGCGATGCCCTTGCGTTTATCATGGAACACGACGGGTTGAGTTTCAGCGAGGCGTTGCGCAAACTGGCCGAGCGCGCCAATATTCGCCTGCCGATGCCCACGGAAGAAGACGCGCGCAAAGACCTCCTGCGCACACAGGTGCAGGACTTCTGCAAGTACGCCGCCCGCTTTTACCGCGAACTGCTGGCCCATCCCATGCGCGGAAGCCTGGGACGCCAATATTTGAAAACACGGGACCTCAAGGATGCCACCATCCAACGCTTCGGGTTGGGCTTCGCATCGGCGACCGGCTCGGACCTGCTGGATGCCGCGCGCGAAAAGGGCTACAAGGATTACGTGCTGGAGGCGTCGGGGTTGTTCAAGCGCAGCGACGGCGGACGCCTTTTTGACTTTTTCCGGAACCGTCTGATTTTCCCGATCAAGGATATTCCGGGCAACACGGTGGCCTTCGGCGGGCGTGACCTGGGCGACAGCCCGGCCAAATACATCAACTCGCCGGAGACGTCCGTGTATAAGAAAAGCCGGATTCTCTACGGGCTGCACGAGGCGCGCGACGCGCTCCGCCGCGAGCCGACCGTCATCCTCGTGGAGGGCTATTTTGACCTGCTGAGATGCTTCGACGCGGGCATCGAAAACGTCGTGGCCACCTGCGGCACCGCCCTGACCACGGAGCAGGCCGCCCTGATCCGGCGCTATGTCCCGGAAGTGACCATCGTTTATGACGGCGACCCGGCGGGCGTGCGCGCCGCCCTGCGCGGCATCGGCGTGCTGGTGGGCGCGGGGCTGACCGTGCGCGCACTGGCCCTGCCCGACAACCAGGACCCGGATGATTTCATCCGGGCGCAGGGCGCGGACGCCTTCCGTGACCTGCTCCGACATGCCGCCGATTTCATCGCGTTTTATGTGCGCATGAGCGCCGAAAGGACAAAAACCATCGAGGGGCGCACGGAGGTTGCGCAGGAACTTTTTGCCCTCCTGATGGATATCGAAGATCAGATGCGGCGGCCCGAATATGTGAAACGGATTGCCCACGAACTAGGTCTGACGGAATGGGCTTGCGAGCGCGCTTTCAACGACTTCAGCCGCAACACGCGGCGGCCGACGCCGGCGCCGACTTCCGGCGCCGCGGCAGAGGTGAAGCCGGTAAGCCTGGATGACCGGATTTTCATCGCCGCCCTGCTGAACAGCCAGGCCATGCTGGAGCGGGTGCGCGAGGCCCTGGCCGAGACCACTCTTGCTCCCGGGCCGATGGCGGAACTGGTCGGCGTCCTGCTTCAAAGCGCCGGGCCGGGCATCATCCAGGCGCTGGAGAGCGACGAGGCGCGGCGCATTTACGCTGCCGCCGCAAGCGACGACGCTCCGCCGGCAGAAACAGCCCAGGAACTCGTGGATCGGCGGGTTGTTGCGCTGAAAAAAGACGCCATGCGTGCAACATATGCACAAATGCAACGGCAAATCGAGGACCTGCAGCGACGCCGCGAACTTGACAAGGCCAACGCCCTGCTCCTGGACAGTTTTAAGATCAAACGGCAAATGGAAACCATGGGCTTGACGTGAGTCTCCATGCCGGCGTACATACGCATAGTCTTGGGTTGATGGCGGAGTTCAACGAGGTATAACGGAAAATGGCAGTGGACAACAAAGACAAGAAAACCATCATGATGAATGAACGCACGCGGGAGGCCATCGAAAAGGCCAGCCAGAAGACCAGCCTCACCTACGAGGAACTGGACAAATTGCTGCCCCCGGACGCCACTGCGGAAGAAATTGACGAGGTCATGCTGGTCCTGAGCGACACCGATGTGCAGATCGTGGACGAATTCAAGATTGACGCGGAGAAATCCGAGAACGAAAAGAAGAATGCCAGCCTCGCCAAGAAGGCCGAACTGCGCAAAGAGGCCGCCCACAGCAAACTCGAGCGCGCCGATGACCCCGTGCGCATGTACCTGCGCGAAATGGGCCGCGTCCCCCTCCTGACCAAGGACCAGGAAATCGCCATCGCCAAGCGCATCGAAGCGGCAGAAAAAGAACTTACCGAAGTCCTGCTCGGCACCCCCTATACCATCAAGGAAATCCAGATGATCGCCGCCCGCATTCTCGCGGGGCGCCTCAACTTCGCCCAAATCTCCGACATCGAAGACCTCCGGCTCCAGCACAAGTTCGTCAAAGAACTGCCCGACATGATGGGTAAACTGGGCCACCTCGACACGCTGATCGAAAACCAGGAAAAACGCGCGCGCCGCAGCGGCCTCTCCCGCAAGAGCCGGGAAAACATTCTCAAGCGCATCGCCAACTACCGCGCGCGACAAGTCGAAATCATCCACCAGTTCGCGCTTAAGTCCAAAGAAATCATGAAAATCGGACGCAAGATCAAAGGACTCAAACGCCGCATCGCCGCCGCCCGCGACGAGATAGACCGCGTCGAGCGCGAAGTCGGATTCCCCTTCGAGCAAATCCACAAGATGGCCGTCCAAATCCGACGCAACGCCGCCGTCGCCAAACGGCTCGGCGTGGAAAAGGAAATCATCCTCGACGCCGAACGCCGCCTCACCATGGCCCACCGCAAGATCGCCCAGATCGAAGCCGACGCCAAACTCAACACCGACGAGATCAACGCGCTCATTGACGTAATCAAGGCCAAAGAGGAAAAAATTTACGCAGCCAAAATGGAACTCGTAGAGGCCAACCTCCGCCTCGTCGTCAGCATTGGCAAGAAATACACCAACCGGGGCATGTCCTTCCTCGACCTCATCCAGGAAGGCAACATCGGGCTCATGAAAGCGGTGGATAAATTCGAATACCAGCGCGGCTACAAATTCAGCACCTACGCCACATGGTGGATTCGACAGGCCATCACCCGGTCCATCGCCGACCAGGCCCGTACCATCCGCATCCCCGTGCACATGATCGAATCCATCAACAAACTCGTGCGCACCAGCCGGCGACTCGTCCAGGAATACGGCCGCGAACCCAATCCCGAAGAAATCGCGGAAGAAATGCAGATGTCTTCCGACAAGGTCCGGTCCATCCTCAAGATCGCCCAGGAAGCCATCAGCCTCGAAACCCCCGTCGGCGATGAGGGCGACTCCAGTTTCGGCGACTTCATCGAAGACAAGAGCGCCGAAAGCCCGGCCAACTCCACCGCGTTCAGCGTGTTCCAGGAAAAACTCGACGAAGTGCTCGGCACTCTTACGGAACGCGAAGAAAAGGTGCTTCGCCTCCGCTTCGGCCTCGGCGACGGCTACCCCCGCACCCTCGAAGAAGTCGGCAGCGTGTTCAACGTCACCCGCGAACGCGTCCGCCAGATCGAAGCCAAGGCCCTGCGCAAAATGCGCCACCCCACCCGCTCCCGCGAACTCAAATCCTTTGTTGACTGGAGTCTTTCCTCCTAGGTATCGTTGAATTACGGCGTGCGGGCCTTCCCGCCCCGATAGACATTGAGAATACGGGCCCTTAGCTCAGCCGGTCAGAGCAGGTGACTCATAATCACTTGGTCGCAGGTTCGAATCCTGCAGGGCCCACCATTCCATAACCCGTTGAATGGCAGTGATTTAGGTTGCACCAATAATACAGTCGCATGTCTATCTTGAGTGCTCCGGTGTGTTGCGCTGATTATGGCGGCGTTACCGCAAGGCGACAGACACGGAGGTCCCTGCAACCCTGATCGCGCATGAGATTTTCTGGCGCGACTTCGACCATGCTCCTATGTCAGCGCAGGATGCCACCGCGCTTGGAACTCAACCGGATTCCCTGAAGCATCATCTGCAGGTCTTCTGGGTTGTCGGAGACCTCCAATCCGGTTTCCAGGGTGATCAGGCCCGCCTTGATCAGGTCGTGGAGGCTGTCGTTGAAACTTTGCATGCCCTCCTCGCGGCCCTGCTGGATGGCCGTCTGGAGTTGTGCTATGCGATTTTCTTTGATCAGCATGCGCACGGCGGGCGTGTTGAACATAACCTCGCAGGCAGGCACGCGGCCGATTCCGTCGGCGCGCGGCAGGAGGCGCATGGCCATGATCGCCCGAAGATTGATGGCAAGGGCGGACCGCACCTGGTCGTGCTGGTTGGAGGGGAAGAGGTCTATGATGCGGTCCACAGTCTGCAAGACATTCGTTGTGTGCAGCGTGCTGAAGACGAGGTGGCCGGTCTCGGCGGCGGCGATGGCGGCCATGAAGGTTTCCAGGTCGCGCATTTCGCCGATGAGGATGACATCCGGGTCCTGCCGCATCACTGATTTCAGCGCCGACGAGAAGTCTTGCGTATCAATGCTGATCTCACGCTGATTGATAATGGCTTTGCGGTCCGTGTGCACATACTCGATCGGGTCTTCAATGGTAACCACATGACAGCGGCGATTGTCGTTAATGTAATCAACAATGGAGGCGAGGGTCGTTGATTTTCCACTGCCGGTAGTGCCGGTGATCAATATCAGCCCGCGATACATGGTGGCGAAGCGCACGGTCACGGGGGGCAGGTGCAGTTGCTCGAAGTTCAGAATCTTGGTCTTGATGCGGCGCATGACGATGGAAATGGTGCCGCGCTGCCGGAACACGTTCACCCGGAAGCGTCCCACACCCTTTTCCGTGTAGGAAAGGTCCACTTCCCCCCGTCTGGCGAAGTATTTCTTCTGATCCTCCGTAAGGATGATGTCCAGAAACGCGTCAATGGTTTCCTTCGGGAGGGGGTCCAATCCGGTGGGCGTGATTTCCCCGTCAATGCGCAGATATGGCTGGCTCGCGGTCTTCAAGTGAATGTCCGAAGCGTCTTTTTGCACTGCCCGCTGCAGCAACTTGGTCAACTGGTCTCGCACTACTTCCTCTCTTTCTGTTGCTGCATTCGCTTGCGCAGAAATGACGGAACCTTGAAATCGTCCGTCTCTTCGGTGACGGCAGGTTCCTGAGGCCGGTCCAAATCCGCGGGAAAAAGTTCCTGCTCTCCCGAAGCGACAACGCCTTTACCCGTATCTTTGCGCATTTCGCCGGCTGTCTTGGATTTCTCTTCCGTTGGCGCCGCCGCTTTGGCGGGACGCTCCGATGAGGCGGCAACCGTCGCACCGGCCAAAGCATTTTCTCCGGCCAGGAAAGATTCCGACACCCCCTTGGGGAAGCCCGCCGCAATCACTGTCACTTGAAGTTCTGGACGTTCGTCTTCGTCTATGACCGCGCCGAATATGATGTTCGCATCCGGGTGCGCCGCCTTTTTCACGGTGGTCACCGCGAGTTGCACCTCGCGCATGCCGATGTCGCAGCCGCCCTTGATATTTACGATCACGCCCATGGCGCCATTGATGTTGGACTGTTCGAGCAGCGGGCAGACAATGGCTTCCTCCGCTGCGAGGACGGCGCGGTTTTCGCCTTCGGCGGCGCCGATGCCCATCAGTGCGCGCCCGCGGGCCTGCATGATGGTGCGCACATCGGCGAAGTCCAGGTTGATCAATCCGGGGACGGTGATGAGTTCGGAAATGGCGCGGACACCGTTGGCCAGCACTTCGTCGGCCATGGAGAACGCCTGTAAGAACGACATGTTGCCCTGGCACAGGGCGGCCACGCGGTCATTGGGTACGACGATCAGCGTGTCCACGTGTTTTTCGAGTTCCTTCAACCCCGTCATCGCGTTGGCCATGCGTTCTTTGCCTTCGAAACCAAAGGGCAGGGTGACGATGGCGACGGTCAACGCGCCGCCGCTCCGCGCCTCTTCCGCCACGATGGGGCTTGCCCCGGTGCCTGTCCCACCGCCGAGGCCGGCGGTAAGAAAGACCATGTCGGCGCCGGAAAGCACTTCACGAATCCGCTCGCGGTCTTCCTCAGCGGCTTTCAGGCCGATATCCGGTTTCGCGCCGGACCCCAGACCGTTGGTCAACTGGACGCCGATCTGCAGGCGGATGCCGGCGGGCGAATGCTTCAGCGCCTGGGCATCGGTATTGATGGTGATGAATTCCACGTCGGAAAGACCGGCCTGGATCATCCGTCCAATGGCGTTACCGCCGCCGCCGCCAATACCGCACACCTTGATGACCGCGCGTTGGTCAAAGGACTGGAATTCATCCGACATTCCAATGCTCATGTTGTTGCTCCCGTAAACGCGCCCCTCTGGGCGGTTGATATTAGCACCTTGTTCATGGCGGGAACAAATGCCATTACCGCATCATTTGCAGGCCAAATCGCTGCCGAAACGCAGATCCAGATACTCCGTGCATGGCAACGCGCCATTCATCTCGCGCCAGAGTACATAGAAGCGCATGGCCTGGGCCTCGAAATCGCGGCGTCCCCAGCGCACTTCAAAGGGAATCTCGTCAAAGTAGGTGAGAATGGCGTTCGGCGATTGTGCGGCGATTTCCCCCAAGGTCAGGAACTCGGCCAGGGGCGAGGCGGTAAACGCCCTCCATGTCGCCATCGCCGCCGCAAATGCCGGATGCTCGACACGGTCGCCGGGTTCAATCGGCCCCATATCCGGGATGCCGGTGATCAGTGCGCCGACCGGCTCCGCCTTCCAATCCAACTCACGGAGCACCAGACCGTTTTCGTCCACCTCGAACGCGCGATTGTTCACCAGCAGCGTGGCCGCCGCCTGACGCTCTTCTATGCGGATAATGACGGTGTCCGGCAACATGCGACGCACTTCAGCGTGTTTCACGTAGGGTATCGCCTCAATCCGCCGTCGGATATCTTCGGCGCTGGCCCGCCACAGATTATCCGACTCCTTGATATCCGCCGCCCGACGAATGGTTTCCAGATCCAGCGCGTGGGCCCCTTCCACCTGAATGCGTTTCACGGTGAATCGGGGAGATTCCTTCATGTATTGCGAAAAGGCATGCCCCAGCCCCGCAACGAGGACAAATAGCACAACCAAACGTAATCCAACGAAAAACATGCGTCGCCGCCGTTGCCGCAAGGCGCCGCGTCGGACTCGTATGCCCCCGTTGTCCCGCTTCATGCTCCCGTCCCCAGTGTTTCCAACAGCGGCGCACCAATCCGGTTGATATTGCCCGCACCGAGAATCAATACCAAGTCACCGTCCCTTAGTTCAGGCGCCAGATGGCGTGGCACTGTTTCCATGTCGCGCACCAGTTCGATAGTATTGCAACCCTGCGCGCGCGCTGCGTCCACGATCAGTCCCGCATCCACGCCGGGCATCGGCTCCTCCCGCGAAGCATAGATGTCCGTAACAATCGCCCGGTCCACGCCTGCCAATACACGGGCGAAGTCTTCGCACAGAAACTTGGTGCGACTGTAGAGGTGCGGCTGGAATACACAGATAGTCCGCGCCGGTTCCAGCCACCTGACCGCTTCCAGCGTGCTCGCGATTTCCGTGGGATGATGCGCATAGTCCTCCACCACCAACACCCCGCGCCGCTCGCCGCAGACCTGAAGCCGCCGACGCACGCCGTCAAAAAGACGCAACCCCTCCGCTATAAGCCCGAAGCGCATGCCAAGGCACAGACCCACGGCGCAGGCGGCCAACGCATTCCGCACGTTGTGCGTACCGATCGCGTTGAACTCCAATGTGCCCAACGGCCCGAAAACCGGCAGGCGTTCGTCCTGCGCCGTCACATCCACCAGCGTGCGCAGGCGCGGCAGTTGCCGCGCCTTGGGTTGCGCGCTATCCGGCGCAACGAGCCGGATATTTGTCCCGCGCAATGACACGTCCGCGCCCAGCCCGTAGGTGATGCAGACGCTCTCAATATCCTTGAGAATCACGCACGTGTTCGGGTCATCGCCGCAAACGATCGAATAGCCGTAAAAAGGCACGTCGTTACAGAAATCCGTGAAGGCGCGTTGGATGCGGTCAATGGTGCCGTAGTATTCCAGATGCTCCGCGTCAATGCTCGTCACCACCGCAATCGTCGGGTGCAGGCGCAAGAACGACCCGTCGTGCTCGTCCGCCTCCGCCACCAGATAGTCGCCCGTGCCCCAGCGCGCGTTGGTGCCGCTCCGGTGCAGAATACCGCCCACGATGCTGGTCGCCCCGATGTTCGCGCGGTCCAGGAATGCGCTGATCATGGACGTCGTGGTCGTTTTACCGTGCGTCCCCCCCACCGCCACGGCATTCGGCTTAAGACGAATCAGGTCCGCCAGCAGATCGCTGCGATGGATCACCGGGATGCGGCGTTCCCGCGCCGCGAGCACTTCGGTGTTGTCCGGCCCCACCGCCGCCGAAACCACCACGATTCCCGCGTCTCCGATGTGTTCCGGTGCATGACCTTCAAAGAATCGCAGACCGTATTGCCGCAGTCGGTCGGTGATTTCCGATGCCTTCAGGTCGGAACCCGACACCTCATACCCCAGATTCAACAGAATTTCGGCCAGACCGCTCATGCCTATCCCGCCCACGCCGACAAAATGCACTTTGCGTTTCAGGCCGTTCATCCGCCCCACCTCTTAAACCCAATATCTTGTGGTATTGGGGATTCTAGCACAAAAACGCCACAAGGTAAAGGGGGATCGAATGCCGAATGCGGAATACGGAATGCGTCGTGTGAAATGCAAAGTATCGGACGTCAAATCCAGGTTGACACAGGGGTGTGTGGGTGTGTTATCAACGTCTGAAATCGTGGAGAAACCCATCATGATGCGGGCATTGTTGTGTTTTGTTGTCATGTCATTGGTCACTTCGGCGGCAGCGGAAACCGGGATGAAGCGCCTCGCGGTGGCGCATGGTCCGGAAGGGAAACCGTATCTCACTTATGGGGATGAGCCGCTGTTCGCTTTCGGGCCGGGCGACGAGATGCGCATTATCGGCGGCGCGGCGGATTTGGACCGTTGGGGAGCGTGGCAACAGGCGCACGGCATGAATCTTGTCCGGGCGTATCCCATGTCAGTGCCGTTGGAAGCCTACGGCACGCCCGGCCTGCACCCGTTCAAGAAAGCGCCGGACAGCGAGTTGTGGGATGTGGATCAGTTTAATGCGGATTACTTCGACATGATTGGCAAGAATGCGGCGCGACTGGAAACCTATGGCATCATTCTGCACCTGCAATTGTGGCAGATCGTTTTCTTCAAAGGCGGGGCCAAGCGCTGGGACATCAATTACATCAACCCCGGCAACAACGTGAATGCCTGGACCCGGGCCCTGAGGCGCGGGCGCGACTACATTGACGCTCCGGCGGACAGTCCCGCCCGGGCGCATCAGCGCGAGTGGGTGCTGCGCATCCTGAATGCCGTCAAGGGACACGGCAATGTCTGGATTGATGTCATCAATGAACTGGGCAATGAAATGGGCACGCTCGCGTGGGCCGTCGAGGTGGTTCGATGGATTCGCGAATGGGAGCGGGAGAACGATTGGCGATTTCTGGTGGGTGTTGATTCCGAGCACCACTACCGGCCCGGTGTGTTCACGCCCTGTCAAGAGCATTTTGATCTCATCATTCTCAACGAACTGGTGAGTCCGGATCATGCGCGCCGGGCTTTCGAGGATTTTCAGAAACCCATTATCAGCGTGCGTTCCAGCGACGGTCGCAATCAACTGGATGATTATATGTTCGTCAACGAACATCAGACCGGTCCGGAGCACCAGGCGCGCTACCGCACCCTCTGCTACCGCAGCCTCTTCTGCAATCTGCAATCTGTCGGCGCGTATTGGAAAATGGAAATTCCGGTTGCCGACTACGCCGATATGCAGGAGTGGCCGCGTTATGCAAAGGCCCTGCGCAAGTTCTGGCACATGATTGCGCCCGAATGGCCACGCCTGATCGTGGATGACGCCATCATCCTTTCAGAGACCGTTACGCCGAAGGCATACGGGCTGCGTTCGGAGACGTTGCGACTTGTCTATCTGGAGTGCGGGCCGCACACGTGGAACAACGCCTATCCGGCATCGGAACTGGTGCTGGCCGCGCCGGGGAAGATCGCTTCCGTAACCGCGTTCCACCCTCGAAATGGTGAAGAGGATCCTGCGCAATATGTCGTGGACGGCGACAAAGCGCGGATTTCCCTGCCGGAGTTTGTTGACGATGTGGTCGTGATGATCCGGTCGGAAATCTGAAAAAGCAACAAGCCTTCAGCCTTTTTTCCGTCTTGATGCATAGGCCCCTGCAGCGGTGATGACCACAATGGCGGCGGTGGCCGTGACGGCGATGGCGGTCTTGACCGCGCGCTCCACCTGTTTGCTTTTCCACTTGCCGGTCTTGCAGCCGACAGCGAAATGTTCACAATTGCGGAAGAGGACATTGTATTTGCGCTCACCCAGAAAAGACTTGGCGGTCTTGATGACCTCTTTCACGGGACGCGCTTTTCCGGGGGCGTACTTGACCACGGCGTGCTTCTTCCCTTTGCAGAATTCCTCCAGGGGCGATCGGCAGACATGCGCATCTTTGATATTGAACAATTCTCCGGAGTAATGGATGACCGTGCCGTCGCCCATGTCAATCCCATGATGCGTGTATAGTCCGCCCATCCGTTTTACTGTTATATGGTCGCCTTTGGCCATGCCCAATCTCTGTTGGTAACCGTTCACGGGGTCAAGAATTCGAAAACACCCGGAAAACCGCACTTTTTCGGCGCACAAGTCGTCGCATTTTGCCGCATTTTCGCGCCGTTCTCCCGCTGCAATTGCGAAAAACCCCATGTTTTTGGGGGGTTCAACCCCGTGAACGGTTACCTCTGTTGTTGCATGTTTTCGCTTCGATTTCGTTGTTCCACGCCATCTTCCGATTCGCGAATTGATGCGCCATCATTTTTGCTTGTATCAATCCCCCGGCGGTCTCATACCGGCGGCGCACGAGTTGCCGGTGCTCCTCCGGCATTGGACTTTTCATGCCTTGACCTTCTTCACGCATCGTGCGCCATCTGCCGATCAATAATCTCCCAGAGAGGACGGACACCTTCGCCGGTTTCGGCGGAAAAGGGGATGATCTCCACGTCATGGTCCAAACTCAGGCCACGCCGGATTTTTTGAATCTGCGCGTCGCGTCGGCCCTTGCTGACCTTGTCTATTTTGGTCGCCACCAGCAGCGTCGGGGTTTGGGCGTCTTCGAGCAGGTCCAGCATGTGCGCATCGAGCGGCGAGGGATCATGGCGGGAATCAAGCAGCACGACGGCCAGCCGCAGGGTCTCGCGATCTTTGAGATACTCGACCATCACGCGGTTCCACTCGTTCTTGAGCGCCTTGGGCACCTTGGCGAAGCCGTAGCCGGGCAAATCCACGAAATAGATTGTCCCATTGATGTCGAAGAAGTTGATGGTCTGTGTTTTTCCGGGTGTGGAACTGGTTTTGGCAAGCCCCTTCCGGTTCAGGAGCCGGTTGAGCAAACTCGACTTGCCGACATTCGATCGGCCCACGAAAGCGATTTCCGGGCGGCGGTCCCTGGGATAGTCCTCAGGCCGCAGCGCGCTTTTCAGAAATTGCGCCGAGGTCACTTTCATGGCAATCGTCTTCCCCTGTGATCTGAATTTTCACTGTGCGGCCTCGTCTTCGAAGGTCAGGCGCATGACCTCCGCCACGTTTCCCACCAGGCTGAATTGGATTTCTTCGCGTATTTCCCTGGGGATATCGGGCAGGTCTTTCTCATTTTCTTTCGGCAAGATGACATGGCGGATGCCGGCGCGATGCGCCGCCAGCACTTTTTCCTTGATGCCGCCGACGGGAAGAACGCGTCCGCGCAGGGTGATTTCGCCGGTCATGGACAGGGCGGCTTTGGGTCTTTTCCCTGAGAGCGCCGAAAACATGGAAATCACAAGGGCGACGCCGGCTGAGGGGCCGTCTTTGGGGATGGCGCCTTCGGGGATATGCACATGGACATCCGTGTTCTTATGGAAATCCGCGGGTAATTTCAGGGCGGCGGCGTTCGCTCGAAGATAGGTCAACCCCGCCTCGCCCGACTCCTTCATCACATCGCCCAATTGGCCGGTAAGCGTCAGTTTGCCCTTGCCTTTCATGGTGCTGGTCTCGATGGTCAGCACATCGCCGCCGGACTGGGTCCATGCCATGCCAATGGCGACGCCCACCTGCGGCTGAAGTTCTGCGCGAATGGCGCTGTAGGGCGGCGGTCCGAGCAGGTCGGGCAGCGTTTCCGTTTCGACCACCACTGTCCCTTCATGTTGCTTCGCCACGATTTTCCGCGCCACCTTCCGGCAGATGTTCGCGATTTGACGTTCGAGTTCCCGGACCCCCGCTTCGCGGGTGTAGCGTTGGATCAGCGTATCCAGCCCTTGATCCGTGAAACGCAGCGCATCGTGCGCCAGTCCGCATTCGCGCATCTGGCGCGGAATCAGGAACAGGCGCGCAATGTGCTCTTTTTCATTGAGCGTATATCCAGAGAGGCGCACCACCTCCATGCGGTCGTGCAGTGCGTAGGGAATGTCGAATTCGTTGTTCGCGGTGGCAATGAAGAAGACCTCGGACAGGTCGAACTCGACTTCAAGATAGTGGTCGCTGAACATCTTGTTCTGTGCCGGGTCCAAGACTTCCAGGAGTGCGGACGACGGGTCGCCCCGGAAATCCACGCTCATTTTGTCCACTTCATCCAGCATGAAGACCGGATTGCGCACACCCACTTTTTTCATGTTCTGGATGATGCGTCCGGGCAGCGCGCCAATGTACGTGCGGCGATGACCGCGGATTTCCGCTTCGTCTCGGACGCCGCCGAGCGAGACCCGGACAAATTTTCGGCCCATGGCCCTGGCAATGGACTGCCCTAAAGAGGTCTTCCCCACGCCGGGCGGCCCCACCAGGCACAGAATCGGTCCTTTGACGTCTCTGTTGAGTTTACGCACAGCCAGAAATTCCAGGATGCGTTCTTTCACCTTGTCAAGGCCGTAATGGTCTTCATCGAGCACTTTGCGGGCCCGTCCGATATTGATGGTGTCCTTGCTGCGCTTTTTCCAGGGCATGTCGCACAGCCATTCCAGATAGGTGCGGATAACAGCGCTCTCCGGGCTCATCGGCGGCATGCGTTCATAGCGGACATATTCCCGTTCGGCCTTTTCACGCACTTCCTTGGGCATGCCTGCATCGTTGATTAGCGTACGCATTTCGGCGAACTCGGAGCCGAATCCGTCATCGCGTGCTCCGAGTTCCTGTTGAATGGCCCGCAACTGCTCGTGCAGATAATGTTCACGCTGACTGCGTTCCATCTGCTCCCGCACGCGGTCGCGTACCGTGTGTTCGATGGTCATCAGATCATTCTCGCGCATGAGGAATCCGGCGATTTTTTCCAGCCGTTCACCCGCATCCAGGGTGGCGAGCAGTTCCTGGCGCTCTTCCAGACGCAGGGGCAGGTAGGCGCAGATGGCGTCCGCCAGGGTCTCTGGATCGGTCAAATCCCGAATGGACGATAGAATTTCCGGAGCGACGCGCTGGCTCAGTCGAACATATTCTTCAAACTGCGCCATCGCCGCCCGCATCAATCCCTTGACTTCCCGGTCTTGCCGGAGCCTGGGTTCGATGTGCTGCACCATCACCTCCGCAAATTCGTTGCTGAAATCGAAACGCACGGCCCGACCCCGGCCCAGTCCTTCCACCACGACCTTCATCGTGCCGTCGGGCATGCGCAGCGTCTGCAAAATACGCGCGCCAATGCCAATACGGTGCATGTCAGCGGACTTCGGGTCTTCTTTGGAGGCATCTTTCTGTGCGCAAAGGAAAAGGGGTATATCGGCGGCCAGACATTCCTCCACCGCCGCCAGCGACATGGGCCGCCCTACCAGCAACGGCACCACCATTCTCGGAAAAATCACCGCGTCCTTTAAGGGAAGCAACGGCAATCGCATGGTCATCGGGGCGGTAGCGTTTGCTTTGCGCGCCATTTCAACAAATCTCCGGGGATGGGGTGACGTCTTTATTCCAGGAACCAGGCCGCCCTGAAGCATGGGGCATGACGATGAGAGCAGTATAACGCACGGCGTGGATGTTCTGAAAATGCACAGCGGCGGCGGGGCACAAGGCCGGAATCAGGCGGAGGCGGATTTTTTGCCGCTGCTGCGCTCGCGCCCGCCGGCGGTTTCGTGCTCGTACACCAGGAGCGGCTCTTCCAGTTTCCTGATGACGCCCGGGGTAATGACACATTCGCGCACATCGCGCCGCGATGGAATGTCGAACATCAGGTTCAGCATTACCTCTTCCATGATGCTGCGCAGGCCGCGCGCGCCGGTGTCCAATTCGATGGCACGGTCTGCGACGGCTTCCACCGCTTCCTCGGAGAAGCGCAGGGAAACCCCTTCGAGATGGAACAGTTTTTCATACTGGCGCGTGAGCGCGTTTTTCGGTTCCAGAAGAATGCGGATAAGGTCCTCCCGGGTCAACTCGTGCAGCGTGGCGACAACCGGGAGCCGGCCGATGAATTCCGGGATAAGTCCAAACTTGATCAGGTCTTCCGGTCGCACCTGCCGCAAGAGGTCGCCGATGCGCCGCACCTTCTTCGACTTGATGTCCGCGTTGAATCCGATCACATTGGCCCCGAGCCGCTTTTCAACGATGCGCTCCAGACTGTTGAAGGCGCCGCCGCAAATAAACAGGATATTGCGCGTATCCACCTGGATGCATTCCTGCTGGGGATGTTTGCGCCCGCCTTGCGGCGGGACATTGGCCACAGTGCCCTCCAGAATTTTGAGCAGGGCCTGCTGGACCCCTTCGCCGGACACATCGCGTGTAATCGAAGGGCTGTCGCTCTTGCGCGCGATCTTGTCCACCTCGTCAATATAGACAATGCCCATTTCGGCGCGGGCGGCGTCAAAATCGGCATTCTGAAGCAGTTTCAGGATCACATTTTCGACATCGTCGCCGACATAGCCCGCCTCGGTCAGCGTCGTTGCATCCACCACGGCAAACGGCACATCCAGCATCCGCGCCAGGGTCTCGGCGAGCAGGGTCTTGCCGCAGCCCGAAGGACCGATCAGCAGCACGTTGGCCTTCTGGATTTCCACGCCGTCAATTTCGCCCCCCGCCGCAATACGTTTGTAATGATTGTGCACCGCCACCGAAAGCACCCGCTTCGCATAATCCTGCCCCACGCAATACTGATCGAGATAATCCTTGATCTCTTTCGGGGCGGGCACCCGCATGGAGCGATTGCCGACCTTCCGGGCGCGGTCCTCCGCCACGATTTCACTGCAGAGGTGCACACATTCGTCGCAGATGTTGACATCCGGCCCCGCAATCAGTTTGTTGACTTCATCGTGGCGCTTGCCACAAAAAGAACAGGTGGGCACATCATTACGCGAACGCTGCGGCGCCATAACTACCTCCCATCTGATGATTCCTTCGGAATCGAATATTTCATTCCGATCTGGTCGCGACTGCGGGTCGTATCAAATATATCACTTTTTTAAAAATTTGTCAATAGTTAATTTATTGTTCATATCCTGCATGTATTATACATCACAAGCAGCGAAAGTTCACCTGGGGGCTGCATTTGCAGGCGTTCCACCGCACCGGTGGTGAGGCGTTCCACCGCACCGGCGTTGAACAGAAGGGTGTTGTTTCTTCGCATCATGTGGGTCTTTAGGGCTGCTATCCGCAAATAATCAGGTACAAGGCCAGGCCAATCAGCATGGTCGCAACAAACTTCTGAAAGCGTTGTTTGGAAATGCGCTCAATGATCTGTTTGGATATCCATGTTCCAAAAACCATGGCCACAGCCAGCAGCAGAGCCAATAACCAGAATTGGCGGTCAAGCGAAATACTGTTGCGGTAAACAATCATCTTCAATGCGTGGATCACCAGGGCTGAAGTTGCTTCACTGGCCACATATGCCACGGGCGGGAGACCCAATGTGAGGAAAAAGGCGGCCCCAAGCGGTCCAGCGCTGCCCGCCAGTCCGGACAGAAAACCCACCACCCCGCCCCCCAAAGCGAACAACCCCCAGTTAATTTCTGTCCGTGAGCGCCAGATAATCCTGAAAATGACCAGCAGGAGAATGATAATGCCGATGCATCTGGTGACCAGACCCTCGGGGAGGTCAATAAACAAGGATGCCCCGAGCATGCAAAACGGGGCTGCGCCCATGAGAAAAACGGCGACAGGCTTCCATTGAATCCGGGCAAAGCCGAAAGCCACTCTGGACAGATTTCCAACCAACTGCGCAGCCGTCAGAAGCGGAACGGCATGCGGCGCCGGAAGAAAAGCGGTGAGCAATGGCAGAAGAAGCAATGCGCCCCCAAATCCCGCGGCGCCGGAGACGGCCGCGGCGGAGCAGGCACCCGCAAATAGGATGAAATACACAAGCATGGAATCTCTCTGGATGGTCAGTTTGCCCTCCACCCCCGCCTTCTTGACGCATCGCGCCCCCTTGTATCGGTCAATGGAACAGCGAACATTATTTGTTCTTGTTTCGATGCAGGACCTCGTCAATCAAACCGTAATGTTTTGCCTCATCGGCGCCCATGAAGAAATCCCGGTCACTGTCACGGCGGATGACCTCCAGGGGCTGGCCGGTGTGGTTAACGAGGATTTCGTCAATCATTTCGCCGATACGGACGATTTCCCGCGCCTGGATTTCGATATCGCTGGCCTGGCCGTGCACGCCGCCCATGAGTTGGTGCAGCAGAAAGCGGGAATAGGGCAGGGCGTAACGCTTGCCCTTTGTGCCCGCAGCCATCAGCACCGCGCCCATGCTGGCGGCCTGTCCAAGACATATCGTTGCGACATCCGGCCGGATGAACTGCATGGTGTCGTAAATGGCCAGGCCTGCGGTGACGCTGCCGCCTGGCGTGTTGATGTAGATGTTGATGTCTTTGTCCGGGTCCTCGGCTTCAAGAAACAGCAACTGCGCTATGATGTAGTTGGCGACATAGTCGTCAATAGGCATGCCGAGGAAAATGATGCGGTCCGCCAGGAGCCGGGAGTAAATGTCATAGGGGCGATCTCCCCGGCTGGTTTGTTCATAGATGGTGACCGCCCTCGGACTGACGGGGTTTGCGCCTTCCGGGGCGGCCATATGCCGCGTAAGAAGGTCCAGGGGGTCAGGACGCATCTTCTTCGCCCTCCCGCTCCAGCGCATCCCGCGACATTTCCTTGTCAACATACGTTGCGCTTTCCGTCACCACGGCCATCGCTTTGCGCCGCAGAATGCGGTGGGCATAGTCGTTGTAATTTTCTTCCTCGCTCAGGAAGCGGTTGACCACATTGATGTCGGCGCCGGTGCGGGCCGCCAGGTCTTCCACTTCGCGTTCAAAATCCTCTTCTGTCAATTCAAGCCCTTCGGCGGCGGCGATCTCCTGCAGCACCACCAGGCTCTTCAGTCCGTACTCCGCCGTTTTGCGGGCCTTGGCGCGCAGTTCCTCCTCCTTCGCGTCAATTTCGGCGCGCGGCACGCGCAACTGGGCCAGGCGACGAACCTCCTGTTCATAATACTCATTGGCGCTGCTGTCCAACAGCGACTTGGGCAATTCAAAGGTGCTTGCGGCCACGATAGCCTTCAGCGCCCGTTCTTCCACCAGCCGCCGCGTGATGTTGTCCACTTGATCACGCAGATTCTCAGCGGTCCTTTCGCGCAAGGCGGCCATGCTCTCCGCGCCGGCCATCTTTGCAAACTCGTCATTCAGATCCGGCATCTGCTTGCGCTTGATTTCGCGGACCTTGATGACAAACTCGGCGGTTTTTCCCGCGATTTCCTTGTTGTAAAAATCCTCGGCGAAGGTCACTTCGCAGCGGCGTTCGTCGCCCGCCTTGGCGCCGGTGAGTACTGACTCGAATTCCGGGAAAAAGCGCTTGCTTCCGAGGATGTAGGGATAATTCTCCGCCTTGTTGCCGGCGAAATCCGCGCCATCCACCGTCCCGTGGAAGTCAATCACAACCTGGTCACCTTCCTCCGCCTTCCCCTTTGCCAGCGTCTCATACATGGCGTAGCGCCCGCGAAGTTCTTCCAGCGCTGCGTCAATTTCCTTTTCCGTCACCTTGAGTATGGGACGCTCCACTTCGATGCCCCGGTATTTCCCCAGTTCGCACTTGGGGAACACTTCGAACTTGATGGTGAACGCAAGCGCTTCCTCTTCGGGGCGCTCGAGGGCGTTCTCCAGCCCTTCCATCTCCGGGGTGCCAATCGGCCGAAGCCCATTGTCCTTGACCAATTTTTCGAAGGCGGCGCTCACCATCTTTTCCGTGGCATCGCCGCGCACCGCCTTGCCGAATTTCTTTTCGACAAGTTTACGCGGCGCGCGTCCCCTGCGGAAGCCCTTCAGTTCCACCTCCGACTGCAGTTTATCAAGCAGTTTGTCGCATTGCGCCCGCTCATTCGCCACGGGAATCGTGACGCCCACCTCATAACGGCAGTCTCCCTTGTAGGACACGTCGAAGACCGGGTCTTGCACGAATGTGAATTTGTCCTCGTCTTCGCCTTCCTCCTCGTGATGATGCGCATGCGCCTCTTGCGATGCTTGCGCCGCCGCATCCGTCGCTGCAACGGCGCCCGTGTCTTCGCGTGTTTCCTCGTCGCTCATGGTCTTTCATTCACTTTTCGTTTGGTGGGCGAGGCGGGAGTTGAACCCGCACACCTTGCGGTACAGGATCCTAAATCCAGCGCGTCTGCCAATTCCGCCACTCGCCCACATTTCCACATTACAATCTTCTATTATACCGCCTTACGCGGCGCGCATCGAAAAAAAACGGGTCGAACGATCCCTTCGCCCGCCCGGGTGCCGCGCTTGGGAAGCAACCGGCTTGCCGCACTGCAATGGAACCCGCGCCCGGATATAGCGCCGACACATGCCCGTCGCTTCTAAAACATTCCTTGTCAACGGGTTGCAGCAGGTAATGCTCGCTTACCCCGTTGCACACCCCGTTTTCCAATGGGAATATTAGCATATTCACCCCTTTTGAAAGCAAGTTACAAGCCCTTTGACGGGACATCGGAATACCTTGCTGCCGTGACAGCCAAGCGAAACCTGACGCATAGCGCACGAAGAGATACCCAGATTACCAGGATAGCATCTGCTCCAATCGCCCCAGGAACTGCCGCGCCCGCGCGGAAGCGGTATGGTACTGAAGGAAATGGTCGCGGCCAGCGCGGGCAATCGCGTCCGCCTCCTCCGGGTTGCGGTGCGCCCATTCCAGCCGGTCTTCCAGTTCGGGCAGATCATCGAAAAACAAGGCGGTGACGCCGTCTTCAAAGTTGTGGGGAATGCGGATGAGTGGACGCTCCGCGATCAGCAGGCAGCCATGCGCGGGAAGTTCCCAATAGCGCACCGTGTCGAAGCCAAAGCCGAACAGCGACACACCCGCACGGGACCGGAGCAGTTCCCGACGGTACGCCTCCTGAGTGTAGGGCGCTTCTTCAAGGGCGCGATTCAGCACTTCCTGCAAGCGACGCAGGTACAGCGGCCGCAACCCGAACACCCATTTTCCCGCCCAGAACAGGTCTTTGCTCCGCGTAGCGGCGCGTGACGGGGATTCCGGAACAAGGCGGTCCGGATACGCAAAGGGCAATGGACAGGCGTACGGACCATAGTCCACCCCCGCCAACATTTCCCGCTTGAAATAGGCCCTCACGGCGTCACAGCCAAGGTACTCCAGAATGGCGGGGAGTTGATTATGCGCGCTGTCCCATGTGTCGTAGACGACAACGGGCAAGTCCGGCGCGGCCGCGATCAGTCGCCTTACTTCCGCCGGGCGCGCCCACTGCACCACATCCGCGTACAAGATCAGGTCGAAACGCCCCGCGCGCAGTTCCGATTCCAATTCCGGGACATCCCGCGCCGCCCCGGCATGATCGAAAACACAGGGGTAATTCTTCGCCGCCTCGCGTCCCTGGCCATGTAATGTCGCTTTCCAGGGATATTCCACCACATTTTCCGGCCCGATAACGCTGCACAGGCCGTCGTAGAGACAATCCATGCCGTAATCAGAGTAGTCATGTGTGATGACCAGGATACGCGGCGCGCGGCGCGCGCCGGACCATACGGGAGCGGACTCCGGCGCGGGTCGCGCCGCCGGGTCGGGCCGCAGCGTTTCCAACAGGGTGCGCGTGGCGGGGTCCTCCCGAACATGCAGCACCGACCGCAGCATTCGCGCCGCATAGTCCTCGTTGCCGAAGCAACGCCAAATAGCGGCGTGTGCGCGCCAGGCGGGATGGCGACAGGGGTCCACATAGATGATGGTGTAGAAATTCTTCTGGATGGATTGGAACACGCGGTCATCCGCGCCGGGCCTGGGTTCCGGGCATTGTGTCAGCCATTGCAGGTAATGCTCGTGCTTTTGGGTGAACGCCAACGCAAGGGTATCGGTATCGGGGAAAAGGCTGGTGTCAATGCCGTCAATCACGGCGATTGCTTGAAGAGGCGCTCCCGCCGCCGCCAGCGATTGTGCGTGCAGAAGCGGATTGTAGCCGTGCCGCACAGCCGTCAACACACAGCCCCCGCTCACATCGCCGGGACGGTCTTTGGGGTGCCAGCCGTAGGGAAGAAATCCCGCCGCTTCCAAGGTGGGAAACAGTTGATCAAGAGGGAAAACGTTTTTCTCCGGCTCCGGCGCATAGAGCAAAAACAGCAGACGCCCGGTATTATTGAGCGCCGTCGAGAAGCGCTCAATGGTGTCCTTCAAAGCACCTGACGTTTCCGGCAGTCGCCAGAAGAACACGGCGTCAAACGGCCTGCCGGGGAGCGCTTTTTCCCCCATTTCCACAAAATCGGCTTCCTGCCCCCGCGCAGCGTGCGCGTCCGACAGGACTTGTGAAAACTCGCCCACATGCAGCACGCGACGGACATAGGCGGGCAAGAGATCATCCCACGCGATAATCAGGCCGGGTCCGCCGTCGGTCTGCTCCGCCGCCATGCGCTGCTTCCTCCTGCATTCTGCTGATCAGGCGCGCCTATTCAATGTAACCGAGGCTTCGCAGCGCTTCGATGTCGTCCGCGTCCAGCGCTTCAGCCTCCGGCACGCCATGTTCCGTGACGACGTCCCACTGTTGCACCATGACTTGCAGCGCCGACACACGGTCCGGATGAACTTCGGCGATGTTGTTCAATTCTCCCGGATCATCCGGGAGATAGAACAAGTGTGTCTGTCGGTCATACAACACCAGTTTCCAGCCTTCCTGGATGACGCCTTGGCGCAACGGGCGCCGGTCGGCCATGAGCGCCTTCGCACCCGGCACCCGGGGCACCGCGCCGCCATAGGTTTCAAAAATACGGGCGCGTGACATCGGCGGCCCCTGGCGCAGCAGATCGAGTCCCAGCATGCCTTCGATTTCCGGCAGGCCGGCCAGTCCCAGAAGCGTCGGGCCGATATCAATACCCTGCGCAGGGACGGATGTCCGGCCCGGCTTCAGTCCCGGCGCGCGAATCATCAGCGGAATATGAATGCCGGGTTGATGGATGCGGCGGCCATGGCCAAGGTAACCGTGCTCAAAAAGGGCTTCGCCATGGTCCCCTACAAACAACACCGCCGTGTTCTCCGGCAGGGCCGCCAGGACCGGCGCGATCATCGCATCCGTATAGGCCACTTCGGAATCGTACCGTGCCGGCACGCGGTATTTCTTCCTAAAACGCCATGCACTGATTCCCGCCGGGTTGTAGTTGCGGCGCATCTTGTAGGGGGCGTGCGGATCGGAGTAATGAATCCATGCGAAGAAGGGGCGGGATGTGTCGCGTTGCTCCAATAACTCCAAGGCAATTCGGGTGACTTCATGCGCCTGGCGCTCCGCCTTGATCAAACCCCATCGCCGCTTGTGAAAACCGTCATCATAGATGTCAAAGCCGCGATTGAGTCCGGAAAGCCGCGCTTTCAGGGTCCAATTGCTCTGCACACAAAACGTGTAATAGCCGGCGTCCTGAAACCGCTCCACGACCGTCGGGATATCCGCTGACAGGCGCAATCCGTTGCGCTTCATGCCGATCATGCGCGGATGCCGCGAGGTAAGCATTGCGCCGAAAGAGGGACCTGTAAGCGGCACGTCACATACGCAGTCCTCAAAAAGCAGGGCGTCTTCCGCAAAACGGTCGAGATTGGGGGTGGTATTCAGGGGATAGCCGTAACAGCCCAGCCGGTCCGCGCGCAGGGTATCCACGGAAAGCAACACCACATTGACCGGCGCAGGCGGAACCTCCGCCCCCCAGAAAAGCATCGTCAACGCCAGCCAGGAAATTGCAGTCAAAACCGCCTCACTCCTGCTCGTAACGGATCACCAGCGGCAGCGATTCTTTCAAGGGAAATACATTGCCTCGCTTGTCCCGGATGGGCACGGGAGTGCCATCTGAACGCAGCGCAGTCAACTCCAGCAAAAATTCGCCCGGCGGCGCCTGGAAGGGCACCTGCACCGCCAGCGACCACACGCCGTCCCCTGCCTTCTTATCGCCCGATGCGCCGTCATCGCGCAGATTGAAAACAATACGCGGTTCCTCAACAACCACCCCCTGTACCCGCCGCACAATATCGTGCCGGTCTTTGACCTGCACGGAAATCAACGCTGTGTCACCCGGTTTCAATTCTTCCGGGACAATCGAAGCATTATTCATGCGCGGCACGCCGGAGAAGGTATGGCACCCCGCCAGAAAAAGCGCCGCAACCAGGATCACCGTCATGCCGAATCGTTTCATGATTGACTCACTCCGTTGCTTTCCGCAAACAACGCCGCCGCTGCCTCCAACGTTGACTCCGGCCAACAGCCTAATCTACCGGCGCACAGTCTGTCAAACAATGATTGTCGAAAAAGCAAGACTTTGCGCCTGGGCGGCCCCGTCAATACAATATGATTTGTGAGGTCTTGAAAAGCCCGCGGCTCTCACAAAGGTTCTTCCGCATGAATAATCATATGGCTCCAGCGTGGATGGTGTCGTTGCATGGCGGTCACAGCCGGGCATATTGCGACCACGCGAAGGACGATTTGGAAACCCTGATTCAGACAGCGATTCAACGCGGTTGCCGGGTCTATGGATTGACGGAGCATGCGCCTCGGATAGAGGCGCATCGGCTTTATCGTGAGGAAATCGCGATGGGCTGGACCACTGAAACACTGGACCGGCTGTTCTCGGAATATGCCGCCGAAGCGCAGCGGTTGTCGCGGCAGTGCGCAGACCGCATCGCCATCCTGTGCGGATTCGAGGCGGAAGTGGTCCCGGAAGACCGCTATGCGGAAATCATGCAGGGATATCGGCAACGGCTTGGTTTTGTTTACATGGTGGGGTCCGTGCATTGGGTGGCGGGACACATTATTGACTACCGGCAGGAGGATTTCGACGCGGCAGTGCACGCATGTGGCGGATTGGAACGCCTCGCGGTGCGCTATTACGACACCGTGGCGGAGATGTTGCGGCGCTTGCGTCCGGAAGTCGCCGCCCACCTCGACCTGATCCGTAAGTGCGCGCCGGATGAGTCGTCGATCAACACGCCTGCGGTGCGCCGCGCTGCCATGGCGGCGTTGGAGGCTGTTCGCGAGACCGGGGCGATTCTCGACGTAAACACAGCGGCATACCGCACAGGAAAATCCCATCCCTACCCCGCCCCATGGCTGGTGCGGGCCGCAAGGGATATGGGCATTCCTTTCTGTTTTGGCGATGACAGCCACAGCGCCGCCCATGTGGCCGACGGCATCCCGCGCGCGCGGGACTATCTGCTGGAGCATGGCGTTCGGGCCATAATCGCTCTGGTCCCCCGCGCCGACGGCCTGGAAAAGGTGGAAATACCCCTGGTCTGACATGCGGTGCAGCGTAAAAGAGGAAAACTCTTGAAAAGAAACGCTCGTGTTTGTTAGCCTTGTGCTGTGTCGCCGGAGGATTGCGTGTGCCGATTCCGACCCTTCCGTGAAGGAAACGGGAACTGCCGGGTGGGATTGCATTCTTTCGTCTGTCCTCGATGCGGCGGCAAGTGGCGCGGGCCATGATAGACCGGGGTGATTTCGAGCAGGCTTGCGCAATGAATTCCGGCGGGTGATGCCGGGATATTCGTCCGCGTGAAGTCAAAGTGTTTCACAGGTTTCGGGACACACGGGGCGCATTCAAGAAGGGAAACATGCTATGGCCAAGATACTGGTTTTAGATGGACTGAGCGAAGAAGGGGTGCGGGTACTCCGTGAGGGTGGGCATGAGGTGGATGTCAAGCCACCCCAGAAGCCCGACGAACTTGCCGCCATCATCGGCGAGTACGACGGATTGGTGGTGCGCAGTGCGACGAAAGTCACCGCGGAAGCGCTTCGACGCGCCAGACGCCTGAAAGTCATCGGTCGCGCCGGTGTGGGCACGGACAATATAGACAACGATACGGCGACGCAAATGGGCGTCATCGTGATGAACACGCCGGGCGGCAACACGATCTCGACTTGCGAGCACACCTTCGCGCTGTTGTTTGCGCTGTGCCGCAATATCCCCAGCGCACACTTCTCCATGATGGAAGGCCGTTGGGACCGCAAGAAATTCAGCGGCTGCGAAGTGCAAGGCAAGACATTGGGCGTTATCGGGGTTGGCCGCATCGGGGGAGCAGTCGCCAAACGCGCCCAGGCGTTTGAGATGAAGGTGCTCGCCTTCGATCCGCTCCTCTCACCGCTCAAGGCGGAAACTCTGGGCGTGGAACTGGTTGAGTTTGACGACCTCTTGGGGCGGTCGGATTTCATTACCATCCACGCGCCAAAATCAGAAAAGACCAATAACATGATACGGGCGGAGCATTTCAAGCGCATGAAGCCCACCTGCCGCATCATTAATTGCGCCCGGGGCGGCATCGTGAACGAACAGGACCTGGCGGATGCGCTGCGCCGGAAAATCATCGCGGGGGCCGCGTTGGATGTTTTTACCTCCGAACCTCCCGAAAACAATCCCTTTATCGGACTGGACAATATTGTGATGACACCGCACCTGGCCGCGTCCACAGACGAGGCGCAACTTAACGTGGCCATGGATATTGCGCGCCAAATCGTGGACTACCTGAACACGGGCGCGATCGTCAACGCGGTCAACGTGCCCAGTCTGGACGCGGAAACGCGGAAAACGCTGCAACCTCTGCTCTATCTGGCAGAACGGATGGGGCTGTTTCAGGCGCATTTCGTCGAGGGACGGCCAATATCCATTGAGATTGAATACTCCGGGGACTTGGGCGTAACGGATACCTATCCCATCACAGCGACAGTTTTGACGGGATTTCTTCGCCCCTCGGTGGAGACGGTCAACATGATCAGCGCCCCAAGCCAATTGAAGGAACTCGGCATCGAATCAAGCGAAAAACGCAGCGCCGCCCAGTCCAACTACGCCTTTGAGATCGGCGTCACTGTGGTCACTGACCAGGAACAGCATACGGTTAAGGGCACCCTTTTCCATAAGACGGATGCGCGCATTTGCAGCATTGACAACACACGCGTGGACGTCAAACCGGAAGGCCCAATGCTTGTCTGCATGAATGAAGACAGACCGCTGGTGCTGGGCAGGGTGTGCAGCCGAATCGGTGAAGCCGGTGTGAATATCGCCAACCTGACCCTCGGCCGCGACGCACGCGGCGGTCATGCATTGATTGTACTGAACCTCGATCAGCCGATCAATGAAGAGGTGTTGGCCGCCTGTCGCAAGGTGCCTTTTGTAAAAGAGGCCCGGTGCGTCATGCTGCCCAACAGTCAATAGCCGCCGTGCGCCGGGATAAAAGGAATTTCATCATGCACAAAAACGGTCTTCTGTCTCCGCCTGAAGGAGACAAAGTGACCTTGAGTCCCGATGGAACCGTGCAAACGCCGGACCACCCTATCATCGGCTTCATTGAAGGTGACGGCATCGGCCCTGACATCTGGAAGGCGTCGAAATTTCTGTTCGACGCTGCGGTCCGCCATTGCTATGGCGAGGCCCGGAAAATTGCCTGGATGGAATTGCTCGCGGGGGAGAAGGCAAACAAGCGGTGCGGAACTTATCTGCCGGAGGAGACTCTGGACGCCATTCGTGAATACGGCCTGGCCATCAAGGGGCCGCTCACCACGCCTGTGGGACAAGGCTTTCGAAGCCTGAACGTGGCCCTGCGCCAAAAACTGGAGTTGTACGCCTGTGTGCGACCGATTCGCCATTTCGAGGGCGTGCCAAGCCCGGTGCGTAATCCCCATCATGTGAACATGATCATTTTCCGCGAAAACACGGAAGACCTCTATGCGGGATTCGAACTGGAATCTGGTTCCGAGGAGGCGCTCAAACTGATCCAGTTCTGCCGCGACCAATTCGGCTGGCCGATCCGCCAGGATTCAGGGCTTGGCCTCAAGCCCATCAGCGCCACAGGCACCAAACGGCTGGTCCGCGCCGCAATTCGATATGCCCTGGCGCACAACCGCAAGAGCGTCACCCTTGTGCATAAAGGCAACATCATGAAATATACCGAGGGCGCATTCTTGCGCTGGGGCTACGAAGTGGCGCGCGAGGAATTCGCGGGCGCCGCCGTGACGTGGGCCGACTGCAACGGGAAACCGGGTGACAAACTCCTGGTGAAAGACGCCATCGCCGACATCACCTTTCAGCAGGTCATCACCCGCCCGAAGGAGTTTGATGTCATCGCCACCATGAATCTCAATGGCGATTATCTCAGCGACGCGCTTGCGGCGCAGGTCGGGGGGATCGGCATTGCGCCGGGAGCCAACATCAATTATGAGACGGGCGTGGCGCTTTTTGAGGCCACCCACGGCACTGCGCCGAAATACGCCAACCTGGACAAGGTGAACCCCAGCAGCCTGGTGCTCTCCGGCGTGATGATGTTCGAATATCTGGGCTGGACAGAGGTTTCCGAGGCATTGACGAAGGCAATGACCAAAACGTTCCGAGCCAGGACTGTTACCTACGATTTCGCCCGGCTTATGGAAGGCGCCACAACCGTGAAATGCAGCGAATTCGCACATGCGGTTGCTTCAAATCTCGGAAAATAGTCTGTTCACCCAGCGCCTGTCACAAGCATTATACAAAACAGTTTTTGCGCCTTTGCGGCAATGTTTTTTCGGAGGAGATCGCTCTTTTGCAGGATCAGCGCCCATCGTTTGAATCCCGCCCGCCTCTGGGTGACACGCCCGATGTCGCGGCGCGGCTGGGCGCTGTCTTTGGATATGCGCAGGTCGGTCGGTGTCTTAACGGCATTACGCATGATATCAACAACGCTCTCGGTGCCATTATGGCCTATGCCGAACTGATCATGAACGACCGCCGGATCGACGCCGAATCGCAGCGCATGTTGGGAGAAATCATTGAAGGAGCGAAGAAGTGCGGCGCCTTAATTGCCGGATGTGTGGAAATCGCCCGCAAAGGGAAACCCGCCATCGCCGAAGTTGATCCCTTGGACATTGTCCATCGTGTGTTGCAGTTGCGCAGGCATGAAATGCGTCTGGCCCGCATTGGCCTGGAAACCCGATTTGAACAGCCATTGACTGTCATTGTCGCGGACAGAGCGAGAATACATCTGGCGCTGTTGTGCCTGATCATGAACGCACAGGAGGCGCTTGTGGAGTGGCCTGAAGACCGGCTCATTCGGATATCGGTGCGCCCATCGGACAATGGCATCGCCATTTCCATATGGAATTCCAGCCCGCCGCCCCCGCCTGAACTGGCGGCGCGCATGTTTGAACCTTATGTGACGACCAAAGGGACGGAACATCCCGGCCTGGGTTTATACATCGCGCGGGAAATCGCGGAAGCGCACGGCGGCGACCTGGTCTATGCCCCGGATACGGGCTTTACGCTGCGCCTGCCCGCCAAGAGTCCCCTGTATCCTCAGGGGTGTGGTCCCAGCATGTAGATGACTTCCACGCGGGCGGTGCAGGAAACCTGCTGCATATTCGGCTGCACCCCCTTGACGTTGGGCGCGTCGTTCCAGATAATCTCCCGCACACGCACCGTATCCACCGCATAGATGGAACCGCGCAACGCGCCCGCCACCGCGTCCGCCACCGGATATGCGTTTTCCGTGGCTGCGGTTACCGCCGCCTGCACCATGCTTTCGCGATTGGCCGGTTCAAATATAGGCCCCTCCGTCATGCACGCCAACCCTTCCGCGATGGAGGCCATCTTGTCGCAAAGCCGCCCGAAGAATGCCGGCCCGGTCTCCGGGGACACGAAACTGGCCATGGGAAAACGCACCCGCGCCGACATGCGCACCGCCTTTTCCTCCTGCATGTCGGACACGGCGGGCGGACTGACATAAATATCGCTTGCGCGCAATTCCGCCGCCGTCAGCCGACCCCGTAGATTCTCCTCAAATTGGGCGGCCGCGCCCATGGACTTTTCAAGTGTCTCGTCGGTCACGGTCAGGTGAAGCCAGAAATCCACATGCGCGGGCACCGCGTAGACCGTGGCAACGCCCAGGCTCCTGATTTGCGGCGGATTGACCTCCTGCGCCAAAGCGTGGGATGCAACGCCAAGAATGGTCAATGGCATGATCAACGTAAACCGCATACGGTATTCCTCCCGGCGGGCTTCCACAAGCATCCGCCATCATTGCTTTTTCTTTGGAAGGAACGGAAATATTTCCAGGATTTCATCCGGGCCGGGCTGACGCCCGTATTCGCACACCTCAAAAAGTTCCGCAAACCGCACCGCTTTTGCCGCCTCTTCGCCATACAATCGCGCCAACGCGGCGCGGGCCTGTTGCGCCGGCTCCAGAAAAAACGGCGTCAGGATCCTTTCCAGCCATTCGCGACGCGCCGCCGGGTCCCTGGGCACGGCCTCCGATGCGCCTTCCAGCCAGGGAAGCCATTCGTAGAACTGCGATTCCATCGCATCGAGCATGGACCATTTGACATCCATCACGCTGTCCACTGCGACAGCGATGTCGGGCTGGAACGGAATCGGCCTGGTAAACTTATCCATCATGTAAAGGAAAATCGGATTCCTGCGCAGGGACGGCGTATCGGGGCAGAAGAAGGGCACCGTCACCATGAACGCGGCGTCCTGCACCGCGATGGCGGCATAGCGGTGGTCCGGATGATAATCCCAAGGACGATGCGTGATGACCACATCGGCGCTGCACTGCCGTATCAGTTTCACCACCTGCCTCCGCGTTTCCAGCGTGGGCAACAACTCGCCGTCGTGAATGTCCAAGATGCTCGTCTTCAGGCCGGCGCGCTCAGCGGAAAGCCGCGCCTCAGCGGCGCGTCGCCGCGCCAACGCGCCGCCGGCCATTTCGTGGTGACCGATGTCGCCGTTGGTGAGCGACACCATGTGCACCTTGTGTCCTGCGCGGGCACATTGCACCATCGTACCGCCCGCGTAGAACTCCGCGTCGTCGGGATGCGCGCCGATGCAGACAATATTCATCACATTCCCCCCTCCGTTTTCCAATTCACCCGAAGCGGATTGCTGAGAATCCGGGTCATGTCTTTGGCGTCTGTCATCACGTCCATCACATCCATCGCCGACAAGTCCGCCTCCGGCGGCAATAACAACGCTTCCGCCTCCGCATGAACGAGCACGCTTTCGCCCGCTTCACGCACCGGGTCCAGAATGTCCACTGTGAACATGCGTTCCGCAATAACGCCCTCCGGATGGGCGATCTCCGTTGCGTCGCGTCCGAAAAGCACGGCAAAACGCGCCACTTCGCGCTGCTCCACCAACAAGGCGCCACGCAACAACACCAGACGCTCGGCATACTGAATCACACTGTCCGCATTGACGCGCACCGCCGCCGCCAGTGATTCCGGCGCGGCCGTCAGATCCGCCGTGCTCATGACCATCCGCTCCCGCCGGGATTGCTGATCCTCGACCACAACACCCGATCCGCGCGACGATTCATCAATCGTCACCTCGATCCATACCCCGGCCTCCACATCGCCGATATCCATGACATGCGGGGCGTGTTCAGCAACGGGCGCGCTCGGTTTAACGTTTGCATCTCTCTTTGGTTCAGGCTTTTCAGGGTGGCACCCCATAGTCACGAGGCACGCCGCAAACAACACCGCCATGACTGACCACTTCATGTTTTCAAACTCCTCGCATTGGCCGCGCGAAAATACTTCCTCGCAGACCATGAAAGCACAAGCGATAGCGAATGCGCAAATCATACATGTAAATGTGCGTGCCTTTTCGCGTCGCTCATCAGCGAGGAATTCCTTCAGGAAAAACAGGAAAAAGGTCATCGGCCACGGCGCGCAACCCATCCGGGAACGGATTCATGTGCCGCTGATTATCCATGTTCCCGGCCGGGCACCCGCCCGAAGAACGGACTTGGCGAGCCTGATCGATCTTGCGCCGACGCTTCTGTCGCTTGCGGGCTGCGAACCGTTGCACTATTCGAGAGGCGTCAATCTGTTTGACCCGACGCTACAAAGCAGTCCCGAGGATTTTCTTTTTTCGGAAATGTTGGACTATACCGAAGCGCAGCAGTACGCGGTGATCACGCAGGACTGGAAATACATGCGCCGGATCGGCGAGAAGCCACACCCGTTTGCCCGACCGCCCCCGCCGGAAATCACGGTGGAATTGTATTCACGCACCCACGACCCGCTGGAACGGGAAAACGTGGCGGACGCCCACCCGGAGGTGGTGGAACATCTGGAGACCGAGGCGCAGCGCTTCATGGCGGCGTTGGATGCAACGGAAGCCGGCTCTGAGGACGCGCATAGTGACGCGGATGATATGGGCCTCACAGACGCCCAAATCGAAAAACTTCAGGCGCTGGGATATCTGGAGTAGCCCCGCCTGTCAGCCGAAATGTCGCTGCAGGAAGGCCAGGTCCAATTGCGGATAGACGGGGAAGCGGTCGATCAGCGCCTTGGTACGCGCCAGGGCATCCTTGCGCACGGCATCGCCCAGCACATACGCGCGCTTGCTCGGTTTGCCGGCCTTGTCCCCGCTCTTGATGAGGTCCGGCCGCGTGCCGTCGAGCACCAGCCGGATGATCGCCGCGATCTCCTTCATCTCCTCCTCGCCCATGCCCAGGGTCGTGACGGCAGGGGTACCGAGTCGCAATCCGCTGGTGATGAGCGGGCCGTTGGGGTCATAGGGCAACGAGTTGAAATTGAGCGTAATTCCGCATTCGCGGAGCGCGCCCGCCGCCTGCCTGCCCGTCAAACCCCGGCTTTCGGCGACGTTGATCAGCATCAGGTGGTTGTCGGTGCCGCCGGTGGCGATGGTCAGTCCCTCGGCGACAAGCGCCTGCGCGAGCGCCCGCGCATTGGCGACGATGCGCCGGGCATAGTCCCGGAACGCGGGCTGATTCGCTTCGGTGAAGGCCACCGCCTTCGACGCCAGGATATGCGGCAAAGGACCGCCAAGCACCAGCGGGCAACCTTTGTCCACGTACTCCGCAAACTCCTTCTTGCAGAGCACGATGCCGCCGCGCGGACCACGCAAGGTTTTGTGTGTCGTCGAGGTGACGATGTGCGCATGTTCCACGGGATTGGCGTCGCCCTGGAATACGCCGCCGGCGACGAGTCCCGCAAAATGCGCCATGTCCACCATGAAGACCGCGCCGACCTTGTCGGCGATTTCGCGCATCCGCCGGAAATTGATTTCGCGGGGATAGGCGCTGTACCCCGCCAGCAGGATCAGCGGTTTCAAATCCAGCGCCATGCGCTCGATGACATCGTAATCCAGAAGCCCGGTCTCGCGGTCCACGGCATAACTGTAGGCGTCGAACATTTTCGCGGAAAGATTGCGCCGGTAGCCGTGCGTCAGGTGGCCGCCGGAGTAATAGTCCATGCCCAGCAGTTTCTGGTTGTTGATCGCCTGCCGGATGCGGTTCCAGTCATCCTGCGACAATTTGGAAGGGTCTTTGACGGCCATCGCCTCCAACTGCGGCGCTTCGACGCGCGCAGTAAGCACCGCCCAATAGGCCACCAGATTCGCGTCGGCCCCGCTGTGCGGCTGGACGTAGGCGTGCTCGGCATTGAAGAGCGTGCAAGCCTGCTCGCAGGCATACGCCTCGATGGCGTCCACGTTGTCGCAGCCCTCATAGAAGCGCTGGCCGGGAAATCCCTCGGCGTATTTGTCGGTCAGCAGGTTGCCCATGGCCAGTTGGGTGGCCAGCGAGCAGTAGTTCTCGCTGGCGATAAGCTTGAGGTAGCGGCGCTGGTCCGCCAATTCGTGCACAATGGCCTTCGCCACAGCAGGGGCGGTCTTCGCGATTTCGATCAGATTCGCAATATACCCCAGAAATCCGGCATTGACGGAACCGGGGGCCGTTTCCCGCAAATATGCGGCAATGGCGTCACGTGACACAGGGGACCCTCCTCGTTGGTCTGCATTACAGAACAAGCCGTATGTTAGCCTGTTCCCGGAATCGGGATCAAAGCAGGCAAAATCAGATTTCGGTGATCCCCGGTTTTCAGATGAAGGAATAGATAAAAGGCGCGCATGGTCTTGTTTGCCTTCAAGTCGTCTCACGTTGAGGAGTCGAGTTCCATTTGGAGGGAAAGACCATGTACGCCACGATCAAGTTTCTGACATGGATTGTGGCCAATGCACAAGACATGCGTTTGTCGCGGGCCGGGACACTTGCGGCCATCGTAAGCGCCGCGCTGTTGATGAAGGGGGTTGGGATATTGCCGTCCTGCAATTTTAACGATGTTCGCTCAAGGACGCATTCGCCGCATTACAGGCGTTGCCTGCATGAAACTGGGGAGCACTGAGAGAGAAAACTTGCTCCTTCAGTAACATTTTACCGATTGACGCAATCATTACTGAAGACCCCATGATTGCGAGTCTCACACCGCCTTCGGCGGCGATTCGCACAAGAAAGGGGACGAACTTTCTCAGCAGCGGGGTGAAGCGTAGCGCAGCAACCTGGATATACACTTTACCTCAGAATGCCACGTTCAGCGACACAGAGCGCCGCTTCACTCGCAATGAGGTTTAGGCAATACTCCGGGACAATCAAAGTAAAAAACCGAATTCATACAGCACACGCCCAAGTGGTCAATACCGCCAATATCTCACCCGAAGGCATTTGCGAAATGGGCGTTCCGGACCTCAGTCCCATCAATAATCCCGGATATTTCGCGCTCTCAGGCGCGGAAACAGCCCATTTCGCAAATGCCTGACCCGAACACTTCCTTGATTTTGTCACATAAATCCAATAACATGAGGATATTATCAGGGACAATAGACACATTTCCTGCGCGAGGGGCCGTGGATGGACGAAACGCAAAGTCATCTCAAATTCTTTGGGCTGCGTGAGCAGCCGTTTGCGCCGACAGCGGATCCAGCCTATTTCTATGCCACGCAGGAACACAAGGAATGTTTGTTCCGGCTGTGGAACAGCATAGACGGGCGGCACGGCATTGCAGTGATTCTTGGAAATTATGGCACAGGCAAGACGACGCTGCTGCGCAAGTTGCTTACCGGCATGGCGGAGAACCCGGAGCGTTATTGCACCGCAGTGATTGGTTCGCCGATTCCTTCCTGGACCACGTTTGCCCTGCTGTCGGGCATCGTGACGCAATTCGGCCTGCAGTCCCACGAGCATTCGTTTGCGGCGTATATGGAGACGCTCAACCAGTATCTGCTCGCGAACCGCCACCGCATCTGCACGCTGATTATTGACGACGCACAGAACCTGAACAAGCGGGGCCAGTTGGAGTTGCTGCGCCTGGCGCAGAACCTGGAAACGCAGCAGCATAAGTTGCTGAATCTCGTTCTTTTCGCGCAATTGGAATGGATACAGGTGCTGAAGGCGGCCCCGAATTTCGAGCAGCGTGTAAATATGACGTACACCCTGGGGCCCATTCCTTTTGAGGAGATGCGTCGCTTCATCGAGTTTCGGTTGCAGCAGGCGGGCGCGCAACCAGGCGCGGGGCCGGAATTTGACGAAGCGGCCATGCGCGCCATTTTCGCGTACAGTGAAGGCAGTCCGCGCCTGATTGTCACGCTCTGCCGCAACGCGATGCTGGAAGCCGCGCAGTTGCAGACGCGGCGCATTAACCATGAAATCATCCTGCATACAATCGAAAAGACCACGTTGGCCCATCCGGAAAAGCGGGCGCGCGTCGCCGCCGCAGTGCAGGATGCGTTACGCAGCACCGGGGCTTTTCCCGCGCCCAGGGAGGAGGAACCGAAAAGCGTGAAACCAGGGCGGGGAGCCTTCACGCGCGATGAAAGGGCTGCGCAACTGCTGCTGCGTGGTGTGCGAGAGCGTCCGGACGAGGAACGGGAAGCGCCATGAGCGCGATGTCGCATGACCACGAGGCAGACAAGACCGGAGATGAAGGCGAACTTATCCGGTCCCGGCTCGATGAACTTGATCGCTCGCTGATGGCGGCAATGGCGCAGGACGCGCGATTGCAGAGCGGCGTTTCCCGAAATCGCTTCACCAGTGATCTCGATTTCATTCAAATGACCGGATTGACGCGTTCTCCGGCAATGGCGTCACCACCAAGCCGGACCGTCCCGCAAACGAGAACGCCGGTGGAAGACATGAATCCCGCCCATCCCGTGATATTCTATGAAGCAGGGGTGAGGGATGTGGACCATGCCGTCGCCGCCGGGGGCCGGGGAAATGCGGAGATATCTTCATCCGAGCCCCCGCCACTGGAGCCATTACAGGCGGAAACCGGGCCGTCTGTCGCCCTCACGCGGACACTCGAAACCCTTCGCGAACTGGTGACAGAGTTGGCCCGGGATTTGGGACAGCCCCCCCGTGTGCAAGGCGACGACACGACTTACGCTTCCCCGGCGCGGCATGCAGATACGCCAAGCCAAGCCGGCCCGCCCGCGTTGGCGAATGCAGCAGCGTCGCCATCCGACAAAGATGCGCCGGGATTTGAGAGGACGGCTGAGGTCCATGAGGGAATGGAACGGCGCCCGGAAGAATTGCCGAAGCACGCGTCCAATGCCACACAGCAACTCGCGGAAGCGGAGCAACTGCTTTGTGAACTGGAAAACCAGCCGCGCGATTTCATGGCGGAGAATTGGTTGTGTCTTGAAGAGGAAGAAAGCGAAGGCGATGGGACGCTCCATGATTATGATAACGAAGCGGCGCGGGCGCGCCGTTCCATGCGCTATGCGTCTCCAATGCGAAAGAGGGTTTTCTATTCAGCGCTTGCGCTGGGCGGTTTTGTTCTGACGGTTACGGCCGTGCTTGTATTCAGAGAAACCTTATGGCCGATCATGCGTTCTCCGGAACAGTTGATGATCGCAGCCAGGGCGGCGATGGCGCAGAGTCGCTATGAGCAAGCCGCGCAAGACTTCCTCCTGCTGGCGCGACGTTATCCGGCGCATCCCTTGAGCGCAGAGGCCTGGTTCGAGGCGGGTGTTGCCCTCAAACAATCCGCTTCCATGGCTGGAAACGCCGCGCGCACGCGCCGCGAAGAAGCGCTGTCGGTGCTGAACGCCTTTGTGCGGGATCACCCCGCCGACGCCAGACGGTTGCGGGCGGAATGCCTGATCGGCATACTCTATTTTGAACTGGGCAATTACCCGAAGGCGGTGGAAACGCTGCGCACGCCTGCGCAACAGGTGGAAGACCCCGCAACAGCATTGCAGGTGTTGCGCACCCTGGCGGCGGCCCATCGCGTGATGGGCGAATACGCCGCAGCCGAGTCGGCCTATCTTCAGGCGGCGCGCGTGGCGCGCAATGACTCCGCCGATACTGACTACATTGATTTGGGCGATATGTGCCTGGAACGGGCGCGCCTTGCGGAAAACGCCCCTGACCGGCGGCGTCTTCTTGAAAGCGCCCTGAAATATTGGGACAGAGCGCTGAACACCCCCGGGGGCGATCCGGTGCGGCGGGCGCAGATTCACAAGCGCATTGGCCTCGCTCGCGGTGATCTGGATGCGTTGGGCGACGGGCCGGACGGTCCGGAACACCTCACGCCCTGAACATGTCGTGGTCACCCCTGTTCTTGATCGAATCCAGGCGCGGGATGGAGTACGTGCCCATGTGCAACTGGTCGAACACGCTGGCGTCGGTGCAGAATTCCCGTGCATGGTCCAGATCTATCAAGCCCTCTTTGTAAATCCGGTGCAGATACTGCTCAAACAGGAACGAATGCGACACGCTTTGCTGCATGCCGACACGGATGAGGTCTGAATCCCCGGTGATGATGCCGTCGCCGATGGCCTTGATGTCATTGAACAACACTTCGAGCGCGGGCACGCGGCCCCCGCCGATCTTGGGCACCAGCCGTTGGCAGATGACTCCCCGCAGGCAGTCGCGCACCTGGAGGCGCACCAGATCGCGTTCGATGGGATCGAAGTAACTCACAATGCGATTGACGACTTCGTAGGCGGTGTTGGAGTGCAGCGTGCTCAATACGAGGTGGCCGGTCGCCGCGGCGTTGATCGCGGCGCGGATGGTATCGGGGTCGCGCATTTCCCCGATGAGAATAATATCGGGGTCATGGCGCAGGGCGCCGCTCACGGCATCGTTGAACGAATTCACATCGGTCCCAAGACTTCGCTGTGATATGACGGACCTCTTGTTGACGTGCACATATTCAATCGGGTTCTCAATCGTGATGATGTGGGTTGCGCGGTGAGCGTTAATATAGTCGAGCAGCGCCGCAACCGTGGTGGTCTTGCCGCTCCCGGTCATGCCCGTCACGAGCAGCAGCCCGCGCGGGAGCGAGGCCACCCGCTCCATGAGGTCCGGCGGCATGTGCAATTCTTCAAAGGAAGGGATGATTTCGGGAAGAAAACGGAATGTGCAATGCGGCGCGCCGGTCTTGACGAACGCCGAAACCCGCGAATAGCCCATGCCGATCTGGTGATAGCCGAAACTGGTCTGCTTCGACATCTCAAATTCGGTGTAGCATTCCGGCGGCGCGATTTCCTTTATCAATGCAAGAATCTGCACGGAGGACAACGGCCCCATCAGTTCGGAATTGTGCACATCGCCGTCAATGCGAAACACGGGACACAGGCCCGGTGACAGGTGGACGTCGCTCGCCTTGTATTGCAGCATCGCCTGGAACAGCAATTCCGGACTGATGCGGTCAATACGGTAGTTCTCGCCCCGGACGCGCCATACTTCAGGAAGCGTTATGCAACGCGAGGCCCTCTCCACCGCCTCCAGGGCGCGTGCTGACGGCTTTGCGCCCTGCGGCGGAAAATTCAACACCACCGCACCGTCTTCCTGGGTGAAGGAAAAGGAATCGGCATACTCTTTGGAAAGCGAAGTCAACGCCTGCAGACATTTCTCATTGGGACGCAGGCGCACAGCGAACTTTACAAATTCCCCCTTGAATTCCGGACGCTCCGCCGTCAGTTCCAGTGTCTCCGAATGCGCTTCAATCCGGCGCGGCACACCCTGTGTCCGTCGCAGATGCTGCTCGATCATGTTGATGACGGTACGAAGACTCTGCTGTTGCCCTGTTCCTAATACAACCTCCGCCATGGTCGCACTCCCATGAAGGACCTTCGCCTGTTAACGGGCATGCTTCGGCATGCCCGCGCCCGCCTTCCGTCGCACCTTCCACCTGCATTTTAATCATACACCTTACCGGGGAAATCTGCAAAATGCCCTTACGGCAACCCACCTATGCCAACCATCGGGATGAGAAAAGCGGGATTTTCCCCCTGGACCGGTTTGACTTGCCTCGCCGTGGACCGCCAGAATGGCGCGCCATGCAGGACGAAAACGACCGCTATATGGGCTACGCCATCCGGGAGGCGCAGCGCGCGATGGAATCTGGCGAGGTGCCGGTGGGCTGCGTGATAGTGCATGAGGGCGAACTGATCGCCAAGGCGCACAACCAGCGCGAAATGCTTCAGGACCCGACGGCGCACGCCGAGATTCTCGCGATTACGGCTGCCGCCGCCCGCCTCGGCAGTTGGCGGCTGGAGAACACGCGATTGTACGTGACGCTGGAGCCGTGCGCGATGTGCGCCGGGGCCATCATTCTCGCCCGGATTCCGGAAGTCTATTTCGGCGCCTATGACCCCAAGGCGGGTTGTTGCGGCACGCTGATGAATTTGCTGGAGGATCCCCGGTTCAATCACCAGCCGGCGGTTTTCCCTGGACTGCGCAGCGAGGAGTGCGGCGCATTGCTGACCACTTTTTTCCGAAACATTCGCGAGCAGCAGCGCAATGGTGGGGACGGGGTATGACCGGGCGCATGGCGGACGGCGAAGTGTTTTGGAAATCGTAACGTTTTAGCCGACCGGCGCAACCGTCGGAATCAACGCACATAACCTTCTTTTCGCCCTTGCGAGTGGTGCGGCGCGCAGCGGGGCTGAGCGAAGACTGCGTGGCAGGAGCCATGCTTGCCACATCTTCATTTTTCCACCGTTGCCTGCAAAAGGAAAAGAACCAAAAAGAAAAACTGCTGCTGTGACGACTTTCGCTACGCAGATACGCCGCAACAGGAACATACAAGCAATCTGAGGTGGAGATTGTATCCAGAATGCCGCGCTCCGCTTCGTTGCGCTCGCAATGACGGGGCTATGCGCAGTGATTACTTCATTCGGCATTCGGCTGGAATGTTACCGGAAATGAAAACGCCTGCTTTTGTGTTGTCTGGACGGGATTCTTCGGGGTGAATATGATAATGTACGGGGTCCCTGGGGGGATTTTTGTAACGACGCAACAGGTATTATGACGACACGGGATAGGATATGCTGACGGCAATCTGCTCAGGTTTCATATTGGCCGCGCTGGCCCCTTGGGCGCATCGCCGTCTTGGGGACAAGAGCGGATGGATATTCAGCCTGTTGCCATTGGGCTTGTTTTTCTATTTCATGTCCCACATCCCCGGCTTGGGCCAAGCGGCGGCGCACGAATCGCATGGCTGGATTCCGAGCCTGGGCATCGCACTTTCCTTTCACGCCGATGGTCTGGCAATCCTCTTCGCGGCGCTGATCAGCGGGATCGGGTTTCTGGTGACCGTGTATTCCGGCGGCTATCTGCATGGACATCCCCTGCTGGGCCGCTGGTACGCCTTTCTTCTCATGTTTATGGCATCCATGCTGGGCGTGGTGCTTTCCAACAACATCATCGCGTTGTTCGTGTTCTGGGAATTGACCAGCCTCAGTTCCTACCTGCTCATCGGTTTCCACCACCGGGAGGAGGAGTCGCGCTACGCAGCATTGCAGGCGCTGCTGGTGACCGGTCTGGGCGGCCTGGCAATGCTGGCAGGGCTGGTGATGCTGGGCATGACGGCCGGGACGCTGGAACTTTCGGAACTCACAACGCGCGGAGACCTTGTCCGCAATCAGCCGGAATACCTGCCGATCCTTATCCTCGTATTGCTGGGCGCGTTCACCAAATCGGCGCAGATTCCTTTTCATTTCTGGCTGCCAAACGCGATGGCCGCGCCCGCCCCGGCGAGCGCCTATCTCCATTCCTCGACAATGGTAAAGGCGGGGGTTTTTCTGCTGGCGCGGCTGAGTCCGGCGTTGGGCGGTACCGCCGCATGGACCGGACTGGTGGGAACGATTGGCGCAGCGACGTTCTTGTTGGGGGCCTTCCTGGCAGTGCAACAGCACGCCATGAAGCGGCTTCTGGCCTATTCGACCGTCAGCGCGCTGGGCGCGATGACGATGCTGCTGGGCGTCGGCACGCCCGCCGCTGTAAAAGCCATGGCGGCGTTTTGCCTGGCGCACGCGCTATACAAGGCGGCGCTGTTCCTTGCGGCGGGGGCGGTGGATCACGAAACCGGCGAGCGCGACGTGCGGCGCCTGGGCGGCTTGGCGGGGGCGATGCCCTTCACGGCGGCCGGCGCGTCAATAGCGGCGTTGTCCATGGCGGGGATTCCGCTCTTTTTCGGCTTCGCTGCCAAAGAACTGGTGTATGAAAGCCTCGTACACGGTCACGGGGTGTTTTCGATAATCCTGACCTTCGTTGCTGTGGCGTCCAGCATGTTGTTTCTGGTGGTGGCCGCATGCGCGGCATACCTGCCGTTCTTCGGCGAAAAAAAACAAACCCCGAAGCATCCGCACGAAGCGCCTTGGAGCATGCGGCTGGGGCCGCTGCTGCTGGGATTCCTGACGGTCGTTCTGGGCGTATTTCCGGCGCTGGCGACGCCGCTGCTGACGCCTGTCGCGGAGAGCATCCTCGGAGCGCATGTTCACCTGCATCTGGGGCTGTGGCACGGCGTCAGCCTGGCGCTGACCTTGAGCACGGTGACAGTGGCCGGAGGCCTTGCCGCATTCTGGAAGCGTGAAGCATTATATGGTGTTTTCGCGCTGCCGATGCGCGCGGCGCAGTGGGGGCCTGCACGATGGTATGACTGGATGCTCCAGGGAATGATGGACGGTGCCAAGTGGCAGACGCGGGTGCTGCAAAGCGGCTACCTGCGCTATTACCTGATTACCATTATCCTCACGACGGTCGCGGTGATGGGCGCATTGTTGATTACCCAGGGCGCGGGCCTCGCTGCGATGCTGCTGCGTCGGATCAGTGCTACGATATGGGAACTGCGCTACTACGAATTCGGCGTTGCCGCGATTCTCGTTGCGGGCATCGCCGCCGTGGTGCATTCCAGGACCAAACTGGCGGCGGTGGCGGCGCTGGGCGTCGTGGGTTATGGGATTGCGATTGTGTTTGTGATCTTCGGCGCGCCTGATCTTGCCATGACGCAGTTTCTCATCGAAACACTCACGGTCATCCTCTTCGTACTGGTTTTCTATCACCTCCCGCAGTTCTCTCTCAGGGCCAGCAGCCAGGCGGTCGCGCGCAACCTCGCGGTGGCGGTCGCTTTCGGGGTGGTGATGGGCCTGCTGACGCTGATCGCGGCGGACCTGCGTGGTCGCCCGTCGGTGTCGCAGTTTTTTCTGGAGCACAGTTACGACATGGGCCATGGGCGCAACATCGTCAATGTGATCCTCGTTGATTTCCGGGGCATTGACACCATGGGCGAGATCACCGTGCTGGCGGTGGCGGCGGTGGGCGCTTATTCGCTGTTGAAACTGCGTCTGGGACGGAGGGCGGACAAATGACGTCGCTCATTCTGCGCACCGCTACACTCTATATGCAGCCCATCCTTCTCATGTTTTCGGTCTTCCTGCTCTTGCGTGGTCACAACGAGCCTGGCGGCGGTTTCACCGGGGGACTGGTGGGGGCCGCGGCGTTTTCACTCTATGCGTTTGCTTACGGCGTGCTTGAATCCCGCCGCAAGTTGCGCGCGGACCCGCATACCCTGATCGGTTGCGGGCTGTTGGTGGCCGTGGGCAGCGCCACAATAGCGCCGCTGATGGGGCGTCCGTTCATGACCGGCGCATGGTGGGAGATGCATCTTCCCGGTTTCGGCGCGGTGCATCTGGGCACCCCGATGTTTTTTGATATCGGCGTGTATCTCGTGGTGATCGGGGTGACTTTGCTGATCATTTATTCCATGGCGGAAGAGGAATAGGAGGAAGCGTCTTGGAATTTGTGTTTGCGGTGGTGGTCGGCGGCCTATACGCCGCCGGGCTGTACCTGATGCTCCAGCGCAACATCATCAAGTTGGTGCTGGGCCTCTCGCTGTTGAGCCACGGCGCGAACCTGCTGATCTTCACGGCGGCGGGCTTGACCCGCGCGCATGCGCCGTTGATTGACGAAGGCGGCGCTGTGCTCATCGGGCGCACCGCCGACCCCCTGCCGCAGGCGCTTATCCTCACCGCCATTGTCATCAGTTTCGGCGTAACCGCCTTCATGCTGGTGCTCGTGCACCGCACACACCAGGAAACGGGCACGGACGATCTGGATGATTTGAGGACGACCGACACATGAAAGCGCTGCTGGTCATGCCGATTGTTATCCCGCTCGTCGGCGGGGCGCTGGGTCTGGTGGCCTGGCGCAGTCGCGCAGCGCAGCGCGCGCTGGCGGCATGCGGGGCCGCCGCGCTGCTGCTGGCGGCGGCGGCGTTGCTGTGGACGGTGGACCGGCACGGCGTACTGGCGGTGCAGGTGGGCGACTGGCCCGCGCCTTTCGGCATCACGCTGGTGGCGGATTTGTTCGCCGCCATCATGGTATTTATCGCCGCCGTTCTCGGCGCTTGCGTGCTTTTCTATTCTTTCTGGGCCATGGACAGCGGCCGCGAATCTTACGGTTACTATCCCCTGACGCTGGTACTGCTGATGGGGGTAAACGGGGCCTTTCTCACCGGCGATGTATTCAACCTCTACGTATGGTTCGAAGTGATGCTCATGGCCTCATTCGTTTTGCTGGCGCTGGGCGGAGATCGCCCGCAACTGGAAGGCGCCATCAAGTATGTCACCCTGAATCTTGTGAGTTCCGCGCTGTTTCTCGCGGCAACGGGCATCCTCTACGGCGTGGCGGGGACGCTGAACATGGCGGATCTGGCCGGGAAACTGGGCGAAAACGTTGCGCCGCGCCTCACGACTACGCTGGCCATGCTTTACCTGGCGGCTTTCGGAATCAAGGCGGGCCTGTTTCCGCTCTTCTTCTGGCTGCCCGCCTCGTACCACACGCCGCCGCCAGCGGTTTCGGCGATTTTCGCGGGACTCTTAACGAAGGTCGGCGTCTATGCCATTATTCGCGTGTTCACCCTGATGTTCACGCTCGAAACGGCCCTGACGCACGGGGTCATCCTTGTCCTCGCCGCTTTCACCATGGTGACCGGCGTGCTCGGCGCAGCGGCGCAAAACGATTTCCGCCGCATCCTCGCCTTCCACATCGTCAGCCAGATCGGCTATATCATCATGGGATTGGGGCTGTACAGCCGGATTGCGCTGGCCGGGGCCATTTTTTTCATCGTGCACAATATCATCGCCAAGTCCAACCTGTTTTTGGTGAGCGGCGTGGTGCATCGGCTGCGCGGGACCGGCGATTTGAAGCAACTCGGCGGCCTCTATGAGCAACAGCCCGCGCTTTCAATTTGCTTCATGGTCTCCGCCATGGCCCTGGCGGGCATTCCGCCCCTGTCGGGTTTCTTTGGCAAACTGGTTCTTGTCATTGCGGGTATCCAGGCGGGCGCCTATGTCATTGTGGCGGTGTCGCTGCTGGTGAGTATCCTGACGCTGTTTTCGATGACGAAGATTTGGGCGGGGGGCTTCTGGAAACCTGCGCCGGAAGAGCGCGATGTTCCGCCGCCGGGCGACGCCACCCACGCCATCCGGCGCATGATGATACCCGTGGCGTTGCTCGCGGGACTGAATGTGCTGTTCGGCGTCGGATTTGAGCCGTGTTATGCAATGGCGCTGCGCGCCGCCGATCAACTGCTGGATAAACAGGCATATATCGCCGCCGTATTGGGGACTTGAGATGCGCATGTTCCTGTGGAATATCCTGCTTGCCCTGGTCTGGGCGCTGATGAACGGTCGGATCACCCTGGCGAATCTGCTGGTGGGCTTTGTCCTGGCTTATTTCGCGCTCATGCTGTTTCATGGCAGGACGGATTCATCCAACTACTTCAAGAAAGTGCGTCAGATTGTCGGGTTCTTTTTCTGGTTCTTTAAGGAACTCATCATGTCCAACCTGCAGGTGGCCCACGACGTGGTTACCCCGACGCATTACTCCCGGCCCGGTACGCTGGCCATCCCACTCGACGCAAATACGCCCGCGGAAATCACGCTGCTGGCCAACGTAATCTCGCTGACCCCCGGCACCCTCAGTCTCGATGTTTCCGATGACCAGAAGACCCTCTACATCCATGCCATGTTTATTGACGATCCGGAAAAACTGCGCCGCGCCATCAAAGAAGGGCTGGAAAAACGGCTGTTGGAGGTGATGCGATGAACATTCTGTCCGTCACCGTCAACCTGGTCATCATGATGCTTGGGGCCGCGCTGGTCATTTCCTGCATCCGTTTGTTCAGGGGACCCACATTGCCCGATCGCGTCGTCGCGCTCGACCTCGTCGCCACGCTCGTCGTCGGCTTGATTGCGGCCTACGCCATCGCCACCAACCAATCCGTGTTCCTCATAGACGCCATCGTGCTCACCGTCATCGCGTTTCTGGGCACCGTGGCCTTCGCCTACTACATCGGAAAGGGAGGGCTGCCATGAACGACATCATCACCGCGCTGCTGATGATCTTCGGCGCGTCCTTCATGCTGCTCGCCGCTGTCGGCGTGCTGCGCCTGCCCGACCTCTTCATCCGCATGCACGCCGCCACAAAAAGCGGCACCCTCGGCGTCAGCGGCATGCTGCTCGCCCTTGCCGTGCATTTCGACGACCTCGGCGTCGCCATCCGCGCCGGACTCGCCATCGTGTTTCTCTTCCTCACCGCGCCCGTCGCCGCGCACTTCATCGGCCGCGCCGCCTACATCGTCGGGGTGCCCCTCTGGGAAGGCACTGTCGTGGACGAACTCCGCGGAAGATACGACCCCGACACCGCCGCGCTGCAAAGTCCGCCGGAGGCCAACGACGATGACCCCAACATGCCGAGGTACGATCCGGGCATATGAAAGCGGCGTCTCCCCCGCTTCTCCAACGCTAGCCCAGGCGCGGAAGCGTGGGCAGTATCTCGGAGAAATCCCGGGTGATGTCGAGAATGACGCCTGTTAGATAGCAGGCGATGCCAAAGGAGATAATCAATCCGTAGAGCGCCAGCAGGGCCTCGGCGACGCGTTTGAGCGTGTGGTTCCATCCTTCGGCGACGGGCATGGCGCTCAGTATGGCAAGTGGCAACGTGATTGCCAACGCATAAAACAGCACTTCGCCGCTGTGGACCTCCAGCCACCCCCATCCTCCGAGTACGGGCGCAGGGCGCTTGAGGTAGGCATCCATTGCGAAGCGGACTCCCCACAGCGCCATCCGGCCGAACACATGCAATGCCAGTGCCGTCAGCAGGATGCATCCAGTGCGCAGCAGCAGGTGTTGCCACGCAATTCTGGGCGCGTTGTCGCCAGCGGCGCGGTGCATCCTGGCGTAAATGGCCAGATAGGCGACAATCGCGATCGGGCCGGTGAGCAGTCCCAGCAGAAACGCCGCCGCACGCACCAGCCGCACATGTACTTCCAGATAGGCGGCCAGCGATGCGCACACACCGAGCCAAACTCTGTTTTCAAGGGAAAGCGCCAATCCCTCTGTGCGGGGCTGTTGCTCTGCCAGCACCGCCGCCCGGCGGCGCGGGTCGCCCAAGCGCGCCAACACAGCCCGCAAGTCCGTGTCCTCGATGGTGTCTTTCTGAATGGCGCTCAATTCACGTTTAATCTGTTTTTCCAGTCGGGTCAAGGCGCGCTCGCGGATGCGTTCGGGAATTTCCACGTCGAGTTGCATCGCGACTTCATGCACATACCGCGCAATGATGGATTCCTGCTTTCTGGTGAGGATCATACTCCCTCCGCAATTTGAAAGAAAGTATAGCCGAATGCATTCACGCCGCTGAAATCTCACAAGACGACATTTTAGCGTGTAGTGAAAGAGATCGGTCCGATGTCGGGCCGCATCTCTACTCGTCATTGCGAGCGAAGCGAAGCGTGGCGCGGCAATCTGGACAGGCGGCACGCCTCAGATTCGCTTCGCTCGCAATGACGAGGATTCAAAGTTGACGGATAAATTCAAATTCAGTGCTGCCCAGAATATTCTGAGTTCTGAGAAAAGTCTTTTGTCATATTAATCTTTCCCCCTCACCCCACCCCTCTCCCGGAGGGAGAGGGGGCAACGGCATGCCTCCGGTTGCGCCATATACTCCCTCTCCCGGAGGGAGAGGGGGCAACGGCATGCCTCCGGTTGCGCCATATACTCCCTCTCCCGGAGGGAGAGGGGGCAACGGCATGCCTCGGGTTGCGCCATATACCCCCTCTCCCCCCGGGAGAGGGGTGGGGTGAGGGGGAACAAAAACAGGACACCCTGGCACACGGGTAATGATGCCTCAGAAATTCCCGCAGAGAGGTTTGCGTATAGGACAAGCCCCCCACATCACCTTGATTCAACAGGATTTTCCAAGGGTTTTGGGCATGGTCTTTCACCATCCTTAATAACCTGTTTTGGACAGCACTGATAAAAATTGTTGTATTGCTTGAAAAGTGCGCTTCCTTTCTTCAGCGAATCGCCGCCGAAGGCGGTGTGGGACTCGCAATGATTGGGCGAAGAGCAATGATTGCCTCTGGTGGCCATGCTGTTGCTCCGTCAGAGGTTTCAAATTGGCATCAGAAATTATGAGAAAAGGGCCGGTCCAAAGACCGGCCCTTTGTCTTGTACTGTGAATGGAATCAGGCAGCGCCCACGATCTCGACGACCGCGCCGACGCTCTCCAGTTCTTCCTTCAGTTTGTTCGCTTCGTCCTGGGGGACGCCCTGTTTTACGGGCTTCGGGCATGCGTCCACAAGGTCCTTCGCTTCTTTCAGACCCAGTCCCGCCAAGTCTTTCACCTTCTTGATCACGGCGATTTTCTGCGACCCGTGCTCCTTGAGGATCACATCAAAGGAGGTGGGGCCTTCGTCGCCGCCCGCCGCTTCGCCGCCGCCCGCCGCAGCCATGGGCATCGCCGCCATGGCCATCGGGGCCGCCGCCGTCACGCCGAACTTCTCTTCAAGGGCCTTTACCAATTCGCTCAGTTCAAGCACCGACAATTCCGCGATGCTGTTGATAATGCTTTCCAGTTTCTCGGACATATCCGTTCTTTCTCCTCTTCAAGGGACTCCATACGCCTTGTTCAAAACCGCCCGGCGCGCCCTCAGGCCGCCGCGGCCCCTTCTTTCTGTTTCCGTATTTGATCCAACACGTTGACCAGGTTGCGCGGCAGCGCGTTCAACACGCCCACGAATCCGCTGAGCGGAGCCGCTATCGTGCCCACGACCATTGCCAGCAACTGCTCACGCGGCGGCAGACCGGCCAGTGATTCCAGCTGCGCCGCCGTTACGACACGGCCGCTCAATACGCCGCCCGCCATCGAGACGAATTTCACCTCGCCCGCAAATTGCTTGAGAATCTTGGCGGGGGCCACGGGGTCTTTCGAAAAGGCCCATGCTGTCGGTCCTTCCATAAAATCCGCCGCCGCCTCGACGCCCATCTCCCGCAGCGCGCGCCGCGCCAGCGTGTTCTTGTAAACCTTGAACTCGACCCCGGCTTCCCGGAGTTTGTTGCGCAGTTCAGACACCTGCGCCACGTTGATCCCCACATACTTCGTGATGACCGCCACTTCGCTGTTCTCGAGTCGTTTCTTGAACTCGCTTACGGCTTCGATTTTTTCCGGTTTCGGCAATCGCACTCACCTCCTTTCCTTTTTCCGTTGCATTGCTGTCGCCCTGCAACAGAAAACCCGTGCCGTCGCGAGACGACACGGGAAAGGAGCAATGTTTCCAAAACTCTATCATCCCACGGTCTCGGCAGGCGTCATTAAGGCCCGAAGGCCGCCGGCTGTCTATGACACGCGGCAGGTGTTTTCTGTTGTTGTGTCGGAAAGCCTATCAAAACAGCCCGGAATAAGTCAAACGAAGCCCGGCCGACAAGGTTCTTGACGGCATATAAGGCTCCGGAATATGCCAACACCCTGCAAGTGTTACGGAAATATTGATATGCGTCCGAATCCATTGCGTCACAGGCGAGGGGATCGCATTTGAAGAACTCGCAATAGCGATCTTTCCGTGCAACTTTCTTTTCCGATATACTGTTCTACGCGATCTTCGTTCGGGCGCCTCATTTGAAATCGAGGGAATGCAGCAGCGTGGGAGAATATTCATGGCGGCTGGAAAAGGATTCAAGATTGCATGCATCGGGGCGGGCAATGTTGGAGCGACACTGGCTCAATACTGCCTGGAAATGGAACTGGGCGATGTGGTGCTGACCGATATTGTTGAAGGGATGCCGCAGGGCAAGGCGCTGGACCTTACACAGGCCGGGCCGATTCGGGGATATAGTTGCACTGCGGTCGGCACGAATGATTATGCGGATATCCGGGGCGCCGATCTTGTGATGGTAACCGCGGGCTTGCCGCGAAAGCCCGGCATGAGCCGCCTGGACCTGCTGGAAAAGAATGGCGCTATCATCGCCGGCATTTGCGACGAAATCCGGGCGCATGCGCCCGATGCCGTGGTGATCATCATCACGAATCCGCTGGATGTGATGGTGTACCTCGCCTTCAAGAAACTGGGATTCCCCCCGGCGCGCGTGATGGGCATGGCGGGCTGCCTGGACAGCGCGCGGATGCGCGCTTTTGTCGCGATGGAACTGGGCGTGAGCATGACCAACGTGGACACGATGGTGCTTGGGTCACATGGGGACGACATGGTGCCGTTGCCACAGTACACGACTGTTTCCGGCATACCGATTACGCGGCTGCTCCCGCAGGAACGCATAGACGCCATCGTGGAGCGCACGCGCAAGGGCGGCGGTGAAATCGTACAATTGCTCAAGACCGGCAGCGCGTACTACGCGCCCGCCGCCAGCGCGGCGCGCATGGCGCAGGCGATTCTGCGCGATGAAAAACAGTTGTTGCCGTGCGCGGCGTATCTGACTGGACAATATGGTCTCGACGATATTTTCATGGGCGTGCCTTGCATTCTCGGCAAGGACGGCGTTGAACGCATTCTGGAACTGGAACTTACGGAGCAGGAGCGCCAGTCGCTGCACCGTTCCGCCGGAGAAGTCCGGACCGGCATCGCCGGATTGCAGGAGCGCGGTATCCTCTGAAGCGCTGGACATGGCATGGATACACGGCAAACAGTGACGTTGATTGCCATCATGGGGGTGTTTTTCGCCGGCCTGATTGCCGCCGCGTATTTCGGACAGCGCCAGGCCAGTGATCCCGCCGCCATCAGTACGACCAGGCGTTTTGCGGCCAAGCCGGGCACCATGCGGGAGAAGGCAATCGCGCTTACGACAAGCAAACGTTCCCTGGAATCCGAGCCCTCTTCCGGCGCGCCTGCGGATGGAGAGGCATTGCGACGGGAACAACCCATGCAGGCGTATTCCCTCAGCGGACCAAACGATGAACACCGCCCCGCCTCCACTCCAGAGACGCGAACCGCGCGCGCGGCACTGAACGCTGCAAATCCCGAAGAAGGCATGCGACAGATCAGGGCGGCGTTGGATATGCCCCATGCCCCGGAGGAAGCCGCCCATCTGTATGCCGCTCTTGGGCAATTGTATTCCCAGTCCGACCCGCCGGAACTCGCACAGGCGGTGGCGGCTTTCGATGAGGCCTACCGGCTGACCCAAGACCCCGCCATGCGCGCCGCAATCCTGGAACAACAGGCGTCTATTCTGGCGCAACAGGGTTCTCCGGCCAAGGCCCTGCAGAGGATAGAAGCACTGATGAAGGAGGCTGTCCCGGAGGACTTCGAAGGCATCCGTTTGCGCGCATTGGCAGCCCGCATTTACGAAAAGGTCGGCGCGATGGAGAAGGCCCTGGCCGCTTATCAGCAGGCCTTCGAAGATGCGCAACGACGCCAGGATGAAAACCCCGACGCCGCCGACACCCTGCGCATGACCGGCCTGCGTCTCACCCGCCTGCTTCGCGCCATGGGCCGTATTGAAGAAGCGGAGTCCGTGGCGACACGCGCCCGGAAGGCATTGGAAAACCATGCGATAAAATCCGCCGATGCCCCCCTTTGATCAGCGGCTTTCCTCATGCAGTAATGCATCCAATGCCGCCAGGTCCCGCGAACCACGGTCGTCACGCGGAGGAAAAGAAGAAATGTCCGGGGCCGCGGCCGCCAGAAGCATGTAGATGTGGTCTTCGCTTCGCAGGACGATACTCGTGCGGCCGCGTCCGTCCAGGTCCACCCGCGCTTCCACTTTGGTGATGGGGACTTGGAATTCGTGGTGGAAATCCGGCGCTTCGGAAAACCCTTGATCGGTATGCCGCCAGACAGAAAAAGAATATGGCGTAATGCCGCATCCGAAGTCCGCACGCCCGTCCCCGTCCATGTCGCGCATCACCACATGCTGCACGGGCGCGTCGGGAACGCCCGGCGGAAACCATGAGAGCGGGGCCTCCAATGCGATGCTTCCGGAAGGATGCGGGGAGAAACGACCCTGGTCGGGCAGATAGAGATGGGTGGTGATCCAGACCGGCCATCTTCCGCCCATGAGTGCCCGCGTCAATACGTCCAGCGTGAGCGCCGGGCTGGGCGTTTTCCACAAGACCATGTCCACGTACCCGTCGCCGTTGAAATCCGGCAAGTCCTCTTCCTCGGTCAGGATGACTCCCCGATAACTGCGCGCCGGTCCCATGCGCAATTCGCGGTCGGGTCTGTCCGGTCCGCCTGGGGCGGGGCGCTGAACGCGGAGGACGGTGGTGCGATGGTCGCCCCCGCCGAGGGCGTAAAGGGCGCGTTCCCGGTGCGATCCATCCTTGCGCAATGGGAACCATGGCCAAGCCTCAGCGCTGAGGGATATGGTTTCAGGCAACAGACGTTGCGCTACCCGGTGATACAGCGGGTCCATGATCTCCACCGGGATGGTATCTTCAGGAAAAGTGGGTTTGAAAGCCAATACCCGGCTGATATGCCACTCCAGGGCGTCTTCGGGACCGATCTGCGGGGGGCGCGCCGTCCAACTGCTGAAAGGCCGGCCATAGCCCACATGACGCGGGGCATCCGCCCCGATGGGAAAAGATTCCACCAGGTCGCCATCCGTGCTGCGCAATTCAAGCGTATCCTCGCGCGGCAGAGCGAGCAGGGTCGAGCCATCCCGGCGAATCACCAGGGTGGTGATAAAAGGTTGAACCCGCGCATCCACTGAAAACCCGGATACTCCGCCATACAGCGTGTCCAATCTGAACAATTCCTGTGAAACACCGGAGGCGCCGGGCGCGGTCTTGTACGCGACAATGCGATCGCCATGAATGGCAACGGCTTCACATATGCCGTCGCCGTCTATATCTGCGATATCCACCGCACTGGTGCCCGGTTGCAGCGCGATCCGCTGTTCCGCGTCGGACTGCGCATCCTCGAAAATGCGCAGCAACAGTCCGTCAAGCACGACCAGGTCAGCCGTCTTGTCACCGCTTATGTCCGCAAAGAAACATACGGCGTTGCGGTTTTCCAGTGGAATCATGTGCACCTCGAAAATCGCCGTCGAAGCGATGCAGACACAGGCGATCGTCGCGCTGATCATGGTGCTTCCTCCATGGCGAAACAGACGCGACATCCTTCAAAACGCTTGCCTTCCCGATATTGCACCGTCTGAAGAACCACATCGCTGAGGCCGTCGCCGTTCACATCGGCGATAATGAAATGTTCCTCATCCCTGACGGGGATCACGGCGCTGGGTTTGACGGAATAAGCGAATCCCGCCGCCAGATGCACGGCGATGCGGTCGGGCCGGTCACGCACCGCCAAATCGCGCCAACCGTTTGCATTGAAATCACCGGTGATGCTGATCAATTCCCCCGCACGATAACGTTGATACATCAGATCGTTGAAGACCGGCGGGCGCGTCAGATGAATTCGCGTCCGAAATTGTAGTGTCGGCTCTTGGGCAAAGCCGCCTGCCGTCTGCCGATACACCGATAATCTGCTGTCCACCGATCGCCGACTGAGCACACGCACCGCCGTGTCCCACCACCCGCCTTCCGTCAATAGAAGCGATTCAACGACCATGTCCAGCAGGCCGTCGCCGTCAAAATCCACGAAAGAGGTATGCGGGCGAAAACTTGGCATCGCAGGAGCGCGGCGCACATGGAAAGTTTTTCCGCCATCCAGAGTGGCCCAAGTCTCATAAATGGTCTTGGGATATGGACCGCCCCGGGAGATTTCCCATCGCCCGCCGGCAAAATCCACCATCTTATCTTCAGAGATATCGGGGTGAACAAGCGATGCCGTCGTGTTTTTCAAATAACACGGGCGCATGTGCCCGGGAATGTTCTCCGAAACCTGTTCTTGGGGGGCCGCCGTCGTGGGCGCGCAGTTTTCGTCAAGAAATACGCGGTACGTGAATTGACGGTGGCGAGCAGCGGTCATGTCCGGCGCATCATCACGCTGCAGAATGCTGATGCGCGGTCCATCCATGAACAGGCGGCAGGCCATATGACGCGCCGGCAGGGCAATCCGCCGGGCGGCCTGCGGCCACACGCGCTGCGGGGGCATCTGCGCCATACGCAATGGCGGCAGGATGCTCAGATACCCGCAAAACACATAGGCCTCATCATTATGCTTGTAAACATGCACTCCTTCTTCATTCACCGCCACGATTTCCGGGAAACCGTCATCGTCAAAATCGTGCAGGAACCGCTGAAATACCCGCGTCGCCGGCAACTCCTCTTCCAGACGCGCAGTCCAGCCCAACGGGTGCTCCACGACGGGCCAGGGCATGTCCTGTTTCAGCATCATTCTCCAATCGTCATCCCGCCACTGGAAAACCACAAGCCCTGTTGCGAGGTGATAGAAAATCATGTCGCCCCAGACATCCAGCGCGTGCCTGTCCGGATATCGGGGCAAGGGATGCCGCGCCTCCTCGGGAAAGCCGCCGTCGCGCTGAAAAACGACCTCATTGGGAAAAATCAGGTCTAGAGCGCCGTCGCCATCCAGGTCGGCCTGGCGGCAGTTGAGGACCGCCCGACCGATAGCGTCTTTGACAAACGTCGCCCGCAGCCCCGGCAGGTCCTGACACCAGAATGTCACAGCGCCCAGGGCGATGTGCAGCCACACGCCGGTCATGCGCTGAAATTCCGACGGTGCAGGACAAGCATGGCGATGGCGGCGAACGCAACGCTGTAGACCGCCGATATGCCCAGGCACTGCCACGCCGCCGGGAACCAACCGACATTCATCCCGTCGCACCGGTTGATGAATACCTGCCAAGGACTTTCCAGATAACTCGAAAACACAAAACGATCAATGCCCAACGGGTGCTTCACAATATCCACCATCACCCATGCGCCCACCGCGAGGAACATCGCAACCACCGGTTTGCGGGTGAAAGTGGAAACCATCACGCCGTAGGACGCCGCCGCGAAGAGCGGCGCCAGCGCCAACAGGCTTCCCAAAAGATATGCGTTCAGCATCTGGTCGGATGAAAACAGGAGTTCCCCGCCGAAACTCACACCAATCAGATCCCCCATCGCATAGGCCGCGCCCCAAGCGCCGGCAACCGTTATGACGACCAGCAGCAGGGCATAGGTGCAGCCCGCCATCAGTTTTGCGGCAAGGTACTCATGGCGGCGCAATGGCCGCACCAGCACCGCACGAATGCTGCCGCCCCCCATTTCCTGTGAGACGAGTCCGGCGCAGTATATCAACAGCAGCATAACACCCAACAGCCCAAGCGCGAACGGAGTCACATAGGCGATATAGCCGTAGTCGCTGTTCCCGTCTCGTGTGATTCCCTGCACGAACGGAGCGACCACAAGCAGCGCCAACAGCAACGCCGGTCCCGTAAAGGTTTGCCGGCGTCGGATCGCTTTCCAGATTTCCACGGTATACGCCGTCCAGATGCGTCCCAGCATGTGCATTATCTCACCCGTCCCTTGCGTATCGGCCCGGTACGCTTGACATCATTCATTGGGTTATCCGTCGCCCTCCGCCGCATCATCTTCCGTATCCGCTGGTGTGGGCTGGTTCAAAACCCGCATCAGATAGTCCTTGAGCGTGCGCCGACGCGGGACGATTCCCACGATTTGAAGCCCGGAACCCAGCAACAGCGCGGTCAACTGATGCGCCGCGCCGTCTTCCAGCCAGACATCCAGATGGCCGCTTTTCAACTCCGCGCGCCGAAGCCAGGTCTGGCCGCCCAACCGTTTCAACGCCCGTTCGGGGTGGTCCACAATCACTTCAAGGCGGCTTGTGTCGTAAGACAACAGCGGTTTGGCAGGTTCCACTGCGGCCAGACGGCCTTCATTCATGATCGCCACGCGATCGCACACATCCTGCACTTCATGCAGCAGATGACTGGTAAACAGCACGGTGATTCCGGCTTCGTCCACCAGACGGCGCAACAATTGGTGTATTTCCTGGGTGGACTCGATGTTCAGGCCGGCGGTCGGTTCGTCCAGCAGCAATAATTCCGGTTCCGTGAGTATCGCCTGGGCGAGGGCAAGGCGCTGCCGCATTTCTTGCGAAAGATTCCGGGCCAGTTCCCCTGCAAACTCCAGAATACCCGCCATCCCCAGGATGCGGTCCACATTCACCGTTCGGTGCGCCAGCCGCGCCTGAAGTTTCAGATTCCGCCGCACCGAAAGATGTTCATAAAACACCGGCCGTTCCAGCATCACCCCTGTTTTCTGTGCGATCTCAATGAAATGCCTGCGCACATCCTTGCCAAAGAGGCATATCTCGCCGCTTTGCGGACGCACCAGCCCGCATAGCATATTGAGGGTTGTGCTCTTCCCGGCGCCGTTCGGGCCAAGCAGACCGACAATTTCGCCCGTTTGAATTTCCAGATCAAGATCAGACACCGCCGTTTTTGAGCCAAAACGCCGCGTCACACCGGCCATATGAATGCACGTTGCCATGCCGGCAATTCTAGTGGATTGATCCGCCCCGTTGCCAATCACCTCAGACTTTCGCCGAACAGCGCGTAAAACGAAACGCGCGGAACGCTTCCGCTCCAGCGGCTTGTGCGTTCCGCGCGTCTGGAAAACCGGTTTACATACGTTTGCCGACCGTGCCATCCACCACGAGTTTCTCCCCGTCCCAGGTGCCGGTCTTGGTCTGGCCGATTGCGCTCACTTCCACAAGACCGTCTTTGTACGAGTAGTTTGCGGTCAGGCCGTTCGGCGCAAGCGCGTTCAGCGGGCCACCCTTCAAGACCACCTTTTCAGCGTCGAGGAATTGCACATGAACATCGCCCAGCATCCAGGCCGTGCCGATAAGTTTCTCATGCAACGGGTCCACGGCCTTCGGGGCCTCCTCGCCCGCTTCTTCCTCGCCGGTTTCCGCCGCGGGCGCAGTTGCTGTCTCTTCCGCAGGGGGCGAGGGGACGGGAGGAGGAGCAGGAGTCGGGGTGGCTGCGGGGGTGGGCGTTGGCGTCCGAGGTTTTGCCGCTTCTTCCGATTTTCCGCCACACGCAACCACGGTCGCACTCAAAACCACTACCAACATCAGGGTCAAACACTGTTTCATGGTCGTTCTCCTTTTCCTTTCAGGCAGGGCTGCTCCGCCTTCCACATTGATACCAACAGTCTGCATCCGCATCCTGTATGATACCATGCATCCATGCGATGCTTCCATCGCCGACCAATGAAGGGAAGAGGCAGCGCGAAAGGATGAGCGCAAGAAGATGCGCCTGACTACGTCGGGCGATTCTGTGTCATGGACCTCTGAATGTCACGATGCCAGGCAGTCTTGTAGGTTTCATGAGCGCCGTCAACCGCATTTTGGGCGGTGCGTGCAAGGAGTTCGGCTTTTTCTTCGGCGCTCATGGGGGTGAAGGTTTTGGCAGTTCGCAGATTCTCGCGCAGGATTTCCATAGAGTCTATGCCGGAGCAGACGGTGGCGACCGGCAGGCTCATCGCGTAGCGCAGGCATTCAGACACGCTGGCGGCGCCCGTTCTGGGAATCGCGCCCGGACTGCCGCCGAGCGTTTTCATTGCAATGACGCCAATACCGCGTTCCGTCGCCAGGGGAAGCACCTCCTTCTCGAAACTTCGGAAGTGATGGTCAAATACATTCAACGGCATCTGGATGGCATCCCAGGGAAAACCACGGGTGATCATTTCCGCCTGGATGAACGGGTAGTGATGTCCGGTACACCCGATATAACGGATTTTACCTTCCTCCTTCGCTTTCAGGGCAACCTCAATCGCTCCGCTGGTATAGATTTCCCCGGGCTCCTCCGGGCGGATGACTTCGTGAAACTGCCACAGATCAATCACATCCACGTCGAGGCGGCGAAGGCTATCCTCCAGATAGCGCCGCGCGTTCTCCGGGGTCCGGCCCTTGTGCTTGGTCATCAGAAAGACCTTGTCGCGGTACCCGTCCTTCAGCGCTTTGCCCATGCGCTCCTCGCTCACGCCGTCATAATACGCCCATGCGTTGTCAAAGAAGTTGACGCCCTCGTCCACCGCCGTGCGCATGATGGCGATGGCGTCCTTCTCGGAGACGCGCCGCTGGCCGATGTGGGAACCTCCGATGCACAGCAGCGACACCATTTCGCCGGTGCGCCCCAGCGCCCGGTACGGCATCCCATTGCGCACTTCTTCCGCCGCGGGCTTGTTTATGGCCACGGCGACGGCTCCCGCAGCCGCACTTTTCAAGAATGTTCTGCGATCTATTTGCATCACTATTGCTTCCTTCATCTTGTTTTTGTTCCGGTCACAAAAGAAACACCTGTATTTTCTGGACTATTCGCGTGACGCCGCCGATCAGAGCGGCATTTCGGCGATGACCTCGCCGCCGACGGGTTTGTTCAGCGTAAAGCCCAGTTTTGCGCACATGCGGAGCATGGGCCGGTTGTCCGGCAAGATGGTTCCCACAAGCCGGCGCACGCCTTCGGTGCGGGCGACATGGATGAGCCGGCGCATGAGTTCGATACCGAGTCCCAATCCCTGGCAGTCATCGCGCACCACAATGGCGAAGTCGGCATCGCCGCCACCGGGCAGTTTGACCAGGCGCGCCACGGCGAGAATGCGTCGCCCATCGGTCTGCGGGTCGCCTCCCACGGCGATGATCGCCATCGCACGGTCGTAGTCGCAGAAGCAGATTTCCGCGAGGCGATCGTGCCTGATGCGCTCGTCAAGCGCGAGTTGCTGCAGATAGCGATGGTACACCGTATCGCCGGACAGGCTTTCGTGGAAGGTGACCATCATCGCCTCGTCCTCGGGGCGGATGGGGCGCAGAACGACCTCCTCGCCGTTCTTCAGCGTAGCATTCGTGACATATTCGCCGGGATAGGGGCGGATGGCGAGGCGCGGCAACTGGTCTTCCTGAACTTCAGGGCCAAAAAGGGTGATGCGCGCATCGAGCGCCACCATCTGGTCCGCGCTGACCAGGAACGGATTGATGTCAATCTCCTTGATCCAACGATGTTCCACAACCAGGTGGCTGAAGCGCACCAGGAGACGTTCCAAGGCCGCCGTGTCCACGGGTTCGAAGTCCTGCATGCCGCGCAACGCGGTGTAGATGCGGGTTTGCTCGAAGGTGCGGCGCGCCAGCGTGGTGTTGAGCGGAGGCAGCGCGAGGGCGCGGTCGCGGAAAACGTCGCCGAGCGGGCCGCCGGCGCCAAAGGTGATCACCGGGCCGAAATGCGGATCAATGCTGCTGGCAAAGACGACGCGGTAGCCGCCCGCCTTGAGCACCGCGCGGACCGCCACGCTGACCGATGCATCCGGCGGCAAGCCTTCGACGCCCGCGCGCAACGCCTGATAGGCGCGGCGCACGTCTGACTCCTTGGCGAGGTTAAGATAAATGGCCTCGCCGCGTCGCCGCTTGAACGGTTTGTAATTGTAGGTCATGGCGACCGGATACCCGATGTCTTCGGCCATGCGCACCGCTTCGTCCTCGCTTTCCGCCACACGCGTGGCGACCACTGGAATGCCGCAGGCGGCGAGCACCTGCTTCGAGACGTATTCGCCCAGTTCCGTTCGACCGTCGGCGCGGGCCGCCGCGATAATGCGCGCCGCCGCCGCGTTGTCCATCGTCTCCTCGCCGGCGTCGGGCGCGGGGGTCTCATAAAGCCCGCGGATGTTGTAACTGTAGCGCCACATGGCGTTGAAAATGCGGGCCGCCGCGTCCGGGTAGGGAAACGCGGGCACACGGTGCCGGTTGAGAATATCCGTACCTTCCGCCACGGCGTCGCCCCCCATCCAACCCGCGATGATGGGCTTGTCCGCGGATTCCGCAATGTGCGCGACGCGTTGCGCGGTGCCCGTCGGGTCGGTCATCACCTGCGGCGTCAACACGACCAGCACGCCGTCCGTGCCCGGATCGCGCAACACGGCCTCCAAGACGCGCGCGTAGCGTTCCGGATCGGCGTCGGCGAGAATGTCCACAGGATTCGCACGATTCCAGTACGAAGGGAGAAACGCATCGAGCGCGGCGATGGTTTCCGGCGCCAACGCGGCCAGTGCTCCGCCATCTGCGATCAGCGCGTCGGTGGCGAGAATACCCGGCCCCGCCGCGTTGCTCACGATGGCCAGGCGCGGCCCGCGCGGGCGCGGCTGCTTGCCCAGCACGTCGGCCATGGCGAAGAGGCTTTCGATGTCGTCCACGCGCAGCACGCCGCTCCGCCGGATGGCCGCCGAGAACACCTCGTCGTCGCACGCTTCCGACGGCGTGTAGTACGCCGTGGCTTTGGCGGCCTCCGCCGCCGGATCGGTGCGGCCCGGTTTCATCAGGATGATCGGCTTGGTCATCGCCACTTCGCGCACCGACGACAAAAACGACCGCGCATCGCCGATGGTCTGCACATAAAGCACGATGCTCCTCGTATTGCGGTCGTTGCCAAGGTAATAGATCAATTCCGGCCAATCCACATCCACCATGGACCCGAACGAGACAAACACGCTGAATCCGACGTTGACATGGAGGCTCCAGTCGAGGATCGCTGCGCACACCGCGCCGCTCTGGCTGATAAAACCCACCGTGCCCCGGTTCGCGATGCGCGTCGCGAACGCCGCATTCAAGCCGATCACCGGGTTCATCACCCCCAGGCTGTTCGGTCCGATGATACGGATGCGGCCCGGCCCGGACCGCTGCCGGATTTGGTCCTCAAGCGCCCGGCCCGACGCGCCCGTTTCCGCGAAACCCGCCGAAATGATAATCGCCGCCTTCACCCCCGCCGCCACGCATTCCTCGATCACCCCCGGCACCGTCGGCGCGGGCGTCAGCACCATCGCCAGGTCCACCGGTTCCGGAACCTCCCCGATATTCGTATAGGCCTTGATCCCCAGCACATTGCGCCGACGCGGATTGATCGCGTACACCGTCCCCCCGAACGGACTGCTGATCATATTCCACAGAATCGCCCGGCCCACGCTCCCCGCCTTGTCCGACGCACCGATCACCGCCACCGCGCGCGGGCGGAATATCGCGTCCAGCGGTTGCTCGAATGTGGAGATTGTCGTCATGCGGTTGTGTCTCCGTAACATAACACAGGCGGTCCGCCTGCATTCACCACAGGCCGAAGCCTGTACTTCAGAACCTGCACAAGCCTAACATGACGCTGGAGAAACATCAACGCATTGACGGTCCCTTATAGGTGTGCTATACATAGGGCGAGATTACAGATTGACCCCTCGGTGGCATATGCAGGAACCGGTAACATGACGGAAGGAGTGCGGAAACCAATCGGTCGTTTGGGATGGGGAAAGACCGTGGTGTTTTCGCTGATACCATTGGCGACGCTGCTGGCGGTGCTGGAGGGCGGGGGGCGCATCATCGAGTTGTGGATTCCGCCACGTATCGTGGACTTGGGGCAGGGATTCCTCCCCGGCAGCCGTCTCTTTGTGCCGGACCCCGACGACCCCGCCATGCTCATCACCAACCCGGATAAACTGGTCTCATTCCAGAAGCAGCGTTTTCCCCGCGCGAAAACGCCGGAAACCATGCGCCTGTTCATCCTGGGCGGTTCCTCGGTAAATTATCTCCAGTACGAACTGCCGCATATGGCGGAAAGGCTGCGACAGGCGCTCGCTCCCCGTTTTCAAAACGTGGAGATCATCAACTGTGGCGGTCTTTCTTACGGCACGCACCGGCTCGTGCTGATTGCCGCGGAAGTGCTGGACTATGGCCCGGACGCCCTGCTCATTTACTCCGGCCACAACGAATTCGAGGAATTGGAGCAATTGGATTTGGCGCATCTGCGGTTCCTGCCGCTGCAACGCTTCCTTTCCCATTTCGCCACGTACCGCTTCGTGCGCGACCGTATTGCGGCCATCCAAATCGCCCGGCTGGAAGAAGACCGGCGGCGGCGCGAACTTGCCGACAGCGTGCCGGACACCTCGCGCACATGGAACCGCATCTTCAGTCCCGAGGAAATCCGGGAGCGGATGATTTCATATGAGCGCAATCTGTCAACAATCATCGAACTGTGCACAGCGCGCCGTGTGCGGGTGGTCATCGGCACCGTTCCCTCCAACCTGATCAAACCGAACCTCCCCGGCGAGGCGGGCACGCGGTATCAGCAGGCGTTGGCCCTGATCCAGAAGGGACAGCGTGAAGAAGGTTTGCGTCTCGCCCGGCGGATTCTCCGCGACGCGCCGCGTCACCAGGCATCAGATTCGGAAAATGAGATCATTCGGGCCCTCGCCGCCAGATACCGGATTCCCCTGGCCGACGTGGAGGCCGCTGTCATCGCCGCAGAACCCAACGGTATTCCCGGCGAAACACTCTTCAATGACCACTGCCATCTGACACCCGACGGCAACAGCCTCCTTCTCGCCGCTTACGAGCGCGAAATTCTTCGCCTGTTCGGCGCTGATGCGTTGTGACAGGCCCGCTGCGCTATTTCCCTTTTTTCTCCCGGACGGCACGATGCCCGCTCGTCGCCAGATGCGCCTTGGACAGCGGAAAGACCCCGCCGCTCGCCGCACGCACGTCGTCCACCGTGACAAATGCGTTCGGCATACACTCCTTCAGCATCCGCGCCACATACGGCAGGTTCTTCCGCTTGATGACCATGAAGATGATGTGCACCTTGCCTTCCGCGCCGCGCCCGTCCATGATGGTTACGCCGAAATGCGACCCCTTGAGGCGAGAAACCAGTTCGGCGGGGTCCTTGTTGGAAATGACCCTGAGCGCGATCAGGCCCATGGCGAGCCTGTGTTCAATGGCCATGCCGATGTAATTGCCCATGGCATAACCTGCGGCATAGGAAAGATAGTTTATCCATGAGTCCAGGTTCTGCATGATCTGACTGATGGCCAAGAGCCAGACGAGTACTTCGAAGAAGCCGCAAAGCGGCGCGAGGTATCGGAGACCGCGCGACAGGAAAATAATGCGGAGCGTGCCGATGCTCACGTCCACGACTCGCGCCGTGAAGATCAGCAGCGGCATAAGCCAGAAAACGTTCGCCTGATAAAAAACGCCGATAGTTTCCATGACTGGTATCCGTGCAGCCCCAACGCGCCAATATCATCGGACAACCGCGTGTACATTCTAGACCCACAGGGTATCAGAGACAACCGAACGGCCCTTTCGCACCTCTCCGTTTGCGCTTCCCCGGGATGATCCTCTAAACTGAAGGCCGTGTGTGCTGTTATCTTTCCTCCTGGATGACCGCGATGAAAAGAGTGTTGATAACCGGTGCGGCGGGATTTATTGGATCGCATCTTGCCGATGCCCTGCTCGCGCGGGGCGACCGGGTATTCGGACTGGATGAATTCAATGATTACTACGATCCGGCGGTGAAGCGTCGCAACCTCGCCGGGGCGCTGCGATCAGACCGCTTCACGCTGTATGAGGCGGACATTTGCGATGAGGCGCGGCTGCGGGAAATCTTCGAGAAAAGCCGCCCGGAGGTGGTGGTGCATCTGGCGGCGCGCGCCGGCGTGCGGCCGTCCATCCGGGAACCCAACCTCTACCATCGGGTGAATGTCATCGGTTCTCAGCATGTGCTCGACGCATGTCGCGATTTCACGCCGTCGCACCTGGTGTTTGCGTCCAGTTCGTCGGTGTACGGCGGCAGCAGGGCGGTGCCGTTTTGCGAAAGCGATCCGGTAATGCGGCCGATCAGCCCCTACGCGGCGACGAAGCGCATGAACGAATTGCAGGCGCATGTGTACAGCCATCTCTACGGGGTGCGGGTGACAATGCTGCGTTTTTTTACGGTCTATGGACCGCGCCAGCGGCCGGACATGGCCATCCACAAATTCACCCGCGCGATCCTCCGGGGTGAACCGGTGCCGATGTTCGGCGACGGCTCCACCCGTCGCGATTACACCTATATTGACGACATCATAGACGGGGTGGTCCGCTGTGTGGACACGCCGTTTGATTATGAAATTTTCAACCTCGGTGAACAAAGGACCACCACCCTGCGCGATTTGATCGCGATCATCGAAAAGGCGGTCGGGAAAGCCGCCGTGATTGATTGCAAGCCGCTGCAGCCGGGGGATGTGGAGATCACCCACGCCGATATTTCCCATGCGCGGACACATCTCGGTTACAATCCGCGCTTTGACATGGAAGAGGGCGTGCGCCGGTTCGTGGAGTGGTTCCGCGTCCAGGAGCAATGAGAAAAGGTTTACATGCCAAACACTGATGCGCCACGCGCCCTGATAACGGGCATTACGGGCCAGGACGGGTCATATCTGGCGGAATTCCTTCTGGAGAAGGGCTATGAGGTGACGGGACTGGTGCGCCGTTCGAGCACGGAAAACTTCGAGCGCATCGCGCACATCAAGGACCGGATCACGCTGATTCAGGCAGACCTGACGGACCAGGTGTCCATGATTGAGGCGTTGAACGAAGTGCGCCCGCGCGAGGTGTACAACCTCGCCGCGCAGTCCTTTGTGCCGGTCTCGTGGAAGCAGCCGATAACGACCGGCGATGTCACCGCGCTCGGGGTAACCCGCCTGCTCGAGGCGATCCGCGTGGTGGACCGGAGCATCCGCTTCTACCAGGCCTCCTCGAGCGAGATGTTCGGCCACGTGCGCGAAACGCCGCAGAATGAACAGACGCCGTTCTACCCGCGCAGTCCCTACGGCGTGGCCAAAGTGTACGGCCATTGGATCACGGTGAACTACCGGGAGAGTTACGATCTGTTTGCTTGTTGCGGCATCCTTTTCAATCATGAGTCGCCGCGACGCGGCTTGGAATTCGTCACACGGAAAGTGACGGACGGCGCGGCGCGGATCAAGTTGGGGTTGCAAAGCGAATTGCGGCTGGGCAATCTCGAAGCCAAACGGGATTGGGGGTTCGCCGGGGATTACGTCCGCGCCATGTGGCTGATGTTGCAGCAGGACGCGCCCAACGACTATGTGGTGGCAAGCGGCGTCACGCACAGCGTGCGCGAGATGTGCGAGGTCGCCTTCAGTCGTGTGAATCTGGACTGGCGGGAATACGTCAAGGTGGACCCGCGTTTCTACCGGCCCGCCGAGGTGCATCTGTTGCTGGGTGACAGCAGCAAGGCGCGCCGCGAGTTGGGTTGGCAGCCCGAATGCGATTTCACGGGGCTGATTCAAATGATGGTGGACGCCGACCTGGAGCGGGCAAAGCAGGACCTGCTGCGGCACGTTTCGCCGAAGGGGCGGAGGCCGTCATGAGCGGCCGCGCCCTGGTCACCGGCGCGGCGGGATTCGTCGGTCGCACGCTTTGCGCCCATCTGGAATCCAACGGCTGGGAGGTGGTGCGTTGCGACCGGGTCGAGGCGCCGGGCATCTTCACCTGCGATATTGCCGACTCCGCGCAGATTGACAGGCTGCTCGACGCTTCAGGTGAATTTACCCATATCTTTCATCTGGCGGCCATTGCATTTCTCCCTGCGGCGGAACGAGAACCCGCCCGGGCGATGGACATTAATTGCACCGGGCTGATCCGGCTGTCGGAAGCGCTGCGGGCGCGCGGCAGTGCGGCGCGTTTCCTTTTCACCGGGACGGCGGAAGTCTACGGCCCGCCGCTTTCACTGCCGATCACCGAAACACACCCCCTCAACCCCGCCAATCCCTATGCCATTTCCAAGGCGGCCGCCGACCAGTACTGTGCGTATCTTCACCGGGCCTGTGGAATGGAAACATTGCGCATGCGCCCGTTCAATCATTCCGGCCCCGGACAGGTCGAGGCGTTTGTGCTATCCAGTTTTGCCCGGCAAATCGCCGAAATCGAAAGCGGTCGGCGCGCGCCCCTCATGCGCGTGGGCAATCTCACCGCCGCGCGGGATTTTCTGCATGTGAATGACGTGGTGCGCGCGTATGAACTCGCGGCCCTGCATGGGCGCGCCGGGGAGGCCTACAACGTGTGCTCCGGGAAGTCCCGCGTGATCCGCGAGGCGCTTAACCTGCTGTTTGAGATGGGCCGCAAAACCATCGTGATTGACGAAGACCCCTCGCGTACGCGCCCCGTGGACATCCCCGACATACGCGGCTCCCATGAAAAACTCACCGCGCATACCGGCTGGACGCCCCAAATCCCTTTCGAGAAGATTCTTGAAGATGTGCTCAACTACTGGCGCGAGGCCATTGCCACTGCAACGTAGACCTTTCTTCAGTCTGCTTTTTGTGTATATAGTCCGCATTGCGCCGCTTCGCTCGCAATGACGCATCCCTATATGCTTCTTTTGTCCGAATTTTCATGATGGGTCCCGCACACTTCAACCCTTTACATCGTTTTCTTGGCAACACCGTGAAGCAATCCGGCATACGCGATGCCGTTCGGTCCTGTCGTGATTGCTTTGCTCAACGGCGCAGGGCGCTTTTCAGAACAATTGCTGCCGGGGGGTGGGAGGCGGTTGGAGTCCGAAGTGCTTGTAAGCGAGCGAGGTGGCCATTCGGCCCTGGGGGGTGCGCTTCAGGAAGCCTATCTGGATGAGGTAGGGTTCATGGACTTCTTCGAGGGTCTGGCGTTCTTCGCCGACGGCGACCGCCAGGGAGGAAAGTCCGACGGGGCCGCCGCTGAATTTTTCGATGACGGTGGAGATGATAAGGCGGTCCATATCGTCAAGCCCGAGATCGTCAATACGAAGGAGTTTCAACGCGGCGGCGGCCACTTCGCGGGTGATGACGCCGTCGCCTTTGACCTGGGCGAAGTCGCGCACGCGGCGCAGCAGCCGGTTGGCGACGCGGGCGGTGCCCCGCGATCGCGTGGCGATTTCGCCGGCGCCTTCGGTTTCAATGGGCACGTCGAGGATGCGCGCGGAACGCAGGAGGATACGCTCAAGTTCGGCGGGGGTATAGAACTCGAAGCGGCAGGTGTCGCCGAACCGGGCGCGGAGGGGCGGGGTGAGCAGGCCGGCGCGGGTGGTGGCACCGATCAGCGTGAAGGGTTTCAGGCCGATTTTCATCGAACGCGCAGTCGGGCCGCGCCCCAACATGATGTCCACCTCGAAATCCTCCATGGCGGCATAGAGCGTTTCCTCCACGGCGTGGTTGAGGCGGTGGATTTCGTCAATGAACAGGATGTCGAAATCTTCGAGGCTGGTGAGGATGGCGGAAAGGTCCGCCTGGCGCTCGATGACCGGCCCGGCGCTCTGCTTGATGTCCACGCCCATTTCGTTGGCGAGGATGCGGGCGAGAGTGGTCTTGCCGAGTCCCGGCGGACCACTGAGCAGCAGGTGATCGAGCGGCTCTTTGCGCTGCTTCGCGGCCTGGATGGCGATCGTCAGTTTCTCCTTGATGGGGTCCTGGCCGGGGAAATCCGCCAGCCGCTGCGGGCGAATCTGGTCGTCAAACGCGCGGTCATCGTCGAGCGGGGTCGGCGTGAGTATGTCGTCCCTGGGTGTCACAACTAAATCCTCGCCATGGAGCGCAGGGCGGCGCGCACGAGGTCCTCATCGCGCGCGTCCGCGCCCAGTTGCCTGCGTGCGGCGGCGGCGGCCTTGCGCGCTTCTGCGGGGGTACAGCCCAGTGAAATCAACGCCTCGTACACGTCGTCGCCTTCCGGGGGTGTTTCTGCTTCCTTCGTTTCACCGAGGATGGCGCTCAACTCCGGCGCCTGGCCCATGCGTGTCCTGGTTTCCAGCACGATGCGCTGGGCCAGTTTCTTGCCGATGCCCGGCGTCTTCGCCAGCGCCGCCACGTCACTGGTCATGATTGCCTGGCCGAATTGCGCCACAGACATGCTGGAGAGGATCGCCAGCGCCGCCCGGGGGCCGACGCCGTTGATGTCGAGCAGCGCGATAAACAGCGTCCGCTCCTCTTCCTTCAGGAACCCGAAGATTTTGAAGTCGTCTTCACGGATGTGGCAGTAAGTATGCAGCAGGGCATCCTGGTTGACGACAAGTTTGCGATATGTGGATTCCGGCACATACACTGCAAATCCGACCCCGCCCACATCCAAGGCAACATAATCCAGCGGCTTCGCCGCCACCGTTCCGCGCAGAAAGGCGAACATGTCCTTTTCCCCGCACGCCGCACGGGCGCGCATTGCAGCACTACGGTTTCACGCCGGGAAAGGCCGCGGACGCTGTGCAAGGCGTCTTGAATAAAAGGTCAGCAAGGACACCATAGACAGCAAGAACAACAACCACATCAAGGACAGTTTCGGCAGATTCTGCCATTTCGTACGTGTTGTCTTTGTCCTTTTGTCCTTTATATCCTTTGTGTCTTTTCAGTCCTTTTCTTCAAAGCGCCCTCGGACAACAAACCTTCCCGATATCCGCGACGCTCCCCGGGAACCATCGCACGGCTGAGATTGTACGGCAAAGGGACGGGGCGTTTCATCAGCCGCGCAAGCGCGCCTGGGTGACGCCGGTCTGCGCATGGCAGATGGCAAGGCCGAGCGCGTCGGCGGCGTCATCGGGTTTGGGCAGGGCGTCGAGATTGAGCAGGCGCTTGATCATCTCCTGCATCTGGCGCTTATCGGCCTTGCCGTAGCCGGTGACGGCGGTTTTGGTTTCGGTGGGGCTGAATTCGCCGATGGGTTTGCCGGCCTGCGCGGCGGCCAGCGCCAAAACGCCGCGCGCCTGGGCCACGGTGATGCCCGTGGAGACGTTCTGCTTGAAATACAGGCGCTCGATGGCGATGGCGTCGGGCTGATATGTTTCGAGCAGGCGCACCGCCTCGTCGAAGATGATTTTCAGGCGGTCGGCGAAAAAGGCGTCAGACGGCGTGGCGATGACTCCATGGGCGATATGCCGCAGGCGTCCGCTCCGGATTTCCACCACCCCGTAGCCGGTGGTCGCGGTGCCCGGATCGAAACCGAGCACACGCATTCATTCCTCCATGGCCGCGGCCATGGCCTCGTCGGTGATGTCGGCGTTCGAGAACACGTCCTGAACATCGTCGTTGTCTTCCAGTGCTTCGGTCAGTTTGATCAGCGAGGAGAGCGATTTTTCATCCAGCGAAACTGTGGTCTTGGGAACCATCGTCAATTTGACTTCCTCCGGAATCAGCCCCATCGCTTCGAGCGCTTCGGATACAGCGTGTAATTCGCTCGGAGCGGTCATCACTTCATAGCGGTCGCCGTCGGTATCCACATCCTCCGCCCCCGCTTCGATGGCCTTCTCGAATATCTCCTCTTCTGTGAGGCCCTCTTTGGGGAGCGTTATGACGCCGCGCTGATCAAAATTCCAGCGCACCGCCCCGGTTTCCGCCATGCTGCCGTTGAATTTCGTGATGATATGCCGAATCTCGGCGACTGTCCGGCGCTTGTTGTCCGTGAGCACGTCCACCAGCATGGCGACACCACCAGGGCCGTAGCACTCATAGCGGACTTCTTCATAAGCGACGCCCGGCAGTTCGCCCGTGCCTTTCTTGATCGCCCGTTCAATATTATCCTTGGGCATATTTGCAGCCTTGCAGGCAATCAGTACGGTGCGCAATTTGGCGTTGCTTGCGGGATCGCCACCGCCCGCGCGCGCCGCAACGGCCAATTCCTTGGCGAGTTTGGAAAAAATCTTCCCCTTCTTGGCGTCCAACGCGCCCTTTTTCCGTTTAATCGTGCTCCATTTGGAATGGCCGGACATACAGGCTGATCTCCCTGAGTGAAAAGGTCAGTGAATTGAATAGACGACGCATGACTCGACTGTGTGACATTATATCAAGAGGCGCTGGATGCGCGCAATGACCCCCGAAATACATCGGGGCGGCTGGAACCCTTCGGTCCGGCCGCCCCGCCTTGCACATCATGGGGTGGGTCAGGTCGTCATCCAGGAAGTCCGACGCAGAAACCGTCCTCGGTGGGCGGCACCGCATCGGGACAGGCGTAATAGCCACCAGCGTTGTAGAACTGGATTACGCGAAGCAATTCGGAGAGACTTATCACCCAGTTCTGCGGATTGTAGTCCGATGCGTGCGGCGCGCAGCCATGTTGCGCGGGATTTGCGCCGGGCACATATCCATCCTCGGTGCCATCGGGCGGGTCGGCGCAGTGGTAGCCGCCGGAGTTGAAGAACTGGATCACGCGAAGTAGTTCGGACAGGTTGATCCGATTATCTCCGTTCTGGTCCGCGGAGTGAAATTCTCTCTCGCCCTCGCCTTCGCCTTCACCCTCGCCCTCGCCTTCACCCTCGCCTTCGCCTTCGCCTTCACCTTCGCCTTCGCCTTCGCCTTCGCCTTCACCCTCGCCCTCGCCCTCGCCTTCACCTTCGCCCTCGCCTTCACCCTCGCCTTCGCCTTCACCCTCGCCTTCGCCTTCACCCTCGCCCTCGCCTTCACCTTCGCCTTCACCCTCGGCGGCTTCACACACAACGCCGCGTATTTCGCCATCCGGATACTCTGTGCTGGTGATCAAGTAGTAATACTGCTGACCCTCGACAAATAGCGTCAGTTCTTCTTCAGTCATCCCGTATTCTATGGGACTGGTCGGATCACCCAAGTCAATCAAGAGCGGCCCGTTTTCACCTGGAGCGCCTTCGTAAATCCCAACAGAGATTGGATTAGCGACAGTATGCTCAATGTATATGGAGAGAACCAGGTCCCATTCGGGAAGAAACAGTCGGGGCGTGACGATCGCGTGGCCTGTTGCGTCAGTCACAACCGGCGGCACAACCTGGTCGCCGGAAAGCATGTCGTCACAGGCTGGGGCAAAGTCACAATACGGGGGGTAGATTGCGGGATTCAATGCCGCGGTCACAAAGCCAATCCCTGGATCCGCAACTTCTTCCTTCTCGCCCTCGCCTTCGCCCTCGCCTTCACCCTCGCCTTCACCCTCGCCTTCACCCTCGCCTTCACCCTCGCCTTCGCCTTCGCCCTCGCCCTCGCCCTCGCCTTCGCCTTCACCCTCGCCAGATTCAGGACAAAGGACAGGCGTGAAGTATGCGTATTCACAGATATTGGGTGCTCCATCGCCGTCCGCATCGCCATAGGGCAACAGATTGAAAAGCGATACGTAGTCATCAGGGTCCAGATTTGGGTTGGCGAAACCACCGGGCACCAACTCGCCCACCTGATCATTCAGGAGCGCGACCAAGGCGGCCACGAAACCAAAAGAACCGGTGCCCGTCACGATGAACGGGGCATCAGGGTCTTCGGGCGTGGGTTGAGAAGAAACCTCAAAGCCGCCATCGCCAAGGGTCAGATATGCCGTCAGTATGGGAATCAATTCCGGTACAAGGACATTCAGCAGGGCTGCCGCCGTCTCGCCGAGGTCCGCTTCAAATTGCGTCATATTGCCTTCCCATGCTTCGCGCACGTCCCCATGGATAAAGACGCCGTTGTTGAATAGCGGATAGACCAGTATCGCCTGAAGCAGACCGAGTTCATTGGCCGCGTCCAGGACGCCGTTGCCTTGAACCTCGACGAGCAGGTTTTCCGGGTCTGAGGTGTCAATCAGGAACGATCCGTTGATGTCGGCGTTGTTCGGCTGGAGCATGCCGACGAGAAACTGCCATTCTTCGCCAAGATCACCAAATACCGGATTGTCAACCAATCCCTGGAACAATTCGCAGAAATTGATGTCAAGCCCGGGTTCGGGGACCGTGGGGTTCAGGGCGGCGGCGACATAGGCCACAGGACCGTCTCCGGCATAATAGTTATATTCTTCGCGGTTCGAATACCCATCACCGTCCGCATCGGATTCCGCGCCGAACCATTCCCCCATGGTCACAAAATCCTCCGGGTCGGGGGGCGTTACACCGATATCGGCAAGCAACCCAATCAGTTCTGTAATGGCATCCATCGTGTTGTCATCGCCGAGGATCGCATATCCCGCGAGCGTGTACGACAGCGAATCAATCAGGAAAGGCGCCAGCAAGTTCACGAGCGCCAGATAGCCGACCGCGTTCAGCGCATCCACAACGGTCGTCTTGATGAGCGTAAAATTGGCATTGAAAGCCGCTAACACGTCATCATGAGTGAGCCCGTTCTGATCGAAGCCCGGTGTGTTCAATACATACGCGATAAGCCCCAACTCATACTCCGCATCCAGCATGCCGTTGGGCTGCACGTACGGTTCCTCTTCAATGACGGCCCCGTTGATGTCTGCCTGATCACAGGCGATAAGATTGGCAAAATCATTGATTTCCGGAACCAACGGCGCTACGGGGGCCAGTGAACAGAAAATGGTGTCCATGGCGCCGCAGAAGTTGAAATTGCCCACACTTGGGGGTAGCGGCGTAAAAGGAGTGTTGAATGGCGCAGGGCACGCAGGCACAGCGTGCGCCTCCCCGCTGAACACTCCTATCGCAGCGATTGCAGCGATACACAGGTATGTTACTTGCTTTTTCATGATCGGTTTTCCTCCTGACTTGTTTTCATACTACAGTTCTTTTCGAGGTCTTTCTGCAAAGATGAATCCTATTGGTCATGCAACGATGTGCTTGGATATCGAATACGTCCGGACAACAGACACATCATCCTTCTCGCTTCCCATTCCAAATGCCCTGCATAAACCATTACACACCCTCATGGCGCTCTCAGTAAATTTATCTCATGCTGTCAGGAAAAAGTCAAGTTTTTCGCGTTTTCAAGACACATGTGAACGCATTTGGGATATCCCTGACGGGGTAAGGCGGCACATTCCGAGCGATCATGCCGCCCACAGCGCCTCTCACCTTACTTGCGCGGAGTTGAAGCAAGAAGGTCATCAATACCCTTGAATTTCTCGTTTCTGGAGAAGATACTATTACCAGATTGACATAAGACGTGGATTGGAGCGTGGGGAATGACCGATACAAGCGGTTCAGAGGCCGGGGCATACTGGCGCAGTGCCGCGTATTGGGTGGCGGTGTTGACGCTTTGTCTGGCGATGCCCGCAGGTTGTCTCTCGTCCTGTGGTGGTTGCCGGAGGACGGAGCGGATTGCCCCCGCCGTTGGCGTTCCCGGCGCGCAAACACCGCTCGCGCCGATGCTGGCCCCCGGCGCGCAGACGCCGCTCTCCCCGATGCCGGCCCCCGGCGCGCAGACGCCGTTCACCCCGATGCCGGCCCCCGGCGCGCAGACGCCGTTCACCCCGATGCCGGCCCCCGGCGCGCAAACACCGCTCGCCCCGATGCCGGCGCCGATTGCCCAGAGTCCTGTGGCCCCGATGCCCGCGCCGAGGCCGGGCGGTGTATCTCCCAAGGCTTCGATAGAGGAGCCGCCCGCCCTTACGGCTGAACGCCTGGAACAACTTCAGGAAGGGATGAGTTTTGACGAGGTGATGCATCTGGTGGGACGCCCGGAAGTCCTGGTGGCGCAACGGGGGGATGATAGCCTGATTTATCGTTGGTCGCAGGATGGAACGAGCCTGCTGGGGCGTTTCGAAAAAGGCGTTCTCGTGCGAAAATCGGTACAGGCTGCGCCTGATGCGGCGCCCGCCGAGGGCGAACCCCGCCGCATTACGCATGAGCAATATGAGGAAGTCCAGGAGGGCATGACGCTGGACGAGGTGTTGGCCTTGTTGGATGTTGAGGGCCGTCCGGTCAGCCAATCATCGGAAAGCGTCTTTATCTACAAATGGACGGACGACATGGGGTCCAGTTTCACGGCGCGCTTCGAGGACGGCGTACTGGTGCGCAAAACCGGCCTTCATATCGCGGCATTGCCCAAAGAAGATAAGAAGACGCCCGTGCCGACACCGACGGGCGCAGTGGAGACCGTTGCGGAGGAAACGGCGACTGCCGAGCCGATGTCCGAAGCGGTGGCCGAGGACATGCCGCCGCAGCCTGTACGGCGGCCACGCCGGGATGTGGACTGGGAGGCCTATGTGCGGGAAGAAGCGCCGCCCGCCATGCCGCCTGAACCGGAAGCCGCATACGAAAAAATACCGCAGCAAACCGTGCCGCCGCGCGTGACGGTGGCGCGGGGCGACCGGCGCAGCAGGGAGAATTCCCAGTTGCCGCCGGAACTGCAGGGACGCTCCTATCGGCCCAAGGCCAGATTGCCCGATTACACCTATTCGTTACGGCGCGGCGTGTATGAAGTGCGCGTACACAACGCCGGCGACTCCGCCGTGCAGGTGGGGCTGCGCGCGGAAAGACGCGGCCTCGATGCGCGCATCCCGCCGGGCGGAACGAGATCCTTCCATGTGGATCGGGGCAACTATGCCGTATATTATATCTATGACAGCGCGCCGTACACGTTGCGCCAGGGAAGTACGCTTGCAATTGACGGCATGTTCATGGCCGATCTGAGCCTCACGATCTTCGATACGCCCGGCGGCGAAGCGCCGTAACCCCTGGACACGGTTTCTTCGCCCCAAGTATCCTTGCCCCCGTAGGCCGTATATTGTTCACGAGGCCGCATGTTGTTCACGCTTTAGCGTGCCGGGAGGGACTGCGACCTTGGGCATGCATCCCTCCTCTGCATGCTGAAGCATGAACAACATACGGTGTTCATTCGTCGGCATGCCAAGCCGTTTTCCGCACGTATAAGGGTTGGGATGTCATTTCTCAGGGAAATATGAAGACTTGGTCCCATTTTCTCCACTACCTTCAGGCTTGCCTTTGACTTATCGGGCCGGATCAGTCTGAGTCTTTGGAGTGGAATCGGCCGATGCTGCTTGGGGCGGCTTGCGAAATGCAGGCGCAGGGCTTTGCCGGTTTCTGCGCCGCCGCATCGGAATCTGCTACACTGGGGCCGGTGTGGTACAGTGCTGCGAATGATTTGCCGCACTATGGCCTTGGGGCAGTGGACTTGGCTTTGTCCACATGGAGGAATTGCAGATGCTGGTGTTGATTGCCGACGATGATGCGATTTCGCTGCAGATGCTGCAAGCGTTGTTGCCGAAATGGGGGTTTGCATCCATTTCGGCATGCGACGGCAATAAAGCATGGCGCGTTCTTTCCGAACCTGACGCACCGCGCATCGCAATTCTGGATTGGAATATGCCGGGCATTGACGGGGTGGAGGTGTGCCGGCGCGTCCGTAATGTGCTTCGCGACGACACCGTTTATCTGATGTTGCTCACGGCGCGCGAGGCCAAGGCGGACATCGTGACCGCCCTGGACGCCGGCGCGAACGACTACCTCACCAAACCGTTCAACAGCGATGAACTGTGCGCGCGTCTGCGGGTGGGACAGCGCATGGTCGAATTGCAGCAGATGCTGAAACTGCGCGTGGCGGATTTGCAGGCGGCGCTGGCGCAGATTCATCGCCTGGAGGGACTGCTGCCGATGTGCGCGAAATGCCGGCGCATCCGCGACCAGGAAAGCACATGGATGCCGCTGGAGAGTTATCTGCATCGCTATTCGGATGCGCGGATCACCCACGGGTTGTGTCCCGAGTGCCTGAAAGAGGAACTGGACCAAAACCTCTGAACAGTGCTGTCCAGAATATTCTGAGTGCCGAGAAAAGCCTTTTGTCATATTAACCGTTCCCCTCACCCCACCCCTCTCCCACCGGGAGAGGGAGCGACAGCATGCCTCAGGTTTCGCCATATTACTCCCTCTCCCTCCGGGAGAGGGGTGGGGTGAGGGGGAAGGTTAATATGATAAAAGCCTTTTCTCGGGACTCTGAATATTTTGGACAGCCCTGATGCGGCATCTACATTGACGAAAAGGCAGACGCGGCATCCTGTCGCGTTCCTCAGGTGCGGATTCGGCGCTTGCGCGCAATCGTTGAAATGCGGGGAGGCGCGCACTACAATCAATGGCGGCAATGCAATGAAGGGAGCATGGAACAATGCCCGGGGTGGAACGAGTCAGCATTTCCCTGGAGCGTCCCCTGCTGGAGCGCCTGGAGCGGCTGGTGCGCGAAGGACACTACGCCAACCGCTCGGAATTCATCCGCGACATGATCCGCGACCGGCTGGTGGAGCGGGAATGGCGGCGTGGCGAGGAGGCTGTCGGCACGGTCACGCTGATCTACAATCACCACACGCGCGGTCTGATCGAGAAACTGATGGGCGTGCAGCACGACTACCACCATGTGATTCTGGCGAGCACGCACGTGCACCTGGATCACGACCTGTGCGCGGAAACGGTGGTGGTGAAAGGGCAGGCGCTTCAAATCAAACTCCTGGCCGACCTGCTGCGCCAGCAGAAGGGCGTGCTCCACGCCAGCCTCTCGATCAGTTCGACGGGCAAAAACCTCGTCTGACCCGCCGCCAAACGGGATGTTCATCCGGGGCGCATGAATTTCGGCAAGAGGCGTTTCCATCCGCGCCGGTGTTTTCCGGGAGCGGCGCTCTCGGTGCAATTGCGGCAGATTTCCGGAAGTTTGGATGCATCGCCTTGCTCGAATCCCTCGCGGATGCGCTTTACGACAGGGCCGTTCCACACCTCGCGGATGGATTGCTTGCTGAGATCCCCCAGAATCACGGTGCGGAACCAGTCCACGCAGCACAGGACCACCTGCCCGTTGAACAGGATGCACATCTCGCGGAAGGGACGGATGCAGTCGGTGCGCGGGCGCATGGCTTCGCCGGCGTTGAGTTCCTGCGCGTTGGCAATATTGCCCCCCCGGTTCTCGAGCACTGATGTGACCAAGCGCACCCCGTGTTTTTTCCAGAATCGGCGCGCGTGTTCCACCTCCTCCCGGTTATTGCCGTGCACGATCATCGAAACGCGCAGGTCCAGCCGCGACCGCTTCTTGCGGATAAGCCGCGCACATTCCAATATGTTTTGCACCACCTTCTCAGCGCCGTAGCCCATGATGCGCCGGTTCGTTTCGTCATCCAGGGATTGCAGGCTCACTTTGATACGCTTCAGTCCGGCATCCATGAGCGCCTCGCTCATTTCCGGCGTCAGGGCGGTGCCGTTCGTCGTCACCAAGGTGGTGGTTTCCGGGATGCGCCCGGCCACATGCCGCACCCAGTCCGGCATGCGCTTGTCATTGAGCGGCTCATTCTGCAGGTACATCATGATGCGTTCCGGGCGCGTCTGCGCCAATTCGTCAATGATTTTGTGGAAAAGGGTCTCGGTCATCCGGCCGTGTTCCAGTTGTGATCTGAGGACGGCCTCGTTTGGGCAGAACACGCAGCGGCCGTTGCAGCCCGCCTGGGTCTGAATCTGTACCCGCCTGGGGCCGGGTAATGTTCCAATCTCCATTTTCACCTCAATCGCTCGGAAAAGGGTCTCTGTTTATGAGTATCAAGCATACTATGCCAGACCTTGCTGATGGCTGCAAACCGACCTGGAACGGCATGAGGCATTTGCGAAATGGACTGTTTGCGCGCATTAGAACACGAAATATCCCGGCTTTTGGCCGGGACTCAGGTTCCTGAGGCCTGTTTCGCAAATGCCCCAGTATGAACGCGGCGGGATCGTTTCAACGAAGCGGAATACCGGGCGATTCCCTGACAAGGGATCGCCCGGTACTCAACAGGGATCAAATGTCGAAGTAGAGGACGAATTCGTAGGGGTGGGGTCGGAGATTGACTGCTTCGACTTCCTTGACGCGCTTGTATTCTATCCAGGTTTTGAGGACGTCGGCGGTGAAGACATCGCCGCGCGTCAGGAAATCGTGGTCGGCCTTGAGGGCGTCCAGCGCCTCGCCGAGACTTCCGGGCACTTGCGGCACCTTGGCCTTTTCTTCCGGCGGCAGGTCGTAGAGGTCCTTGTCCATCGGCTCGCCGGGATCGATTTTGTTCTGGATGCCGTCAACGCCCGCCATGAGCAGGGCCGCGAAGGCCATGTAGGGGTTGCACGAGGGATCGGGCACGCGGAATTCGACGCGCTTGGTCTTGGGGTTGGGGGAGTACATGGGGATGCGGCAGCAGGCGCTGCGGTTGCGCGCGGAGTATGCGATGTTGACCGGGGCCTCGTAGCCCGGCACCAGGCGCTTGTAACTGTTGGTGGTGGGGTTGGTCAGCGCCACCAGGGCCGGGGCGTGTTTGAGCAGGCCGCCGATGAACCACAGCGCCTCCTGGCTGAGGCCGGCGTACTTGTTGCCCGCGAAGATCGGCTTGCCTTCCTTCCACAACGAGATGTGGCAGTGCATGCCGGAGCCGTTGTCGCCGAACAGCGGTTTCGGCATGAAGGTCACCGTCTTGTTGTGGCGGTGCGCCACGTTCTTGATGATGTATTTGTACAGCGTCAACTGGTCCGCCATCGCGGTCAGCGGCGCGAAGCGCATATCAATTTCCGCCTGGCCCGCCGTGGCCACCTCGTGGTGGTGGCATTCCACGTTCAGCCCGCAGTCCAGCATCGTGGCGACCATCTCGCTGCGGATGTTGTGCGTGGCGTCCGCAGGCGGAATGGGGAAGTAGCCTTCCTTGTGGCGCAATTTGTAACCGAGATTGGGATTTTCCTCGCGGCCGGTGTTCCATGCCGCTTCGATACTGTCAATGTAATAATACCCGGAATGCGCCGTCTGATCGCAGCGGATGTCGTCGAAGATGAAAAACTCCGCTTCCGGGCCGAAATAGGCCGTGTCCGCGATGCCGGTGGAAATGAGGTAATTCTCCGCCTTCTGTGCGATGTTGCGCGGATCGCGCGTGTAACGTTCCTTGGTAATCGGGTCAAGAATGTTGCAATAGAGGATCAGCGTCGGAATGGTGGAAAAAGGGTCCACCGTTGCGGTTCGCGGGTCCGGCATCACGAGCATATCGCTTTCGTGGATGCCCTGCCAGCCGCGAATGCTGGAACCGTCGAAGCCCAGCCCTTCTTCGAACAGTTCCTCGGAAAGTTCCGTCGCTGGAATGGTGAAGTGCTGCTGCAATCCCGGAAAGTCCATGAACCGGAAGTCAATGAATTTGATCTTCTCGTCTTTGGCGAGTTTGATCACATCTTTGGGTGTGAAATTCTTCTGCATTGTCATTTCCCTTGTCTTGGCGCTGTCGGGCGCGCCGCCGAAAACCACTGTAACAACTATGTCTGCTGATCATGCCCCGCCGTCGGGGCGGCTTACTGTTTCTTGTGGCGCGTCGCATGGGACGGTAAGCGACGCGTTTGTTTCATTTCCTCCCCTCAATGCAACACGATGTCGCCGCTTTCGCCGGTGCGAATCCGCACCGCCTCTTCCACCGGCGACACGAAAATCTTCCCGTCGCCAATCCGACCGGTGGACGCAGACTTCACAATCGCCTTGACGACATCTTCGAGACGGTCGTCGCTGGTGACGATTTCCAGTTTGACCTTCGGTAGAAATTCCACCACGTATTCCGCGCCGCGATACAATTCCTTGTGGCCCTTCTGTCGTCCGAATCCCTTCACCTCCGTAACCGTCAATCCCTGCACGCCCACCTGCGCGAGCGCCTCTTTTACTTCCTCCAACTTGAAGGGCTTGATAATCGCTTCCACCTTCTTCATGGCCAGTCGCCTCCCGTTCGGTTGGTACATCCCATTCACTGTCACCACTGCGTTGCTGCGCACATCATACGCCCCGAAGCGCCCGCGCCGTGAATGAGATGCTTTCCATAGCGCCGCCGTCCCGCCTGTGGCTTGGCTGAAACCGTCACAAGGGTTCGGGAGATGCAATACGACGCACAGGTCTGACAAAAAAGAGCAAACATCATGCCAAGCACAGCAGGCCTTCAGCGGCGTCCGTTGACATAGAAAGGGAACAACGGTGAGAGGAGCATCGGTTTCAATGTGAAGAATCAGGTGTAAGCCCTTGTTTTACGGTGGATTATGAAATCAGATACGAAATGAAAAGAGACCACTTGGCCTTTGCCCGGCAGGGATCGCAGCGATGCGCATCACGAAAACATCGTATCGTTCGATTCGGCAAGAAACTACACATTGGTAGGATTATGCGCTGAAATCACACCGTTCGGTCTGTTGTTCCATGTCCGTAAAGGCCCCGATTCATGACATCGGCGCGGCGCCTGATCCCGACGAAGAGGATGCCGCGGCAATGACGGCGGTATTCTCCGCAATGCGGAACACCACCACCACCAGTTCCAACCAGATACGGCAAAGCAGAACGTAAATCAGAAATGCGATGGGCGTAAGAACGATACAGACCAATGCCATCAACACCGAATCAGAGGACAGACCTCCCACCAGGATCATCAGGGCGAGCAATGCGCTCAGCGCCACACCCAGAACATACAGAACCTTGACGATTTTCGTTGTGACGAATGTCGAAAACGAAAAGTCGAACAACGCGCCCAAAAGTCCTTCGCTGTTCATCGTTTCTCCTTTCTTCTTGCTTTTCCGGTCCGCATCCCGTGCGCGGAGCAGTCATTATTATAGCGTATTTTTGTTACATTTCAGCGGAGTGGCGTGCAGCGGGGAATGTTGCGTTCTTTCCATATCCTCCGGCGCTTCGCGCCATCCCCTTCAAAGGAGGATGTAAAAGGCCATATAGTGCGCCCCTTCGGTCTATGCCATTCCGCTAAAATGTTACATATGTTTATTATTTTCACAGGGTGCATTTTGGCAGTGATTTTTGGCAAGGACGGCAAGAACGACAGGGACGGCAAGGAGGAGATGTGGGGCCGAGACGGTGTAGTTTCGAGAAGGACAAGACAATTGCGACGTTTTTTCGGATATACTGAGGACAACGCAATGTGAGCGAGCGTGACCCGCAACAGAGAGAGGCTGAGCCGATGGACTTTGAAGAAATTCGTTATGAAGTGGAGGAGGGAGTCGCCGTCATTACGCTGCACCGTCCGGAGAAGATGAATGCGTGGACGCTGAAGATGGACGCGGAATACCGCGCGGCGATGGAGGATGCGCGGGTGCGGGGGGACGTGCGGGCGATCATCGTGACGGGGGCGGGGCGGGCCTTCTGCGCGGGGGCGGACATGGGGCTGCTCGCCCAGGCGCAGCAGGGCGACATTGACGCGGCGCGGAAACAGATGGTGGAATCCGCCGGGCGGCGCGTGGACATCCGCGAGGACTTCGCGAAGCCCTGCACATTTCCCCCGGCAGTGGCAAAACCCATCATCGCGGCCATCAATGGCCATGCGATGGGGCTGGGACTGGTGCACGCGCTGTTCTGCGACATCCGGATCGCCGGTGACCAGGCGAAACTCAGCGTGCTGTTTCCCCGGCGGGGCCTGATCGCGGAGCACGGCATCGCGTGGATATTGCCCCGCCTGACAGGTCTGGAAAACGCGCTGGACCTTCTGCTCACCGGGCGCACCGTTGACGCGCAGGAGGCGCTGCGCATCGGACTCGTCAGCCGGGTCGTGCCGCAGGAGCGCCTCATGGACGAGGCGCGCGCCTATGCGCGGTTGCTGGCGGATGAATCTTCGCCGCGCTCGACTGCCGTGATCAAACGGCAGGTCTGGGAGGGTTTGTTGACCGGTCTTGCCGAGGCGGTGGATGTGGCGAACCGTGAAATGCTGGACAGTTTCACCTCGGCCGACTTCGCCGAAGGTCTGATGGCATTCCTGGAAAAGCGCCCGGCAAGGTTTTCGGGGAAATGACAGGCATTTCCAAAATGAGCGATATGGCGCGTCCTTTCATCGAAATTCCTTGATGTTTCTGCTGCGAACAGTCTTCACAAAAGCAAAAAACTACATTTCCCACCTGCCCGGGCGATGGAATATTATTGAAATCCTGATGCATTCCGAACATAATGGTGTTATCGTTGCCGGCATTGTGCAACAGCGCGTGACGTGTTTGCCGGCCATCGGCCGGGGGCGGGCGCTGATTCAGTGATAAATTGTGTTTTTTTCAGAGGTACTAGCAGCAGGAGAGGAAAAATGAGAAAAGGTTTTACACTGATCGAGTTGTTGGTTGTGATTGCAATCATCGGTATCCTTGCAGCGATTTTGCTGCCCGCGTTGGCGCGTGCGCGCGAAGCGGCGCGTCGTTCCTCGTGCCAGAACAATCTCAAACAGATGGGCGTCATTCTCAAGATGTACAGCAATGAAGCGAAAGGAGAGAGATTCCCTCCAATCCAGTTGATTGCGCCTTATTACACGGACGGATCGGGGGGCTTGCCCGGCACCTGCACCCGGCAGGATGAGCCGGAACTTGGCCCTTCGATTACGGCGCTTTATCCTGAATACCTGACTGATTGGCAGGTGCTGGTGTGCCCGTCCGCGCCTGATGCGGGCCCCTGGGAGGATGCTTTGGCCGTCATCGGGGACCGCCCGGGACAAGTCTGCACCAGTCCATACAAGGGTCTGGCCGATAACCATTCCGACCACTACCACTATTTCGGCTATGTAGTGGATCGGGCGACCAACCAGTATCCGACGACCGACCTTGCGCCGATTGGCGGCGCCATTGGGGTTCCGCTGCCCTCGGGCACCTATGGGTCATCGCAACTCCTGGCGATGGCGCTGCCGTTCTTCTCGATTGGCGCATTTGAGCGTTCGCCCGTCTCCAACGGGACGCAAATCCGTCAGCGTTTGGACAGCGACATCAATGTCACCGCCGATCCCATGTCCGTGATCATCAATGGCGTCGCAATCTCAGGCAATGCCGGCGGCACGACGATCTACCGCCTGCGGGAAGGTATCGAGCGTTTCCTGATCACGGATATCAACAATCCCGCGGCCAGCGCCATGGCCCAGTCCACGGTCCCCATCTACTGGGACAGCGTGAGCAGCACGCCGGGCGCGTCGGCGGCGTTCAACCACGTGCCGGGCGGCGCCAACACGCTGTACCTGGACGGCCACGTGACGTTTATCCGGTATGAAGAGAACGGCGAGTTTCCCGCCAACGCGCTCTGGGCGAATGTGTACGGTCTCATCGCGGCGCGCTTCTGATTTCATGCCCATTGTGGTCGGTCTTGTGGCCGGCCCATGGCCCTACTAAGAAGCCTATCACCATAGCCTTGATTTCATGCCCGTTGTGGTCGGTCTTGTGGCCGGCCACAACGGGACCATAAAGCGCCATCGGTCCCGATAGGCGTGTTTTTTATTGGAGTGCAGGGGGGCGCGCAGCGACCGGCAACGTGAAAGGCCACATGGCATTGCCTGACCGTTTGCGTCATTCCGACGAAGCATGGCAAGGTTTTGTTATTGGACCGCACTGTTTTCCACATGTGCGGCTGCACCGGCGGGGGTGCAACCGACAGGGCAAGGTGTTATACTGCGTACCGGCGGCGTGACCGAAACGGGTGCGGAAGATGGCCACGGAAAAACTCGTGCTGTTCGTGGACGATGACGAGAACGTAAGGATGTTCGTCCGAGCGATCATGGAATCGGAGGGGTGGGGCGCATTGGAGGCGCGCCATGGTCAGGAGGCGGTGGATCTGGCGGAAGCGGAGATGCCGGACCTCATCATCATGGATGTCATGATGCCGGTGATGGACGGCTTTGAGGCGTTTCGTCGTCTTCGTGGATCCCCGTTCACGGACCGGATGCCCATTATTATATTGACCGGCTATGATGCCGGGAAAGGGACGAAGTACACGCGGGAAGACCTGGAGGCGGCGTTCGGGGTGTCTGCGCCGGAGGCCTTCGTGGACAAGCCGGTGGATGCGGCGCATCTGCTCCACTGCGTCCTGGGAGTGATGGGGTGATGGCGGAATATGATCTCATACTGATTGTATCGGGGAAAACCGCGGAACGGTACCAGGTCAGTTCGGAAGGGCTGTTTATCGGGCGCGGTCCTAATAATCAGGTTTGCATCCAGGACCAACTTATATCGCGGCGCCACGCGCGGGTGTGGCTGGAAAACGGGGAACCGCATATCGAGGATCTGGGTTCCCGCAATGGCGTGCTGGTGAACGGCAAGTCCGTGCAGAGAACCCTGTTGCGCGCGGGCGACATCATCAATTTGGGGAATGCGACGCTGCACCTGCGATCCCATCCGGGTTCCACGATAGGCCACACCGTCATCGGTCCGGAAATGGCGGAGGATGTGCATGCCGCCATCCTGCGGGAGGCCGCCGGCGCGCGGCTGCCCGTGTTGTACAAGGCGGCGCAATTGCTGGGGGCGGTTTTCGACGCCGATGTGCTGATGCGGGAAATTCTGGCGATTATTTTCGAGGCCTTGCCGGTGCGCCGGGGCTTTGTCCTGGTATGCGATCCGGAGAGCGGCGAACTGGAAATCCCCGCCGCGTTTTCCAAGGAGTCGGTTGAAGAAGGGCCGCCACTGAGCCGCACGCTGATCCAGCATGTGCTGGACAGCCGCGAGGCGATACTTACCGTGGATGCGCAGGCAGACAGCCGTTTCGACGCCGCCGACAGCATCGTGGGCCACGATATCCATTCCGCGATGTGCGCGCCGCTCATCGGACGCAACGCGGTGGTGGGGGCGATCTATGTGGATTCCGGCAGCAGTTCCGAGGCCTATACGGGGGATGACCTCGGCCTGCTTACCGCCATTGCGCGCGTGGTGGGGGTGGCGGTGGAGAACGCGCGGCTCTATGAAGAAAACGTGCGCCGGGCGCGCCTGGCCGCCATCGGCGAAGCCACGGCGGGGTTGGGCCATTGTGTGAAGAACATTCTCACAAATCTGCGCGGGGGGTGCGAATTCATCACCAAGGCGCTTGAGGACAGGGAACTGTTCTATCTCGAGAAGGGGTGGCCCGTCTTGTCGCGCGCCATCGAACGTATTGACGCGCTCGTGATGAACATGCTTACCCTGTCGAAGGACCGCCCGCCGGACCGCCTTCCCACCGATATCAACGCCCTGGCCCGCGAGGTGCTGGATACGCTGCGTCCCCGCGCGGACCGTTACAAGGTCGCGCTTGAATTTCACCCCGCCGATAACGGCGTTTTCAATGTTGATTCCCAGGAGATTTACCGCCTTATTCTCAATCTGACGACGAATGCCGTGGAGGCCTGCGCTATGCAGGGCGGAACGGTTACGGTGGCGTGTTCCCAGAATTCCGACGGCTTCCGAATCCAGGTGGCCGACACCGGCTGCGGTATTCCCGCCGAATTCATGCCAAGACTTTTTCAGGTTTTTACCAGCAGCAAGGGGTCCACCGGCACGGGATTGGGGCTGGCGTGCTGCCGAAAGATTGCACAGGAACACGGCGGGGCGATTGAAGTGGAAAGCGGGGTGGGCAAAGGGTCTGTGTTCAGCGTATTTCTTCCGCATGCGCCGAATGGGGAAAAGCCGTCGCGCATGCCGTTGGGAAGGCCCGTTACCGCGATTGCCGTCAATCCAAAGACGTGAGGGTGAGGGGTTATTGGCGATTGTCTGCCGGCGGCCAGTGTCGCCGGACGAAGGCGCGGGCTTCCGCCGTGTTCTGAAGCGTCCCTTCCAACTGAGCGTCTTCCACCGCGGTTAACATCTCCCTGAAAAGTGGTCCCGGGGCGTAGCCCATCGCAATCAAATCGTCGCCGCTTAGCAGTGGTTTTGGGCGCACCGTCTCCGGGGGAAGTTGGGAAAGGTAGTTCTCTATCCAGTCAATGACGGAGATGTCGCGGTGGCTCGCCATCGCATCAATGCGGCACAACTGCACCAATTCCTGAAAGCCTGCTTCGCGCACAAATCGCTTCCTGCGGCTCTCGCGCATTTCCGGTATGTCGGCCAGTCGCATGTGGTTTTCCACCAGCCACACGATCCGATCGAACATGGCGTTGGGCATGTTCAACCTGCGGCAGATGGCTTCGCTCATGCGGGCACCGACCTTGTGGTGAAAATTGAAGCGGATGCGATCATCGAGCGACTGTGTCGGCGGCTTGCCGACATCGTGCAGCAGCACCGCCCAGGCCAGCGTGGGCGATGGGGCTTCCAGGAGTTCCAGCATCAACAGCGTGTGCGTGAAAACGTCGCCTTCGGGGTGGTACTCGGGGGGCTGCTGCACGCCTTTCATGGCCGACACCTCCGGGAGGACATGTTGCAGCAGGCCGGTGCGGTCCAGCAGGGAGAAGGCGCGGGCCGCGCCCTTTTCCGTAAGCATCAGGGTCAATTCCTCCCGGATGCGTTCGGCGCTGGTGTGGAGGATGCGCGGCGCGAGTTCGCGCATGGCCGCTTCGGTGTCGGGTGTCAACGAGAAATCGAAGCGCGCCGCGAAGCGCGCGCCGCGAATCATTCGGAGGTAGTCCTCTTCAAAACGCCGGCGCGGATCGCCCACGGCGCGGACGATGCCCCGGCGCAGGTCTTCCCGTCCGCCGACGTAGTCCAGCACCGTCTCGCTTTCCGGGTCCAGGAACATGGCATTTATCGTGAAGTCGCGGCGGCGGGCGTCTTCGCGTTCATCCACAAATTCGACGGAGAGGGGATGCCGTCCGTCGAGGTAGGGGCCGTCGCGGCGGAATGTGGCGATTTCGATGCGTCCTTCGGGGATCGGCAGCGTGATCACGCCGAACGCCGCCCCGATTGCCAACGCGCCGGGAAACAGCGTCAGGATGTGATCGACCCGTGCGCTGGTCGCCACGTCGAAGTCCTTGGGCGTGATGCCGAGCAACTTGTCCCGGACGCAGCCTCCCGCGAACAGTGCGCGATGCCCCGCCCTCCGCAACACGGCGCAGACATGCCGCGCGGTTTCCTCGCGTTTATCCATCGCGGGCATCGGGTTCGTGGTCGCCGGACGCGGTCGTCTTGCCCGGCGTTTCGTCGCCCGGCGCGGCGGCCTGACCTTCGGGGGTCGCCTTGCGCCACATGCGCGAATAGGCCCAGGAAACAATGAGCAACACCACCGCCGCCGCCCCGAAGGTGAGCACCTGGTGGATCGGTTCCAGGTTGCGCAGCAGCATGAACGCGCGCGCGGTGATGATGGCGAAGAGCGCCAATGCGCCCCATCGGTACCGGCTTTCGCGGAACAGCGCCCCCAGCGTAATCAAGGCCACCGATACGGCGAGCAGGTAGAGCACAAAAAGATTTTTCGGCGACCACATGTAGAAACCGATAAAGGCGAGGACCACCAGCAACGTCACCATGCCTGTGCGGAGGACGTCGTTCGTTCTGGCCGCGTCAGGTTCGCGGTGGTTCAGGAAGACGACAATGCGCTCGGCGGCCGCGAAGGTTCCCAGAAAGATGAGGAAATATGGAAGAAAGCCGTCCTGCTTAAAGAGTGGCGCGGCGGGATTGTACAATTCCCAGTAGAATTGGACAACGCCTGCGCCCATGGCGACCAGCCCGCTCGTTTTCACGCCGAAATAGCCCGTCAGCAAACCAATCAGCAACAAGGCCGCCGCGAGGCCGCCGTGGATCGCCGGCGCATGCACCGCATCCACCCGCTGATAAATCAGCGTAATCAACATCACGGTCGCCGCGAGATAGGGCGCCGCCGCCACTGCATGATGCTCCCATTCCTCGCCCTCCCGATGAAAGCGTTTCAGGTACCGCTCCCATGCGTGCGCGCCGCCGTAGGTGAAGGCCGCGAGCAGCAGGGTATAGACCACGAACCCCTCCTGTTGCGCGAATCCGCGAATCTCCGGCGGTGGAATCCACAGGAACACGTGGTAGCACATGTGCGCCGCCGCGAGGAGCAGCACGCTCGCCACTTCGATTTGGGGGGTGAACAGCGCCATCCCCATCGCGGCGAGAAGCAGTCCTTCGCCGGCCAGCAGGAACGGCAGCGCCGGGTCATCGGCGCGTTCGATTACCGTGATGGCCAGCAGCACCATCGCGCCCGCCGCCGCATGCAACACCGCCATGGACATGCCGTGCAGGTCCAGAAAAGTGTCCGCAAGAAATGACTGGCCGCCGGATGTCCGTTGCTCGCGTCGAACCGGCCTTATGAATTTCTCATAGAACCAGGCCACTATCTGGAAAACAAAAGCGACGCCCACTGCGGAAAACCAGTTTGAAGGCGCCGTCAGCGGCCCCATGGCGATGACGCTTTCCATGCGGATGGAGAAAAGGCATCCCAGGAAGACGATGATCATGAGGAGGAGACCCAAGACCTTGAACACCACGATACCGCTGCGCTTGTAGGAGAAGGCGAGAGCGAGACACTCGATGGCCATGGCCACCAGCAGTTTTTCCCCGGAATCCGAGAGATAGGCCTGGAGGGCCAGCGTCAGCATGATGACCACTTTGGCGATGTAAATCTGGAAGAGGTAATTCCGCCGGGGTCCTGTCATTTCCACCAGCACGGCGAAAATCAGGAACAGCCCTGCCGTGCCCAGCCGGAACATCCATTGCTCCAGCGGATACTCGGCGCGGATGGCCAGCCAGGTCAGCACCAGGAAGAAACCGGAGTTCACGCCGGACATGGGAGCCACCGTCCGCCGGTATTCCCCGGTCTTCCACGCATCCGTGATGGAGGTCAACGAGAAGAGAATAAAGCAGACCGTGAGAAACCCATTGGAAATCCAGAAGTAAACGTTGGAGGGGATGTCCAGTCCGGCGGGCTGTTTGAAAAAAAAGAAGATGTAGGTCACATGCGTGGCGATCAGGGCCAGCCAGGTGAAGAGAATCCAACGGTGCGCCGCATGAAATATCAGCGTCGCCACGGCCACGCCGGCGCAGGTGATCAGCGCATAGACCATGTTCTCCAGACCGGGCGTCTGTTGCGTGCAACTCACCACCACCGTGTAGTAGGCGAGGAAGAAGGCGATGCCCGCCACGGTCTGGCTGCGCCTCAGATGCGCCACCGCGGCCATGAACGCCAGGCAGCCCGCCAGTACGGGGATGGCCCGGAGGGACGGGGGAAACACCTGCATCTGCTCGATAAAGAACGCCGCATATGTCGTGAAATACAGGCCGGCAAGCCCGCCGCCGAGGATAATCTGCCCGAACAGGTCCCGCCCCTTCCGCGAGAGACAGCCATAGCCGATGAAGGCCAGCGCCATGACGTAGCCGATCATGATCTTTTCGGGCGGACCGATATTTTCCGACCAGAACGTCGTGCGCGCCGCCAGCGCCACCGCCGTCATGAACACCACAATCGCCAGACGGCTCAGCCAGACCGACCCGATATGCACCTCGATGGTTTCGTTCGGGTTCACGCGCAGCGCGCGGTCCAGCCGGTGCCGCACGGTGCGGACCAGCGGCTTTTCCCCCGGCGCGGTATCCGGATGTGCGGCGCGGGGAAGGGGCGGAGATTGCGCCGCCGGCGCGGCGTGTTCTTGGTGCGCCGCCGGCGGCGGCGCTGGCGGTTGCGCAGGCGGCGCTTCTACTGATGCCCTTTTCTCCATCAGCAGGCGCTCCACCAACGTCGTCAGGTGGCGCACCTGCGATTCCAAATCTCTGAGCCTTTGTTCCGGGTCCATCATTGTCTTGTTCCCGCTGCGTTGGCGCGACAGCCGCCATTCTATTCCAAGCGCGCACGCTTTCCAAGATTGACGCTCTGCGTCAACCTGAATATACTGCTTACACGGCGAACCAAGGGCGTGAAGCGCGTCCGTTCGGAAGGACGGATCGTGTTGCATACCTGAGAGGAAGGAGAATGATGCCGCGTCATTTTAAGGCGGATTCCAGGGAAACCGTGCGGCGTTGCGGTGCTGGACGCCTGGATATCTATCGGTCTGCGCAAGGCGAATTGCCGGTAGTTCACATATCAGGTGATGCCCGGGAATTGGGCCGCCAATACGGCGCGCTGGTCGGCGACTGTATTCGCCGCATTGCCGACCGCCTGGTCGGACTGTTCACGGGGCTGGGACTGCCCGAAGCGGTGGCGCTGTTGTTCATTGACAGCGCGTGGAATCGTCTTGCGCCGCACGTGCCCGCGCAATACCTGGAGGAAATGGCGGGCATCGCTTCGGGCGCGCAGGAAGCAGGGTTTCCGGTGGCCATGATTGACTTGCAGCGCATTCTCGCCGTGACCAATCTCGACATGTACAAACGCGAAGAGCGTTTTCTGGACGTTGTGGGCATGGAAGCGCTGGCGCAACTGGATGAGGAAACCCGAAACGCGCTGGCCGCCATGCTGCCAGGGGAGGCGATGTCCTGCACCATGTTCGCGGTGTGGGGTTCGCGCACGGTGGACGGCAAATGCTTCGCGATTCGCAATCTGGACTGGATATCCCAGAGCGGCATGCACGAGGAACGGCTGTTGACGGTCTGCCGACCGGAGGGCCGCCATGCCTTTGTCAGCATGGGCTACGCAGGGGTTATCGGGTGTCTCGCGGGCATGAACGAAAAGGGGATTTCACTGTCCGAAGTCGGGGCGTTCAGCGTGCGCGAGGAACTCGACGGCGTTCCCTGGGTATTGATGGCGAGACAGGTGCTGGAAGCATCGGACTGCCTGGAGGATGCGGTGGCGATTGTCACGTCGGCCAAACATACGCTCGGCTACAACTATCTCGTGGCCGACGGCGACCCGGACCATTTCGGGACGCCGCAGTTCCGGCCGCGCGCCGCCGCCTTTGAAACCAATGCCGCCTGCTGCGAGGTGTTCTTTGAGGACGACCCCCAGGAACACGCCGCCGCCTGGACCAGTCCGGAAGGCGAAACCGTCCATTATGGCGTGCCGCTGCGCGAAGCCGTCATGCGCGCGGACATCGCCTTCGGCGCGACGGCGCGCGCCCTGCAGGCGACGGATGACGGCCCCGGCGATCCGGAAAACACCGGCAACCCGCGCGGGCGCGACAATGCGGGCAGCACCTACACCACCTGCCACCTGCCGATGCACGACATGATCCGCGCCTATGAAACCGGCGCGGAGTATGTGTTTCCTGTGCGCAATACGAAGGTTATCGAGAAGGGCGCGCCGCGTAAAATCGGCCCGGAAGAAACCCTGACCATTGCCGCCACTGTGGCGCACAATACCGAAATGCTGCACGAGAACGACTGGAATGTCATGAGCGTGGCCTACGCGCCCACCGACCTCGATTTCTGGGTCGCCTATGAATCCCGCGATGCCCGTGGCGACTGGCGCAACGCGCCGGACTCCGGATACTGGCAGTTTAACCTGAAAAAACTTTTGGAAAGCGCCTGATGGAAGCAAAAGGACTTTCTTCAAGTCAATCGAGGACAATCTGAAACGAGGGGAACGAAAGAATGACTATCGTAGGTGTTATCCTCCTGATCGCGGGGGGCGTGATGAGCACGCTCCTGTTCACCGGCAATGCGCCCGCCGCCGTCAGCAATCTTCCCGTGCCGTTCTGGGCATGGGTCGTCATGGCCGCCATCGGGGTAATCCTCATCTACTTCAATCGCCGCCCCGCTGACTGAAATCACTGCGGGCGGTCGGACTGCGGTGTTTTTCCGGACCTGTAGATTGCTCCGGTGTTGCCCAAGCCGGATGCCGGAAGATTTTGGGAAAGTGGATGGGAGTGCCGGTGACATTCTGGCCTCTTTGATTGTATTTGCTGTGCGTTTCGCGCAGAAGTTCGATGAAGGTTGTCGTCTCCGGATCGCGAATCAATCTCGACCGCGTCAAGAAACGGAACCAGAACCGGTCCACCGTGACAGGCTGTCACGGCATGGTCTGCGCCAGCCAGCCGTTGGCCAGTCTCGCGGGACGGAATATCCTGCAGGCGGGCGGCAACGCCGTTGAGGCGGCCATCGCCGCGAACGCTATGATGGCCCTTGTCGAACCGATGCACTGCGGTCCCGGCGGCGATCTTTTCGCCATCCTGTGGATGGAAAGGAAGGGGCGGCCCTTCGGGCTGAACGCCAGCGCGGGCGCGCGCCAAAGGACCGAACGCTGCTGTATTTCATGAACTGCTCGCCCGCGACGCTTTCCGGGCCTTTTACGAAGGTGACCCCGCGGTGCGTATCGTCAAATACTCCGAAGAGAACGGCGGGCGCTTCACCCTTGCCGATTTTCTCGGGAACATCAGCCGGAGTGGGTGGACCCCGTGTCCGCGCAATACCGGGGCTACGGCGTCTGGGAGATTCCCCCCAACAGCCAGGGTATCGGCGCGCTGCAGATGCTGAACATGCTCGAAACCTTGGATATTGGCGCCATGGCGCCGGAAAAGACGGCTGCGCAATGGGATACCGAGGAATCCTGACAAACACAAGAGGTGCATCAGCCGTCCGTCATTGCGAACGCAACGGCGCTTTGCAGCGGCCGACCGCGAAGACGGACAATCCGAAGGGCATGGGAAAAAAGCGCGCCGCCCGGCGTTCCGCGCAGAGGATGGCGTGCAGGCGCCGGTTGAGGACGCCGCCGGATGCCAGGCGAAGATCGGAGGTGCTCCGTTTCAGCGCGCGTTTGACCAAGCGCACCAGAACCGCCAGGGGAAACAACGCCGTGTTCCAGTAGTTCGCCTCCACGACCTCGAAACCCGCCGCGCTGATCAGTTCCCGGCATTGACGGCGGGTGTAGCGGCGGGCGGTTGAAACGGCGACGTCATGCGGCGATCGGAGCCACGCATAGGCGGGCAGATTGACCAGCACCACCCCGCCGGGACGCAATACGCGCCGCACTTCACGAAGCGCCTCATGCGGGTCGGTCACGCCGCTGTCCGACAGCACATCCAGGAACAGCACGGCGTCAAAGGAGGCGTCGGCAAACGGGAGCGCCGTGGCGGAGCCGCGCGCGAGGCGCGTCAGATTGCGCATGCGGCAAAAGCGCAGGGCGTCCGCGGAAAACTCCATGCCGGCGGCGGGGCCGTGCGCCTGCAAGCGTTGCAACATCGCGCCCGTGCCGCAGCCGGCGTCCAGCACCGCGCCGCCCGGTGCGCCATGCCGGCGCAATCCGTCTTCGACCATCTCATGCAGCGTCCGGTACCACCAATGGGCGGTTTCCGCATGAAACATGATCTCGTATTCTTCGGGGCGCATGCGTCAATATGCTCCAGGCATCAAGGGTTGCCGTTGTGGCCGGTCTCCCATCCGCGCCACCCTCTTTGGCGTGCGCAAGCCACGCTTGCGCTTTTCCTGTTGTGGCCGGTCTCCGGATCGCGCCACCGACGCGACCAAAGGTCTCCAATGTGTCGGGGGGGCAGTGCAGCGGAACCCACGGGGGTTGCCTAACGTTTATCGAAAAAAGCGATGACGGCATCGGCGATCTGGTCCACGGTTTCCGGCGGGAGTTCCGGGTAGAGCGGCAGCGACAGGGTTTCATTGCAGATTTTTTCGGCGACCGGAAACGCGCCGCGCGTCCATCCGAGAGAAGCGTAGGCAGGCTGCAGGTGAATGGGGATCGGGTAGTGCATCAACGTGCCGATGCCCCTTTCCTTGAGCCAGGCCGCCAACGCGTCGCGATCCGGCGTGCGCACGGGGTAGAGGTGGAAATTGCTGCGCGCCCACGGCGCCTCCTCGGGCAGGGCCAGCGGCGTTACGCGGAGTCGCTCGCGGTATTGCGCGGCGCGCGCGCGGCGCGCATCGTTCCACGCATCCAGGTGGCGCAGTTTCACGCGCAGAATGGCCGCCTGCATTTCGTCCAAGCGGCTGTTGACGCCGTGCGTGACGTGATAGTATCGGCGGTCTTCTCCGTAATTGCGCAGTTTTCGGACGCGGTCGGCAATTTCCGGATCATTCGTCGTCACCGCGCCGGCGTCGCCGAACGCGCCCAGGTTCTTGGTGGGATAGAAACTGAAGGCCGCCGCCGCGGACAGCACGCCGCAATGGCGACCCTTGTATTGCGCGCCATGCGCCTGCGCGCAGTCCTCCACTACGTACAGACCGTGACGTGCTGCGACGGCATTGATTGCGTCCATGTCGCAGGGATGTCCATAGAGGTGCACGGGAAGCACGGCTTTGACGGGCGGTGTTATCGTGCGTTCCATTGCGGCGGGGTCAAGGGTCAGCGTGGCGGGGTCCACATCCGCGAGGACGGGGGTCGCGCCCGCCGCGACCACGGCCGCCGCCGTGGGCACGCACGTGTTTGCGGGGATGATGACGCCATCGCCCGGCCCCACGCCTGCGGCGCGCAGCGCCAGGTGAATCGCATCGGTGCCGGAGCCGACGCCGACGGCCTGCGATGCGCCGACATAGGCCGCGAATTCTTTCTCGAACGCCTGGAGTTGTGCGCCCAGGATAAACCAGCCGCTTTCGAGCACCCCGTCCACGGCGGCGCGGATTTCCGCCTCGATGCTCCGGAACTGCGACTTCAGTTCTGAGAAGGGAATCATCTCACGCAGGCCTCCGCAGGAGCACCAGCCGCACCCACAGGCCCGAGAGTTGCCAAGCGACCAGCGCGATCCGGCGGAAATTGAAGAACTGAGATTTGCCGTGCGCGCGCTGGTAATGGTGCACGGGCGTCTCGACGATCCGGCATCCGGCCCGTTGCATCTTCGTCATCATCTCACAGCAGATGACGCCGCTGTCGCTGAGCAACGTGATGCTGTCGAAGAGGGAGCGCCGGATCAGGCGGAAATCGCAGTCCACGTCGCGGATTTTCAGCCCGAAGGCGACCTTGACCATCCAATGGTAGATGCGCCCGATGACGATGCGGTGCAGCGGATCATGGCGGGTGATTTTGTAGCCCTGCACCACATCCACCTCCGGGCCGGCATGCTGCACCAGTTGCTCCAGTTCGCGCACGTCGTATTGCGCGTCGCCGTCGGTGTAGAAAATCCACTCCCGCGTGGCTGCGGCGAAGCCGCTGCGCAATGCGCCGCCATAGCCCCGGTTTTTCTCGTGGCGCAGCACCTTTACCTGCGGGAAGCGCCGCTCGATTTCCTCCAGCAATTCAAGTGTATGGTCATTGCTGCCGTCGTCCACGATGGTGATGTCATAATCCAACCCCAGTCGTTCGGCGGTCCGTACGGTCAAGAGCACCATGCTGCCCATCGTTCCCCAATCCTGGTGGCAGGGAAAGAAAATGGATATCGAACTGCACGCCATGGCGGTTTCATCCCCTTGATATGCTTCGGACTGCGCTGCGCGCAGTATAACAGCATCCCCTGGAAGCCCACAAGAACAGCCGCCAGCCGAACCGGAAAAGCCGAACGCATCGGGGGAGATCAACTTCCCCAAGCCTCTGCCGGCGTATTTGCCGCTATTGCTGATATCTCCCCTTCTTCAGGCCGTATTTTGCGATCAATTCCTGCGCTTCCTTCAATTTGTGCGGCGGCACGCCTTCCGTGCGGTGTGCGATCTTCCTGGCGGGCGCGCCCGCCCAGATTTCGAGCGGACCGACCTGCGTGTCCTCGGTCAACACGCTGCCGACGCCAATGATGGCGCCGTCGCCGATCCTCACGCCGGGGTGAATGTAGGTGCGGCTGCCGACGAATACATTGTTGCCGATGATGATGGGTTTGGTGATGTGCGGGGTATAGACCCAGTGATGGTCCGTTCCGTAAACCATGTGATTGGTGTCACGAATCACACAGAATTCCGTAATCGCGGTGTCGTTGCCGATTTGAATCAGTTCCTCCGCCTCCAATATGCAGTAATAACTGCACCCGGAATGATTTCCGAAGATGATTTTCCCCTTGCCGCTCGTTCGCATGATCACATGGTCGCGAAACCGGCAGTTGCTCCCCACCTCCACATGTCCCTCGATGACCAACTCCCTTCCTTGAAAACGGTTGTGCCTGCCCTTCTTGGCGAACTTCAATCCATGCCGCCACGACCGCAGCATGCGTACTACGTTTCTCATCGTCATCTTTCCTTTGTTTCGACTTTTCTTTCAGAATCGCGCTTTCATTTCCTCCAGGGCGCCAAACTGCTCTTGGATGGCATACTCCGTTCCCTGCTCATCCACAACCACGCCGTCGTATGGGCCGAAATGCTGCGCATAGTCCATCGCGATGATTCCGTAATGGCGTTTCTCCGCTTTGGCATCCCGACCCCGGAAGCGCAGGCGGACGCGGCCTTCCTTGTCCTCAATGCGAAACGTGCGCGCTTCTGATTCGCGTATGAACGCTACAGGCCCCATCAACATGATGCGGCCATCCACCCACAGAGCGTCCTCATCGGGCGCTCCTTGCTCCGTCATCTGATTGACAAAATTGACCATCACCTCGCGCCCTTGGGCGGAGAAACCCGAAAAACACCCCCACAGCCACTGGGTGCGATAGGGATAGAAAGTTTTCTGTTCGTCGAGATTCCCGCGATCCCGGGCGGAATCGAAGCGATACTCTTCGCGGTCAATTCGGATAACCCCTTCAATACGCAAAGGCGATTTATGCGTGTACGTGTGATGTTTGGGCGGAATGGGCAGGCTGACGACCAGGGGGTCCACATCGTTCAGATTCTGGTGGAAAACCAGGTCGGCATACATGGCCGGCGCGGTTCGGGTTTTCAACAAATCCGCTTTGACCCGGTGGCAGCCATCTTCCAGGTTGTGCTCGAAAATGATCCATCCGCCCCTGGAAACACACCGGGCGCTCCCGCGCCAGAGGGTTTCCGGCAAATGGACACGGAAAGGATTTGCGATCATGGTCTGTTCGCACATACGCGCACGTTCCTTGTCGTAAACATAAAACGTGCCGCTTGCGGCATACTTGGCATTCTGAATGAGCACTGAGCCATACATACGGGGATGATTGATGCCGAAGCCAATCCATTCCTTCAGCCGAAACCAGCGGAACGGTCTCCCCACAGGGCCTCCGGGATTTCGCGCGTCGAGCAGATTGGCGTATCGAAAGGGCGTCTTGAAAAAGCCGCAATGGATGTTTCCGTTCTCCACAAGCGCAGGCGGTGTTTCCACAATGGCGGCGGACACAGGGATTTTCTCCTGACAAACATTCGCGTCTGCGGGATTTTACCTGAAATTTACGGGCGCGTGCACATGTTCCGGGGGGGCATGCCGTTTTTCCCAGTCAGGCCATCATGTATCGGTGGGGAATAGCGCAATTGAAAAAGGTGTTTGCTTTGACACCGTCGGGCAACGGGTTCTACCGGAAAGAGCATGACGCGATGGGGCAGGCAGAATATGTTGTTTCGCAGAGGTGCAATCGGTTGTTTCTTTGACGCGATCAGGGATCGTCTCACCCATTTCTTCACCAACTCCAGGAATACGCCCCAGTCCCGGGATGCAAACGGGGTTGCGTATGAGTCCTCAGTCCCTGCCGTCGAAGCGCGGATGAGCCGCAAAACGGGTGTGGACAGTGAAAGCCTTACCACAGCGATCGAGTGCGCGGGGGAAGCGGTGCTTATCACGGATGGGAACGGCGTAATTCTGTATGCAAACCCGGCGTTCACTGCGCAAACCGGCTATGCCCGAAAAGAGGTATTGGGCAAGACGCCGAAAATACTGAAAAGCGGACTTCAGGGCGCCGCGTTCTACGCCAATCTCTGGGACACCATTCGTTCGGGAAAAACGTGGCGCGGCGAACTGGTGAATCGGCGCAAGGACGGCGCGCTCTACGAGGTGGAACAGACCATTGCGCCGGTGAAAGATGGTTCGGGCGCAATCACCGGATACGTTTCCATCAAGCGGGACGTGACGGAACGGCGGCGCGTGGAGCGCGAGGTGGCCGAGCACCAATCCCGCATGCAGGCTTCTGCGCGGATGGCTGCGTTGGGGCTTGTAGCGGGAAACATCGCACACGAAATCAAGAACCCGCTCACGGTCATCAGCGGCGACGCCGAACTGCTTGCGAGCATGTACAGCGCCGGCAAGTGGAATGAAAAAATCTGCCTGGAAGCAGCGGAGCGGCTTGTGCGCAATGCCGAGCGGCTGGAACGCATTGTGCGGGGGTTGATAAACCTTTCGCGGGAAGGCTCACGCGATCCCTTCCGTTGCGTCCCGATGCGAACGCTGATGGAAGAGGCCATTGAGTTGTGCCGTCCAAGATTTGCCTTGAAGGGCGTGCGACTGGAGTGCCCCACACCAGGCCCGGATATGCGTGTGGAATGCCGTCCCACCCAGATTTCCCAGGCATTGCTGAACCTGCTTACCAACGCGTTGGATGCCGTGTCGCGGCTTCAGGACCCTTGGGTCTGCATAGAATGCGCCGACGACGAGGATGCCGTCATCCTTGCTGTCAGCGACAGCGGCTGCGGCATTCCCGCGCCGGTCCGCGCAAACATTTTCAATGAGTTCTATACCACCAAGAACGACGGCGCATCCTGCGGTCTGGGATTGAGCATTTCCCGCGCCATCGTGGAACAGCATAACGGGGCGTTGTTCCTGGACGAAGACGCGCCGCACACCCGCTTCGTCATGCGCTTGCCGAAGACACAAGCCAGGCCACTGAAATCAAACTCCTCCGAGGCATGTGCGCCGTAACGCTTCAGCGTTCAACGTCGAACATGTGCATCAGTTCGGCCATGGCGCGGTTGATGGGGGCCGGTCCGGGATAGCGCACAAATTCCACATGACCGTCCATGAACAGCAGATTGCTGCCGCCCGGCACATGATTGAAATGGGACACGATACTGGCGACATTGTCCCACATGACGAAAATGCCGCTCTGGGCCTTGGCGCTCGCGGCGGGATTGTTGATATCGGTGATCAGGAAGCGCTCGATGCCTTCCCGCAGGCGATAGACCGTTGCGCTGGCGCCGCCGCCGTTGCCGTTGCCGGGTGAGACGCGCCGGTCGCTGTCCGTCACCGCCAGAAAGGCCGCGTAATCATTCGCGAGGAACGGGTCCCGATGCGATCGCATCATGTCTTCAATCATTTCCACGAACTGCGCGGGACCTTCGGTGTATTCCGGGGCAGGTTCGTTCAGCCCCAGGATTTGCGCCAGCAAACGCAATGCGCCGATGTCTTTCTTGGGAAACTCATCCTGCACCCGGTCAAAAACATAGGACGCATAGGTATAACTGGCGTCAATCCCCTCCACGCCTTCCTGGCGGTTGCCGTCTATGCGCAGCGTCAGCGTGAGATTGCCGTCGGCGTCACGGAAATCATTGATGCTGTCCATCGGGTCGGAGGGACAGAACACGATGGCGGGGTCGGTCAGGTATTCGGGGTATATTGCCGAGACCAGCGGCCCGAAGGCGATGCAGGGCCGTGGCCCGCAACCCAATTCCACCTGCGACGGCGGGAACCGTTCCCCAGGCGATTCCCCCGAATACATTTTGAAGATCAGCCCCCATTGTTTCAGGTTGTTCGCGCAGGAAGCGCGCCGCGCCGCTTCGCGCGCGCGCGCCAGCGCGGGCAGCAGAATCGCGGCCAGAATCGCGATGATGGCAATCACGACCAGCAGTTCAATCAACGTGAAACCCTGCTTCTTCATTTGATCTACCTCCTGTTGCGTTTTCGAACTATCAGTCCCGTCCGGTGTTTTCGTCGTCAATCTCCCGAAAAAACCCCGGTCATCTTGGCAAGTGTCCGTCCGGCGGGCGGCTTGCCCGGATAACGAAGAAACGCCACGTGGCCGTCCATGTACAGCACGTTGGCCCCGCCCGGCGCATGGTTGAAATCCCTGACGTTCGTCCGAATATGGTCCCAGACAATATAGATTTCGCTTTGGGCGCGCGCAGATGCGGCGGGATTGTTGATGTCGGTGATCAGGAACCGCTCGATGCCTTCGCGCAATCGGTACACGACTTCGCCGCCGGCGTTTCCGTTATATCCCTGCGGTCCGGTGTAGTTCGGATCTTCGTAGTACGGCAGGCGGCGATCATCGTCTGCCGCCCGCTTGAAGGCATCCGGACCTTGAAAAGCGGCGCTGGTCAATGCCCGGATCATTTCTTCCATCACCTGCACATACTGCGCGGGACCCGGTTCTTCGGGATTCTCGATATGGTAACCCATGGCCGCAATGAGCAGCGCCAGGGCGCCGAGGTCCTTTTTGGGGAACTCATCCCCGCAGCGGTCGAAGACGAACTGGGCATACACATAACTGGCGTCAATGGCCTGTACATAGTCGCGTCGTCCCGGGCGGTCCTTGATCCCGAAGCGAATCATTCCATCCACATCCGGAAACATGTCCAATCGGTCCCCGGCGTCTGATGGACAGAACAGAATTGCGGGATCGGTCAGATATTCCGGATACACCGCGTTAAACTCAGGCATGAAGGCGATGCAGATGTAATCCGATCCGCAGCCCATTTCCAACTGCATGGGGGGATACTTCCCGCCGCCCGACTCGCCGCTGTACATTTTCAGCAACAACCCCCATTGCTTCAGGTTGTTTGCGCATGAGGCGCGCCGGGCCGCCTCGCGCGCCCGCGACAGCGCCGGCAGGAGAATGGCTGCCAGGATCGCGATAATGGCAATCACGACCAGCAACTCGATCAGCGTGAATCCGCGTCTTGCCATGACCCGCTCTCCGTGACTATGCCCCGCCTTCGTTCATTGGTACAACCAATATGATAACAGCAGATAATCATTTTGTCAATGTATCCTTAGCATAAGATATTGGTTGAATCAATTTAGTTCTGTCGGGGTGATTGACAAAGATTCAGTGATTGTTTCAGTCGGCTGAAATGTTGCGAGATCTGTTACATTTACATTTAAGCCGAATGGCGTGCAGCGGGGAATGTTGTGTTTTTTTACATGCCCCGGCGCTCCGCGCCACCCCCTTCCAAGGGGGATTGGGAACACATGCCCCGGCGCTCCGCGCCACCCCCTTCCAAGGGGGATTGGGAACACATGCCCCGGCGCTCCGCGCCACCCCCTTCCAAGGGGGATGTAAAAGGCCATATAGTGCACCCCGACAGTCCATGCCATTCCGCTGAAGTGTTACAGAGATTTCAAATTTCAGATTTGAAATCACAGCCATCGCAAAGGCCTTGATTTTCCCTTGTATATTCTTTGTTTTCCTCGCCTGAATGATCGCTCAAGGACATCAGGTGTGCAGCGTTTTTTACAGCGCCTGTGCTGCCCGCAACCCAGTCCACGTCATTGCGAACCCAGTCCACGTCATTGCGAATCCAGTCCACGTCATTGCGAATCCAGTCCACGTCATTGCGAATCCAGTCCACGTTATTGCGAATCCAGTCCACGTCATTGCGAACCCAGTCCACGTCATTGCGAACCCAGTCCACGTCATTGCGTGTCAAACGAAGCAATCTGAAACAAGGGCGGCCTCATGATGTCCGAGATTGCTTGTATGTTCCTCTTGCGGCGTATTTGCGTAGCGAAAGTCGTCACAGCAGCAGTTTTCTTCGCTTCGCCCGCAATGACGAGGATTTGCGGTCGGCTGGTAAATTCAGGATTGTTGTGTTGCCAAGCAAGTGCGTTTTCTTTCTTTTTTGAATCGCCGCCGAAGGCGGTGGGGAACTCGCAATGACGACAAGGACGTGTTATGTGTGCTGATTCCAAAGGTTACGCCAGTTGGCAGAATGTCAGGAAATTTCAGATTTGAAGACCGCGTGACTCGGGCAATGGTGATTGTCGTCGCCTGCATGTTATACTGCGGCGATCAAGCGCCGTTGTTCCCGGCGCGGTGTGCATCTTTTCCACGCAACCCAAACCATGAGGGCGATCACCATGAGTTTTCCAATTGATGTCGGCCAGTACAAGCCGGTGGCGATTGATCCGTTCAAAGGGGTCATTACGCCGGAACAGCGTCAACAGTTGCTCACGAACATCCAGGTGGTGCGGGACACGATCATTTTCTTTACGGCGGCGGCGGGGGTGAAGGGGCTGGGGGGCCATACGGGCGGCGCGTACAGCATCGTTCCGGAGGTGTTGATCGCCGACAGTTTCATGAGGGGCGCCGACAGGGTCTATCCGGTCTATTTCGATGAAGCGGGCCACCGCGTGGCGATTCAATACGCCATGGCGGCGTTCAACGGCGAGATGCCGTTTGAGAAACTGCTGCAATACCGCGCGGCCGATGAGGGATTGTATGGCCATCCGGAACTGGACCCGGCGCTTGGCATCAAGTTCGCCTCCGGTCGCCTCGGCCACCTCTGGCCGTTCGTCAACGGGGTGGCCCTCGCCAATCGCGACAAGGTGGTTTTCCTGTTCGGCTCCGACGGTTCGCAGCAGGAAGGGGACGACGCCGAGGCGGCGCGGCTCGCGGTGGCGCAGCGGATTAATGTTAAACTCTGCATTGACGACAACAATGTGACGATCTCCGGCCACCCCTCGGAATATCTGCCGGGCTTCAACGTGGCGAAAACACTGGAGGGGCACGGCCTGCGCGTGGATGTCGGCCAGGGCGAGGATTTCGACAGTCTCTTCGCGCGCATGGTGAAAGCGGTGCAGACGCCCGGGCCGGTCGCGTTGGTGAACCGGCGCCCCATGGCGCCGGGCGTGCCGGGCATTGAAGGCAGCCACGCGGGCCATGATGTCATCGCCAAACAGCCCGCGATTGACTACCTCACCCAACGCGGCCTGACGGAAGCGGTGGAATATATCAACAGCATCGGGAAACCGAAAGACGGCCGGGTTTACAAGGGTTCTTCCAAGGAAACCGCCAGCAACCGCACGGAATTCGGGGTGATTGTGAACGGCATTCTCGACGCCATGCCGGAATCCGAGCGCATGGCGCGCGTGCTGGTGGTGGACTCCGACCTCGAAGGGTCCACCGGCCTGAAGGGCATCCGTGTCGCGCATCCCGAAGTTTTCATCAACGGCGGCGTGCAGGAGCGCGGCAATTTTTCCGCCGCCGCCGGATTCGGTTTTGAGAAGGGCAGACAGGGCATCTTCAGCACCTTCTCCGCCTTCCTGGAGATGATCATCTCCGAAGCGACCATGGCGCGGCTCAACGGGGCCAATGTCATCTGCCATTTCTCGCATGCGGGGGTGGACGATATGGCCGACAACACCTGCCATTACGGCGTGAATATCTTTCTGGCGGACAGCGGCCTCCCGGAAGGCGACAGAACGCGGCTCTACTTTGCGGCCGATGCCCTGCAACTCAAGCGCCTGGTGCATGCCATCTGGGATGATCCCGGCATGCGGTTCGTTTTTACGACGCGAAGCAAGGTGCCGTTCATTTTGAACGAGGACGGGTCCCAACGCTACGGCGGTGATTATCAGTTTATTCCGGGGAAGGACGAAGTCATCCGGGAAGGATCGGCGGGATATGTCATTTCCTATGGGGATATCCTCTATCGCGCGCTGGATGCCGTCGAGCGGGCCCGCGAAGAGGGACTGAACGTCGGCCTGATCAACAAGCCCACGCTCAATGTGGTGGATGAGGCCATGATGGCGAAGATCGGAAAAACGCCGTTTGTGCTCGTGGTTGAAGCGCAGAATCGCCTCACCGGCCTTGGATCGCGCTTCGGGTCCTGGCTGCTGGAGCGCGGTCATGCCCCCCGATACGCCTGGCTCGCCGTCACCCGGCCCGGCCACGGCGGTCTTGGCGAACATGTATTCCATCAGGGCATTGACCCCGACAGTATTCTGAGCAAAATCAAGAGCATGGCGCGCGACTAGGGCCGTCAACATGCTATTGTGATGGCGCCGGCAAAGCGCGCATGTTCTGTAAGGTGTTTTGTATCGTGTCCGGACAGGTCCATTGTTGCGGCATATACGATGGGAGGTTTGCCATGATGCGGTCAGGGTTTTCTGCATGGGCGCAGTCGGCATTCTGTTGCGCCGTGGTGCCTTTGGTGCTGGCTGCGGCGCCGGCCAAAGGGGATGCGCTTTCGCCCACGGACTGGTTTCGAGACGCAGGCTTCGGCGTGTTCGTGCATTACCTGGAATCCCTCCAGAACAATCCTGAGAAAGTGCACAGCCTGGGGAAATGCACTTCGTGGGATGAGTGCGTGCGGGATTTCGATACGGAACGTTTCGCCGATGCCATGGCCGAGGCAGGGGCGGGCTATGTGATTTTCACGGCCATGCAAATCACCCGCCATATGATTGCGCCGAATGCAACCTTTGACAGAATTTCCGGATACGGGCCGGGAGAAGCCTGCGCCACGCGGGACCTTATTGAAGACCTCCATGCATCCCTCAGCAAACGAAAAATCCCCTTGATGATTTACTGGACCGGCGACGGGCCGCGCGGGGATGACCGGGCCGGAAAGGCGTTCGGGTGCGGCAGCCCTGTCAGTCGTGCGTTCGTGCAGAAATGGGCCGATGTTTTCCGGGAATACGGGGAACGGTACGGCGAGAAAATCGCCGGCGTCTGGACGGACGGCTGCTATGAGGGCATCGGATATGACGAAGAGAAACTCGCCATCCTTGCGGCGGGGCTTCGCGCAGGAAACCCCAAGCGTATCATAGCGATGAATTCCGGCGTCGGAGACGAGGTCCGCCCCCACTTCTCAGGGGAGGACTATACCTGTGGTGAACAGAATCGTTTTTTTGAGGTTCCACCCCAGCGTTTCATCGAAGGCAAGCAGTGGCATATTCTGTCCTTCCTGAGCGGCACCGCATGGGCCGAACCGGGCACGGGTTACAGCAAGAACGAATTGGCGGATTATGTCTGGGCGGTGCATCAGCGCGGCGGGGTGGTTTCGATTGATGTGGCGCTGTTTCGGGACGGATCGCTGGACAGGTCGCAGATGGAGATGCTCAAAGCGGTGCGCCGCGCGCTTCGCGAAGATGCCGTGCGCCCGCCGGTGCCCCCGGGCAACCTCGCCTATCGGCGGCAGGCCAGATTGTTGAGCCTGGATGGCGGCCGTCCGTTGGAAGTCAACAGCGGCATCCACCATGCCCGGCTGGGTGTGGACGGGAACCCCGACACGTTTGCCCAAGCCGGCGGCGAGTGGCCGTGGACGTATGAGGTGGATCTTGTGGATACGGTGCGGATACGCCGGGTGAAAATTGTGTTTGGTCCGGGCTATGCCACGCATTTTGCGTTGCGTGTTTCCGCCGACGGGACGTCGTGGGAAACCGTCGTAGAAGAAACCGGCCATAACGGCGCACCGTGGGAAGCGATTCTTGATGGGGTGGTCGCGCGGCATGTGCGGGTGTGCGGCATAAAGCCGGATGGTCCGGGCCAGGTCGGCACCCAGATGTCCGTCGCCTCGCTGGAAGTCTATGCGGAGTAGCCGGTGAATTTCCGGCGTCATGGGTCAAAGGGACGGCGACATCGGTTGCGGTCCGGTTTGAAACGATTTTAGAATAGGGTAATGTTTTTTTCCCGGGCGGCATGATTGAGGCCGGGCGCGGGCATAAACGCAGCGTTCCCGAGTGTTTATGAGGGCGCCGGTGAAGGGTGAGCGGTGAAACTGGCGGATTTGTACAAGGAACAGGGGCTGGTCGTTTCCTTTGAATTGTTTCCCCCGAAGAAATGGCGGGGAATGGCAAACCTCTTTGAGCATTTCAATGAATTGGCCGCATGCCGTCCGTCTTTTGTCACGTGCACCTACGGGGCGGGCGGCAGCACCAGCACCCGTACGCTGGAAGTGCTGGAGTGGATACGCGGCGACTATCCGAAAATCCCGGTGGCCCTGCATCTCACTTGCGGCGGCGCCACGGTCGAGGAGTTGAAGGGGTTCGTGCGGCAGGCGGTGGACCGGGGGGCGTGCGGCATTGTCGCGCTGCGTGGCGACGCTCCCGCTGGTGAAAACTTTGCACCGACCCCCGGCGGGCTGCGCCATGCCAACGAGTTGGTCGCACTGGTCCGCGCCACGTATCCGGATTTGACCATTCTGGTGGCGGGATATCCGGAGGTGCATCCCGAAGCGCCCAGCCCCGAAGCGGACCTGGAGAACCTGAAGCGCAAGGTGGACGCGGGCGCGGATGTGGTCCTCACGCAGTTGTTCTATGACAATGCGCTGTATTTCCGATTCCGCGATCGCTGTGAGAAAGCGGGCATACGGGCGCCCATCGTGCCGGGCATTCTGCCGGTGACCAATCTTGCCCAGGTCAAGCGGATCACGGGCCTGTGCGGAGCGACGCTGCCGCAACGGCTCACCCAACGCCTGGAAACGTACAACAATGATGAAGAAGGGCAATTCGCGGTGGGGGTGTATTACGCCACGCGGCAGGTGGAGGAACTGGTGGAGCAGGGCGCGCCCGGCATCCATTTCTATGTGCTCAACAAATCGCGCGCCGCCGCGCTGATCTGCCGCGCGCTGACGCTTGACCGTTTCGCTCCGGTGCTGTCCTGATCGGCGCTTCTATTTGCCTGCCGGAACGCCCTCCGCGACGCCGCGCGACGCCGCTTCCAGCCGCTTTACTTCTGCATGCAGTTCCTGCTTGAATCCCAGCAGGAAATAGACTTCGGCCACCATGAAAATGGGGCCGATGAACATCTGGAACAGGTTGTCGGTAAGCGCCGGGCGGCGCTTTTCAAACATTCCGTGGCCGATCAACTGAAAAATCCAGCCCCCGACGAAAAAAATGAGGAACAGCGCCATGCCCGCGCCATAGGGCCACTGCGCCGCAAGATGTGCGGCATAGAGCACCGGGACAATGAACAAGGTCATGCCGATCGCCAGCGCCGCATCCAGGGCGTAATAATACGCCAGCACTATCGCCACAAACACCATGGCGGCGGTGATGCCGTATCCGCCGATTTCCACGGAGATCCATCCCATCGGGATCAGTATCGAGAAAATGATGGACGGAATGCCGATAAAGTGGGTGGCTTTGTTCCACGGGTTCTTGTGATAGGCCTCATAGAACGACATCTGATCGGCGATGCTTTTCATGGTCATGATCTCCGCAAGTGTTTCCGGGTTCCGCAGTTTTCTTTGCTTGAAAGAACACTGGGCGCAACCGGGAACATTCCCGCGATCAGTCCGCAGACTTTAGTCCTTCGAAACGGTCTTCTTCATCGCGAAAGAGGATGTTGAATGTTGTGAGGCTGCCGTAGGCGCGGGTGATGAGGGTCTGCATTTCCGCGCGATCCACATCGGAAAGTTTGGGATGGCTATTGATTTTTTGTTCGAGAACGCGCAGTTTCTCCCGCACTGATGTGATTTTCCTGAAGAATGTCTCGATCGGCAGTTCTTTGCTTTTCAGGGTGGCGTCCCTCGGTTGGAGGATCAATTTGCCGCCTTCAAAACGGGGCGCCATGGCGTAGCGCCCCATCGCCATTTCCTCTTGAATCACTTCCCGCAATATGGCCTTCACAGTCTGCCACGAGAGTTCCATCTTTCCGTCTCCTGTCGGGTTGAAACGCAGGGGAACGATAGCATGGATTTGCAGGCGCGGGCGACTGGCGGCTTGGCGGATGGAGGCGTATCGGCGGCAATATCAGATGCCTGCGCCGTGGATGTGGATGCCGCATTCCTTTTTGTCGCCCTTGTGGAACTGGTTGAACCAGCGCCATCGTCCGGCGCGTTTGTCCTCTCCGGGCAGGGTGGGCGTGGTGCAGATGACGCAGCCGATGCTGGTATAGCCTTGATCGTAGAGCGCGTTCTTCGGCAGGCCGTGTTCGCGGATGTAGGCATCCACCATTTCCTGGGTCCAATCCGCGAGCGGCGCGATTTTCAGCAGTTTTCGACCGCTCGGCTGCGCGATGCGGGACACTTTCGGGGTGGCCTTGCGGAATTCAGACTGGTCGCGCCGCAACCCGGTGAACCAGACGTCCAGCGTGGCCAGCGCGCGCTGGTTTGGGTCCACTTTCCGGACGGTGCAGCAGTATTCCTGTTTTTCCTTGGAATCAAAGAAGAGATATTCGCCATGTTGCTTGATCATGCGCTGGAGATGTTCCGGGTCAGGCTGAAAGCGCTCGATCTGGATGCCGTAGCGCTTTTCAATGGCGTCCATCAGCGCATAGGTTTCGGCGTGAAGGCGCAGCGTGTCCACCGTGATCACCCGCAGGCCCGGAGCGACCCGTTGCGCCATGTCTATCATGACGCAGCCGGTGTCCTGGAAACTGGTGATGATTCCCGTGCGTTCGCCATAGTTCTCGTGCGCCCAACGGAATAATGCCTCGGCGTCCAGCGCTTCCAGCGTCTCCGGTGATACCTGTTCCACAGTCTGCATGACATGTTCCCTTTCGCCTTGGGTGCGCATCGTAGCGAAGGAACAGGGGATCAATCTCCCTGATGCGCCCGCCCTGCAGTCCGACATTTCTACAAGGAATCCCCCGTGATTTTCAACATGTGCGGATACAATCAGTATCATGTAAACGTAGAAAACGGGGATGATATTCCCGCATGCCAACGCATTGCGGGTTGCAGGTCAGGGTGTGCGCCCGATATGGTATGGGACGCTGTCGCCCGCGCATATATTACCCATCCAAAGGAGAACGATGCCACTGAGGATTCGGATAGGCAGCCGGGGCAGTCGCCTGGCCCTGGCGCAGACGGCGCGGGTGAAGGCATTGCTGGTCTCTCGGCTGCCGGAGGCGGCGTTGGAAACTGTCGTCATAGACACCGAAGGCGACCGCATGGGCGCGGCGGCGCCGGCGGCGCCACGGCCGCCGGGCGCATTCACTTGCGCCGTGGACCGGGCGCTGCTGGAGGGACGCATTGACGCGGCGGTGCATAGCCTCAAAGACATGCCAATCCGCCTGGACCCGGCCCTGACCATTGCGGCGACGCCTGAACGTGAAGACCCCCGGGACGTATTTCTTTCCAGGAATAACGCAGGGCTTGCGGAATGTCCTTCAGGATGGGTGGTCGGCACGAGCAGCCCGCGTCGGCGGGCCTTCCTGCGGGCCACGCGCCCCGACCTGCGCGTCCGTCCCATCCGGGGAAACGTAGACACGCGCATACGCAAGATGCGCGAAGCAGGGGAGGTGGACGCCCTGATTCTCGCGGCCGCTGGTATGCGCCGCCTGCGTGCGGATGCGCCGCAAGCGGCATATCTTGACCCTGTTGTGTGGCCGCCCGCGCCTGGTCAGGGCGCGCTGGCCGTGGTCGTCCGGGTCGGCGATACATCGTTGCTTCCGTTGGTCCGGGGTATCGAGGATGAGGCGGTCCGGTGCGCAATTACGGCGGAGCGCGCCGTACTGATGGGGTTGGGCGGCGTATGCGGTGCGCCGCTGGGGGCTTATGCGGTCCTGGACGGCGGGCGCGTCGTGCTCCATGCCGCGCTGGCGGACCCGTGGGAAGGAACGATGGTGCGGGGCATGCGCGAAGGCGGGGCAGCCGAAGCGGAAGTGCTCGGCAAGACGCTGGCCGCCGAGTTGCTCCAGGGTGGCGGACAGGCCATTATGGACCATGTGCGGCAACATCATGGAAAACCGTGGGATGAAGAAGGCTGAAGAAACAAACGCCCCGGCGTGTGCCGGCGGAATGGTGTGGCTTGTGGGGGCCGGTCCCGGCGATCCCGGGCTGTGCACCCTGCGCGCCGCGCAGTGCATTGGGGAAGCCGATGTGATTTTGTATGACGCCCTGGTGCATCCCAGGCTGCTGGACCACGCCGCCCCGGGCTGCGAATGCATTGCCACAGGCAAGCGCGCGGGCGGCGATGCCATAGATCAGGACGCCCTCAACGCCATGATGGCCGATTTTGCGCGGGCCGGGAAACGCGTCTGCCGCCTGAAAGGCGGCGACCCGTTTGTGCTGGGGCGCGGCGGGGAAGAGGCCGCGTATCTGCGCGCGCAGGGCATCCTTTTCGAGATTGTTCCGGGCGTTACGTCGGCACTGGCAGCCCCTGCCTGCGCGGGTATCCCGGTCACGCACCGGGGCGTTTCCGCCGCCGTGCGCATCGTGTCGGGCCATGAAGCGCCCGACAAGGACGCCGGCCAGGTGCGGTGGGATGCCGTGCGAGCGGACGGCGGGACGCTGGTCGTATTGATGGGACTGCGCCGTCTGGAGGCCATCACGGGGATGCTGATCGCGAACGGCTGGTCGCCGGAGACGCCCGCGGCGGTTGTCGCCCACGGGACATTGCCGTCACAGCGCACCGTGTGCGCGCCGTTGGCGCAGATCGCGCGCAGTGCGGCGGACCACGGCCTTGATGCCCCGGCGGTGCTGGTGGTCGGGGAGGTGGTGGGGTTGCGTGAACAGTTGGCATGGCTGGAGCAACGCCCGCTTTTCGGTCGCTGCATCATGGTGGTGCGGCCGCGCGCGCAGGCCGTGGAAACAGCCCGGGCGCTGGCCGACCTTGGCGCGGAGGCGCTGATTGCCCCCGTCATTCGCATTGAATTCGTGGCCGACTCCCCGGCCATGGCCGCCGCCGTGGGGCAATTGCCGCAAACCGATTGGGTCGTGTTTACCAGTGTGCACGGCGTGGACGCCCTGATGGCGTGCATTGCCCGCGCAGGCGGCGATGCGCGCATGTTTGGCGGGGTCCGCATTGCGGCGGTCGGTCCGGCAACGGCGGCCCGGCTGGCAGCGCGCGGCCTGGCGGCGGACCTCGTGCCGGACCGCTACCTGACCGAAGCGCTTCCCGAAGCCCTGGCGGGGCGGGGCACGCTGGCGGGGCGGCGTATCATGCTTCCGCGTTCCGAAATCGCGGCATCCGCTCTCGCGGATGCCCTCCGCGCCTGCGGCGCGGCGGTGACGGAAGTCGCGGCGTACCGCGTGTTGCCGGGTGAACCGCTTGACGAAGCACTGCTGGAACGTCTGGAGCAGGGCCGCGTGGACCTTGTGCTTTTTGCCAGCCCCTCGGAGGTGGATGGCTTCATCGCGGCGGTGCCGTCGGAGCGCCGGGAAGGCACGCTGCCGCGCATCACGGCGGCGGCCATCGGCCCGGTGACGGAGCGCGCGCTGCGCGCAGCCGGATTCGCCGTGGCGCTGTCCGCGTCGGAACACAGCATGCCGGGATTTATCCGGGCCGTCTGTGATTATTTCGCCCGGGGTCCCCGGGGAGAAGGACTTGTGTAATGCCATATCCGGATACCCGTTTGAGGCGCTTGCGGCAACATCCCGCCGCACGGCGCATGCTGCAGGAATACCGCATCGCGCCGGATAATTTTGTGCTCCCGCTGTTCGTGCATGGCGGAAGCGGCGACCGGCGGGAAATTGACGCCATGCCCGGCGTATTCCACCATTCTCCGGACATGGCGGCGGAAGCGGCGGCGGAAACCTTTGATGCCGGGGTGCCTGCGGTGCTTCTTTTTGGCGTGCCGGACCGTAAAGATGCGGCCGGGTCCGCCGCATGGGCGGAAGACGGCCCTGTGTGCCGAAGCATTGAGTCTATCAAGCGGCGCAGTCCGGACATCCATGTTTTCACCGATGTCTGCCTCTGCGCCTACACCGAGCACGGCCATTGCGGGGTGCTTGCGCCGGATGCGGGTGAATCCTGTCGCGTTGACAACGACGCCACCCTGCCGTTGTTGGCGCGGATGGCCTGCGCGCATGCCCGCGCCGGGGCCGACGCCGTCGCCCCCTCCGACATGATGGATGGTCGCGTGCGCGCCATTCGTCGCGCCCTGGATGATGCGGGTTTCGCAGAGGTGGCCATCATGGCCTACAGCGCCAAGTACGCTTCGGCGTTTTATGGGCCGTTCCGCGAAGCGGCCGATTCCGCGCCGCGCGCGGGAGACCGATCGGGCTACCAGATGGACCCCGCCAATGTGCGCGAAGCCATGCGCGAGATCGCGCTGGACATCGAGGAAGGCGCGGACATCGTCATGGTGAAGCCCGCCCTGCCCTGTCTCGATATTATCCGGCGCGCCGCCGAGCGCTTTGATGCGCCCATTGCCGCCTATCAGGTCTCCGGCGAATATGCCATGATCAAGGCCGCCGCCGCGCGCGGCTGGATGGACGAAAAACGCGCCGTGCTCGAATCCCTCACCGCGATCCGGCGCGCCGGCGCGCAGATCATCATCACCTACTGGGCGGCGGATGCCGCGCGCTGGTGCGCGCGGCGGTAGATAAAAGAAGTATTTCTCCGCCATGCCCGCAAAATGCAATCATCCGGGCAAATATCGGGGGCGCTTATTTGCTCGTTTGGTTCATATAGACCAGACCCCAGTTCAGGGAATTCACCAGCCCCTTCGTGTCAATGTAAACAGGCGGGTCGTCCTCCCAGTGCGGGTCAATTGTTCCCGTGGCGTAGCACATGGCCGCTGCATCCAGGAAGCGCGTTTCACCCGAATACTTGTAGGCATAGGCGAGCGAATCGGCCATGGTCAGCGCCCAGTTGTTGATTTCAAGATACACGTCCCAGTCCGGCGCAAAGAACCAGAAAGCGTTGCGGGCGGCGGCGCGGCCCGGACGGTACTCGGTCATAAAGTGATTCCGGGTGAAATCGCCGTAGGCCACCAATGCATTGGCCACGCCCAAATCGTCGGTGAGGCCGTATTCGGCGCAGAAATCCAAATAACGACCCAGGGTCCACACGACCTGGGCATAGCCGAAATTGCTGAGCCATTCTTCATCCCGGCGATAGTTGAGCGGGTCGGCCATCCAGGTTTTGGTGGAGAGGTCGGCGGTTTTGCCCACGATGTTGCGCAGCGCCGTGAGCCAGCGGGAATCGCCGGTTTGACGGTAGCCTTCGATGTATCCGAAGATGAGGTTGGCCCGCTCGCGGTGGAACACCGGGGTGTCGAAGTTGCTGAACTCCGACATGTTCAGCATGGATTCCAAGCCTTCCCTGGGCACTTCCAGGAACCGCCGTTCGCCGGTGAGATAATAGGCCAGCAGTAAATCCGGCACGCCGAAGAACAGGTCCACCGAGGGGGAATTGAAGTTGCGGTTGGGATTGATGTTTCCGGGCTCGTCGTGTTCGCTGTGACCGAAACAGGCGCCGTGGCACCAGTGCTGGACGCCCTCGTCGGGGATGTGCAGATAGTCAATGTCGGCGAGGTGCCACGCGCTGGGCCTGGCAAGGTCCAGCCAGCGCGGATCGCCGGAACGGCAGAACTGGATCAGCATGCCGTACAGATACCAGTATTTGAGGTTCATCTGTCCCGCGTGAGAGGGACCGAACGCCTCATAATCGAGCGGTACGTCGCCGTAGTCCTGCCAGCCGTAGAAGTTAGAGGTCTCCAGAATTTCGCGCAGGGTGCGGTTGCCAAAAGAGGGATCATCCACTTCCGGATCAAAATCGGGGTTCGGCTCGAAGGCCACGCGCACATGGCGTTCATATAACGACCACGCGGTAAAGTCTTCTGCGGGAATTTCTTCAATCGCGCCCGTGCCGGTATACCATGCGGGTGGCGCAATTCCCATCAGCGGTTGGTTGAATGCGGCGGCCATTCGCGCCGATTCAGCCGCGCTGGGCGCACCAACCCCGAAGTGGTAGAGGATGCTGTGGGTTTTCTCCTCGCCGACGCGGAAGTTGTGGCGGAACTGCACACCGTTCGGGAAAAGTTCGACACGCAAGGTTCCGTCTTCCGCCACGGCGAGGGCTTTCGGGAAGTTCTGCCAGAAATCGCGCACGGCGGCGGTTACATGCGCCCCCGGCGCTCCGGTGCGCGACGCGCACATCCAGCCAAGCGCCTGCGATCCGGACGCGCCGCCGGGCAGGTCATCGCCGGTGATTTCGTAGCCCGGCAGCGTGCAATAGGATTGCAGCCGAGGATGTGCGGATGCCTCCATGTCGGGCCAGCCGACCAGCCCCACGTAATTGTCCCATGCCGCCGTTCCGCTGGAATCCTGGTAGAGGCGAAGAGGCGCAGAAAGCGTGGCGATATCCACGGCGTTTTCCGTCAATGCCCGCATTGGACCTTCATCCGCAAGCCGAAGATTCAGGCTGAGGCTGCCGATATACACGCTGTTCGGGCCGCCCTGTTCGTGCACGTTGGTGGGTTGCCCCCAGTCGCCCTCGACCACCGGGTGGTTGTTTTCCACCGTGAAATCAACTCGAACGCTGGAAGACCCGGCGTAGAAATGCAGCCGTGCGCGGAAATCCAGCAAGGCGCGGGCGCTTGCGTCCAGAATACTGCCTTCCACTTTGATGAGAGCGCACAGGGGGCCGGCGCGTTCGACAGTCGTGCGGGTTGTTCGCGCTGTGAAATCCGGCGTGGCGCCGCCGACAATGCTGTCTGCGCCCGCGGGCGCATAGGCGATCGCCTGCGCAGCGGCGAGCGGATGCAGCAGCGAGTGGCCGCCGACAGTCACCTGGTCAAAGAGATTGAAACCCGCCGTGGTGTTAATCGCAAATAGGGCCGCGCCGCTGTCCACAGTGACCAAGCCCGGCGTTTCGTCGTCAATGGTGACAGGCGTCGCCGGCGCGGGGCCGGGTCCCAGTTGATCCAATTCCAAAGTCTGGGAAGCGGCCGCTGCCAAGGTTGCCTGATAAGCAACAAGGACCCATTTCGCCGGTGCGCTCGTGTCGCCCACGTGGCTTCCCCACCGCGCCAGCGTCTCGAACTGGGCCGGAACCGCTGATCCGCCGTGGATGCGCAGTCGCAACGTCGAGAGGTCGGTGACGTTCCATGAACGCGGCAGGGGCACACCGAAACTCACATATTCCCGGCTGCGGTTCACGCCAGCGCGCTCCTGTACGGTCAATAACACCGAATCACCCAGTTCGTTTTCCCCTTCCCCTTCTCCCTCGCCTTCCCCTTCCCCTTCTGCCTCACCGGGGATATTGGGACAAAACCCATCCTCCGTGCCTTCGCAAGCGTAGTAGCCGCCGGAATTGCAGAATTGTATCGCGCGAAGCAGTTCACTGAGGCTGATACGCCAATTTTGCGGATTGTAATCCGAATCATGCGCGTCGCAGGCTTGCGCGCCGACATCCTCTCCTGGCGCATAGCCGTCCTCGGTGCCCTCCTGACAATGCAGCCCGCCGCTGTCGTAGAACTGGATAAGGCGTAACAGTTCGCCGAGAGAAATCAAGCCGTTCCGGTTTGTGTCCGCGCCGTGATAGACCGCACCATGCGCATTGGCGGCCATGATGATCAGCGCCGCCGCAAGGCCGCCCAATGGTTGAATCCTGAAAGCGGCTCCCATGACGGTACCCTCCATCTCTTCTGTTCGTGAACAGCGTACGCATGGACATAAAACTTCATAAATAATAATATACCACTTTATAAAAAGAGTCAATGAGCATCAGTGTTGTCCAAAATATTGTGAGTTCCGAGAAAAGCCTTTTTGGCATAGTAACCGTTGCCCTCACCCCACCCCTCTCCCGGCGGGAGAGGGCGCCAAGCCGGTCTTTTTCTATGGCGTCTGCCAGCCGCGCTCCTCTGCCGGAGGGAATTGTGAGTTCCGAGAAAAGCCTTTTTGGCATAGTAACCGTTGCCCTCACCCCACCCCTCTCCCGGCGGGAGAGGGCGTATATGACCAACCCTGAGGCATGCTGTCGCTCCCTCTCCCTCCGGGAGAGGGGTGGGGTGAGGGGAAACAACACGGGACGCCCTGGTAAAGGGATCAATGATATCTCAGGAATCCCCAAGCAGAGGTTTACGCATAGGACAAGGCCGGCACATCATCTTGATTTTACAGGATTCTCAAAGGGTTCTGGCCATATTTTTTCATTCCCTTGACAACCTGTTTTGGACAACACTGACTGGCCATAAAATATGATGATGCTCCTGTTTTGGCAAAGAAGCGTGACGCGGGGTTTTCGCCGTGGCTTTGGTTTTCTGCCGCGAAACCAGAGGGTGCTTTCCCATCCCGGAGGCATGTGCAACTGGAGGATCCAGACACGCTCCTGCCCTACGTTTTGATTCCAATTGGTGGCCCACACAATCTTTGAACCATCGTTGGATATGGTCGCTTGGGTTTCTTCCCAGTTAGAACCGGTTGTCCCATATATCTTGGCCAGATAAAAGACGCGGGGCGCTGCGGGGTCGAGGCGCACCAGTGTGATTTTACGATCCAGCCCGTTCTGTTCGGGGGCGCCGAGCGGGGTCTCGGTGGATACGACGGCGTAGCCGGGATGATTGCAGGAGATATGCACGCCGCTTTGAAATCGGATGGGAGAATGGTGATCGTAGTAGAGATATATGAGCGGGACGCGGTTTGTACCGTCATAGCCCCCGCCGGGTTCAAGAATGGGCCGCGTCGTCCAGTCTATCGGGATAGGGTCAATGTAATCAGTGCGATTGTTCTGCATCACGATCACCTCGTTGCCATGCGCGTCCAATCCGACGTGCGCGTGGGCGGTCGTGTAGTCCAACCGATGAAACTGTGTCAGTTCCCGGTTCGCCATGGTCAGTCCGGTGAGGTTTCCGCCGTTGTCCCAATCGCCTCCGATGAGCACGTAATTTCCAAGTGGCGACATGCCCACCCAGTCAATAAGTGATTCGCTGCGGGATACCGTATGGAGGCCGAGAATCCGGTCGGCGTTCCGGTCCCAGCAAAAAATGCAGCGGAGCCTGTGGTCATCGCTGACCCTCCTGAATTGCGAAGGCCCAGTACCGCTTGTCCCACGAAGACTCGCCCTCGTCGCGCATGGTGATCCGGTAGAGATCGGGATGCGCGCTGAGGATGGGGCCGATCGTGGGGTCCAGGGAAAAGTCTTTCACGGTCGTCTCGATGCCTGAGGCGACATTGACCGCCATGACGCGGAACCCGGTAATGCCCCTTATGCCAGATTGTTCGAGAAGTCGTAACCGTTCCCGGGGTCAAGAATGCGAAAACACCCGGAAAACCGCACTTTTTCGGCGCACAAGTCGTGGCATTTTGCCGCATTTTCGCGCCGTTCTCCCGCTGCAATTGCGAAAAACCCCATGTTTTTGGGGGGTTCAACCCCGTGAACGGTTACGAGAAGTCAATATGTTTTTGGAACTTTTGGAAGCCCTTTCAGGGAGGTGGAAGCACGAGATAGTGCTTATCTCCCTTCAACGTCTATTTTGTTTCGGTCTGGTCGGGCTTGTCTTACGGAGATACTTGCGAATGCTTTTTTGGAAGCATTAGAGTACGGGCATCACTGTGGGAGTTTTTTTCATGATGATTCGCAAGGGGTGGAAGGCGTGTTTTGCGGCTGCGCTGCTTGCGGCGGCGCTGCTTATGACGGGGTGCGGCGGGGGTGGCAATGGGGATGCGGCGGACCGGCCGAAGGTGGTGGGTGCTTCGTTGTTGACGCAAACGCATGTGTTCTACCAGGACATGGTGGCCGCGATGCGGGAGGAGGCGCCGAAGCACAACATTTCATTGCGGCTGCAATTCGCGGAGTTTGACAGCCGCCGGCAGAATGACCAGATCGAAACGTTCATCGCGCAGCGGGTGGACGCGATTCTCATCGCGCCGACGGATTCGAGCGGGGTCGCGCCGGTAATCGCCGAGGCGCGGGCCAAAGGCATCCCGGTCTTCACCACAGACATCGCCGCGCACGGCGCGGACGTGGTGTCGCATATCGCCTCGGACAACGAGCGGGGCGGCGAATTGCTGGCGGCGTACCTCGCGGAATTGCTGGGCGGCGAGGGCAAGGTGGTGATCATTGATCACCCCTTTGTCGCCTCGGTGCAGGACCGCACACGCGGTTTTGAGCGGGAGTTGGCGAAGCATCCGGGCATGCGCATCGTGCAGCGGGTCCCCGGCGAAGGCCAACGCGATAAGGCGCTGCGCGCCGCGCAGGACATTCTGCAGGCGCACCCCGATCTGGACGCCATCTTCGGCATCAACGATGACTCGGCGCTGGGCGCGCTGGCCGCGGTCGAGGCGGCGGGATTGCAGGACCGCATTGTGATCGTGGGCTTCGACGGCACCCCGGAAGCGGCGGACGCTATTGCGGCGGGCAAGGCGCTCAAGGCCGACGCCGTGCAGTATCCCGGGGAAATCGGACGCAAGAATATCGAGGTTATCGCGGCGTATCTGCGGGGAGAACCGGTGCCACCGGTGGCGCCTGTGGAGGTGGGGTTGATTGACCTGAAAACACTGGAAGCGGAGCGGAATCCATGAGCGAATATGTGCTTGAAATGCGCGACATCACCAAACGTTTTCCCGGGGTGCTGGCGTTGGACCAGGCGCACCTGGAACTGCGCTCGGGCGAGGTGCACTGTCTGGTGGGCGAGAACGGCGCAGGCAAGTCCACGATGATGAAAATCCTTGCGGGCGCGCAGCCCGCCGACAGCGGGGAAATCCTTTTGGACGGCGCGCCCACTGCAATCCATTCGCCCTATCATGCGCAACAATTGGGCATCAGCATGATCTATCAGGAGTTCAATCTCAGCCCTTACCTGAGCGTCGCGGAGAACATATTCCTGGGGCGCGAACCGCGCATCGGCAGGAGCCCGTTTATTGACTGGCAACGGATGTACCGCGATGCGCGCGAGGTGCTCGCGCGGGTCAAGGTCGAACTCGATGTGCGGCGGCCCGTCAACGAGTTGAGCGTCGCGCAGCAGCAGATGGTCGAAATCGCCAAGGCGCTGTCGGTGCAGGCGCGCATCATCGTCATGGACGAGCCTTCCGCCACACTGACTGATCATGAACTGGCGGCGCTGTTCGCGTTGATCAAGACGCTGCGCCGTCAGGGCATCGGCCTGATCTACATCTCGCACCGGCTCGAGGAAATTTTCGAGATCGGCGACCGCGTCACCGTCATGCGCGACGGCCGTCATGTCGCCACGAACGCCGTGTGCGACGTCACCCGCGAAGACATCATCCGCATGATGGTCGGGCGGACATTGACCGAGGAGTACCCGAAGGAATTTTTCCAGCGCGGGGCGGAACGGTTGCGCGTGGAGCGGCTTTCGCGCGACGGTGTGTTTGAAGACGTCTCTTTTTCCCTGCACACCGGCGAGATCGTCGGGTTGACAGGGTTGGTGGGGGCGGGACGCACCGAAGTGGCGCGCGCCATTTTCGGCGCGGACCGCAAGACCTCCGGGCAGATTTATCTCGACGGCGCGCCGATAGAAGTCCGGTCGCCGAGGGACGCCATCCGCCACGGCATCGGCCTGCTCACGGAAGACCGCAAGAACCAGGGCCTTGTGCTCGGTATGACGGTTCGTGAAAACACCACCCTCGCCAATCTTGTCGCCGTGTTGGTGGGGCCGTTCATTGACCGCCGCAAGGAACGCGCCGTCACCGATCAGTACGTGCGCGAACTGCAAATCAAGACACCCTCCATGGAACAGATTGTGCAGAATCTCAGCGGCGGCACCCAGCAGAAGGTCGTGCTGGCTAAATGGCTCTTCACCAATTCCAAGGTGCTCATATTCGACGAGCCGACGCGCGGCATTGATGTGGGCGCGAAAACCGAAATCTTCAAATTGATCAACGCGCTTGTGCGGCGCGGCGTGGCGGTGCTCGTCATCTCCAGCGAATTGCCCGAAGTGCTGGGCATCTGCGACCGCATCCTCGTCATGCACGAAGGCCGCCTTGCCGGGGAACTCTCCCGGCAGGACGCCGACCAGGAGGCGATCATGCGCCTCGCCACCGGCATCCGCGCGGCGGCCGCCGTTTAGCGATGGCCCGACGGCGCGCCGGCGGCGCGACCGCTTTCCATATGTTGTTCACGCTTCAGCGTGCAAGGGAGCATTGACGCATTGTGAATGCACACCTCCCTGGCATGCTGAAGCATGAACAACATACTCTAACGACAGCCGCGTAAGCGGGAGTCCAGAACACTTCGCGTAGCCATTGCGTTGGTTGCAGCCGCTGAGCATGGACGCTTGGAGAACTACCTTAAGCGAACGGAAGGCGCTTATGGCACGAGAGGGCTTATTGTGCGCAGGGATTCGTGGAAACGGGCGGCGCTCACCTACGGGCCGCTGATTCTCGCGTTGATCGTCGAGGTGGCGGTTTTCGAATACATCGGCTGGCGGCAGGGGAAGCCGGGCTTCGCCTCGATGAACACGATGATGCTGGTGCTGAACCAGTCGGCGGTTTTCGGGATCATGGCGGTGGGCATGACGCTGGTGATCATCACCGGTGGGATCGATCTTTCCGTCGGGTCGCTCATGGCGTGCGCGGGGGTGGCGTGCGCGATGGTGGTGCAGTGGGGCGGGGAGCCGCTCTGGCTGTGGATGGCGGCGGGCTATGCCGTGGCGCTATTGCTGGGGGCGTGCGCCGGGGCCTTTTCCGGCGCGCTGGTCACCTGGTTCCGGATCCCGCCGTTCATCGCGACGCTCGCCCTGATGAGTTCCCTGCGCGGCGTCGGCAACCTCATCACCGAGGGGAAACCCATCTCGCCGATGCCTGATGTCTATGGTCGGCTGGGGCGTTTTCAGATCGGCGGATGGCTGCCCGTCAGCGTGCTGGTATTTGCCGTGGTCATCGCGGGCGGCGCGATACTGCTCAGCCAGACGCAATTCGGGCGCCATGTGCGGGCGCTGGGCGGCAACGAGGAATCGGCCCGGCTCAGCGGGATCAATGTGGGCCGGGTCAAGCGTCGCGTCTATCTCCTGTGCGGGACGCTGACCGCGCTGTCCGGCCTCATTCTCTCTTCGCGGCTGGGCGCCGGAAGCCCCAAGGTCGGCGTGGGCGACGAACTCGCCGTCATCGCGGCCGTGGTGGTCGGCGGCACGAGCCTGAGCGGCGGGCGCGGCGGCATCGGCGGCACGTTTGTGGGCCTGCTTGTGGTCGCATTCCTCAACAGCGGCCTCACGTGGATCGGCGTGGAAACCTTCGGCCAGCAGGTCACCCTGGGGATTGTCATTCTGGCGGCAGTGCTTTTGGACCGCATCAAGCCCTGATGTCTTCTCTGGCTTTGGGCGCCGTGAGGGGGTCCGTATTGCGGGGCGACTGTGGGGGTTTTTTCGTGTTTTGCCTGATTTATGTGTATAATATGAGAGATGGCGGTGCGCGGGGCAGGAACTTGAACGACGTTCGATCAGGGCAGGCTTTCACCGAGATGTAAAGACAAAGGGATACTGGTGTTCATGATGATGCGCAGGTCGGAAGTGTGTTTGGCGGTGTTCTTGCTGATGGGGCTGTTGTGCGGCGGCGCGGCGCAAGCGCAGTACCATTCGGCGGATACGGACAACGATTGGCAGATCAACCTCAGCGAACTGCTCCGGGTTATTCAGTTCTACAATACCGGCGCCTATCATTGCGAGGTCGGTACGGAAGACGGGTATGGGCCCGGAACGGGCGACCAGGGCTGCGATCCGCATGACAGCGATTACGTGGGCGGCCCCGACTGGAAGATCGGCCTGTCGGAATTGCTGCGCCTCATCCAATTTTACAATTCTTGCGGTTACGAGGTGAATCCGGACGCCGAAGACGGCTTTTCCCCGGTCCCCTGCAACGGAAGTGAAGGGGAAGGGGAGGGCGAGGGCGAAGGGGAAGGATCGGGGTTTTCCTACACGGAATTGCGGGTGCAGTCGCTGACTGCGGCGCCCGGCGACACCGTCTTGCAGCATATCCAACTGAATGCGGTCAACACCCAGCCGGGCCGCATTCAGTTTGATTTGTTCTTCAATGCCAATCGGCTCATCTATCAGACAGCCATCGGCGGCCCGATAGTGGCCCTGGCAAACAAACAACTCACCATCACGAGAATCTCCAACGGCAATTACCGCTTCCTGATCGAAGACATCTCAAAAACGAGCCTGCCCCTGCAATCGGGCACCCTCGTGTCCATCGCCTATGCCTTGTCGTCAGATGCGGCCTATGGTGAGAGCGTCCCCGTCTATGGCGCATCCGCCACAGCGCAGTCCATCCACGGCGCTCCGCTCCCCCTTTCCGTCGTTAACGGCACCGTAACCGTCGGATGCCGCGCACCGGTGTTGCCGGTGGCGGATTTCATTGCGGACAAAGTCACCGGACTGGAAGGCACGGCGGTGCAATTCACGGACATGTCGCGAGCGGGATGCGACCCGACAGACCCCGATGCGGGGCCGGTGACGGCGTGGTATTGGGAGTTCGGCGACGGTTTCGTCAGCGAAGAGCGGCATCCCCTGCATGTTTATGAGAATGTCGGCCTCTACACCGTTTCGTTGACGGTGTGGAACGGCGTGGGAGCGGACTCCATCACCCGGACTGATCTCATCGAAATTGTCCAGGGGGTGCGCGTGTACGTCAACAAGGCGACTCCTGCGCCGGAAGAGGGGCAAACAGGAGAGAGTTGGGAAACAGCCTTTGACACGATTCAGGCAGGCATTGACGCCGCAGCCGCCCGGGGCGGCGGCCAGGTGTGGGTTGCGGGGGGGCACTATGATGAAGTGCGCGCAAATCCGACCGGTTCCCTGATTATGCGCGAAGTGGTGCGCCTCTACGGCGGCTTTGTCGGCGTTGAAACCGAACGCGATCAACGCGATTTCGTCGGCAACGAAACCATCATAGACGGCAGCGCCGCGGCCGCGGGAGAACCGGCCGCCCATGTCATCATCGGCGCGAACAACGCCGTCCTGGATGGTTTCATCATCACGGGCGGCCGCGCCCGCGCCATCACCGGCGTGCCCGGCAGTCAACAGGAAGGCGGGGGCATGTTGAATGCCGGCACTGCTCCCATCATCGCCAACTGCCTGTTCATTGACAACACGGCGGAAACGATGGGCGGCGCCATATCCAACCGGAATACTTCCGTGCCGGTGCAAATCACCAATACCCTTTTCGTCGAGAATAAGGTGATCAATACGGGCAATCCCGCCAGTTACGCCTTCGGCGGGGCCATTGCCAATTCCGAAGCGTCGGCGATCATTGTCGGTTGTGAGTTCATCGGCAATCAGGTGCAAACCTCGGCATACTGGCTTACCTACCCGTATGACGTACCCTCGCGGGCCTTGGGCGGCGCCATCTATAATTATGGTGCCGAGGCGACTTTCATCATCTGTAAATTCAACAACAATGCGGCGTATGCACAGGGCTACGGTTCCGGACAGATTAACAGTACCGTCTATGCAGCCAAGCCCGACGCCCTCGGCGGGGCAATGTACAACTCCTTCAGCAATGTTGTCATCGAACAGTCTTTCTTCCGCGCCAACCTGGCCCATACCAACAACAACGCGCCCTTCACCCGCGCGGGGGGGGCCGCCGTATTCAATGAACGCGGCAAGATGCTGATGACCAACAGTGCCGTGTTTGCCAATACCAGCAGGGATTTCAGCACCTCGCCGCGCGGCGCGGGCATTTTCAACGACACCTGCAACCAGCCCCGGGCTGTCGTCGTCACCAACTGCTCCATCGTCAGCAACATGGCCGATACCGCCAACACCGACCACGGCGGCGGCATGCACAGCAGGAACAGCACAGCCGCCATCGTCACCAATTCGGTCTTCTGGAACAATTCCGGCCTCGATCTTGCCGCAGAAGGCACCGCCCCGGTCGTCACGTATTGCAACATCGAAAAGCGGATTTTCAGCGGCGCCGGCAACTTCAGCGCCTCCCCCGGTTTCATTGCGATGAACACCGGCGACCTGCGCCTGCGCAGCACCTCCCCCTGCATTGATTCCGGAAGAGACGCCAGCGGCGCGGATTTCGGTTCGGTCGTCGTGGATATCCTGGGCGTGCCGCGCGGTTATGACGGCCATCCCGGATTCGACGTGGACGGTTCGAATTACGATATCGGCGCGTACGAATATATCCCGTAAGAACCTTTTCCGGCCATGAATCGGCTGGCGCAGCGGGGGCGCGTCAGCCTTGTTTCTTTTTCTGTGCGCCGCTGTGCCACTGCGTCGCACAGCCCAAGGCCGTAATCATCCCCCAAACGCCCACCACGCCCACATGCACCCATTGAGAGAACACCGGATCAGCGAGCCGCTCCTGCCAGTATGGCTGCACCAGCAGAAAAAACACGGCGCACACGCACAGCCATGCGCCGATGGCCGCCGTCGCCGCCTTCATCAAAGGACGTTCCACGGCCAGCGCCAACAGCCCGCTTGCAAACCCGGCCCCCAACGTCGCCCAGGCAACCCACCAGTCCTGCCGTCCCTGCAGCACAGTCCATGCCGTCATCGCGCCTGCCAGCAACCCCACGCAGAAAACCCCGAGCCGGTACAGAAAAAACAACGCCATTGCGCCACATATGCCGCCCACCGCCAGCGCGATGCCGGTCACAACCAAATTGCCCTGGCTCAGCCAGCCCGCCATCGCCGCCGCCGCCGCGCCGGCCAGTATGAATCCTGTTGACGCAAGCACCAACCGGAAAAGGCGATATCCAAAGAAACAGTAGACCATCCCCGCCAGCAGCAGCACAATCCACACCCCATGGCCCTCATCCAGCGGCAACGATTCCAGATTCCAGGAGTGATTCTCGGGCATGTCCGGCCGTCCTTCCAGCACTTCGTGCGCATCCAGCGACAATGGCGCATATCATACATCGCACTCCCCGCCGTTGCGAACATCGCTCCGTTCGAGTCCCACGCCCCTTTCGTCGGCGATTCGCAGAGGAGAAGGGCCGCACTATCTCAACAGGCATTTTGCGATACGGACCTTCTTGATGCGTTCATGACCGGTTCAAACGGCAGGCAACTGGGCCATTCACTCGGATGGAGGTCGAGCATGTCCGTTTCGCATATCCGTGTCTTCGCCATTATTGTCTTCGCCATTATTTGCATCATTTCGCCACCTTATGCTACACTTTTCATTATTCCTCCGATTGCGTACCTGTAGCTCAATTGGATAGAGCGCTTGGCTACGGACCAAGAGGTTGGGGGTTCGAGTCCCTCCAGGTACGCCAGTAAAATACCCCTGTTTTCAAGGGGGTGGGCGTTTTTTCGTCTGTCGCCCATCTGTATTCACCCACCGCATTTTGCCTGATGAGGCCCATTCGTGCGCGGAAAACGTTGCAACATTTTCGTGGCCCATTGCCAATGTCCCTGCGGCTGTGCTTCGGCGCCTTCGGGGTCCGGTCAGTTCGACGGATGCAAACGAAGCGCTCAGAAAAAATGTATTGCTCCGAATGGCGTCCTGTCGTTGCGGTCGGCCTTCTGACCGCGCTATGTATGCGACTGCATCGGCATGATGTCGCGGTGCGAAGATTAGCCACAACAGGTATTCAAGTCTTCCTTGCGTATGGATTGGGGCTTGCATTTCTTGACAATAACGAGCATAAATGCGATAATTCATGAGAAGATACAGGTTTTTGTCACTGCCCGAAGGGGGATGAGGCGCAAAGTATGGGCGTGCGCATGGGAGACGTTGTTTCGGATCTGACGGCGGGCCGCCTGCGGACCGGCGATCGTGCCCGTAATTGGGGGGATATTGCGCCGGACGAAATCCCGGGCATGCCCAAGAAACGCGATCCCGCCGGCGAAATCCGCGCCGGCTTCGGCAAGAACACCATGTCGCCGAGTATGGCGGCGTTGCGCACCATCAGCGTCAATATGGAGCGGGCGCGGCGGATAGTGCCCAACATGGAACAGTTGCGGGAGGCATTCCAACAGCGCCGCGCTGAGGTGGAAGAAGCGGAACGCCGGGATGCCCGGAACCGGGCGGAATTCGTTCGGCCCGCTGAGGCGTCCGTCCGCCCGGAGCCTGCGCCGCGCGCGGTGAATGCGTTTCAGCAGGAGGAGGAGGCCGTGCGTGGCGCCCGGCAGGAACAGGTTCCCGCCCCCGTTTCTGCCCCGGTTCCCGAAGATGCGATGCCGCCGCGCCGGCTGGATGTGCGTATCTGACAATCCCTCAGGAGGAATCCCGCCTTATCCGCCGGAGGCGGATGCACTTGGGACTGGCAGGTACCGCCGGGTGCGGCAGCCAAGGTCAACCCGCCTTATCCGCCGGAGGCGAACGCACTTGGGACCGACCTTGTATGATGCTATAATCCCGGCTTGTGCATGGCATTGGCGACAGAAAAGCGTTTGTTTTGGAAGCAATTCGCGTCGTGGCGCTGCTTCTTCTGGCAGCGGCGGGACATGGCGAGGTTGTCGCTCCGCCCGTGGCGGCGGACCCGTGGGCCGAGGGGACGCTGTACCGCGATGAATGGGGCGTGCCGCATGTGTATGCGGACACGGCGCGGGGGCTGGGCTTTGTTTTTGGCTGGGCGCAGGCGGAGGATCATCTCGATGACATGCTGATGGCCTATCGCATGGCCAACGGGCGGGTGGCGGAGGTATTGGGGGAGGGCTGGGCGGACTCGGACGCCTTCTCGCTGAAGATGGGCCATGCGCGGCTGGCCCGCGAGGCCTTTGCCGCCATGGACCCGTTCACCCGCGACCTCTGCACCGGTTTTTCGCAGGGCGTCAATGCGTGGATGCTGCAATATCCTGCGCTGGTTCCGGACTGGGCCGATGGGGTGCAGCCGTGGGACGTGCTCGCCCTCTGGCATGCCTTCCTGATGAGCATGGCGCCCTTCGATCTGCCCGACGGCTACCGGCGTCCGCGCGCCTCGGACACGGGCAACGCCTGGGCGCTGGCGCCGCACCGTACGGAAGAAGGCCGGACCGTTCTGGTGATTAATCCGCACCAGTACCATGACGGGCCGTTCCGGTGGTATGAGGCGCACCTGGTGTTGGGTGACATGGATGTCGCCGGGGCCGCGCTGATGGGGATACCTCTCGTGATTCAGGGGCACAATGGCTTTCTCGGGTGGGCGTTCACGCCCAATGAGGCGGATTTTGCGGATGTGTTTGAAGAGCAGTTTGCCACTTCGGAAGACACGCGCGCCGCCGCCGATCCGCGCAACCCCGCGGCGGCCGCGGCGCAGGCCGCCGCATTCACCCAGGAACAGTGGCTTATGCTGAAGTATTTCGCGGAGTCCGTGCCGTTCTATGTGCGCACGCCGCAGGGCATGCAGGAACGGCGGGTGCCCGCGGTGATCACCGCGCGGGGCCCGCTCTTCGAGCGCGGCACACGGCGGATTTTCTCGTGGCGCATCGGGGGCTACCGTGATTTGGGGGGCCTGTTCCAACTCTACGAAATGGCGCGGGCGCGCAATCTCCAGACTTTCCAGAATGCCCTGCTCATGCACCAAATCCCCTGTTTCCATGTGGTGTACGCGGATCGTGACGGGAACCTGTTTTATTGCTACAACGCCAAAGCGGGGGATCGGAATATGCCGGAACCCGCGTTGCGAGAACGCCTGGAAAGGGGGGCGGACTATCTGGACTGGAAACGCCCGGCCCCCGCCCATGTGGAGGCGATGACTTGGGCAAACCTGATTCCCCCCGCAATGCTTCCGCACCTGGTCAACCCGCCGTCGGGTTTCATCCAGGCCTGCGGCAATCCCCCCCAAGGGGCCACCGACGACCCCGTCTTTACCGTGCCGGACTGGCCCGCCTGGTTTACCGGGGACCACGATTCCTACCGCGCGCAGCGCGCGCGGCAACTGCTGCGCGCCGGGAAGCGGTCTTTCCGCGATAGCCATGCCATGCTCTTCGACGTGGTGGCGCCCGCCGCGCTGGACATGGTTCCCATCCTGTTGCGCATGGCCGAGGTGCGCCCGGATTTCGTGCAGGCGTCGCACCCCGACCTTGTCACCGGCCTCGATATTCTTCGTTCCTGGAACGGCGTGGCTGACGTCAACGCCGTCGGCATGACGTATTACCACCTCTGGTGGACGATGCTTGCCGCGCGCAGCGGCTTCGTGCGCCCGCGCGATCCGCAACTTTATACCCTCATGCAGAGTAACACGCCCATGGCCCAGGAAATGGCGCTTGATGCCGCCGCCGACGCGGCCCGTTTCATGCGCAACGAGTTTCAGTCCCTCTCCGTGCCCTGGGGGGATCTGCACCGTATCCGACGGGGCGACCGCGAGGAGGCCATGTCCGGCGCGCGCGCCGGCGAACCCATTTTCTTGTCCGGCGTTCAGCCCCGCGAACCGGGACGCGTGCGGGCTTCCTACGGCTATGGTTTCGCCATGGCCGTGCAGTTCGGCGATCCGCCGGAAGCCGTGAGTCTCGCGCCTTTCGGCGCGTCCAATCGCCCCGAATCGCCGCATTTCGCCGACCAACTCCCGCTGATGCTGGAGAAACGGCTTAAGCGCACGCGCTATACGCCGGATGCGGTGTGGCGCTATGCGCGCCGCGCGCGCGGCCGTCGTTTCGTGCTCTATCCCCTCGGTGTGGAAGGCGCGATTACCGCCACGGCCCCGCAGGTTTTCGAGGCGCGTTTGAACACCGCGCCGGACCCGCCGTCCCCCGCCCCGCCGGACATGGCTCCGTTCACGCTTTATGTCGGTCCTGAATATGTTCCCCTCAGCGCGCCGGTGCGATTTCTTATTGAACTGCGCGTGCCCGAGGAACTCTGTTCGGCTGAGAATCTGTCGCAACTCGCGATCTATGCCTACCAACGGGGGCGCGGATGGTTCGCACTGCCGGACCAGCGCGCCGATGCAGGTCGGCGGCTCTTTGTCGCCGAAACGGAAGATGTCGAGGTCTTCGCCGTGCTGGGACCCGCGGCATTGCTCCGAAAAGCGCCGCCCAGAGGAACCGTTCCCCGCCCCGCATCCCGGGAAACACCGGTCATATCAGCATCGGAATCGTGACTGTGAGAATATACAATGTGTTGTTGGGAAACATTTACTCCCAAGTGGAAATCGGCAGGATGAAATTCCATGCGTCTTTGCATATTGACATATCCAAGTCCGTGCACGTGGGTGCAGCACTATATTGCCGCTTTTCGCGCCGTGTGCGATACGATCGTAGTGGGGCCACAGCCCGATGCGGCGACGCTGGAAGCCTGGGGCCGTGATGACGCCGCGACCCTGACGCCGCAGAGTGACATCACCTGCGATTTCCGACAGGGTGGACTGGACCTGCTGACCTTGCTGCCCTCGGGCTGGACGCCGGACCTTGTCGTGGGTATTTCCGGCCTCGGCGGCGACCCGTTGTATGCGGATGTGGCGCGACTGCCCTGGCCCACGGCATTCATCACGGTGGACACATGGCAGTGCCTGAACGACTACCGCCAGGCCATTCAGTATGATTTCGTCTTCGCAGCGCAGCGCGAATTTGTGCCTTTGCTGCAGGCGGCGGGATCGCGTCATGTTTTCTGGTTGCCGCTGGCGTGTGATCCGGACATGCATCGTCCGGCGGATGTCGCGCCCACGCACGACATCGCTTTTGCGGGGTCCGCGACGTTGCCGGTGCATGCGGAGCGGCGGCGATTGCTTCGTGCGCTGGCCGGGCGCTTCTCTGTACTGGCCCGTGACGGGGTCTATGGTCCGCAGATGTGCCGCACCATGGCGCGGGGCCGCATCGTCTTCAACCATTCCGCGGTGCAGGAAGTGAACATGCGGATTTTTGAGGCGCTGGCGATGGGACGTCCGTTGTTGACCAACCGCGCCGCCGAGGCCAATGGGCTGTTTGATCTTTTCCGCGACGGCACGCACCTGGTCGCCTATGATTCGGAAACGGACCTCATGGAGAAGGCGGCGACGCTGCTGGCGGATGCGACGGGGCGCGGCGCCATCGCGGCGGCCGGTCGTGCGGAGGTCCTTGCGCGGCACACCTACGCACATCGCGTGCAGACCCTGCTGGAGACGGTGAGAAGCCACCTCCCCGCCACGCCGCCTTCGCGCCGACCCGCCTTTGAGGGGCTGGCGCTGGAGAATTATCTGCCCAACGCGCCCGGCGTGGTGGTGGACCTGGGCTTGTGGCTGGGTGTCTCGCGCGTGGGTCTGCGGCGGCGCGGCGTCAGCCGCTTGATCGGCATACCCGCCGACATGGCGGAGGCCACGCGCCGCCGGGGTTCTTACGACGAGATGCTCCCGCTGATCGCCGCCCCGGTGGAACAGGCCGACACCGTTGTGGCCGCCGTGTCGGACAAAATGCGAATTCCCCTTGAAGACCTGATCTGGCGCGCGCGCCAACTGCTGCGCCCTGGCGGCGTTCTGGTGCTGGGATTCAGGCCGGAGGACCTGCACCGGTGGGGGCTGAAACCCGACGCGGCAACGATGGGTCCATGGTTTGAGGCGCGCGAGTTCCACCTGCGGCTTATCGGACCGCCCCTGAGCACCGGCGGCCGCGTCATCCTCGCCCGCAAGCGCACCCGCCGCCTCGCCGCCATCGTGTCGGAACTTTACCACCGCCTGGATGTTCCGGGATTGGACATCGGCGATGTGCTGCGCCGCATCCCGCCGGGCTGGTAAGATAAACGGGAAACAGGGAAGAATCGGATGCAGCGGAAGCACTTTGACACATGGCTCTTTGCGGCGGCGGTATTGCTTGTGGGATCGGCATGGGCGCAGCCGGAGAAGCCTTATGACGTGAAGCAGGACATCGCGTATGGGCAGGCGAAGGGGCACGATCTGCTGATAGACGTGTTTGTGCCGACCGGCAAGGCAAGACATGACTATTTCAAGCCGAATGACAATGGTTTCGGGCGCGGGGTGATTGACGTAATCAGCGGGGGCTGGAACTCAAGCCGGGCGCGCCAGGAAGAGCATGAGCGCGCGGCGGTCTTCAGCATCCTGTGCGCGCGCGGCTACACGGTCTTCGCCATCCGCGTCGGGTCGCTGCCCGATTTCACCGCATTGGAGATGGTGGCCAACCTGCAACGCGGGGTGCGCTGGGTGAAGGCGCATGCCGCGGAATTCGGGGTGGACCCGGACCGCCTGGGCATGATGGGCGCGTCGGCGGGTGGGCATCTCTCGTTGTTGTTCATGCTTGATCCCCAGGCCGGCGATCCGGATGCCGCTGATCCGCTGATCAAGTACAGCACGGCGGTGAAGGCGGTGGGCGCGTTTTTCCCGCCCACGGATTTCCTGGATTGGGACGGCCGTGTCGCGCCCATCGAGCGCCACGAACACCTGCTGTTTTCCGATGGCATGGCAGGGAAGTCGGAGGAGCAGGTCCGCGCCGCCCTGGAACGCATCTCGCCGGCGCGGCTGGTGAAGGGCAGGACGCCGCCCCTCCTGCTGATTCACGGCGACGTGGACCCGATCGTGCCGTTGCAGCAATCCGAAGTGATGATCAAGGCGATGCGCGACGTCGGAAACGCGGCGGAACTGATCGTCAAGGAAGGCGGCGGCCACTTCTGGATCACGATCCCCGAGGAGGTCATCAGACTGGCGGACTGGTTCGATCAGCGCCTGGGCGAATAGCCGCCGAACGGTTTGATGGTCGATCGGATTCAGTCCGTTGTGTCGGTACGCTCCTGCGTACGTTTTCTTGACAGGTCCCCCGGGGGGTGTTAGCATTCGGCGGAATTGTCCCGGGTGTATTCTTGACGGGGATCGGATGGATTGGAAAAGGGACGTACCATACTTGTCGGCGTGGATGGCCGCGCCGCCAATACCAGAAATCGGGTCGGGGTGAATGTCTATTGCCATGAAATCATCCGCGCCCTGGCGCACGCGGCGCCGGATGTGCGGCTGCGGGTCTATCTGGACAGGGCGCCGATCGATGATTTCCCGGTAACAGCGGCGGAGGCGGAGATTCGCGTGTTGCCGCTGGCGCGGCGCTGGACGCTGCGCCGACTGATCCGCGAATTGCGCCGCGACCCGCCCGACGTGTTTCTGGTGCCGACGCTGCAATACCCGTTCTTCACGCCGTGTCCTAAGGTGGCCGTGGCGCACGAGACGGCGTTCATGTATCTTCCGGAATGTTGGGGGCGATGGCAACGCTTTCAAACCAAAACCCTGCTACGGCTGGCCTGTCGTCGCGCACACCACATGATGGCGATCACCCAGGTGGTGAAAGATGATCTTGTGCGGTGGTTTCACATGCCGCCGGACCGCGTCACCGTGGCGCATTACGGCGTGTCGCCGGAACTGCGGCCATGCGCCGACCAGGATGCGATCCGCCGCGTGCGTGGGAAGTTTTCGCTGCCCGCGCGCTATGTGCTTTTCATAGGGCGGCTCTCGCCGAGGAAGAATGTGGGTCGCCAGATACGGGCTTTTGAAATGCTGCTCCGGCGGCATCCCGAACTGCCGCACCATTTTGTGATTGCCGGCGACAAGGGGTGGATGTACGACGACATTTTCGCGCAGGCGGAGCAGTCGTCGGTAAAAGACCGGCTGCATTTTCTGGGGCTGGTCCGCCGCGAAGACATCCCGCCGCTGCTGGCGCAGGCCGACGTGCTGATGCAGCCCGCCTTGTGGGAGGCTTTCGGCATCCCCGTCCTCGAAGGCATGGCGAGCGGCGTGGCGGTGTTGACCTCCGACCGCTCCGGACTCGCCGAAGTCGCCGGCGATGCAGCGGTTCTCGTGGACCCCTCTGATGTGGAGGCCATCGCCGATGGCCTGGAACGCCTGATCATGGATCATGATTTTCGCGCGGCGATCGTTGCGAAGGGGCTGGAACGCGCCAAAGATTTCACTTGGGAAAAGGCCGCCCAGATTACGCTGGCGGCGCTCCGCCGCGCCGCTGAAACAGGGGGAAGAGAAGGACGACAAGGAGAGTAAGGACAACAGGGACAGCAAGGGCATGAAGAATGAACAAAACAGCGGGGGTAGCCGAAAATGTGACGGAACGGTTCCAAGGTTTTTCCCGCTTTTGCTTGTTTTGCTTTGTCTTTCTATGCAGTCAATCTTCTTTTCCCTGATATTCCCCTCGTCTTTGCCGTCTTTGCCGTCCCTGTTGTCCCTGTTGTCCCTGTTGTCCTTCTTTTGGCCGGTGTCATTTGGCTTCTTTCGTCGCTCGTGCGTGGTTCTTGTGAAATTCGCGTGGCTGCCCTTGTCCATCGCGGCATTCGCTGCGAATGCCCCCGCAGCAGAACTGACTGATGCACAGCGGACGGCGGTGGAGGGGCTGCGGCAGGGGCATTATTTCGCCTGGCCCACGCTCGACGCCGCGCAGTGGCAGGCGATTCATGAGAAGGCGCAGGCTTACTTCGACCGTTATCATGCGGCGCATCTGCCGCAGGGCTTGAACGCGGACGTGCTCTGGACCGACCGCATGCGCACCGTGCCGCACAAGTACGACGGCATCGGCGACAGCGTGACGTGGACCGGGCATTACCTGGCGGCGCTCGCCCTGAAACACCGTGTCACGGGGGACCCAGAGACGCGGCAGCGCATGGCCGCCGTGTTGGATACGTTCGACATGCTGCTGGAGGTGTCCGGGCGGCCGGGCTATCTGCCGAGGTATGCGGGCGACGCATCGGACCCGGCCTACCGCGAATACTACAGCGTATACGGCAAGGGGCCGTCGCGGCGGCGGCCGGGCTTGGGCCGCCGCGCTTATCCTGGCGTGGAACCTTATGCGCAGTATGTGTGGCTGGGCAAGAGTTCGCGCGATACTTACGACGGCGCGGCGTTGGGGTTGGCGAGCGTCATCGCTTTCGTGGAGGATGTGGCGTTGCAGACGCAGGCGCGGGGCATTGCCACGCGCCTCGGCGAACGCCTGGTGGCGGACCAGTGGTTCATTCGGGACGGACGCGGCTCGCTGACACACCCCTCTCCGCGCTGGCGCCTGGCCATGATGCGCCTGCTGATCAGCGCGAACCCGGAGCGTTTCGGGGGGCTTGCGCCGCGCTACGCCCGCTACGCGGAGCAGATGCCCCGGCGCGGGCCGCGTCTGCCGGGCAAAACCCACCGCAAATACTATCCTGCCAACCTGAATTTCGCGCGGCTATTCGTCCTGAACATCCTGGAGACGGACCCCGCCCGGCGCGAGCGCTTTCAGGCGGCACTGCGCAACACCTATCTATGCCAATGCCACGATCATCTGAACGCCTATTTTGCCGCGATTTACATGCTTGCGACGGGCGACACGGAAGAGCCGCGCGCCCGTGCGACGTTTGAAAGCATGATGATTGATTTTCCGCCGCCGCCCAAGTGGGCGCGCTATGTGGACCACCGGGGAAAGGGCCTTCCCATGGCGGGAAAACATTTCACGCGCGATGCGCAATATGTCAGCGAACGCATCCCGCGCGACTTCCTCTGGCAGCGTCCGCCCTGCCTGGCGCATGGCGGACAGGACATTCCGCGCGAGTATCCGGGAATTGATTTCTTTTTGCCGTATTGGCTGGGCCGCGCATGCGGGGTCGTGCCGGAGGATGTGGCGGCTGAACATTCCGTGCCGCCGAGGCGCGACGCTGTCGCGCCGTTGCCGCGCATCGCGGTGCGCAAAGACGCGGAACAACGCCCCATCTTCGTGCAGCAGGACACCGGCGAACGCTTCACGCCGCGCGGGTTCAACCACACCGTGCTGGACGAACGCGCGGGCGGCTGGCATGCCACGTTCAACGTCGGCATGTACGACCCCGACGCGATGGAGGCGACGCTCGACGCGATGCGGCGCGTCGGCGCGAATGTCATCCGAGTGTGGGCATGGGGCTTTCAGAACGAGACGGGATTCACCGGGGAGCCGTCTGCGTCCGGGCTGAACGCCGCGTATATGGAGAATTTCGTGGACTTTTTGCGGCGCGCCGCGCACCACGGCATTTATGTCATGCCCATCCTGGATGAAACACCGCACAACGCCTGTTACGATGCAATCGCCGCCGAGGCGGAGGAAGAGGACGACGCGGAAGGCCATCGCGCGGGCGGTTACAATCGCCAATACCTCATGCCCGGGCCGCTCGCGGCCAAGTGCGCGGCTGCCCGCGATTTCATCCGCCACATCCGCGACGCCGACCCCGGCCTGTTGCAGGGCGTCTTCGGCTGGGCGCTGGCAAATGAGGTATGCGTCAGGGCGACGGAAGCGCCGTTCCGGCACACAGAGGGCATGGCGCGCATCGGCGGCAAGTCCTACGATATGGCCGACCCCGCGCAGCGGCAGGCGTGCTACGACGAGGCCATTCTGCGCTGGGTCAATACGCTTGCGGACGCCATCAAGGAAGTGGACCCGCAGGCGCTGGTGACGGTGGGCATGTGGACCGCCGACGCGCATGGGCGTCCCGCGTTCAACGGCCTGCCCCTCGACGGACGCGACCCGCGGATCCCGCCGCGCCCCGCCGTGCTCGGCGGCCCGGAAAGCCGTCTCGACTTCCTCGACATCCACATTTACCCCTGGGACGGCACCTCGGCCGTGCGGCCCGACGCCCACGAGCACGGCCATGTCCTCATCCCGGTCGTCGTCGGCGAGTACGGCGTGTTCAAGAACAAAAGCATTGAGGAAGCGCGCGTCATGCTCCACGAAATGCTCGATCAGGCGTGGCGCCTCGGCTATCAGGGCGACCTCCACTGGATTTGGGACCTGACCGGCACCCCCGGCCAGACCTGGAGCGCTGTCGAGCACAACCTCGCGGATCACGTCATGCGCTGGCGCCCGCCGGTTTATTGACTCTTCAGCAGGTGCAGCATGAATCGGCTTGCGAAAAAAATCTCCCAGGCGACAGCAAAAGGCAGGCGTCCGATGTCCATGGTCAGGATGCGCCCGGATCGGATGCGTTCCCACAATTCGCGGCGGTAGGCGTTGAATTGGCGGCGCCGGGCGACGTAGCGGATGGCGGCTTCTTCGTATCCCGCAAGGATGCGCTCGCTGATGTAGCGCCGCGCGTCCGCCACACGCACCCAGCCCTGCTGGACATCGAACCCATGGAGATAGCGTTCAACCTCCTGCGCCAGGGCGGCGATTCTGCGGCGGGCCGAGGCGCTGAAAGCGCCTCCGCCCGCGCTGACCTGGCGCATGCGTTCGGCGGCGGCGGCGATCATGGCGCGCGTCTCCTGCGCGGCTTCGTCATAGCGGCCGCGCAGGTTGCATTCCGCAATCCGCTCCTGCACCGCTTCCCAGCGTTCGCGCAGGTCCGCGAGCACGGCCCAGCGCGGGTCGCGCGGATTGCGCGTCAGCATCCAGATTTCCTGGAATTCAAAAAACAATCCGGCATATTGCCGCGCGCCCCGCGCGACATCCTTGATACGCCGCCAGGCAAAGCGCAACAGGCCTTCGCGGGGAAAGACGTTGCGGCGTGACAGCCGTTCCTTCAGCCGGAACAATCCCGTCGCCATGGGATGCACGCCCTCCAGCGCGGCGTAGCGGTACCAGGCCGCCAGCAGGAAGCGGTGCGTGTAGTGCGTCGGGGTGCGCAGCAGCCGTGTGACGATGTTTTCCTTGCTGTAGAGATACGCCATGGATGCGTGATAGCAGGCGCGCCACTCGCCGGGGCGCATGCGGGGATGCCGGAAGGTTTCGTGAAGTCCGTCGAAATTGTTGGGATCGGCATCCATCGGCACGTTCTGCCGCACCATGTCGTAATGGTCGCGGGATCCGGGCAGGGGCACCAGCATGAACAGCGACGCCAGGTCCACCTGGATCTTGTTGTGCAGGGTTTCCATGTCCTGTTGGACGGATTCCGGGGTATCGTGGGGCAGGCCGACGATATAGCCGACATGCACGAGCACGTCCTGGCGGTGCCAGGCGCGCACCATCTCGACGTAGTCCTCGACGCGGTTCTGGCGCTTGCCCACCGCTTCGAGGTTTTTCGGGTTGACGCTTTCCATGCCGATGAACGCGAGATAGCAGCCCGCCCGCGCGGCTTTCTCCACGAAGCGGGGGATGCGGTGGGCCTGCGTGTCGGTCTGCATCATGAAATCAACATCCAGGCCGCGCGCGCGCAGCGCGATCATGCCGTCGAGAATCTCCTCCCATGCGGGATTGCGCGCGAAGTTGTCGTCCGTGAAGAAATGCGTGCGGATGCCATTCGCGTAGTTTTCCTCGATCGCCTGCAGCACGCACGCCGCGGCCCGGTGTCGCATTTTACGGCCTTGCACATTGATAATCGTGCAGAACGAGCAGTTGAACGGGCATCCCCGGCTGGTGTCAATCGTGGCCATTGTCCTGGTGAAGTACCGCCGCTGCATCCGGAGGTCGCATCGCGGTACGGGGGCGTTCAGCAGGTCAGGGAAATCGCGAATGTCATAGACCGGCTGCATCTCGCCCGCGGCGGCGTCGCGCAGAATGCCCTCCAGCGCGCCCGGCGCTTCCGCCTCGCCTTTGACCAGCGAGACCCCGGCGTCCAGCAGCGGCTGCAACTCCGGCGTCGGCCTGTCGAAGAGTGCCAGCATGCCGCTGACATGAAAGCCGCCGATCATCACCTGAACGCCGACCTCGCGCAATTGCAGCGCGATGTCCGCCGCGCGCGCGAACTGGTTGGTCTGCACGCCGGTCAGGCCGACCACCACCCGCACGCCCGGCTTCCGGTTCATGCGCGCAATCCGCCTTATGGGAATCCGCTGGACGGTATCGTCCAGGGTTTCAACCGTTACTGCAAAGTCTCCTGTGAACACGCTCGAATCCGCCAGAGAGCGGGTCAGTTGTTCCAGGCAGCACAGCGTATTCGATGGCAAGACCCCGCGCCAATGACGGATGACATAGCCGTCGTCGTCGTAGCGCGAAGGGCGGATATAGACAACATGCAAGCGGTTAATGTCCATGAAAACGGTTCCTCAATGTGGACGGGCGCGCCCGATACCCTTGGGCACGCCCAATACTGTTGCCGCGCGGCGCGCCTTGGCGCCCCACCGACGCCACTCAGTATCCGCTTTGCGGTCGGTATTTGTCAATGGGTCGGCTTTGTCCCGGGGAATCCGTGGCGTCAGGCGGGTCATTGCCGCAGGTGTTTGACCCATGAACGGCGCATATTCGGCGCATTCCTCAGCCCCGGGGCTTCTTGCTCATGCCCGTGTTATGGGGGTAAAGTATGGGGGATGCCCGGAGTTGACGGGGAAACCAGAAGGACGGCAAGCCATGATTGAACTGGGTGTGAATATTGATCATGTGGCGACGCTTCGCGAAGCGCGCAAGGGGCGCGTTCCCGATGTGATCGCGGCGGCGAAGATTTGCGAGATGGCCGGGGCGCATCAGATCACGGTGCATCTGCGGCAGGACCGTCGGCACATCCAGGACCATGACGTGGAGGCGCTGAAGCAGGTGCTGTTGGTGCGGTTGAACCTCGAGATGGGGGCGACGGACGAAATCATCGCCGTGGCGCACCGCATCCGGCCGCACTCGGTCTGCCTGGTGCCGGAACACCGCCAGGAAATCACCACCGAAGGCGGGCTGGACGTAGCCGCCCAAATCCCGCGCCTGAGGGAAGTCGTCAAAGGCATGCATGACCGCGGCATCCATGTCAGCATGTTTATTGACCCGGAAGAGAAACAGGTGGATGCCAGCGCCGAGACAGGCGCGGATTACGTGGAACTGCATACGGGGGCCTATGCCAACGCAGAGGGCGGCAAGCGGGATTCCGAACTTGAGCGACTGGAAACCTGCGCGGAACATGTAAGGTTGACGTCGTTGAAACTTCATGCCGGACACGGCCTCACCGTGCGCAACCTCGAACCCGTCGCCATGATCCCCGGCCTGTGCGAGGTCAATATCGGCCATGACATCGTCGCCCGCGCCCTTTTTATCGGTTTGGAGAACGCTGTTGCCGAGATTCTCGACATACTCCATGAGTGTTCTTTGTAACCGCGCGTGTTCTTTGTAACCGCTCCACGATACGGCCCCCCCGACCGGAACCCGCCGGTCACCCTTTTCTCAAAGGGGAAGCAGTTGCCCTGTCGCGAGGCTATTCCCAGACCCTTGGGACCGGACCACAGCCGACATGCCGCACGGTGCAGAAATATCAGAAGAACCCCCCCTTGGGCGGGGGGGCGCGCAGCGCCGGGGGATGTCAAAGCAAACGGGCAGAATGTTGTTCAGAAGGCATGTGCGAAATGGGCGTTCAAGACCTCAATCCCATCAGAAATCCCGGATATTTCGCGCTCTCAAGCGCGGAAACAGCCCATTTCGCGAATGCCTGTTCAGGAATCTTCGCGTGATTTGATTTGTTTTCCAGGCGATACAGGGGGATGAACCCGAAGGAGAACAACGATGAAAACACGCTATGGAGTATGTGGTCTTGTGGTCATTGTCGTCGCCGCGGGCGCGGCGGCCGATTCCTATGAAATTGATCCCGTGCACGCAAGCCTGATTTTCCGCATCAAGCATCTGGGTGTTGCCAATTTCTACGGGATGTTTACCGAGATGGCCGGAACCTACCGCTATGATCCCGAAAACGCCGAGGAAAACCATGTTGATGTGACAGTCAAGACCGCAAGTGTCGCCACGGCGAACAAGGCGCGCGACGAACACTTGCGCAGCGCCGACTTTTTTGACGTGGAGAAACACCCGGAAATGCGGTTTGTGAGTCGGGAATGGAAAACGACCGGGGAACATACCTACGATGTGATCGGCGATCTTACGCTGCTCGGCGTGACAAAGCCTGTGACGGCCCGGGTGGAATTTACCGGCGAAGGCGAGGGCATGCAGGGAGATTACCGCACCGGTTTCGAGGCGATTTTCGAAATCCGCCGCAGCGAATTCGGCATGACCAAGTATCTCCCGGTTCTGCTGGGTGATGAAGTGCGCATCATCCTCAGCGTGGAAGGCCTCCGGCGGGACGGCGAATCCTGATCTTGTCGCGGAATGTAATGACCGGGACCGGCCGCGCGCCCGCAAGCGGCGTACCCTCCGTGTCCACGAGCACGCCGTGAATATTCGCCGTCTCCGGCGGTTCCGCCCATGCGGCCGCAGCGATCAGGAACAAGACTGCGAAAACTACCGGTTTCCCCACAATGCCAACATCGTGAAATTCACTATCCATGCGTTTGCCCTCCCGTGGCAGCACAGGTTTTCCCCGGTACTTGCCCACCTGTACTGCCTCACTGCGACGAAGTGCCCCACTTTTGCAAAAAAGGCCAACACAAGCCACCCTCTACGCTGCGTCGTCCATTACCTACCCTTTTCCGTATATCAGTCAACACTTTTCTTAGGGGCTGTTCTGTAATGGCGGCTTGCCGGGCGATGGACTGTGGGCTTAGCCGGATGGTATACTGAAAGGAAAGGAAATCCATTCCATGCTTTGCCAGAAATGCCATAAGAACCTTGCCACGGTGCGGTATGCGGAGGTTGTGGACGGGAAGGTGACGGAGCAGCACCTGTGCGGCGAGTGCCTGAAGCAGCACCAGCAGAACGCCGCCAAGGGTTTTGAACTGGCCGGCCCGGCCCCGATGTTGCGGCGTCCCCGTCAGGAGCGCGCCGCGCGCGACGTGGTGCGCACAGAGAAGGCGTGCCCGTCGTGCGGGGCATTGTTGAGCCGGGTGACGGATTCGGGCAAGGCGGGCTGCAGCGCGTGCTATGAACATTTCGGCAGCCAGATTGAGTCGCTGCTGGAGGGCATGCACCGGGCGTTGCGGCACAACGGCAAGGTATTCCGGCTGGACGATACCCGCGCCCGGTTGCGCGGGGATTTGCAGACGAAGCGCGCGCTGTTGCGCAGCGCGCTGCGCACCGAGAACTACGAGGAGGCGGCGCGGCTCCGCGACGAAATCCGCTGCCTCGAACAAGGACTGCACATTTCGGAATCCGGAGCGGAATAGGCCATGGTCGTGGACACATTGCTGGACAAAATTCCCGCCTGGCTTGCGGAAGAAAGCGGCGCGGATACCTCGGTGGTGCTGGCCACGCAGTGCACCCTTGTGCGTAATCTGGCCGATTTTCCATTTCCGCACCGTTGCAGCGATGAAGACCGGCACGCTGTGGAAACGCGCGTGGTGGCCACGATGGACTCCCTTAACCTGCTCTCTTCGGGGCGCTACTATTCCCTGCAGGAATTATCCGGCAAAGAGCAGCGTTTCCTGGCGGAACGCCGCCTGATCACCCAGGACATGATCGGCGCCAAGGGCGCGCATGGGGTGTATGTGGGGGAAGACCAGGGCCTGTCCCTCATGGTGAACAGCGAAGACCACCTGTGCATCAGGGCGATTCGCGCGGGCGCACAGCCACAGGAGGCGTGGGCGCAGGTGAACCTGCTGGACGACACGCTGGCGGGTACGCTCGATTTCGCCTATGATGAGCGCCTGGGATTTCTCAGCGCCGCCCTGGCGCATGTGGGCACCGGATTGAAGATATCGGCAATCCTTCACCTGCCGGCCCTGTCCATCGGCAATCGCCTGGGCGAGGCCGCCCGCATGGTGTCCGCCCAGCACATGGTTCTGGCGGGCATGAAGACAAGCGGGCCGATACGCCGGTTGTCGGCGGCGGAATCGGGCGGCGGGCGCGCGCGGGCCTTCTCCGAATATGAGGACACCTCCGCGCAGTCCTTGTTGACAGACGTTGACGGCGCGATCGCGGCGCCGCTGAACGAATCGGCGGGCGACCTGTTCTTTATCGTAAACCAAAGCACGCTGGGCTTTTCCGAAGAGGAAATCGCTTTTCAGGCGCGGCAGGCGTGCGCGGATGTCGCGGAATTGGAGAAGAACGCCCGGGAAGAACTGCTGCGGGATATTCCGCGCGGCATTGAAGACCAGGCGGGCCGCGCGCGCGGCATCGCCGGCGGCGCGCGACTGTTGAGTTTTCCGGAAGCCCTCTCGTTGTTGAGCGGCATCCGTTTCGGCTGTAATATGGGCATCATACGGGATGTCAGCATCCTGACTTTGAACGAACTTATGCTCTCCGCGCAAGGCGCGCACCTGGAACTGGCGCGCGGCCACGACGGGGACGCGTTAACCTTGAGCATGGAACGGGCGGACTTGTTCCGCCGCGCATTTTCGGGTGCATGAGGCGCGGCTTTGTAAGGCGCTTCGCACCCGCAGGAAAGTGATGGACAAATGTGGGAACGGTTTACAGAACGCGCAAAGCACGTGGTGCACACGGCGCGCGAGGAAGCGACGCGCCTGGGCAGCGAATATGTGCGGACCGAACATATCCTCCTGGGGCTGTGTCGCGAGACGGAAGGCATCGCCGCGCGCGCGCTCAGCAATCTCGGCATTGACACCGAGACCCTGGCAAATGAAATAGAACAGCAGATGCAGATGCAGACAGGCGCCGCCCCGGTTTCGGGCGACGACATCGCGTTCACGCCCCGCGCCAAGAAGGTGCTTGAACTGGCGGTTGAAGAGGCGCGCCGATTCAACCACAGTTACATCGGCACGGAGCACATTCTGCTCGGTCTGCTCAAAGAAGGCGAGGGTATCGCCGCCAAGGTGCTCCAGGACATGAAAATTGACCTTGGGCGCATCCAGGCGGAGATCATCCGCCTGCTCGGCGACCAGGGCCGCAGCGGTCCCGGGGGCGAAGCGCAGGCGGGCAGAAAATCACAAACGCCCGCCCTCGACGCCTTCGGTCGCGACCTCACCCAACTTGCCAGGGAAGGCAAACTCGACCCGGTCATCGGCCGCGAGGCCGAAATTGAACGGGTTATCCAGATTCTGAGCCGCCGCACCAAGAACAACCCCGTCCTGATTGGCGAGGCGGGTGTCGGCAAGACCGCCATCGTCGAAGGTCTGGCGCAGGCCATCGTCAAGGGCGACGTGCCCGACCTGCTGCTGCGCCGCCGCGTGCTGACGCTGGACCTCGCCGGCATCGTCGCGGGCACCAAATATCGCGGCCAGTTTGAAGAGCGCCTGAAATCCGTCATGAAGGAAATCCGCCGCGCCGACAACATCATCCTGTTCATTGACGAATTGCACACCATTGTGGGCGCGGGCGCCGCCGAAGGGGCCGTGGATGCGGCCAACATGCTCAAGCCCTCCCTCGCCCGGGGCGAACTCCAGTGCATTGGCGCCACCACCATGGACGAATACCGCAAGTACATCGAAAAGGATGCGGCGCTTGCGCGTCGTTTCCAAACCATTCTCGTGGATGCGCCCAGCGTTGATCAGACCATCGAAATCATCCAGGGGCTGCGCGACAAATACGAGGCCCACCACCGCGTCAAATTTTCCGACGCCGCCGTCATCGCCGCCGCCCGACTCTCCAACCAGTACATTACCGACCGTTTTCTGCCGGACAAGGCGGTGGATGTCATTGATGAGGCCGGCAGCCGCGCCCGCCTGAAGATCACCACGCGCCCCCCCGAACTGAAGGAAATCGAGCAGCAAATCGCACAGATCACCCAGGAAAAAGAAGCGGCCATCCGCCGCCAGGAGTACGAGAAAGCCGCGAGCCTGCGCGATAAGGAACGGACGCAGATAGCCCGGCTCGAAGAGAAAAAACGGGAATGGGAAAGACAACGCGATTCTTCCGAGACCGTCGTTACCGAGGAGGATATCGCCTATATTGTGTCCAAGTGGACCGGCATCCCGCTCACCAAACTGGAGGAGCAGGAATCGCAGCGGCTGCTGCGCATGCGCGAGGAACTGCACCGCACCGTCATCGGCCAGGAAGAGGCCATTGACGCGATTACGCGCGCCATTCAGCGTTCGCGTTCCGGTTTGCGCAGCCCCAACCGGCCCGTCGGTTCCTTCCTGCTGCTGGGGCCGACCGGCGTCGGCAAGACCCTGCTCGCCAAGGCGCTCGCCTCATTCCTCTTCGGCAACGAAGAGGCGCTCATCACCATTGACATGTCCGAGTATATGGAGAAGTTTTCTGTTTCCCGTCTGATGGGCGCCCCGCCGGGATACGTCGGCTACAACGAAGGCGGCCAACTCACCGAACAGGTGCGCCGCCGGCCGTACTCCGTGGTCCTTTTCGATGAAATCGAAAAGGCGCATCCCGATGTCTTCAACGCCCTGCTCCAAGTGCTCGAAGAAGGCCAGATGACCGACGCCACCGGACGCCGCGTGGACTTCCGCAACACGGTGGTCGTCATGACCAGCAATGTCGGGGCGCGGCGCATCGGGCGCAACACCTCGCTCGGTTTTCAGCGCGACGACGCGGGCGAACAATACGCCCGGATGAAGGACCGTGTCATGGAGGAGGCGAAAAAGACCTTCAACCCTGAATTCCTGAACCGGGTGGACGAAGTGCTGGTTTTCCACCGGCTCACCGAGGAGCAATTGCTGCAAATTGTTGACATTCAAGTGAAGGAAGTGATAGATCGAGTGACCGAAAAGAGTTTTCAGCTGGAACTCACCCAGGATGCCAAGCAATTTCTCCTGCGCACAGGGAGCAGCGAGGAATATGGGGCACGGCCGCTGCGGCGAGCGGTCCAGCAATACATCGAGGACCCTCTTGCGGAATTACTTTTGAGGGGCGACCTCGAATCGGGCGCAAGGATCGAGGTATGTCCTTCAGAATCCGGGGAAAGACTCGAATTCAAAGTGACCGCGAGAACTGCGGAAGGGGTCGCCATTTGAGACATATCATTATCGGGTTCGCCGTCGTGGCGGGGGTGTGTGCGTTTCCCGCGCATGCGCAGACCGCCGTCAATGACGCGGTGCATGCCGTGGATATCCGCGGCCTGGAACGAATCAGCGAGCAGGCCGTCCGGGCCAAACTGGAAGTGCAGCCCGGCCAGGCCTTCAATCCCCGCGCGGTGGCCCGCGATATCCGGCGCATCCACGAAATGGGTTTCTTCGACAACATCCGGGCCGAGGCCGCCCAGGAACCGCAGGGGATTCGCCTGATATACAGCGTCGAAGAAAAGCAGGTTATTGATTCCATTCGTATCATGGGCAACAAGTGGGTCCGCGCCCGGCGCATCCGGGGCGTGCTTACCATGCGCGAGGGGCAATCCTTCGCGCCGGATGCCTACAACGAGGAACTTGACGCCATCCTGGATCTCTACGAAAGCCGCGGATTCGCGAATGCCACCGTGGACCTGGCGGTGGAAAAAGTCGGGCCTTCCCGTGTGCGACTGGTTTACATGATTCAGGAAAACCGGAGGGCCCGCATCAGCAGGATCGAGTTTGAGGGCAATGAGAAAGTCAAAGACCGGGTGCTGCGCAGGGTCATGAAAACCCGGCGCGCTTTCTGGCTGCTGGGCGGCAAATTCCAGCAAGACCGCTTCGAAACCGATCTCGACAACATATTGGATGAATATGGAAACCGCGGTCACCTGGAAGCCCGGATTCCGCATACCGAGATCAGTTACGGGAAAAAGGGCAAGCGCATGTACATCACTGTGCACCTTGCCGAAGGCCCCGTGTATCACGTCGAATCGCTGGGCGTCGCCAACAATGAAGTCTATGACACCGACGAAATCCTGAATATCGTCCGGGTTCACGAAGGCGATGTCCACAACAAGGGTCAGGTGGCGCGCGATGCCGAACTGGCGACGAAAGGCTACCAGGACAGCGGCTATGTCAATGCCGTCGTGACGCCGCAGGTCACCCTGGACCGCGACAAGAAGACCACCCATATCGTGCACAATGTCAGCGAGGGGGAATTGAAGTATGTGCGCGAAATCAAAATTACGGGCAATGAAATAACAAAAGACGAAATCATCCGCCGCGAGATGCTGCTGCGCCCGGGCGACCGCTACGACGGCGCGCTGGTGCAGGCCAGCCAGCGCCGACTTGAAAACACCCAGTTTTTCCGGCAGGTCCGGCTCACCCTCGCCGATATCGAAGACTACGACCTTTTTACTGATCTCATGGTGGACGTTGAGGAGGGCAAGACGGGCGCCTTCAACTTCGGCGCGGGTTACAGCACCGATGAGGGTGTCGGTGGGTTCGCCGAACTGCGCCTGAATAATTTCGATATCGCGAATCCGCCACGCTTTCACGGCGCGGGGCAGGAATTGCGTATGAAACTGAACATCGGCGATATCCGCAGCAACTACGCGATCAGTTTCACCGAGCCTGAATTTCTCGGTTATCCCTTTGCCATGGGATTCGACCTGTTCAACGATTCCTACCGGGTGCGCGGCGGCGCCAACTACACCGAAGAGCAACTTGGCGGACAACTTCGCTTCGGCAAGCAATTGTCGCCCCTGATGACCCTGCGCGGAAGACTGCGCATCGCCGAGGAGACCAACCGGGGGCTTCCGGAATTCGGTCATCCCGCGTTGCGCAGCCAGAGCGGTTCGTTCCTCAACGTCAGCACCGGCTGGGAAATCGAACGCAATACCCTCGATAACCGGCGCGACCCCACCCGGGGCGCCGTGCACATCCTGAGCACGGAACTCGCCGGATTCGGCGGGGATTACGAATATGTGAAGTTTGAACATGACTCCACATGGTATCGCGCCTTTGGCGGGAAGGAGCGGTGGGTTTTCTCCGCTCGTATTCGCGAGGGGCTGGTCACCGCCTATGGCAGCAATGATTCCGTGCCGCTCCAGGCGCGGCTCTACGCCGGCGGGGCAGCCACGGTGCGCGGCTACAAAATCCGCGACATCGGCCCCAAGGCCCGCGAATACATTCTCTTCGGCGACAAATTCGCCCTTGGCGGCAACATTAATGCCATCACCAACCTTGAAATGAAGTACAAAATCACCAAGATGCTGCGGCTCTATGGCTTCTTCGATGCCGGCGGCGTGTGGGAATACTTCAAGGATATCGATCCCGGCGATGTCCGATGCAGCGTCGGCCTCGGATTTGGCGTGGACGTGCCGCGGCTCGGCCCCATCCGCGTGGATTACGGTTTCCCGCTCAATCCCGACAAAGACCAAGGATCCGGACGGCTCCACCTCATGACCGGATTCCGGTTCTAAGTCGTGCCGCACATCAGCCCTGTCAAGGGTTCTTGAAAATCTGAAAATATATTTGTATTATTATATAATTGCTGCAATTGGCTGAGTTCCTGTGCGTCCGCCTTATGCTGCGTTCTTTGCGTAGCGCGCTTGTTGCGTATGAGATCGTCGCGCCCGATAAAAGCCCCCCCTACGCCCCCGCAGGTCCCACGAACCACATTCTTCCTTGCTTCTGCATACTGGACGCCGTCAATTTTCATACCGAAAGTCTGACCCGTTGCGGCGGGTTGTGCAACGTATTCGGCGGGGGGTATTGATTGGCAAGCGAGACGTCATCGGGGGACGCGCCCCAGGCGTTTCCCCAATTCGTAGAAAGCCGCGCAGTGGTCCAGCCGGGCGCGTGGCGCGAGGTTGTTGCCCTCCCTGAGGATGAAGCGTCCACCTTCGATCACGCCGGACGCCAGGATGCGCTCGGTTTCCCGAAGCAGCGGTTCGGGGCTTTCCTGGACAAAGAGGGGGACGGGGGGACCGCCGAGAATAAGTGTATCGGGGCCGAGTTCGCGGCGGGCCAGGGCGAAGTCAAAGGGGAAGCCGGTATCGAAGGCAACCACGCCGAGTTCTTCGTGGATGATTTTGAAATGACGCTGCGCGTTGCCGCAAAGATGCATGGATCGTCCTTTTCCCGTGCCAAAAGCATCAAAAAGGCGGCGATGATGGGGGAGGACGAATTCGCGGTACTGGTCCGTGGAAAGCATCTGGATGGAGTCGTCGGCGGAACCGAAATCGTCCTGTTTGGCGGGGCGGCCAAAGCGTTCGCGCCATGCGGTCATGCGGCGGATAATCCCTTCGCTGAGGAAATCCAGCAGTTCACGGGCGTAGTCGGAATCCATCAGCAGGTCGGTGCAAAGTCCCGCAGGCCCGCGCAGGCATGCGGCGGTGGTAAAAACGCCATCGGTCCCCATGAATGGCATTTGGTCCATGAGAACCACCGGACGCCCCAGAAAGGTCCATCCGGCGTTGGTTTTTTCCTGGAAGTATTCCAGAAATGCGAGCGCGCGCTCGGGCCATTCTCCTGAAAAAGGCTCCGGAAGCCCGCGATCAAGAATCATCCGTTTATTGTCGTCGTTCAGAATCGGTACGGCGTCCGGAACCTGGTCCTGTCGGAACTCGACTGCGCCGCCGAAATACGCTGCATCATAGAAGTTCTGGAAATCCACCCACATCATCCATTGATCGGGCAGGCCTTTCTCATGGTCTCCGGGCAGAAGGTAGCGCACCCAATACTGAAACTCCAGGATGGTTTCGCCCATCACTTCGGGGTCATGCATGAACGCTTCATAGGTGATGCCCTTTGTATTGTATGCAGGGTCCAACAGAAGCATGCGCGCATTGACAATGAGTCGCACGGGAACCCGATCATGCGTGTTGTTGCGGAACGCCTCCTCAAGCGCGCGGACTTCCTCGTTGTGTTGTGTAAAGTCGCAACTCAGAAGGTCGGGTATATCGAAAAGAAAGCCATCCGGCATCTGTAGCGTCCTCCAAGGGCGAGTTTACCTTTCTTGTCGCAGCAAGACAAATCGAGTTGCTGGTGACACAATGGAATGGAACGTTTCGCACATCCCTGATCTGCGCCCACTGTTTTCCGGCGCCGTTCGTTGTGTTTTTTGCCATGGCGCGGGTACAATGCCCCGGACGACATACTGGCGGTGAATTTGGGTGGGGGACCCGTGGAGCGCACCCATGAAACTCGGCGAATTGGCCCTGAAAATCGGGGCGCGGATGCTTGTCGGCGGTCCGGCGGTGCGGAAGGAAATTACGCGCGTGTGCGCGGGCGACCGGATGAGCGACCTGCTGGGCGAGGCGGGCGACGGCACGTTGCTGGTGACGCATGTCACGAACGTTGGATTGATGCGCCTGCTGGAACTGATGGATGTGCCGGGGATTTGCCTCGTCAAAGGGGCGGAACCGGATGACGCGGTGTTGGAAACGGCAAAGTCATGCGGGGCGGCGCTGATGGTGTCGCGGGAAGGGATGTTCGAAACCTGCGGCCGCATTTACCTGGCAATGTACGCCGATGCTCGAGGGCAGGGTCGCGAATGAACAGCGCCGTTTATGAGATAGAAGGGGGGAATTACGAGAAAGGGGGCGAAGCCTCGAAAAAACTGAAGGAAATGCTCAAGCGCCTTGGCGCGGACCCGAAGGCCGTGCGCCGGGCCATGATCGCAGCGTTTGAAGCGGAGATGAACGTCGTGATACACGCCGGGGGCGGCGTGATGAAAGTGGCCGTAACCCCCGAGCAGGTGGATGTTGCGGTGATTGACGAGGGGCCTGGCATCGCTGATATCCCCCTCGCGCTGACAGAGGGGTATTCGACCGCCCCCCCCGAAGCGCGCGAATTGGGTTTCGGCGCGGGCATGGGACTGCCCAACATCCGCAAGAATACAGACCGCTTCAGCATTCAGTCGGAGCCGGGGAGGGGCGCGCACCTGCGATTTTCGATCCGGCTGCATGCGCAGGAGGCCGCCCCCGCCGACACGATTTTCCTCACGGTCCGGGAGGAATGCTGCCGCCAATCGCTGCGCTGTGTGCATGCCTGTCCGACGGGGGCCATTCGCGTGCGCAATGACCGGCCGCGCATCCTGAACCATCTGTGCGTGGATTGCACGGCATGTGCGGCGGCCTGTCCGGCCCAGGTCTTTGGCATGGCATGCCCGGATGAGATGCCGCGCATGACAGAGGGGCTTGTCCTGCTGTTGCCCGCCGCGTTTGTGGTGCAGTTTGAGCCGGCGATTGCGCCGGCGACCATATTGCAGGCGCTGAACGGTCTGGGCTTCACCCAGGTGCGCCTCGTTTCGGAATGGGAAGCGGCGCTGCGCGCGGCGGTCGTCCAATACGCCGCGCAGCACCCGGTGATCCGCCCCATTCTTTCGCCGGTCTGCCCCGCCGTGGTCAACCTGGTCCGCCTGCGGTTCCCGTCGTTGCTGGGCCATCTGGCGCCGTTTCTCTCGCCGCTCGAAGCGGCGCGGGAAAACCTGACAGCCCCCCATGTGGTTTTTGTTCCTGCGTGCCCGGCGCATGCGGGCCTTCTGCGGGACCCCAGCGTCATGTCGCGGATTGACCTGATTTCCCCCACGGCGCTCACAGAAGCCATCCGGCCCGCGTTGCGTCGGGATCGCGGGGAATCGGCAACGTCGCGTGCGCCGTCTCCGGATGATGTGCTGGAGGTGTGGGGCATCCGACGGGTTGCTGAATTTCTCGACCGTACAGAGAATGGCCTGATGCAGGACTGCGACGTGGTGGAATTGTATGCATGCGAACAGGGCTGCTTCGGCGCGCCGGTCTGGCGCGCGGACCCCTTCGCCGCGCGCCGCCGATTCGAGCGCATGCCGTCGGAAATCTTTGCTGCTTCACAGAGGCCGCGCGCCGCCGCTGTCCGGCGCATCGCCGACATACTTCCCCGTGGCGGCATCCGCCTTGACCCCGACATGCGCCAGGCGATGCAGAAACTGGCGGAAATTGACGCAGTCGGCAAGACCCTGCCCGGTCGCGATTGCGGCGTCTGCGGCGCGCCCTCCTGCGCCGCCCTTGCCGAGGATATCGTCATGGGAAACGCCGCCCTTGCCGATTGCCCGTTCCGCCGGTAACCGACGGACAAATGCGCAACACGTCAGTCGAATGACAGGCATTGTCAGGGGATGGTGCGCGGTCTCTTGCGTCCCCCGACGCTTTGCGTCATTCCTTTCCAAGGGGGATTCTCCAGCATGGTTCCGAATGCCGAAACATCTCCGCAAAGTGCTCATTTCCAAGGACATGGACGCTTCCATTGTGGCATTCAATGATTGTTTCAAGAAACTAGAATACTAAAAATTTCTCTTGACAAAAAAGCATAAAAGGAATATCGTAATTTATTGGGACTGTATGATAACGAGGTTGAAAAAGGACAGGAGAATAAAATCCCTCACGGCGTCTTGTGTGCCGTGTATTGGCTGTGCACAAGGAAGGCCGTCTCCAAAAGTATGAGGTAGGATGGTACAAAGCGGGGGACGCTCCGCCAAGAGGCGGGCACCGGCGCGACAAATCGCCGTCAGCGGCGAAGGATACGCATGCGCCTGGGGGATCAATCGAGTGGTTGAATCCACTCCGGGTGGGAGGATGTTGTCATGAGGAACGCGATGTGTTCTTTCCAGGGGCGAGTATGGATTGCCGTTTTTGTTGGGCTTGCCGTTGCGACGGCGGCAACAGGGCAGGGTGTTGATTTCAGCGTGAAACTGGGGGCGCAGGGCCTGCCGGGCACCGGCGTTGCGGCGCAGGCCGCAACGGAATCCCCCTCGAACGATGTGTTTATCGGCGGCGGCTGCATCAATTATGTTCGACTGCTGCACACTCTGTTGGGATTGCTGCCGGGGGATGACATTGACGCCCTGTGTTATCAGTTCGCCCCGTTTATTGTGGATATCCCCGGCACAGAGGGGGACCCGGGTTGGGTCACCGTTGAGGGCATGCCCATCTTCTGGCATTTCTCGGTGGACCCCATGGCGAGCGGCCGGGCGCTCTCCGCCGTGAATAATGAAGTGACGACAGGGACAATGACCTGCGGCATTCCCGCGAATCCCAACGAAGCCCATGGCGACTATTTCTATTCATCAATCGCGATGATGGGAACAAACATGCCGGGCGCGGATGAAGCCCTCCTGGGATTGCAGATTCAGGGCTTGGTGTTTCCACATCCGCATGACGACCTCAATGCCTTGGACCTGAACGCCGCACTGATAGACCGTCTGTCAGAAGACCCTCCGAAATTCCTGCAACCCGGTGACCTGTATTTTTCGTTGGCGGCCGGGTCGCCGTCGTTGATGCTGGTTGCCGGGGCGACGGAGGACGATATATTGACGCCCAACGGCGCGGGAGGTTTCCAGGTGTTCATACCGGGCGCTGCCCTGGGCATTCTACCGGGGTCCGACCTGGATGCGCTGTTCTTCGACGGGGCCGGCACGCCTTTCTTTTCCGTCAAGATTCCGATGGTTACAGCGATGCCTTTCCCAGACGCCAATCCCGGTGATATCCTGGTCCCCGATGGTCTGTGCTTTCCCGTGGATGGCGTTGCGGACGAATTGATTCCGGCGCGGGACCTGGGATTGCTCGACATGGATCCCAAAACCCGTTACGGATTACCGCGTATTCCTGACGGGCATGATGACAATCTTGACGCCTTGGACGCGGAACTTTTGCCCATTATTGATCCTCAGGAACCCGAACCGGTGAGAGATCGGGCGTTGCCTGAAGACGGCGGAGAGGGCGAAGGTGAAGGCGAAGGTGAAGGCGAAGGCGAAGGAGAGGGCGAAATCGTTTGCTCTCCGATGCCCCTTACCCCGATTCCGCCCGGTCCGGGCGACTTTGACTTCTGTGCCGCGATGAACACCGTTTACTGTTCGCTGGAACCGCTGATGTGGCTTTTGCCGGAA
>CALEDJ010000030.1 GCA_937951485.1 uncultured bacterium
TCAAGAATGCGAAAACACCCGGAAAACCGCACTTTTTCGGCGCACAAGTCGTCGCATTTTGCCGCATTTTCGCGCCGTTCTCCCGCTGCAATTGCGAAAAACCCCATGTTTTTGGGGGGTTCAACCCCGTGAACGGTTACCCTCCTCATTATTGTGAGGGGCAGTGAATGGTGTGATTGGCTCACGCCACAAAATTCTTGTGCCTTGCGCGATTGTATCGCGCGCGGTTGTCAGGCCACAAGTATGCGGGAGCGGGCCCGTAACCGTAGCGGGACAGTTCCGGTGACTTGCGGCGACAGCGGCGTTTTGAAATCCGGTGCGTTGCCGGGCCTTTCGGCGAAAGAGATCAGGAAAAGCGGCTTGCCCCCGACGAAGACAGACGGCATCATCGCCGTGCATGTGGCCACCATCCGACGCGGCGCTTGCCGGATACAATTGGAGCGTGAATCAACCAACGGTATATGGAACGCGCGTTCCATATGCCCTTGGCGTTTTCAGATTTGCGCTGCGGCCCGATCCCGCGCGGGACGCGCGCGCAGGCTCTTGGCTTCGTTGTGGTTGATGAAACGCTCCGATTCAGGGTCCAGTTCCAGTTTTCGGGCGAGCATCCACGACAAGGCCGCCGCGTGACACGCGATATGGGAATGCCGCATCACCGTGGCATTCGCGGCGGGCGCCTTGCGCGATTTGATGCAGTCGAAGAAGTCGCGGGCATGCGCTTTCACGTCCAGGCCGGATTCATTTTCGTGCGGCGGCGGTCGTTGTTGCGGCGGCCATGCGGATGAACTGGCGGCGGGTGGCGCCGGATTCATTTCTCATCGCGGAACCCTCCTTGAGTCAATCCGGTTTACTGGAATTTACTGCACATCGAGCAGTGCCACAACCCGGAATCCGACATTGAAAACCCGCTGATCACTATTGAAAGGCAGACGGTATGACGCCGTGGCGCGGTATGGCCGATCGCGCCATGACCCCCCCCGGACAACACGTTCCGCTTCCAAATCCCCCACATCGTTTCGCCCATCGTCTTCCCGGTAAGGATAGGGGAGATAAGCGGAACGGGTCCATTCCCACACATTGCCGTGCATGTCATGGAGTCCCCATGCGTTGGGAAGGTAATTCCCCACATCCGTCGAGACCATGGCGCCGTCGTCAAAGCGGTCACACCGGGGAATGCGGTCATCGTAGCGGTTGGGATTCTGGATGACTTCAGCGCGCTCATAGTTTTCGCGGGCCGTGCATTGGGCGAATTCCTGCAATTTCCGGTCCGCGAGATTTGCGTGGCGGCTGAAATCGCTGTCAACGGCGCCAAAGAAAAAGTCCTGATCGGAGCCCGCGCGCGCCGCCCATTCCCATTGCGCTTCGCTAGGCAGGGTGATACGCATGCCCGTGCGTTCGCTCAACCACGCGCAGAATTGCAGCGCCTCCTCCCATGATACGCGCACAACCGGCTGTTGCGGGCCGTCCAGAGAGAAGCCCTTGCGGCCAAACTGATATCCGTGCCGGGATTCGTCCCGGCTTTCATGTTGCGGATTGAAGCGCTTGTATTGGGCGTTGGTGACTTCAACGCGCCCCATCCAGAACGGACGCAACGCCACCGCTGTTGTTGGGCGTTCATCGGGATGCCCTTCATTGGAACCCATGACAAAACGGCCGCCGGGGATAAGCGTCATATCAAGTTGAACGCCTTCGCCCAGGTCAATCGAAAAAGACGTTTCGCGTTGATCGCTGGCCATGGCCGCGGCGGCGGCATGGTATTCAGCGGCTTCCGCCGCGCCGAAAGGCCAGCCTGGTATTTTCAGGGCTTCCTGGGTTTCGCCGGGGCTGGGCGCTGGCCCGACGAAGGTGTTGTCGTATGCGGGCAGTTCAGGAATGTGTTCAAGATCGACGTGCGGTCCGGCCGGCGCGAAGCGCCGGCGCAATTCGTCCGCCCTGGCGTTGACCTTCGGCGCGTGTTCCTGTTGGCATGGATGAGTCTCGGCCCAAGTGCCGTGATACGGCGCATTCAGGTCCACCCAGGTGGCCAGCCGTTCCCAGGATTCCCGGTCCAGCGCGGTATTGTAATGACCTTTGCGCAGCAATTGCCCCAGTTCGGTCGCGCTGAAATGGTAGTCGCCGGGCGCAAGCATGCGCATGTCGCTTTCGATGCCGGGCCGCCGCACGAAACGCTGCAAATCCGCATAGGCGCGGGAAAACACGCCGCCGCGATCCGGACCGACGCCGCCGCTGATTTGCGTGCTCCAGTCGTCAATCATGCGGTCTCCGCGCAGATAAGGAAACTCACGACCATAGGGCGCCGCCATGCCCTCGGGCGGCGCGTCCCCGTGGCATCCCCCGCAATAGCGGTCAAGGACCGGCTGCACCTCACGGTGAAATGCGAAGCCCCGTTCGGGCTGATGCCAGCCGGAAGAGAGGGTGGAAGGCGGGCGCAGAAAAGCAATCGCCGGCTCGCTCGGCGGCGCGGACCGCTGGGATTCATGGCAGCCCACGCACGACGCGCGTTCGCCGGGTTGCAATGTAAACCAACTGCGCATGATCTGCAATGCCTGGCCCTGTTCGTCCAGCGGCTGCACCGCCAGAGCGGTGTTTGCGGGCGCGATGAAGTGGGCCGACCCGTCCGCCTCAACAGGCACAGTGCCCAGCACCCGCTTGATGTCCCAGGCGCTGTCTATCCCGAGCGTGCCCAGAAGCCCGCCCTGGCCGCGGCGGCCAAAGTAGTAACTGAACACGCGCAATTCTTTGACACGGCCCTTGCGGATGCCGTCCAGCCCGCCGCCTTCATAGATGTTCTGCACGTAGACAACGCCCGTGTTTTGGGCAAGGTCAACCCGGTCCGGAACAATGGGCGGTTTGGCTTCGGCGCGCAATGGTATTGGCTCGAAGAGCGCGTAATCCGCGATTTCGGCGATCAGGGTCATGTTGTCGAATACGTCTGCAAGGTAAATCCCCCAGAGAGCGTCCGGAGCCGGCCTCATGGAAACCAGGAAGTATTTCTCACTGAGTGGGTAGGGATGGAGAAACTGCGGCCAGACATCGTCCACCAGGCGGTCGCGCACCATAGGATTTACTGTTTTTCCGCGCCCTGGAATTTCCTGAACAATGCCGTCAGGTTCGGATTTTCCCCGGGCGGGCTCGACAATCAGCAAGCGACCGCTGCGCTGGGTGCCGTGATGGCCGCTTGCGATTCCGACGATTTTGCCTGACAGGCCGGGCACGGGCCGCGCATAGAAAAAGGAGTTCGGAAAATACGCGCCGCTTCCCCAATAGGCGCGCTGGTCCGTCCCGTCGGGATTCATGTGAAACAGCATGCGCGTATTGGAGTGGGGGGTGTCGGAGTACTCCCAGCGATGGTAAAGCACCCGGCCATTGGGGAGCACCCTCGGCGACCAGTTATGGTCCTGATCGAAGCAAAGTTGGCGCATGGCTCCGCTGGATGGGTCAAGCAAATACAGGTTCGACACATTGTCGCTGCCATAGACGCAGGGCACGGCCACATAGGCGGCGGTGGAGCCGGTGATGATCCGTCCATCCGGCAGATAACAGGCGTCGTAGTAGTCCACATCGGGGTCTTCGTCCGGAGTAAGCCGCCGGGGCGCGCCGCCGGCAATGGCCAACTCGTAGACATGCCACCGCCAGTCTTTGTCATGGGATGAGAAGAGCAGGCGGTCTCCGTCCCAATGGAGGCTGATATCGCCGACAAATACATCCTCCAGCGGGCGGTACAGGGTGTTCAACGCCGCCGTACTGCCTTGCCGGGCGGCGTCCATGGAAAGCAACGCAATTTCGTTGTCATAGCGGCCGCGCGGCAGCGAACAGTTTCCCTGCCAGTTGTGCGGCAGACCGGGAAGGTGCGCATGCCTGCGGACCACCAGTATCTGATTGAAATCAAGCAGGGGATTGGCCAACAACGCCTCGCGCCGCAACTGCATCAATTCCTCGAAGCGCGCTCGGGCGCCGGGGTCCTTCTGCTCCAAGCCATGGCGCAACGTCTCCATATCCGCCGCAAACGCATCCAGGCGCGCCAGATATTCGCCGCCTCGGGGATAGGCATCGCCAAAGGCATCGCGCATGTCCTCGATAGCGAGGCGCAGCGCTTCAATATCAAAGGCGTAATCAATGCGCGGCGCGCCGTTGTCCCCAAATGAGCAGCCGATTGATCCAAGCAGGGCAACCATCGTTGCCGCCCCGGTCCGGCCAGATGAAGAAGCGCGCTTTCCGACAAAAGCATTCAATGATGAAACGATGCACGAAAAAAGGGACCTGCGCGCCATGAGACCACTCCTTTACGATCTTTGCATCTTTCGATATCCGGTTCATATCGTTGCGTTTATCCGCCGCGCATGTCAAGAAAATAGTTATTGATACAGGGGACATGCACCATTATCCGTTTGATGGTCCTCATCACGGAAAAAGGTGGGCGACCGATGGTTACCCTGTCATGTAATATGTTGGGGCAGGCCCAGCGCCGCAACTCTTGCTATTCGTGCCATGCTGATATACTATCCCCCGCGAAACGATGGAACAGTATACTGTTTCCAGAACGCAAGGAGAGGTCGGCGCCATGGGAATAGAAAATTACTTGGAATACCAGCGGCGGGAGTACTGCAAGGATATCGCGTGCCCTGTGCAGAGGCTTCTGGACCGCCAGACGCCGGGTTCGCCGGACTATGAATCGGTGCGGCAAATCTGCACAACCCGGTGTATTCACACAACCTATGAGTTCCATCATTGGCTGATTGAAAAAGGGTATCTTCTGCTCCGGCCCCGGCGCTGATCCAACAAGAAACCATCAACTGTGAGGGGAAGTCCATGCGGGTAGCGGTGTACTATAGAAATACTGACGTTCGCATCGAGGAACGGCCCAGGCCGGTCATCGGTGCCGGGGAACTGCTGGTCAAGACGATGGCCAGCGGGATATGCGGCAGCGACGTGCTGGAGTGGTACCGGATCAAGAAGGCGCCCATCGTGCTGGGCCACGAGATCGCGGGCGATATCGTGGAAGTCGGCGAGGGGGTCGGCAGGTTCCGGGTCGGCGACCGGGTATTTGTTTCCCATCACGTTCCATGCAACACCTGCTGGTACTGTCTGCACGGCAACCATACGGTATGCGAAACGTTGCATACGACCAATTTCGACCCGGGCGGGTTCTCGGAGTTTATCCGGATTCCGGCGATCAATGTGGACAGGGGCACGTTCCGCCTGCCGGACAATGTTTCCTATGCGGAGGGCGCTTTTGTGGAGCCGCTGGCATGCGTGCTGCGCGGCCAGCGCCTGGCGGGATTCCAACCCGGTCAGACCATGTTGATCCTGGGCAGCGGCATTTCGGGGATTCTCCATCTGATGGCGGGCCGGGCGATGGGCGCAGGCGCCATCTTCATGACGGATACCGACGCGTATCGCATCGAAAAGGCGAAGGCATTCGGCGCCGATGCGGCGTTCAGCGCCCGGGACGATGTGCCCGCCCGCGTGCGGGAACTGAACGGCGGACGTCTGGCGGACCTTGTTGTGGTGTGTACAGGCGCGCTTGGGGCCTTCAAACAGGCTCTGCAATCCGTGGACAGGGCGGGAACGCTGCTGTGTTTCGCCACCACGGATCCGGGAGTCGAATTGTCCATTCCCTTGAACGATTTCTGGCGGAACGGCATCCGCATCATGCCTTCGTATGCGAACAGTCCGTATGACGCCGAGTTGGCCATCCGGCTGCTTGCGGCAAAGCGCGTGCCTGTCGAGGACATGATTACCCACCGGCTCGGGCTTGAGGACACGCCCCTGGGCTTCCGGCTGATGGCGGAACCATGCGAATCGCTGAAAATCATCATCGAACCGCAACGTTAGCCTTCCGCTCCGTGTGCAAAGGGGTGGCGCGCAGAACAACGCATTTTGCCTGGGTCTGAAAACCCGGAAGATGCAACTGCAAGGTTTTTTTGCACCCGGGGGCGCAGATCAATCCCGTGGCACATTCAAAACCGAAGACGAAACGGAGTTGTGTCGCAACTGCCGGGTTCATGCTTGCACGACCGGAAGGCATTCGTTAGAGTGTTCGCCGCCGCAATGACGGCGCGTTGATGACTCCTGTATTCCAACAATCATGAGACCTGCGATGATTCTCACGGAAAATCTCACAAAACGCTTCGGCAGTAACGTCGCGGTGGATGCGCTCAATCTGCAAATTGATGCGGGAACTTTTTTCTGTTTCCTGGGGCCGAACGGCGCAGGCAAAACCACGACCATCAAGATGCTTACGGGACTGCTGCATCCAGCGGCGGGCCGCGCGGTACTGGGCGGACACGACATCCAACGAGAACCGGTGGCCGCAAAGCGGCTGTTGGGCTATGTACCGGATCAGCCGTTTCTTTACGACAAACTCACCGGGCGCGAGTTTATGCACTTCGTCGCGGGATTGTATCAATTGCCCGATGGCGCATGGCAAAAAAAGCGCGATGAACTTCTTGAAATGTTCGAGATCGCGGGGGTGGCGGACCAGTTAATCGAAGACTACAGCCACGGCATGCGCCAGAAACTCTGCTTTGCCGCGTGCTTTCTCCATGATCCGCGTATTGTCATCGTGGATGAGCCGTGGGTGGGCCTCGACCCCAAGAACATCCGTTTCGTCAAAGACTTTCTCAAACAGAAGACGCGGGAAGAAGGACTGACGGTCTTTATGTCCACGCACACGCTGAGCATAGCGGAGGAGATCGCGGATGTGATCGGGATCATCAACGCGGGCCGTCTGCTGCATGTGGGCACGGTCGCGCGGATCAAGGCGCTGCGCGCCCACCCGGGATCACTTGAAGACGTGTTTCTGGAACTGACCCGTCCCGGCGAAGAGATGCCCGCATGAGCCAACTCTGGGCGGTGATACTTGCGAAGTGCCGCATGGCCGGACACCAGATTGCGGGCGTGCGCCATGAATCCAAACTCAAGGTGGGCGTGATTACCGTGGCCGCCATCAGTCTGTGGCTGGGCGCGTACTTCCTGTTCTCGGCGGGTTTCGGTTTCCTGATCCAGTTCGGGGGGCGCGGGGCGGGCGAGTTCAACTTCGGCGATTTGTTAATGAGCCGCATGCTGGGCATTCTGGCGCTGTCGGTTTTTATGTTGCTGATCTTCTCCAACGTGCTGGTGGCGTTCTCCACAATCTATCGCTCGCGGGAAGTGGCCTACCTGGTGCAGTCGCCTGTGCCCTTTGAGTCGCTTTTCTATATGCGCTTTCTGGAATCGTTGGCCTTCAGTTCCTGGTCACTGGCCTTTCTGGGGTCGCCGCTGATGCTGGCTTATGGCGTGCGCACGGAAGCGCCGTCGATCTTTTACGCGGCGAATCTGGCCTTTTTCCTGCCGTATGTGATTATTCCGGCCTGCATTGGATGCATGATCACCATGGCGCTGGCATGGATGTTTCCGCGCCTGCGCATGCCCGTCGTGGCTGCGATTGCCCTGGCGGCATTGGCCGCCTTCTTCATGATGATCCGGTACACCATCCGGCGGACGCGCATCGCGGAGGATGCCGTGCTGCCGGCTTTTCTCGACGCCACGTCCCGCATGCAGTCGCCGTTTCTGCCGAGTCATTGGGCTTCTCAGGGGATACTGTCGGCGGCGCAGTGGAACGTGCGCGAATCGCTGTTCTGGCTGCTGGTGCTGTCATCCACCGCGATGATGGCGCTGTGGGTATGCGGTCGGATCGCGCACCACATCTTCTATCCCGGCTGGTCTTACCTTGCCGGACAGGACCGCAAACGCGAGAAACCGATGGGCCGGGGTATTCTGGGGCGGCTGGAGCAATGGGCGCGGCCTCTACGCGATCCGCATCGCGCGCTCGCGGTAAAGGACGTCAAACTGTTCTGGCGCGACGCGACGCAGTGGTCGCAATTCGTCATCTTTTTCGGCATCATGGCGGTGTACATCGCCAATCTTCGCAATACATCGCGCTTCTACGAACAGGAGATGTGGCGCAGCATCATCGCCAACCTGAACGTGGGGTCCGTGTCGCTGATCCTGGCCACCCTGACCAGCCGGTTCGTGTTTCCACTGGTCAGCCTCGAGGGTCGCCGCTTCTGGATCATCGGTCTGGCCCCCCTTTCCTTCAAACAACTGGTCTGGCAGAAGTTCTGGCTCAGTGTCGCCACAACTTCCGTGTTCACCGTCGGCCTGGCCATCCTCTCCGGCATCATGCTCAAACTCGACCCCATCCACTTCTGCTTGACCGTTTTCAGCGTCGCCATCACCAATTTCGGGCTGGCGGGACTGGCGGTGGGGCTGGGCGCGCTGTACCCGACCTTTACCGAAGACAACCCGGCCAGGATTGTTTCCGGCATGGGCGGCACGCTCAATCTGTTAATGAGCGTGGGCTACATCACGCTGGTGGTGGGCGCGCAGGCGGTGATCCTGCAGTGGCGCGTACTGGGACGCTATGCCGACCCCGCCATGTTCTGGTATGCGCTGGCGGCCGTGGTGGTTTTCATTGGCCTGCTGAGCGCCGCTTGTGTCATACTGCCCATGCGTTTTGGATTGCGAAATCTCAATGACATGGAATTTTGACGGGATGCGTGAATTTGCGGTTCGCACAAGGAAACACACCGAGTTCATCGTGATTGACGGGGAGATTCAGCGGATAGTGGACGCCTCCGGCGTAAAAGAAGGTGTGGCGCATGCGTATGTGCCGCACACCACCGCGGGCATCACGATCAACGAAAATGCCGACCCCGATGTGGTCGCCGATATCGGGGCCGCCCTGGAACGCATGGTTCCCTGGCGGGCGGGCTATGCCCATGTTGAAGGCAATGCTGCGGCGCATGTCAAGGCATGCATGATCGGGTCCAGCGTTTCCGTGCTTGTTCACGACGGACGTCTCGCGCTGGGCACCTGGCAATCCATCTATTTCTGTGAATTCGACGGGCCCCGCGCGCGCAAGGTCTGGGTGCAGGTCATGGGGATGTGATGCCGGCGCGGGCGTCCCGCCTGCATGTTGGCAGACTGAAACTGGTACTCCAGAACCTGGCGCGGGCGTCCCGCTTCAAGGTGTGTGATCAAAAACTGGTCAGCGCCTTGAAAGCCGCGTAGCGCTGGGCGATCTGGTCGGCATCCACTTCAATGAGGCGGTCGGGGCCGAAGGCTTCACAGGTGAAAGACGCCAGCACGCTGCCGTAGACGACGGCGCGTTTGAGCGCGTCGAAATCCACACTTTCACAGGTCGCGAGATAGCCCATGAATCCACCGGCGAAACTGTCGCCGGCGCCGGTCGGGTCTGCCACCGACTCAAGTGGCAGCGCCGGAATGGCGAAGACCTGATCAGCCTCCTGCCCGAAGAGCAGGCAGCCATGCTCGCCCTTCTTGATCACGACAATGCCCGGCCCCATGGCGCGAATCAGGTCCGCCGCCTGACGCAGATCATGGACGCCGGAGAGCATGCGCGCTTCCGAATCGTTGACAAAAATCGCGTCCACCCGTTTGAGTACATCCTGGAGGTCATCCGGAGTGGTGTTGATCCAGAGGTTCATGGTGTCCACCCCGGCGAATCGGCGCCTGCTTTGTTCAAGGACTTCGCGCTGCAAGGAGGGATGGATGTTGCCGAGGAAGAGAAACGCGGCTTCCCGGGCCGCTTGCGGCAGTTTGGGATGGAAATCCGCGAATACATTGAGTTGTGTGTCCAGCGTGTCACGTTCATTGATATCGTCGTGATAACGTCCCGTCCACCGGAAAGTCTTTCCCGGCGCGCGTTCCAGGCCGTCGGTGTTGATTTGCTTCGATTCCAGCAGGCGCACATGGCGTTCGGGAAAATCATCGCCGATGATGCCGACGAGGTGCACGGGACAGAAATTCGCCGCGGCAAGCGAAAAATAGACGGCAGCCCCGCCGAGACCCTCAATGTTCTTCCCCGAAGGCGTTTCAACCGTATCCAATGCGACGGAGCCGACAACGGTAATGCTCATTGGCGCTTTCCTCTCGAATTGTTGCGAAGGCGGTTCCTGTTATTGTGCACCGCGGACCGTGTCAACTGGCCAGAGAATGCGTCTCCTCCGGCGGGATGATGCCAAGTTGGTCCATCTTGTACTTCAATATGCGGCGCGTGGTGCCGAGGGCTTCAGCGGCGCGAGACTGTACATAGTTGCAGCGTTCCAGCGCGGTGAGGATCATGTGGCGCTCCAGGCGGCGCGTGGCCTCTTCCAGCGAGAGGCCTTCGCAGTCGTCCCATGCGCTGGTGCTTTTTTCCGGGGAGGCGCCGGGAATGATACCGTCCAGATGCTCCGGCAGGATGCGGCGCTCGGCGCCGTGGCAGACCAACAGCCGCTCCACGACATTTTCCAGTTCGCGAACATTACCGGGCCACGGATAGTTCATGAACCGGGCCATCGCGGCGGGGGCGAACTCGCCCACACGGGCATTCACCCTCGGCCCATGCATGGCGACAAAATGCGCCGCCAGCAGCGGAATATCCTCGCGACGGGCGCGCAAGGGCGGCAATTCAATGGGAAACACATTGATTCGGTAGAACAAATCCTGACGGAACGTGCCTTCGGCGATGGATTTCTTGAAATCACGATTGCTGGCGCAGATGAAACGCACGTCCACCTCGACCAGTTTGGCGCCGCCGACGGGATAGAAACGACCGTCTTCCAGCACACGCAGGAGCGCCGCCTGCGCGCCCATTGGCATTTCGCCGATTTCGTCGAGGAAAAGCGTTCCCCCGTCGGCGATTTGCATTTTACCCATTCTCGCCTCGATGGCGCCCGTGAAGGCCCCTTTTACGTGGCCAAAGAGTTCGCTCTCCACCAGACTCGGCGGAATGGCGCAGCAGGACAGCGGCACGAAAGGAGCATCTTTCCTGCGTCCTCCGTAGTGAATGGCGCGCGCCAGCAAGTCCTTGCCCGTCCCCGTTTCGCCGAGGATCAGCACTGTGCTGTCCACCTGCATGGCCTGGCGCGCCAGCGCCAGGGCGCGCCGGATGACCGGAGATTCGCCGACGATCTGATCAAATCCGCTTGATTCCAGTTCGCGCAACGCGCCCAGTTCGCGTTTCTCACGGACTTCCGCCAGGGTCCGGTCAACCAGAGAAAGCAGGTCTTCCACGTCAAACGGCTTGATGACGAATTCGCGTGCGCCGCATTTGATTGCCTTGACGGCGGCGGCGACGGAATTGGATGCGGTGACGACAATCACCGGGGCGGATTCGCCCCGTTCCTGCATCAGCGCGAGCAGTTCCAGGCCGTGCATGTCCGGCATGGCGAGGTCAAGCAGAATCAGGTCCACATGGCGTTCATTCAAGATGCGCAGCGCGTCGCGGCCGCTGTCCGCGAGCAGCACGCGATACCATCCGCCAAGAATCATGCGGTAGGATTCGCGCACGCTGAATTCATCATCAATCGCCAGTATTGTCTGCATGTTCCGCTCCTTTGGCGTTGGCCGAAGGTCCCTGTTCCACGGAAGGCAGGCGCATCGTGAAATAAGCGTTCCCCTCGGCGTTCGCCGCCAGTTTCAACTCGCCGTGATGTTCCCGCAGAATGCGCCGTGCGATGGGCAGGCCCAAGCCCATGCCCCGCTCCCGGCTGCTGTAGAAGGGGAGGAAGACCAGCGATTCGTCCTGTTCGGGGATGCCCGGGCCGGAATCGGCCACACGGATTTCCGCATGGCCGTTTTCTTTGCAGGTGGTCACGGTGATCTTGCCGCCCGAAGGTGTGGCGTCAATGGAATTCTGCACCACATTGCGCAACGCTTCCGAAAAATATTCGGGATCGATTTCCGCCTCGGTCTGCTCCGCCCCCCACTTGGTTTCCAATGCGATGGATTTAGCGGCAAGTTCCGCCTCAAACGATTTCAGAATATTGCGCACCGTGTCGTTTACGTTGCAGCGCCGCAGGGTGAGTTGCGGATTCCTGGAAAACTCAAACAGCGTTTCCACCACGCGGTTGATGCGTTCTATCTCCTTTTGGACAACGTCGCTGAACGCCTCCCGAAAATCCTCGGAATCGTACTTGCGCGGCAACAGTTGCGCGAAGGTGTTGATCGCCACCATGGGGTTCTTGATTTCCTGTGCCACCCGTGCGGACAGATACTCCCAGAAGGGGCTGTTGGCGATGTCCTCCGAAGCGGTGTACGGTTCCGCCGCTTCGGTGAAGTGCACCACCACCCCGCCGCCGCGCATGGGGGCGGCGTACAATTCCAAATCCTTCTTCACGGCCGGGTCCCGGATGATTTGCCGCCGCCGGGGTGCGTTTTCTTCCATGGCGCGCAGGGCTACGTCGGCGAAGGCGGACCCCAGTTTCTGCACGCTCCTGCCCTTCATGTCCGCCGCGCGGATTTCAAGAAGCCGTTCTGCGGCCGGGTTCATCATGCCGATGCTGCGATCCGGCAGGACAGTGACCACGCCCGCCTCGAGATGCGCAATCGTCTCATCGAGTTCGCACCGTAATCCTGTGTCGGCCATCCGAATGGCCGCCCGTTCAAAAGCCATCGAAGTGGCGCGCGCCACCAGTGTCAGCAATTCCCTTTCTTCACGGGAATAGTCCGTCCCGCAGGCTTTTTCACCCAGCACCACGGCTCCGAAGACCCGGCCCTGGCGCAGCAACGGGGCGGCCAGACGCCCGTGAAGCACTTGCAGTTCCTTCAGCGCTTCGGGGCGGCCTTGTATGCCGTCGCGATCAATGAGGCTGGCGTGTTCGTCAAAGCAACGCATCAGGCCGACCCCATAACTGAGTTGAATCTGCTGGGTGATTGAATCCGAAAGCCCCGAACTGGCCGCCACCCGCACCGCGCCCTCCCGGTCCAGCAACACGGCGCAACGTACCGCATCAAAGATGTCTGCCGCGGATTCCGCCAGGCTTTCGCTCAAGCGGACCGGATCGTCGCAATACATCGCGGCGCGGCTGAGCCAACGCAAGGCCATCCGGTGCTGATTCAACGCTCCCTGTTCAGGGAGGGGCGCGCCAGGCTCCTGCATGGGCGGACGAGCAATGTTTCCGCCGCGGGCGCACAGAACCTCGATCGTTTCACGCAGTTTATCGCACGAGAACGGCTTTATCAGCAATGCGTCCGCACCGGCCCGGATCAGTCCCGCCTGGGTGACCGAATCGCCCCGGCCGGATAAAGCGACCACGGGGGTGGTCGGGGCGATTGCCTTCACCTGCGCCAGCGCCTGAGCGCCCAGATTGGGGGCGTCATCCACCAGGATCACGTCTGCCTGGATTGAAACCAGACGCCGACCCGCGCCATCCACCGTCGGCTCGAAGATCAGCAAATCCGACTCGGACAGTGCCGCCCGCAACGTTTCACAAAGCGCCTGATTCGAGGCTATCACCATGATCACGTTCATGTGCTGACCCTTTCAACGGCCTCTGTATGCGGCATCAGGGGAAGGGTGACCGTAACGGTCGTCCCCACATTTACCACGCTGCTCACGTCAATTTCTCCGCCATGTTCCATCACGATGCCATGAACGACGGACAGGCCGAGGCCGCTCCCGTCCGTCTTGGTCGTGAAGAAAGGCATGAACAGTTGATCCATGTCTTCGGCGCGAATGCCGCAGCCCGTATCCGCCACGACGACGCGCACACAGGGCGCATCAAAAAGCGCTGCCTTGCCTTTGCGCGCCAGATGTGTCCGCACGTAGTCCATTCTGATGCTCAGACGTCGCTGCGCGGCGCCTTCCATCGCGGTGATGGCGTTCAACACCAGATTGAGAAAAACCTGGTGTAAATGCTGTTCATCACCATGGACCGGGTGATAGATGTCAGGGAAATCGGTAAAGACTTCCACTTGAGCCTTCTTGATCTGGTTGTCCGTCAGGGCGAGCACCTCCTGGATGATGCGACGCAGGTCGTGCGGCGCGAATCGCACGGGCTTCGGTCGGGCAAAATCAAGCAGCCGGGAAACGATGGTGTCAATACGCTGCACTTCCGGCGGCACCACCTCGTTGAATGTCCTGCGGAAATCCGCATCTTCAAAACGGTGCGGCAGCAATTGCGTGAACGTCTTGATGGATTGCAGCGGGTTCTTGATTTCATGGGCCATGCCCGCAGCCATGATGCCGATAGCACTCAGACGCTCTGCGCGCTGCATGTTGGATTCGAGCCGCTTGATTTGCGTCATGTTGTAGATGAGCACCGTGGCGCCGCGCAGTTCGTCTTCGGGGGCGTCAAAGTAGGATGACGCCATCGCCACGGGTATGTTTTCGCCGTCGGGGCCGGTGATGACGGTTTCCACATCGCCGATGCTCCGCCGTTCTCGCAGCGTGTATCGGAGCAATTCGGCGGTCTTCGGTTCCAACGCATCCACGGTCATGCCCGGCCGGATATTTCCGAGCATCTCCTTCGCCTCTTCATTCACCGTGGTGATGACGCCCGCATTGTCCACGGCCACCACGCCGCCCCGCATGCTGCTCATGATGCGCTCCAGGTGCAGATTCACTTCTTTGAGTTTGCGGTAGAGGCGGGCGTTCTCAATGGCGGTGGCGAGCGCCGCCGCTATCGTGGCGAAAACTTCCACGTCTTCGTGAATGTAGATGTCATGGGTGTTTTTCTCACCCACCACAATCATTCCGAGCACGCCGGCGGTGGTTTTCAGCGGCGCCACCAGCCATGCGTCCATCTCCGCCAGATGCTTCGCGAGGCGCATGCTGTCGCGGGTGGGGCGTCCGTGAACGATTTCCTCCAGCACCAGCGGCTCAGGGTGCTTTTCCAGATACCGCAGCAGAAAATCCAGATTGATGTCGCGCTTGCCGATTTCCTCCGGACGGGTCGAGTACTCCGTCATCAGCACGCCGGGTTCCTTTTCGCTTGCCAGCAATACCCGCACATTGCGCGCGCCAATCGTATGACGGATGTCCTCGATGGTCCGCTCGAGCAGTTGGTCCAATTGGACGAAACGCGCCGCGTTGCGGCTGATGCGTTCAATGAACGCCTTGGAGTCGTAGCGCCGGTGAAGCACCACCCGGTCCAACAACAACTGCACCCGTTCCTTCAGGGGCTGAATGACCAGCACTACCACCAGCGCGGCCAAGGCAGTGGTGATCAAATTCCCGCCACGCCCCCCCGTGCTGACAAACCAGTGCATCCCGGAGACCACCACGAGGAAGGTCGCAATAACGAATCCCGTTACGACTGCATAGACCGTCGTTCGGGAGAATATCACCCAGATGTCCAGCAGATGGTAGCGCAGCATCGAATACGCCAGACCGGCCACCATCAACATGACAAAACATGGACCGTATACCTCGAGCGTTCCCAATCGCAGCGCGGGCGCCAACACGTTGGTGGACAAAGCCAATAGAGAGACAACCAGAAAATTTGTCAGGACATGCTCTATTTGTCGCCGTTGGATGCCGATGGACTGGCGAACCTTCCGGATCAGATTTGAGAGCGAGAATACCAGCGCAACTCCCGCAACCACGCCGTACCCGAAAAAAATGGGACCATAGCGCACCAGGGGGGGATGGTCGGCAAAAAGTTCTACATGATCAATGTACCAGGGCGAAAAAGCCCCAAGGGAGAGAAACACGGCGCCGCCGTACAAAAAGCGCAAGACCCAGCGATTGCCTTCAAAACGCTGATAAGGGAAAATGACGATGAAATGGTAGAACACCGCCGGCAGGAAACTGGCCACCACGAAAGTCATTCTTATCCAGAAGGACGCCATGAGGGGGGAGTGACTGTGAATAACGGCCAGCACCCCAAGCGCCCAGAGCGACAGATTCGCTGTCAACAGGGCGAAACGACGATGCGTCCGACGCCACGGATTGCTGAAAAACACCGCGCCTCCCAGCAATGCGCTGGACAGCGCCGACAACAGGATCAGCGTCGTGGCCAATAGGGGATTGGGCTGCATCATTATGCCACTCTCTTCAGTACCGTCGCGCTGTGGGTGCCGCCGAAACTGACCGCCACCACCAGCGCGGCGTGAATATCGTTTTTTCTGGCCTGTTTGGGCACGAAGTCCAAATCACATTCCGGATCGGGATCATCCAGGTTGATGGTGGGCGGCACCACGCCTTCGTGCAGCGCCATTGTCGCGGCCGTCACGCCAAAAAGACCGCCCGCCGCATAGGATTGACCGATCATGGATTTCACCGCCGATACCGGGGCGCGATAGGCATGAGCGCCAAGCACGCGCTTGAAAGCGTTTGTTTCACAGCGGTCATAAGTTTCCAGCGAAACCCCGTGCGCCTGAATATGATCAATGTCCTGCGGGAGCGTACCCGCCTCAGACAGGGACGCCTGAATCGCCCGCGCCAGCGCCGTCCCTTCCTTCTCCAGGATCAGGGGATTGCCGCCTTCCGATGCTGAACCATTCCCGGACACCTCCGCAAGAATCCGCGCGCCGCGCGCGCGGGCGTAATCGGCGCGCTCAAGCACCATCATGCACGCGCCTTCGCTCAGCACGATGCCGTCGCGATGACGGTCGAACGGCCGCATCGCTTTTTCCGGTTCATCATTGCGTTTGGACAGGATTCCCAGCGAGCAGGCCGTCACAAAAGACGCCAGGAATATCGGCGACTCCGTCGCGCCCACCACCGCGGCGTCCGCCCGGCCCATCCTGATCTGGTTGCACCCCCAGGCCAGCACATCCAAACCCGTTGCGCAGCCGCTGGCGATCGTGATGGCCGGGCCTTGTATGCCGATGTCAATCCCCACATGAACCGTGGCCGAATGGCCGGAAAACGCCGATGAGGCGAATTTGCTCACTTTCTTGAAGCCGCCGGATTTGTACGCTTCCACGTAACCTTCCCATGCCTCGTCGGGGTTGCCCACACTGGTGCCGACTGCGACTGCGATGCGTTCCGGCCGGTATCCCGCCGTCGGCAGTTCGGCATCCTGAACCGCCAAACGCGAGGCGGCCACGGCTTGATGCACATGCCGGTGCCAATGCTTCACGATGCTCTTTTTCATGAAGTCTTCCGGGCGGAAATCGCGAAGTTCCCCTGCAATCTGACAGGGCAATGCAGATACATCAAAGCGCTCTACCCGGCCAATGCCCGAACGTCCCGCTTTGATCGCATCCCAGAATGCCTCACGCCCCATGCCATTGCACGCCATCGCCCCGATTCCCGTAATGACCACCGGTTCCCACTGCATATCGCTCTACTTCCATCGCTGCTGTCCGGTCCTGGCGTCGCCCCAGATGCGCGCAAGGAACCCGGCAATCACCGAAATCCAACTCCAGCCATGCGTCCAATGCGTCAGCGCCTTGGATATCGAACTGCTCAAAGTCGGATTCATACCATCACTGACCTCCAGGTAAAAGCCTCGTCAGCCGCACGCACCGCGGCTGCATGGTTCTCAGTTGCCGACCGCCGCCAATGTCGAAGCGAAGCGGCGAAAAGCCGCCGATTCCAGCGCAATGCCCGCGCGCTCATTGAACGTGGTCGTCATTTTCGCCAGGGCCGAAGCGTCCAGTGTCGCCAATACCTCGCGCAGTCGGCGATAAAACGTCTCCTCATCGCCTTCGTACCCGGACACCCGGGCCATCAGAAATTCCTGCGCCGTGCCGCCCGGGCAAATACCGAGTTCGATGATGTCATGCAGCAAATCCGCATGTTCCATCGTCATCCGGCCCCGGCTCCAGCCCGTCATGCGGTAGGGCAACACGGGAATGGGGTCCGCCAAAGACACATAGGGAGCATCCTGCCCAATCGCCCACAACGGGAAATAATCATGATTGATTCGATACCCGAATTCGGGCGCGCGGTGCATCCAGACCGAATCCGGCTTCAGCCTGGGCGGGGCAAAACGGACCGCGCCCGGACGGCTGCGAATCAGCAGGCGCAGTGTTTCCGCGCGTGTATGATAATCGTCCATCGGGCATGGAAAGGTGCAGCGAAGCGTCACAAAGATGCCCGCCTTGCGATAAGCGCAGACCACCCGCTCGATCTCCGATACGCTGAAGTTGCGGCCGTAGAAATCCTCCAATAACCGCTGACTTCCAGTGTCAACGGAAAAACATATGCTCCGGCATCCGGAGGATGCCAGGGCTGAAGCCGCCGCCTCCTCCGCATGGCGAATCGCCCCGTAAAGGCTGTATTGCATCCGCCAGCGCTGGGCGCCAACTTCCTTCGCCAGGCCGATCAATTGCCCCCCCGGCGTTTCGCTGCCGCGTATGTGAAACGTAAACACGCCGAATTGCCTTGTCAACAACGCTGCTTCGGCGCACGCCGCTGCAGGCGATTTCATCCGAAGCGATCCCCCGCCATGTCCTGGACGTCGGTCGCCATGCGCCACGTGCAACGCCCCGCGCGTCTGATCCACGGTGAAGAGCAGAAACTTTCCATCCCCATGCACTGCTGGATACGTGGAAGCGTCATAGCAGGGCATGGGAAGCGTGTCCAGCGATATGCCGTTATGACCCGCGCCCCGACGGGGACGACCCGCATCCAGATATAACAAGCCGGGAACTGAAGCCCATTTTGATTCTTGTCTTATCTGTGACGCCCATTCCGGCACAACAATCTCTTCATCCCCTTCGATGGCTGCGTCAAACACGCCGGACACCCCAAGAAGGATCGCTCCATAGTCCCGCGCGTGACGCCCTGCCACCGCTGTGCGGACAGCCGGTTGTTGCTCCCGAACTTCCCGGCATACTGATAGTGCTTCTCGGAAATCCAGTTCATCATCGGCCAGAAATACCATGAAATCCACCGCCCCGGCGCTCAGCAGTTCCGATATCATTTCACGCCGACGCCGGCGAATCGATTCCTGAACAAGGCCCTCCAGAGCGGCGCCAAACGGCCTGCGGGTAACGCCGTCGCCCATGGCCATCCGCACACCGGCCCCCCCGCCCCTTTCCCCTTGTCTGACCGCCGCCCCCAGCCCTCCGGAAACAAAACGCCGCACCGCCCACACCGTCCCGTAATCCACCACATGCGTTTCGTGGCCGGCCGACTGCAAGGCCCCCGCCATTGCCGCCAATTCTCGGCGAGGTAATAATGACTCCGTTTTCAACGGCATCCCCGGTAAATAGGCCAACACGCTGCGGGTCTTCATGCGGTCACCTTCCGATTCGGTCTCCATACCGCGTTGCCATGGAAGCACTACAACCTGTGGTAAAACCCAAAGGCAACACATACTACATATCGGTGTTTATCCTATCATGAAGTTCATTTTTGCGCAAGTAAAAAATTCTATACTCCCGAATCCCTATATGTCCGTTCTGCCATAAATTCATAAGTAATTGAAATACAATAATTTACACATGAATGGCGCAATTTGTTTTTTCAATATATTGTATCGTTGATGATCACATTTCCTGTATATTGTGTGTCGGGACATGCACGTTTTTGTGCATCAAGCGATGCATCAGGATTCGGGTCAAAGAATCGCGCGCGTATATCTGCATGAAAAAAGCGCGGCGCCGATCATTCCCCTGAAAGGAGGGGCGCACGGGCCTTGGAGGGGGGGAACTCCGACCCGTGCGCGGGGGAGGAAATGTTCAGGGTAGTGTGTAGGGCTACCTGAGTGTGTGCATACATACAAACGCAAGGAAGATGCACTGGGATGACACAAGCGGAGCACACGCATTTGCGAAATGGTCTGTTTCCGCGCTTAGGATCGCGAAGAATCCGGGATTTTTGGTGGGGCTGATCTTCGGAAAGCCCATTTCGCAAATGCCTTGAGCGAAAACATTTTCGATACAGAAAAATTCGCAAAATGCAATAAATGCAGTCCAAGACAACAAATTCTTTTTTCGAAAGCCGGCGTGTATCTGTCTCAAAATAAATGTGTTACCAAAGCCCGATGTGTTGCGTCTTCCAGATGCCTGTGTTATACTCGCGCCGGCACTGAAATCATTCAATTTCCTCTGGATTGAGAAACGACCACAATGGCGGATATTCTGAGCCAAGAAGAAGTGGATTTGCTGCTGAGCGCCGTCTCGGAGGGGGATATTACCGCGGCAGAAGAAGAGGCGGAGGCAGCCAGCGAACTTCAGTTGGTCACCTATGATTTTCGCCGACCCGAGCGCGTTTCAAAGGAACAACTCAAAGGCCTTCAGAGCCTTTTCGAGGCGTTCGCGCGTGAAGTCAGCATTCTGTTTCCCCCCTTTCTGCGCACCGTGGTCCGGGTGGATTTGATCTCCATTGACCAACTCACCTATGACGAGTTCATCCTCTCCGTCACCCGGCCCACCTCATTGTCCATCATCGATATGGCTCCCCTCGAAGGCACAGCGGTGCTGGAACTCAGTCCTTCGATGGTGTTCCCCATCGTGGACCGCGTACTCGGTGGAAAGGGAGCGCCACTGGCGGAAACGCGTGAACTGACGGAGATCGAAGACCGTATCATCCAGCGCATCGTGATGATGATGCTGGACAGTCTGAAGCGTTCCTGGGAACAACTGATCGAATTCAACTTGAGCGTGGTCCAGCAGGAAAATGATCCCTTGATTGTGCAGATTGTGGCCGGCAGTGAAATGGTTGTGTTGGTCGGCTACGAAATTCACATCGGTGAAACGGTGGGCGCCATGAATTTCTGCATTCCGCTGATGGTGTTGAATCCCATTCTTGACCAGATTTCCCAGCAGGCGCATTTCTCCCGCAAGATGACCCCGGAAATGGCGAAACTGGCGCGGGCGGTGATAACGAAGACCATGGTAAAGGCAAGGCTCCCTATTGATGCCATTCTGGGGCACACGCATATCAGCCTGGAGCAGATTGCCCACTTGCAGACGGGTGACGTGGTTCTCCTGGACAGTTCTCCCCATGATCCGATCACATTGGAAGTCGGCGGCGTGCCGTGTTTCAAAGCGATTCGCGGAAGACGCGGCGAACAGAGCGCCGTGCAGATCATCTCGTTCACCCAGGATTAGAGGATTTCGGAATGAAAGCAGACGCGGCCAGGATCATTGTGCAAGGCTTCTTGAAGGGCGTGTTCGATGTTTTTGACGCGATGCTCTCGCGGCATTTCGAACACAAGACCGTCGAGATTGTGGAAATTACATTAGCCCAGATGGAAGAACTGATCGGCAGATGTCCGGCGGTTTTTCAAGGGCGCGTCAAAAGCGGCGAAGGGGCGGCTCTCTTGTTGTTTTCTGAAGCCGACGCCGTGCGGATCGCCGGCATAATGCAGGGAAAAGAATCCGAACTGCCGACTTTGGATAATGCCACCCTGACAATCTTGCAGGAACTTGCCGGGGCCGCCCTGGGCGGGGCTGTCACCAACCTGAGAGAACTCGTGGGAAAAAGCGCGGAACCTTTGAACAACGTACACGCCGCTGTTTTCGATGCTTCCGGCGCCACAGCGCTCATGGATTTGGTCGGCCCAAAACCCACAGCGGCGCTTTTCAGTTTCGACGCCGGAGAAGATTTTTCCGGCGAAGGCGCTTTGGTTTACAGTGCATCCTTGGAACAATGGGTTCCTGAAAGCGTGCTTAAGGGGGGGGTTCCCGAGGCCAGGAAGGCGAGCACGTTGACGCCGGACGAAGTGTCTGATATTTTGCGCGGTTTTACAGGGCCAGGGGAGACGCCGTTCGCGGGCGCCCCCGGGGCAGTGGAACAACCCCGCAATCTGGACATGGTGTTGGATATCCGGCTGGAAGCCACGGCCCGTCTGGGCCGCGTGGAAATGCCCATCGCCGAGATTCTCAATCTGGGGCCGGGTTCCATCATCGAGGTCGGCCATCTCGTGGACGAACCGGTGGAACTGCTCATCAACGGCAAACTCATCGCGCGCGGCGATGTGGTCGTGGTGGATGAAAAATTCGGGCTGCGCATCACGGAAATCATCAGCACGCGGGCCAGGATCGAAAGCCTTCATTGAAAGAGCACGACGAGAAAGAACTCTGGATTCGCCACAAAGAATACGGCGAGGAAAGCGCGCGGGAAGCGTTAATCCTGCGCCACATGCGAACCGTCAAATATATCGCGGGCCGCATGGCCATCCATGTCCCTCCCAGCGTCGAAATCAATGATTTGATCGGCTGGGGCATTATGGGGCTGATGGATGCCATCGATAAGTATGACCACAGGCAGGACGTCAAATTCGCCACCTATGCCTCCATCCGCATTCGCGGCGCCATCATAGACCAAATCCGGTCGTTGGACTGGGCGCCCCGTTCCCTGCGCAGCATGGCGCGCAAGATTGGCGCCGCCAGGGAAAAGATCCGGCATGAAAAGGGGGCCGAAGCCACGGTCAGCGAAATCGCCGAAACCCTCGGCGCATCCGAGGAACAGATAGACGACGCCATCCAGCAACTGCAGACCGCCCAGATACTTTCGCTGGATGATTTTCTTCCGTCAGAGGATGAGGGCCAGGAAGGCCGCAAGCAGAGCATCGTCATCAATGCCTCGGCGCCGCACCCCGGCCGCCTTGCCGAACAATCCGAACGGGTGGAACGCCTGGTCCAGGCTATTCTCCAGTTGCCCGATCAGCAGCAAAAAGTGTTAAACTTGTATTACTACGAAGAATTGACGCTCAAGGAAATCGGGGCTGTCTTGGACGTGTCGGAATCGCGCGTCTGCCAGATTCACGGCGCGGCCATGAAACGCCTGCGCAAGGTCATGCAAGAGGAAGACTGATGCCTCAACCCATTGACCCCAATACGGAACTGGCGCGCATCAGCGCCGCGGAACGCATTCAGCAGATTGCCGACCGCGCCTCATTGGCCGCGCAGACGCGCCACGCCGCGGACGCAAGCCGGCAACAGATTGATACCGAAACACAGGTTGCGCAGGCCCGACAGAAAAGTGAAGAGGTGGACGAAGAACTCAGGCGGAGGAATCCTTTTGCGGGGCGAAAAAAACGCAAATCCGGCAAGGGCCATGAAGAGGAACATCCGGAGCATGCCGCCCCTTTGGATGATGCGGAAGGCCGGCATCTGGACGTGACGATCTAGACGCATTGAGGGGAGAACAACGGTTCGTCGGCCCACGCCGACATAAGGCGGGAAAATGGCGTTTCAAAGCGTGGTGATGCTGAGCCTGCTCAGTGTGGCGGGATGCGCCCTGGCAGCCTTCCTGCTGCTCGTCTTCTTTTATCACCGCAATGAGAGACGCCAAAAGGAACTGCTGAAACAAACCCGCCTCGACATTGCAGACATGGCCATCCTGTTTCAGACCATGCGCGACATCATCAGCCAGCAAAAGGCCCTGGCCAAGCAGTTCAACCAGACCATTGAACAGAAAATCGCCGGCGTTAAAACGGTCTTGGCGCAAAGCATCGAAAAGAATGAGCGCCTCTACGAGCAACAGCAGGCGCTGATCGGGCAAATCCAGGAGGCCCAGGCGCAGATCGAAAGCCTCCAACGGCAAGCGGCCTATCTCGATGAGACGGTGGCGCGCCTCAAACAATCCGCGCCGGCGGGTGTTCAAGAGGAAACGCCTCCGTCTCCCGCACAGGAGCAGGCCCCGGAAACAGAACCCGCCTCGCCTGTCGTTCCGGTATCTTCGCAATTCCCGCCCCCCGTGCAAACCCACAATGCCGCATTGGAAGCGACCCTGGATGAATGGCAAAACCTGGAACGGGAGGCGGTATCCTCGGAGACAGATGAGGAAGCCCCCCCGGAACCTGTCCCTGAACGGATCGATCATCCCCAGGCGGCACGCGAAGCATTTCGCGCACTGCTGGATATGGAAACGCCGTCCGAAGCCCCTCATCCGGAACTACATGCGCCCGAGCACCGGCAAACGCCCGAAGCCTCTCCCGATGGCAATGGCGGCAAGACCATGGTCGCGCTGCAAAAGCGCATCCTGGAATACAGCGAAGCGGGCATGAGTATTGCCGACATCTCCCGGGAACTTGGCATTGGCAAGGGCGAAGTCCGCCTGATGCTCAACCTCGCCAGACAACGCCGCGCATAGAAGCGCAATTACAGATTCACGGACTTCCGGGTTTGTCGAAAACATACGATGCATCTCCTCTTCGTTTCTGCTGATATCGAGACCAATCCCATCCAGCGTATCATCGAATCCGCACATGTGGAGTGGAAATTCCGGGGTGGCGCAAGGCATTATCACAAAGGCATGCGTTTTTCGCGGCGCGTGTCATGAGGAGAGGAAATGCATGATTATCAGAGAGGATTTGCCGGCGCGCCGAGCAGAAATATTGGCTGTGGCGCGTCGCTACGGCGCTCATAACGTCCGCATGTTCGGTTCCGTGGCGCGCGGTGAACATCGCGAAGATTCTGACCCTGCGTCGAAAAGGAGGCGATTCCGTTATGAGAGGCGACCGTCTTCGACTCTTGGATATTTTCGCAGCGTGCGAAACGATTCAGAGGTGCATGCCGGTATCGGGAACTGAATTTGATGCCATACACGGCGTCATATGTTTTTGCACATAATTCGCGCGGATTTTTCAGCAAACCATGCCGCTGTAAGGAGAATCATGCGCTGTTTTCAATGACGCTGTGTATAACACGCTGCTTCGTAGCCATATTTTACTTCCTGTTCGAATCATTGGTGAGGCCGTTGCGAATCTATCTCAGTCTTTGCGTAATGAGCATTCCGAAACACCATGGAAAGCAATAACGAAAATGAGAAACACAATTGCGCATGAGAACTGGCTTTATACGGAAACGGGATGTGCCTCATGTTGGCCGACGGCATAGAGCCGAACGGGATAATGATTACGGGAGCGCTGCGCGCCGATGCGGGGCTTCGCCCCGGCGGGGTGTTCTCCGTCCACGTGCAGGGCGCGCCGGGCAATACTTTCGTTCAACTCGGCGCGGTGCGCATTCCGCTGGCCGATTACCCGCAGATGACGCCGGGCATAATGGTGCGGGCGGAGGTGCTCGGAACGGGGGACGCTCTAGAGATACGCATAAGCCCACAGGTGCAATCCCCGCAGCAGTCGCCCGGAATCCCATCCGCAGCGCCGCCCGCACAGGGTCTGGTCGCGGAAGTGCTGGCCGCGATGAATGCCTTGAACGCCGCTGAATTCGTGCCGAGGCTGATCCCCGCGCACCTGCCCCAAAGCGCCGAAGCGTTGCGGCATCTGTTCAGCCTTTTTCTCTCCCGCGACGCCGTGGGAAACAGCCTGGACAGGCTTTCGGTTCTGCTGTCGCAAGCCGCGACGGCCGGCGCGATTCCCAGGGACATGGCGGGGTATTTCGCCGCATTGGCGGTGCAGGTCCGCACTACGGAGGCGGAGGGCTTTCAGAAACTGCTCGAACGGTTGGCGGGCGAACGCGGGGTCGAGGCGCGCATCTCCGCAATTCTGAAGGGCGCGCCGGACCGCGATAAGGCGCTTGCCGCCCTGGGGCAAACACTGATGAATCAAGTGGCGCGCCTGCGCGGGATGCAGCCGCTGCAGGCGTGGCTGCGCAGCACGGGCCGCATGCGGGAATTTGACCAAGGTGTTGAGCGTGTGATGGAACGGCTTTCCGGGGCGGCGCTGCAACAAGTCCACGGCGTGGACCAGCCCTATGTGTTCATTGACGCGCCGCTCGCGCCCGCATCGGGATTCCAGCGCGCGCAAATCCATATCTTCGGCGAAGGCGGCGGCAAAGGCCGCGCCTTCGACACCCATAACACCGCCATCGTACTGGACCTTGCCATGAGCCGCCTCGGCGATCTCTGGGTTGCCGTGCAGTTCCGTGACGATCACTGTCGTTGCGAAGTACGCGCCGCCGCCGAGGCCGTGGCTTTGATTGACGCACATCGCGATGAACTCAAAGAGGCGCTGGTGCGGGCCGGATTCGCGTCGGCGCAGGTCAGCGCAGCGCCCTGGGACGGCGACCGGATTCGCGAGACCGCCGCGCTCCTGCGGCGATTTGCCGGGATTGACGTAAACGCATGAATGAAAAGAATCCACCGAAAAAAGCCGTCGCGTTGCGATACGATGCCGACCGGGACGGAGCGCCCAGGGTGGTGGCCAAAGGCCAGCGACTCATTGCAGAGAAGATCATCGCGCTGGCCAAGGAACACCATATTCATGTTCATGAGGACCCGGACCTCGTCGCGGTGCTCGCCACGCTCGACATTTATTCGGAAATCCCGGAAAGCCTGTACCGCGCCGTGGCGGAGATTCTTGCCTTCATTTACCGTCTCAATCGCGACTTTCCCGGGAAGCGGTAAACGCTCCCAGGGGGTTCCGTGGAAGCGAAGGTTGGCGCTTGCCATGATTGGACATCCGGACGGCTTTCATGCCAGAATAGGCTCCGCTGTTTGAACGATTTCCTCCAGCAAAGTGATTTTCCGCATCGGATTTTCGGCAGGATGGGGGGAAGCAGCATAAATCGCGATTGAGGACACAGAAAACGGCCTCGGGCGCAACGCGGAACAAGCGCGTGCCTGTATCGCATTCCTCGACAAGGCAGGGTTCGTGGAGCAATTGTTCACCATATTTGTTGTGGACTAACAAAATGCCGCAGGATACAAATGAAAACGGCCAACCATCCATGGCCGCAATGCTCAAGCAGCCCCTGCCTGCGCCAATCACGGAAGCCTTGTCACAGCGGGGAATTGCGGAAAGCGATCTGCTGATCGCCACCGACACCGATCTGGATATCGTCGGCGAGTATGCGCAGTGCTGGGTCCTGGTCACCAGAGACGAAGTGCTGGTGTATCACGTTGACCCTGAAGACAACGCCGTCATTTTGCACAAAGAGATGGCGATCAAGGATATCGAGAAGGTCCGCACCGACACCCGTGTAGGTTCGGGGTTTTTGGAAGTCAAAGCGGGCGATGTATATGAGGAATTGGCCCGTTTCTCCAACACCCATGCCGAAAAATTCGCCAAGGTGGTGGCGCAAATCCGCACGTTGGTCGGCGGGCGGCCCGTTTCCATCAAGGAAGAGGAATTGGAGCGGGCGGAGGCGGCGCTCAAGGCGTTCAAAGACTCCCCGCATGTTCGCGTGCGCCGTGGCACGGTGTTCTTCCGTTTCCTGGGATATACCAAACCCTACTGGCCTTACACGCTGCTGGCGATGATCCTGGTGGTGCTGACCATTGTATTCATGCTGGTGCCCCAGCAGTTGGTGAAAGTGCTGATTGACCAGGTATTCCTCCAGAAACCCGAGATGCCCTCCTGGTTCGCGCATATGGCCGGCCTTTTCGGATTGGAAACCCCGCAGGAGTGGCTGCTCATGCTGGTGGGGCTGCTGGCGGCGAGCACCCTGCTGGGTTCGGTGGTCGGCATCTTCCGCGAATCGCTCGCGGTCTGGATCAACAACCGGCTCGGTTTCGATTTGCGGCGCGAGGTCTTCCGGAAACTTCAGGACCTCGCCATCCGCTATCACGAAATGCAGCCCGTGGGCCAGTTGATGACCCGCTGCTCGCAAGACGTCGAGACGTTGCAGGCGTTTATCCACCAGATCACATCGGGTTTCGGATTCCAGTTGCTGCTGGTCGTCGGCGTCGCCGTGGTGATGTTCAGCATGAACTGGTATCTGGCGCTGATCGCCTGCGTGCCCGCGCCGTTTGTGATGGCTTCCACGGTCTTCTTCACCCGCTGGGTCACACCCAAATGGCGCAAATACTGGACGCGCAGGTCCGATCTGAATACCGGGCTGCATTCCGTGCTCTCAGGTATCCGTGTGGTCAAGGCCTTCGCCCAGGAAAAGCGCGAAGAGAACCGTTTCGGGCGGATCAGCGGCAAGTTCCGCGACATCGGCCTGAATGTCGGCTACGCAAATTCCTGGTTCTACCCTTCGATGGGTTTCGTGTTCCAGTTGGGCGGCTATTTCATCTGGATCATCGGCGGCGTGCAAATTCTGAATCAGGCCTCATCCCTGACGGTGGGTGAACTGATTGCCTTCCTTGGGTATTTGGGCATGTTCTATGCCCCGCTCAACTCGCTGACGCAGATGTCCAACTGGTTCACCCAATTCACCACCCAGGCGCACCGTGTCTTTGAAGTGCTTGACCAGGAGCCGGAAGTCACGGAAGATGAGGAGGCCCTCGAAGTGGAAATTCAGGGCCAAATCGCATTCAAGAATGTCACTTTCGGCTATGACCCCCATATCCCCGTTCTCAAAGACGTCAGTTTCACGGTGAATCCCGGCGAAATGCTGGGTGTGGTCGGACACAGCGGCAGCGGCAAATCCACCACGGCAAGCCTCATCATGCGCTTCTATGACATTTCTGAGGGGGAAATTCTCATTGACAATATCCCCATTCAAAAAATCAGAAAGCATTGCCTGCGCCGTCAGATCGGCCTGGTCGCCCAAGACCCTTTCCTGTTTCGGGGCACGATCGCGGAGAACATCGCCTATGGCAACCCCGATGTTGCGCCGGAACTGCTCCTCGACGCCGCATTGCAGGCCAATGCGCATATGTTCATCACCCGCAACCACGACGGGTATGATGCGCGACTCGGCGAGCGCGGCGCCGGATTATCCGGCGGGGAACGCCAGCGCGTCGCCATCGCCCAGGCGCTGTTGCACAATCCCCGCGTGCTGATTCTGGATGAGGCCACTTCCAGCGTGGATACGATCTCCGAGCGGGAAATCCAGAAGGCATTGGAGGCGCTCAGTCACGGCCGCACCACCATCGCCATTGCCCACCGGCTGTCCACCTTGCGCAATTGCGACCGCATCATGGTGTTTGAGGACGGTGAAATCCGCGAGCAAGGCTCCCATGACGAACTGATGGGATTGGGCGGTATCTACCGGAAACTGGTGGATATCCAAATGGAACTCGCCGGCGCTCAGGACAATGTGGACGGTCTCCACGATTTGGATCAATTGGCCCGCGCGGAGCGCGCTGCGACGCGGCATGTACGCCATACCGAGGTGCCGCGCATCCGCTACCTGGAACCGAAGAAACTCCACTGCTACCCGCTGGATGAGGGTGGTCTGCGCGTCACCTATGCAGATGAAGTCTATGCCCATGCGCGCGCCTATCGTTGCTTCCCCGTATCACGTCCCAATGAATTCATCGCGTTGTGGACAGGCGACACCGCTCTCGAGCACCGCGAAATCGGCGTCATCCGGCGACTCAAGGAAATCGGGGCCAGTTCCCGCATGGCCGTCGAACATGAACTGTCCAAGCGCTACTTCATCCATTACGTCAAACAGATTTATTCGTTGAAAGAGAACAAGGAAAACATCGGCTATCTGGTCTGGCATGTAAAAACCGACAAAGGCGACAAAACCTTCATTACCCGGCGCTGGGACCGTCATACCGTCGTGGAAGGCGGCAAGAACGGACGGATCATCTTCGATATTGACGAGAATCGCTACCAGATTCTGGATTTGAACGATCTCGATCCGGCAAGCCAGGCTGCATTCTTCAGCCAAATATACTGGTAAGGCGCTTTTCGGCGCCATGGGGTGAATTGATGTCAGCAAAAGAACTTCTTCTCACAGCGATAAAGGGCGGGCGTACGCCACGGGCTGCATGGGTTCCTTTTGTGGGCGTGCATGCCGGAAGACTGTTGGGGATTTCCGCGAATGAATATCTCCGTTCCGCGGACCATATCGTGCAGGGACTGAAACGCGCCTTCGATCTTTACCAGCCGGACGGCCTGCCCATTGTGTTTGATCTGCAATTGGAGGCGGAGATATTGAACTGCAAATTGGCGTGGGCGGAAGAGGTGCCGCCCTCGGTGGTATCGCACCCGCTGATGGGAGATGGCGTGATGGCCGACCTGCCGCCGTTTGACTTGAGCATGGGGCGTTTTCCCCTGGTGCGTGATGCGACGCAGCGCATGGCCAGGGAGTTCGGAGACACCATCGCGCTCTATGGCCTGATCACCGGACCCTTCACCCTGACCTCGCACCTGCGCGGCAGCGAGTTGTTTCTGGACATGCTCACCGGGCCGGAACGACTCCATGAGATTCTTGGGTTTTCCATGGAAATCGGCAGGCGCTGCGCCGAGTTTTATCTGGACAACGGTTGCGATGTTGTCGCCGTGGTGGACCCCATGACCAGTCAGATTTCCCCGGAGCATTTCAGCGTCTTTGTGTCGCCCTATCTCAACGAACTGTTTGGTTTTATCCGGCGCAAAGGGGGATTTTCCTCGCTCTTTGTCTGCGGCGACGCCACGCGCAACCTGGAGGTCATGTGCCGCACCGCCTGCGACAATCTCTCCGTAGATGAGAACATTCCGCTGGAATTGCTGTGCAATCTGGCCAGGAAACACGGAAAATCGGCAGGCGGCAATCTGAAATTGACGACCGTGCTGCTCTTGGGCCGTGAAGCCGACGCCATGCTCGATGCCATCCGATGCATTGACATCGGCGGCAACGAAGGTTTCATCCTTGCCCCCGGTTGCGATCTGCCCTATGGCACGCCGGAGCGGAACCTTCAGGCTGTCGCGCGCATGGTGCATGACGACTATCAGCGCCAGGTCGCGCGCACCACGGCAACGCTCACCGATATGGGGCCGTTCGATGACATTGTCATCCCGGATTTCACCCAGGAGAAGGCGGTCATCCTCGACGTCATCACGCTGGATTCCGCAGGATGCGCGCCGTGCCTCTATATGCTCGATGCGGCCATCCGCGCCGCCGAGCGCGCGAACGCGCCAACCGAAGTGCGCGAACATAAAATCAAGAGCCGTGAAGGCATCGGCTACATGACGCGCATGGGCGTCAGGAACATTCCAACCGTCTGCATTGACGGCGAGGTGAAATTCATCTCGCAGATTCCCGATTCGGCGACCTTTGTCCGGGCGATTGAAGAGATTGCCCGGAAGAATGGCAAAGCATGATTCCGCTTTGCCTCGTCACAGGTTTCCTGGGTAGCGGCAAGACCACATTGTTGCAGCGCATCGCGCAGCGGGAATCCCGCCGCCTCGTCTTCCTGATCAACGAATTCGGCGCGGCGGATGTGGACGGCCGCTTGCTGCAAAGCGACGTGGGCCGTCTGATCGCCCTGCCCGGCGGCAGCATTTTCTGCGCCTGCCTGGTCACTGAGTTCATCGCGGCGCTGCATTCCATCCATCAACGCTTCCATACGCCGGAAACACCCCTCGACGGCGTGGTGATCGAAGCCAGCGGCATCGCCAATCCCAGGGTCATCGGCCGGATGCTCCGCGAGACGCAACTGGACCGCATCTACCAGGTCGCCGCCATCGCCGCCGTGGTGGACCCGCTGACCTTCCCCGTGCTCGTGCAAACGCTCCCCAACATCACCGCGCAGGTGGAATGCAGCAATTGGGTGCTGATCAACAAGACTGACCTTGCGGATGCGGACGCCGTCGCGCAGACAGAAACGGTGGTCCGGCGCATTGCGCCGCAGGCGCGCATACTGCGCACCGTCCATTGCGAAGCGGATTTGGATCTGTTTTCAGCGTCGTCGGGCAGAGCCCTGGATGGCGACTACGCCGAGGGTCCTGATCCCAATTTCGCCAAAGTGTGGGTGCGCGTGAAGCGCGAGGTGGATATTAATCGGCTGCTGGCCGCGCTGCGCGGATTACGGGGCCTTTATCGTGCCAAAGGCTTCGTGCGATCCGGCAGCGGAATGCACCATGTGGACATCACCTCCAACAGTGTCATTTCGCATCCCTGCACGATTGAAGGTCCAGCAGACCTCGTCATCATCGCCCGTGGCGCCGACGCCGATGCCGCCCGCGATTTGGCGGCCCACATCAAGGAAGGCAAGTTCGATCTCACGCCGCAGTAGTTCGGGCGCGGCGCCGCCCTTTTCATCTTTCCCGTCCACCCCGTCCGATCCGTCCGACATGTCCGACACAACGCAACCCCAAAGCGCGGCCTTTGCTCATTGCACCGGCTCAATCCGATAGACCGGCAACGCACCTTCTGTCGGGCGCACACGGTATATCGCGCCGTCTTGTTCGACGCTTTCCACGAATACCACCACTTCTGAGAAGGCCTGTTGTGTTCCGACGCGGGTCAACGTGTAGGGATGCGGCGCGAGCGCATACGGCGAAGCGCCGCGCACCTCGATGCGCGCTTCCGTTGCGGACCATTCCAGCACACGCACCTCTAGACCAGGATCACGCACGTGGTTGATGGCCAAGACGGACATGACCTTGATTGCCGGGCCGAGGGGCGTGTTGTATCGGACCGATTCGGAAAGGCGCACCGGCGCCCCGAGATGATACTGGAAATCCGGTGCGACTCCGAAGGTTTCGCCGGGATGGCGTATCGTTGCTGCAGCAGCCTGCGCCTGAAATGCACGGACTTGCGCCCCTGCCTGCGTCCACGCGAGATTCGACCTTGCCTGCAATACGAAAAACACCGCGCACAGCAATGTCGTTAGAAAGACAATCGGGCGATGCCATTTGGGATGGCGCTGGATTTGTCCGCAGATCGCCGCGAATGCCATGCTCATCAGCGCCATGGGGACAATCATCCCGCCGCCGCCGCTCATCTGCACCAGGTCCACGGATACGGTGGATTGCCACGCGCACCACGCGCACGCGCCCAATGCCAGCGCAAGCATCGCGGCATTGCGGCTGATGCGATAGACGCCAAGAATCATCAATACGATCCCCACGCCGGACAAGGCCGCCAACGCGGGAAACTGGTGCAACCATGCCGCTGTCTCTGGCAGCAGACCGATGGGATAAAAGACCAGCCATAGCGGCAGGAGGGACGCAGGAGTAGCGAAAAGTCCCGCGCGCCAGGCGATTCCATGCGTGCCAATGGCCGCGAAGGTGATGATCAAGAAGGGCATCAGACGAACCGGAATCCTGAACCGTGTCCCTTTTTCCGCCAATACCAATTCCGTGCATGCGACCACCGGGAAAAGGGCCTGATTCATGCGAAACGGCAGGACGGCAAGCGCGAACATGCCAAGCGCCCATGGGAATGTCCACCATCCGCGACACCGCAGATGCAGCGCGTGAAACAACAACGCCAGCAACGCCAGCCAGGCCGGAAGGAGGTCCTGCACGCCGCTGAGGTTGAGCACCGCTTCGCTTTTCAAGGGATTGGCCATCAACAGCACCGCCGACAGCGACCCCAGCCACCACAATCCCCGCACCGCCAGACGGGTATAAAAAAAGACCGTGACCATGCAGGCATAGAGCAACAGCATGTTTACCAGGAAATACCCGTAAGGCCATGCGCCGAAACGATGGAGTTCCCAGGCAAAAACCGTGCGCGCCAGCCACGGCAGCGATTCCGGCGACGCCATCGCGGCGTAGTCTCGGTCCAGCGGATGCAGTTGCGGCATCCAGGCATAGACAAGGGCGCAATAGACCAGCATCATGCTCAGAAACTGCGGAATCAGTCTCCGGCTGGATGAAAGCGGGGACGTGGATTGAGGCATATCGGTAGTCATGGAGGCACAGTCTAGCGAGGAACGCCGGGTGGTTCAATGGCGAACCGAAGCCTTGGTGAAGTGTTTGCGGATTCATGGACCATGTGGACAGGGGGGGATGGAAGGGACGGAAAAGACGGAAAGGACGATGGGGACACGCAAAACGACGCAAGCCAAATCTCTGGGCTGTCTGCACAATGCATTCAATCCACGCTATCGTCTCTGTGAACTCCGTCCATTCTGTTCCATTCTGTCCACAAAGGGTCTGCTTTTTTACCCATCTTTTCCGCCTGTGATAAGATTCCGCCATGAGCGACATTATCTCTCTGGATATCCTTTACCAGCCCATTGCAGCGGCGTTGGAAGAAGCGCGTGACACGGTCAACGCGCTCTGGCAGGATGCCCTGCGGCTTGTGCGGATGGGAGACACACCGCCGCTCAAGGTAGGCGGCAAACTGTTGCGGCCGGCGCTGTGCCTGCTTTCCGCCGGCGCATCGGGCGCGCCGGATGTCCGGCCCTATGCCCGGCTCGGAGTGGTGTTCGAGACGCTGCACACCGCCTCGCTCGCCCACGACGATGTTATTGACCATGCCGCTCTGCGCCGGGGCGCGGCATCGCTGAATGCCCGTTGGGACAACCACGCAGCGGTGCTCGGCGGTGATTACCTGGTGGCGCGCGCGGTGCAGATGCTCACGGAATATGGCTCTTGCGAGGTTATCGCCAATGCCGTCGCCTGCGTGCGGCGCATGGCGGAAGGCGAACTTTTCTTCTTCGGGCGTGACGATTCGTCCGTACGCCCTGAGGACTGCATCATGCTGGCCGAACAAAAGACCGCCAGCCTTTTCGCCGAGGCATGCGCCGCGCCCGCGCGCCTGCTCGGAGGCGGTTACTGCGAAACCTTGCATCGCTTCGGCATCGGTTTCGGCATCGCGTTTCAGATCGTGGATGATCTGCTGGACCTGACGCAGACCTCCGAGACGTTGGGCAAGCCCGCCTGCGGCGATATCGTGGAGGGGAAACACACCCTGCCCATCGTGCTGCTGCGGCAACGACTCGATGAGACAGGCCGCGAACGACTCAAGGCCATGTGTGGAGCAGAAATCACCGAAGATGACCGGGAATGGGTGCGAGAGCAGTTGCACAGGACACGAGCAGAGGAGACCGCGCAGGCCACCGCGAAGGAATATGTTCACAAGGCAAAGGAAGCCTTGCGCGCCCTCCCGGACTCCCCATATCGGGCATCCATGGAAGGACTGGCCGATTATATCCTGGTGCGCGTCTCATGACCGCTTGCCTCTTGTTCCTGACCCTGTGCGCCCAGAACCCGCCCGCCTGGCCGATGTGCGAAGTCCGTTCCGGAACAGTCGGCGGCCCCGCCATCGTGGTGGACGGAAATCCCAAAACGCCCATGTTCTTTTCTCCAAACAACCAGTTCGGGCGCGATGAGGTCCTCTTGCGGCAACTGCGACAGGCCGCAGATGCAGGCATCCCGTTCTTTACCGTGAACATGGCCCTGCCCTGGTGGTCCAGCGACGAAGAGGCGCTGGAAACGCTGGCCCGTTTCTGCGAGGCGCATCCTGACGGTCATTTCCTGCTGCGGCTGTGGCTGGGCCCCAATCGGGAGTGGATGGAACAACACCCCGATGAATGTATCACCAAGGCCGACGGCGAACGTATCGGCTACGCCTCCTCTTCCAGTCGGGTCTGGCGCGATGAAGCCACGGCGATGCTCCGACAACGTATTCAACTCATCCTGGAGAGTCCCCATGCCCCCCGCTTTCTCGGTGTCGCCCTGCATCACCTGAACACCGCCGAATGGTTCTACCCGGAAACCGATGCCTTCATGGATTACAGTCCTGCCAATCTCCATGCATTTCGCAAATGGCTGCAAAAACAATATAAAAGAGATAAAAATCTGCAAAAATCATGGAAAATGGATGGCGTAGAACTGGGCAATGCCACTTTCCCCACTCCGGAACTCCGCACTGACGCGGCATGGGGTCCCTTTCGAAACCCCGATCAACATCAGGCTGCCATGGACATGCAGCGCTTTCAAAGCGAGATGATGGCGGATACCATTGCCCATTTTGCGCGGGTGGTCAAGGAGGTCACTGAGGGGCGGTCGCTTACCGCTGCATTTTACGGATACACCTTCGAGTTGAACCACAACGGTCCGAGGGCGCTGGCGCATTCCGGGCATCTGGCCTTGGAAAAGATGCTGCAATGCAAGGAATTGGACATTATTCTGGCGCCATACGCCTATTTTGAGCGAAAACTGGGGGAACCGGGACATTTCCATTTGCCGGTGGATTCCGTGGCGCTGCATGGCAAACTGGCCGTGATGGAGGAAGACACCTTTACCCATCTGGCGATGGAGGTTCCCGAGGGCATTATCGCGCCGGGGTGGCAGGACCGCCCCGACACCTTGGAAGGCACGCTGGCGCTCTTCCGGCGGAACGCCGGCAATTTCCTGACGCATCGCTGCGGGTTCTGGATTTTTGACCTGCTCTCGGACGGTCGCTGGGACAGCCCGGAATTCTGGAAAAACACGCTGATCCTGCGCCGCATGGCGGCGGAACTGCGGTCCGAGGGGCCGTTTCGTCCGGAGGTAGCGTTCCTGGCGGACGAGCGCGCCGTCCATGACCTGCGCGCGGACACGCACCCCTGGCTCCTGGAATCACTGGCGCGTTGGCGTTCGGATGTGGCGCGCATCGGCGCGCCGGTCGGCTATTACCTCCAGAGCGATCTGCCCCGCCTGCCGGATTCGGTGAAGGTGGTCATTCTGGCCAACCCCTATCGCTGGGAAAAGGCGGACCAACGCGCCGTGGACCGCCTTTGGAGGCGCGGCGGCACGGTGATCTGGACCTATGCCCCCGGCATCATGGGGCCGGACGGCCCAGACCCGGCGCGGGTCGCCGAAGTTACGGGGTTTCCCGTCTCCGTCCATTTCGATTCCTCACCCATTCGTTTTGAGGAAGTTTTTACCGGCGAAACGCGCGAACTGCCGGAAGGGTTTCAACCGCGCTTCATCATCGGCGGTGACCAGGCGGATGTTGTGGCGCGGTACGCGGACACCGGCGCAGTTGCGGCGGCGGCCCGGCAGGCCGGGCGCGGCGTCGCCATTTACAGCGCCGTGCCGCGCCTGTCCGCCGGAACGCTGCGGACCATCTGCGAACGCGCGGGCGTTCATCTCTACCGGGACACCCCCGGCATGGTGGGCGTTGTGGGGCCCTACCTGATACTGCACACCGGATTGGATACGCCCGGCCCCGCGACCCATGCAATCCATTGGCCCAAGCCGTATTCCCGGGTTGACCGCCTTGTGCCGGATCCACTCCCCACTTTGTATCTACTGACCAGCGACGTATTCCATGGCCCCCTGTCCCCCGGGACGACCGCCATTTTCCGCTTTGAACCTTAGCCCAGGGTGTCAGGCTGGCGGTTGCATGGCCAATCATCGAGAAAAATGAATAATCGCCGCTTCATGTCGTCAAATTGGTAAAAGACCGGAGTGCGTCGCGCATGGGAGTGTCGTTGGGAGCCGTCTTGCGGTATGATAGCGTCGCTGTGGAAGTGAACGCTTCAGACCAGGCCGGGCCTTCGGGAACGGCGGAAGACAGGCTTCTGGCGGCCCAGGCCCGCTCAGGAGACGTATCCGCTTTCGAGGAACTGGTCCGGCGGTATCGCAACGACGTGTTTGCGTTGAGTTACCATTTTGTTCGCAACCGCGAAGAGGCGTGGGATATCTCGCAGGAGGTGTTTATCAAGGCATATCGTTCATTGAAATGGTTCCGGGGCGATGCCAGTTTCAAGACATGGCTGATGCGTATCACGGCAAACCACTGCAAGGACCATTTCAAGAAGCGCCGTCTGGATACCATGCCCTTCGAGGACGCGGTGAAGACCGAGGCGTCGGCGGCGACACCCACGCCGACGGAGCGCCTGGAGGCGGCGGAACTGGGTGCGGCGATAGAAAAAGCCGTGGACATGCTGCCCGCGAAGCATCGAACGGCGTTTATTCTGCGCGAATACGAAGGATTGTCGTACCAGGACATGGCGAAAGTGATGCGGTGCAATCTGGGCACGGTGATGAGCCGGTTGCATCACGCACGGAAGAAACTTCAAAATACGCTCATAGGGATGGGCGTGGTGGAGGAATCCTGATATGGATGCCTGCCGATGGATGAAACAAGTGGATGCCTACGCCGACGGGGAATCGGCCGAAAAGGCCCAGGCCATTGAAGCCCATGTGGGTGCCTGCCGTATCTGCGCGGATTACCTGGCGCAATTGAACCGCATTCGGGACGGCGTCAGCGCCGTGGCGCGCCGGGAAACGATTCAGGATGCCCAGTTTCCCGCGTTCATGCGCGGCATCCGGGAAGGGATAGAATCACCCGCCCCCGCATACGGGCGTGGTGCGTTCGCCATTCTGTCGTTCGGCATGGCGGCGCTGATTGTGGCCGTGGCGGCGTTCGCCGTGCTTTCCGGCGGTCCGGCCCCGGTAAAGGCCACCGAAGTGGAATCCGTGTACACCGACCTCGAAGGCGCCACGCTCAACACCTATAACTCCGAGGATGGCGTGACCACCATCTGGGTGACTGTGGGCAAGGATGACGTATGGTAACAGGCATCGTCATAGCGCTGCTCGCCGCATCGGGGGCCGGGGGGACGACGGACGCAAAGGTGCTGCTTTCGGTTTGGGCGGTGCAGGCCACCAGCGAAGAGCGCGAAACCAGGCATTTTGATCCGGGGCTGGAAACGATTCGCGACGCCGTGGCCGACCTGCCTTTCGACACCTACCGGCGCGTGCGCGCCGACCAGAAAGAGGCGGCCTGTGGCGTGGAAACCCGCTTTCCGCTCGATGCCCGCTACACGTTGTTCGTGAAGCCCGTGTCCAAAGAGGAGGATGGACGCATCCGGCTGGATATCCGGGTGGAAATGGCACCCAAGAAGGAAAGCGACAAACCGGTCAACGCCCTCAGCACGCGCATGATAGCGGCTCCCGGCAAAAAAACGCGCCTTGGCGGCTTCAAACTGGACAAGGGGGAATTACTGATTGTGCTGGCCGCAGGCAAGTGATCAGAAGGTGATCACCGCTGTCCGGTCCTGTTCCTCTCCCGCAGTCCAATGCTTGCCGGGAATCAACGAACGCGCGGCAAAACGCCCATCGCTCAATCCCAAAGTGCGCAGTTCGAGCCGGTCGTCATACACATCCACTACGCGATATTCGACCGGATATTCCGGCATGGCCCCCGTCACGATCTGCGTAACGCCCCCCGCGCGTGCGATGTAGTGCATGTGCATGTGCCCGGAGAAAATCGCCCGCACATCCGGAAAATCGCATAACAATTCCAGCAACAGCGGCCCGTTGTCCAGGGTTCCGCTGTCCTGAATGCCCGGAACGCGCAGTCGGTCCGGGATCGGCAGGGCAGGGTAATGCGTCGCAATGATTGCAGGAGTGCCCCGATGCCCGGCGAGATCCCGTTCCAGCCATGACAACTGCTCCGGCGGAATCGCCCAGCGCGCGCGGTCCAGCGAATCGTCCATGGTCGCCGCGACCACCGGCTCGCATTCCGGGCTGATTGCGCCGTCCGCCCAGCGCCACCAGGGGTCCAGCACGCAGAAATGAAGATTTTTGTGCGTGAAAGAGTAATAGGTGCGCGGTTCCGGCAGCCGCGCCGCGAATGCCTCCAGAAACCACGCGCGCGCTTCCTCCGACACAAAATCGTGGTTGCCGCCCATGGGGTAGTAGGCCAGGCCCAGCGACTCCATCGCGGCGTATGTCTCGAAAACCGCCGCGCGATCCTGTCGGCTGCACAGGTCGCCGGTTGCGAGAATGAAATCCGCCCCCTTCGTGCGCAAATCCACCGTGAGGACCGGCATCAATTCCGGCATCATCGAGCAGAGCACCCGGTTGTTCCAGACCCCGTCCCGCTGACTCGCCAGGTGCAGATCCGTCAAATGCACAAACCGCCACATAAAGCCGCCTCGCCATCACGCATGCGCGCACACCATAGCACAGTTCCGGGAGCATTGCCAATCACAGTCCCATCTGTTTTACCGGCGGTGTCTCGCTTATCCTTGGTATGGAGATCATGTACAACGATGAAGTGCTCCGCCATTCGGCCAGAGACTTATAGAATCCAGACTGCTCAAGGTTGTATGTCCCGTGTCAGTCCGTGTTCCTTGCATTGAACCGGATTCCCCACATACCATGACCCGACAACAAACGGAAGGGACACACCATGATTTATGCGGCGGGATTTTTGCTTGGTTTCTGGCTGGGCGCGGACCCAACAGCGGACACGGCGTTCTGGCAGGAATACCATGAAGCCTATCCGCTGCGGCACGGGGAAGGCGCGAACGATGTGCGGGCGGTGGCGGCGGATGCCGCCGGCAATGTCTATGCGGCGACGCGCGCCGGGGCCTTTGTGCTGCCGAATGGAGGCAAGGAATGGGCCGGGCCGCTCGCAGGCGGGGGCATGGGCGAAGCAGGACCTTGTTACGACCTCTGCGTGGACTCCGCCGGCACAGTGTGGATGGCGGGCTGGCGCGGACTGTATCGCGCCGCCCCCCCAAGGGGCGCGCTGTCTGAGGACGCCAACGAACACCATGTGCCCGGCATGGAATTGGCCGCCGCAATGGATACCCCTCTCCTGGTGGTGTGCGTTCACCGGGAAGGGGTCGCGGCGGCGGGACCGGGAGAAGGGCCAGGGCCGGGGCGCTGGGTGCACATAGCGCCGGGGCATCAGCATTCCGGCGCGCTTCCGGCGGGGTGCCCGAAAAGCGTGCGACGCATGTTGCCGGACGGCGATGATGCGTTCTGGATCGCCACCGGCATGGGCCTGTGCCATTACACGCCCGACGGCGTGAAGATATATCAGAAAAGCGATGAAATTCTGTCGTCGGACGTGTATGGGCTGGCCTATGCCGCTGACGGCACGCTGTGGGTCGGCGGTTTGGGGGGGGTGACGTTGTACCGCGAGGGCCGCCGTGTCGGGCAGTTCACGCCGGCGGACGGGTTGCCGAGCGCATTGGTTCAGGCGGTGGCCCGCGACCCGGAGGGGTGCATGTGGGTGGGCACGGACAAGGGCGTGGCGCGCTATGACGGGCGGGAGTGGTCGCTGCGGCACAGCCGCCGCTGGCTGCTCGATGACGATGTGCGCCACATCGCTTTTGACGCGGACGGCACGGCCTGGATCGCGACGGCGGGCGGCGTAAGCGCGATCAGGCGCAGGCAGATGACGCTGGCGGAAAAAGCCGGGTATTTCCATGCGGTCACCGAGGCGCGGCATGTGCGCGACCCGTATATCGTGGAGCGGTGCCGCCTCGCCGTGCCCGGCGACCTCGCGACGTGGACGCCGGAGGATGACGACAATGACGGCGGCTATACCGCGATGTACCTGGCGGCGGAATCGTTCCGCTACGCCGCAACCCAAGACCCCGATGCGCTGGACAAGGCGCGCAAAGCATTCGACACGCTGCATCTGCTGCAAACCGTCACCGGAACGCCGGGTTTCATCGCCCGTAGCGTCGTGCCGGCAGACTGGACGCACATGCACGACCCCAACCGCACCTACACGCCGCAGGAACGCGCTGACGCGCTTGCGCGCGACCCGCGTTACAAGCCGGTGGAAGAGCGGTGGCGTCCCTCGGCGGACGGCAAATGGCTCTGGAAAGGCGACACGAGCAGCGATGAAATCACCGCGCATTTCTTCGGCTGGGCGGTGTATTACGACCTGGCGGCGGATGATGCGGACAAAGAACGCATCCGCGACCTGACCCGGCGCGTCATGGACCACATCATCAACGGCGGCTTTGTGCTGCTGGATATTGACGGGAAACACACGCGGTGGGGGGTGTGGGCGCCGGAGCGTCTCAACCATGACCCCGACTGGGCACCGGAACGCGGCATCAATTCCGCCGAAATCCTTTCGTATCTGAAGACCGCACACCATGTCACGGGCGATGAACGCTACCAGGTGATGTACCTGCACCTGATTAACACCCACGGCTACGCCGAGAATGCGCGGCACGCCAAGACCTATGAACCCGCCTGGCGCACGCATATTGACGCGGAACTGCTGGCCTTCACCTATCCGGGCCTGCTCCGCTATGAAACGGACCCCGAACTGCTGGCCATCTACCGCGAAAGTCTCGACCACTGGTATGACGGCGTGCGCAACGAGCAAAACGCCTTCGCCGACATGATCCATGCGTGGTTGACCGGAAAGGACCCGGAACCGGCGGCGACCTTGTTCATGCTGCGCGACACGCCGCTCGACCTTATCAACTGGCGGATGGACAACAGCCGGCGCGAAGACCTGCATCTGCGGCGCGAACCCATCCTCGAAGACATGCAGACGTCTCGGTTGCTCCCGCCCAGCGAACGCGGCGTCATCCGCTGGGACAAGAACCCCTGGGCGGCGGTTCAGGGTGACGGCGGCCATTCCGAGTGGGCGCCGACCTTCTGGCTGCTCCCCTACTGGATGGCGCGGTACATGGGATTGCTTGCGGGATAGACGAAGTCGCGTTGTTTCATGTTGTCCTCAAGATAAGGCGATGGTTTCGGGCGCATCGGTCGGGCGGCGCAGGCCCGAGCGGTTCCGGCAAAGGCACGACGCAAATATGCCTGTTCTTCCCAATGCAAGCGGCAGGAAAAAATGCAGTGAGCGCTGCATCGTTCTGGGACTTTTTTTGGGATCATGCCTGCTGGCCTTGGGCATCGTGGAAACCGGCCTGCGTATTCGAAGCGCTCTGAGACCGGTGTATTTGGGACCCACCATTGATCCGGACGCGCATCGCGGCTGGCGAACACGGCCCAATTATCAGTTTACGGACCAAGCCTTGGACTGCGAGGGTAATTCCTACGCACTATCGCTCGGAAGGTGCGCCGGACCAGACCGTTGGACAGCGCAATCCCTAGGCCGTCCGGGGTGCGATATGCCGCAGCCGTGCGGTCTATCGAGTACACGAGCCAGTCACGCCCCGCAACCGCCTCCGATTCGGGAAGCAGCGGCAATTCCTCCAACGTGGCGGAGACGGCCATCGCATGAAGACCGGTGAGCACCGTCAGCAGAATGCATCCCTTCATCTCGCATTTCCCCGTTTTTGTTGGGCTTTTGCGACAAGTTTTCCGCCCAGCAGGCGGGCTTTCTTTCGCGCGCGGTCACTCAGACGCGGGCGTTGCCGCATTGCGGCAAGGCCCATGAACAGCACACCCACTGGATAAAAGCCGAGGAGTCCGGCGGTTTCCTTGAGCGAACGGACGATGCGCGTGCTCAGACGCGAGATGAACGCGGGCGCTGCGGAAGAGGTGATCAGTACGGCGGGCTTGTCTTTGCGGGGATTGCGTATCTTGGGCGCTGGCTTGCCCCAGGGCCAATAGGCGGTGCAGAGCAGTCGTTCCATGAACCGCTTGGTCACCGCCGTGACACTCCCGAAGTTCATCGGCGATGCTAACACCAGCGCGTCCGCCGCGTCCAGCGCCGCCAAAAGCGCCTGCATGTCATCTTCGATGACGCATTCGCCGCGCTGCGGTCCTTCCGCCTGCGTGCAGGTTCTGCAATTCCGGCAGAATTCGATGTGCGCGTCAATCAAATGGATTATTTCCGTTTCAGCGCCGGCATCCCGCGCGGCGGCCAATACTTCGTCCACGGCGGCATCCGTCATGCCCCCCTTGCGATAACCGCCGACAATGGCAATGATTTTCATGGAATGTCTTGAGCGCCTCTACCGGTTCGTCTTAAGAATCGTTCCGGCGATGTGGCGGGTGCCATCGGCCTGGTTGAAGTAATAGACCACGAGGTAGCGGCCGTCGGCCATGGCGCAGACCCAAGGATAGCCCAGATCCCCATTGCCTCCATCGTCCCGAAGGATAATTTCCTCGCTCTCCGATATATTCTCCGCTTCCGCGTCCAGCACGCGGGCGCGAATGCCGTAGGGTTCGTGACGGTAACCGTAGACCAGCAGGATGCGCCCGTCGGGGAGGGCCGTCGCGCAGTGGGGATGCCCCTTGAATCCCGCGTCTTCCCAGGGCTGAAACGACTTTCCACCGTCAGTGGAACGCGCAACGGTGGTGTGATCGTCGAAATCCGCCGTGCGCATGAACGCAATCAATGCGCCCTTGGGCGTCTCATAGAGGGCCGTTTCGTTGAACGTGACTTTCTCGTCCCGGGCGACGGGCGTCCGATATTCCCACGTCAGGCCGCCATCCATGGATGCCATCAGATGCACTTCGGTCAGGCGCGGTTGCAGGCGCGACTGCGTCGCCACCGCCCAATACAGCGTGCCGTCGCGGCTTTCGACCATCGGCCCGCGATTGTAGGCCGGGCACGGCTCCTTGAACACCGTAAGCGTGACATTGCCCGAAACCGGCGGCGGCTTGATCGGACCCTGCCAGGAATTGCCGCCGTCCATGGACCGCATCAGGTAGCCGCCCATAAACACGAAATCGTCGTGACGCAACGTGTCGGGAACCTTCGACGCGGCATCGCCGCGCAGCAGCGCCCAACCGTAACTGCTGCAAACGATGGTGCCGTCGCGCAGTTGGGTCATGCAGGGGTCCTGAGACCCGCCGAAGGGGTGCGCCAGAATCAGTTCCGGTTCAGTGGTCCAGGTGGCCGCGTTGTCCCGCGACCGCACCAGCACAAGGTAACTGTTGGGGTCCGTGTGGCTCGAACCGGGTTCCCCCAGATAGCGGCGCTCCGGCGCGCGCCGAAACGCAACCAGCAATTCGCCGTCCGGGCGGCAGACCACCGACGGGAACGCGCTGTAGAACCGTTCATCGCTGTAGATGACAATGTCCGTTTCCTTTTCCAGCGCCGCCGCCGGCGCCGCGCCCTGAACTACCTGCGCGCCCGGCACGAGCAGCATACTGATGATAACCGCGTTCCGTAATGACATATCCGCATCTCCTTTCGCTTGCTGGGCTATTCTTCAGAAGCGAGTATAGCAAACCACCGATGATGTCCGCCGACGCGCGTGGGAAGGCGAAGCAACACATTGATTTCCCGAAAAAAAGACTTCACGGGACGAAGAGAACCCCACCGGAACCTCCACGTCCTACTGACCAGTCCGCTTTCTTTGCGTGGATCAGCGTCCCAGCACCAGCAGTCCGGCATAGCCCAGGGGGGCATAGGCGGCGTCCGCGCCGAAGCGGATGCGCTGGGGGTTGTTCATCACGGGATGCAATTCCGCCAGGGCGGGTGCGCCGTCGAAGGTATAGCGCGCCACCGCGCCGCCGTTTATGACGACATAGGCGCTGTCACCCGCGGCGTCAATCAGGTACGCCCAGGCATCGGTCACCGGCGCGCGCGCGCTGATGGCGAGCGCACCGGAATCGGCGACGGTGATGCTGCCGAGCACATAGTGGTCGTTATACGCGTCGAAGTAGATGCGCGCGCCGCGGGCCTTCAGCACGCCGGTGTCGCCGGGCAGTTCCAGAGATGCCAGCGGCGTGACCGCCGCACCGCCGTCCCACGAGACGCTCTGGAGCAGTCGGCGCGTGATCCAATTCCACACAGGCCCTTCGTATTGCTGGTCTTGGAGGACCAGCACCTGCGTGGCGGGGTCATACTGCAGAAACACGCCGGGCACATTGACAGCCGGTCCCATCCGCGGGACGCCGGGATCGAGGGCGTGCAAGTACCAGGCGCATAACTGGCGCCCAACGAGATCGCTTCCGGCGTTTTCCTTGGTGCTGATGTAAATCCTGTCATTAGCCGTGTTGATCGCTTCGACCCACGCATAGCCCAGGCCGATGGTGCGCACCCAAGCGCCGGCGTCGAGGTCCACGACCGCCAGGCCCTGCTGCGGCGCAACGGGGCCGTATTGCACATCGTAATTGGCGGCCGAGCAGCGGAGCACCAGCGCATTTCCGCAAAGGAAGGTCGTGTCCTCGGCGGGCCACCAGAACCACGGCATGCCGATGGCAATTCGCTTGCCGTCGGAACCGGGCACCCAACCGGGGCTTTCCGCCGCGCCGTCGTCTGTGCCGGCGCGCACGGGGAGAATGTCGTAGTACCAGTACCAACCCCAATAGGGTTGGACCTTCACGGGAATGTCGGCGGCGACTTCCGGGGTTGTTGGGTCGGCGCAGTCAACGATCACGACGCGGTAATAGCCGCCTTCGTCGTCATCCCAGCCCGTGGCGACCAGCGCCACCTTCGCGCCGTAGGCGTGGGTGGCGACGCAGTTGTCAAGGTCCACCCTGGTTTGTCCGATCGGCGCGCCGGCGGCGTCCACGGTGCGCACAAGGAGAACGCGATTATCGCTCGAGGGAATGATTTCCGCGCCGAGATTCGGAGCGAGTTCGTGGAAATCCATCACGTTTTCGGCAAGCGTCAGCCGGTGTGTGACGACGGGCGCGACCAGGTTTGAGGCGTCAATCGTGGCCAATTGCTCCGAGGTTACGGCGAAGACCATGCCGCCGTACTCCAGTGACCTCAGGGTCTGCCCCTGTAAATCCACATAGCCCTCCAGCGTCAGGCCGTCGCGGTCCCAGGTCAGGAACTGCAACCGTTCATAACCGCCCGCCTCCGACCAGCCGCTGAACGGCACAATGATGAGGTCATCCAGGATGGTGAACGCCTTGACGTCGCCGTAGGCCGTGGTCCACGACCACTGATCGCCGAAACTCTCGCGGTCCAGCAAAGCGGGGGCCTCCGGGTCGGCCACGTCGAAAAGGCTCACGCACACCTGCCGCCCGGCGGTATCGTCCACGCCGAGCGCGATGAGCCGGTCGCCGCGCGGCTCGATATGCGTGGACCATCCCGGCACTTTCAGAATGCCCGTGACCGCCGGCGCGGCGGGGTCGCTGAAATCCACCACAAACAGCGGGTCAACCATCAGGAAGGTGACGATATAGCCCAGCGGTCCGTCAAACCTCGTGGCGAAAAGGGTTTCCCCCTGTGCGTTTTCCAGGGAAGTTTCGCCGAGCACGGCCAGCGCATCGGGATTACTCAAATCCACCGTGGTGATATAGACGGGACGGTCAATCCATGACGTATTGGACACGACGCGCAGCACGCCGTTCCAGGCGTCCATCTTGAAGCGGTCGCCGACATAGCCGCGCACCGTCACCGCGCCGCGCGTCTGGATGGCCCCGGCGGGGTCGCTGATGTCAATGTAGGTGATGGCGGTGCTGTCGGTGTGCCAGTCCGGCGCGGCGACGAAAAGCGCAAAGGGGGTCGCCTGGATAACCGTGCCATATCCTTCGAGGCTGAGTTCATCCACGACCCGAATGTTTTGCGGGTCGTAGAGGTCAATGCTGGTCACCCATGATTCCGATCTTTGTTGTTTGCTCCAGACCGCCACGGAATCCATCCAATACCACTGGTAGCGGGCGCTGACGGCGTAGAGCACATCGCCCACGATTCGGCTGTCAACGAAATCGCCCTCAAGACGGAAGGACCCCGTCACTTCCGCCTGCGCCGGCTCCGACACGTCCACCACATAGACCCGCGACCCGATGTCCACGCGGACCAGCGTGTCCTCCACATGGTAGTCCGCTGCGTACCCCACCAGCACATAGGCACGCTCGCCGATCAGATAGAGGTCACGCGGAAAGCCCAGCGTGGGAACCTGGGCCAGGATTTCCTCCGATTCCAGGTCAACAATCGTCAGGCCCCGGTATTGGTTCAGGATGTACAGGAGCGACCCGTCGCGCCGGATGACATCCGGCTCGATTACCTCCCGCGTTTCATTGCGGCCCGCGCCGTCCTCCGGCGCGCCCGAGAGCAGCGCGCCGTCGAACAAGGTGTTTCGGGAGGCGCCGTCGGCGCTGGTGAATTGATGGGGTTTTACGGGCCTGCACCACGGGCAACCCGCAAGCAGCGACACAACCATCACACACGCCACTGAGCAAAGCACCATGCGACACATGACCACATCCCTCCTTGTTGATTTTCGGCGTTTCCCGCGGGATTGCGTATCCGCCCGTATACTATACCATCGCCCTGCGGCGGCGTTACGGAAGCACGAACTCTCCCGCCGCACGGCGACAGACTTCTTCACGTAGATTCCATTATAGCACAGAAGGATACGAAACGGCTGGAGTTATGATAGAATTCAGCATTTTCTTGACCGAACACGAATGGACACAGGGTCCATGTTGCACCCGCTGCGCCGCCGGGCTATCATGACGCGCACTTCACGGCAGCAATCGGCATAGGAGCAGGCTTTGATGGCGAAGATTGGCATTATCGGCGGGTCGGGACTGGATAATCCGCAGTGGATGAAGGAGTCGAAGGAAACCATGATGGCGACGCCTTATGGCGATCCGTCATCGCCGGTGACGGAAGGGCGCATCGGGGGGGTTGCAGTGGCGATGCTGGCGCGGCACGGGCGCGGCCACACGATTCCGCCATCGCAGGTGAATTACCGCGCGAATGTCGCGGCGCTGAAGGATTTGGGCTGCACGCACATTCTGGCCACGACCGCCTGCGGTTCGCTGCGCGAGGAAATCAAGCGCGGCGATCTGGTCATTCTCGATCAGTTCATTGATTTCACGAAACAGCGCAAGGCGACCTTCCATGAATCATTCGGCGGCGGCCAGGAAAATGTGCAGCATGCGGTCATGGCCGACCCCTTCGACGCATCGCTGCGGGAGGTCTTGATCGCGGCGGGCCGCCGTCTCGGGCTGCCGGTCCACGAACGCGGCACGGTCATCACCATCGAGGGGCCGCGCTTCTCGACGCGGGCGGAGTCGCGCATGTTCCGCATGTGGGGGGCGGACGTGATCAATATGTCCGTGGCCACGGAGGCGGCGCTGGCCAACGAAATCGGCGTGCCCTATGCAGCGGTGGCGATGTCCACCGACTACGACTGCTGGAAAGAAGACGAGGCCCCGGTGACGGCGGAGGAGATTTTCAGCGTCTTCCGCCAGAACGTGGAGAACATTCGGGCGTTGATGCTGGAGGCGATTCCGCATATTACGTAGCGCCGCCAGGGAATTGTGCGTTTGTATTGTCCGTCATAATGCGCCATTATTCTTACGACAGCCCTTGCTGATCTGTATCCGGCCGCGGGGCTGCAAAAAGGCGGCGGCGCGGGATGCGCCATGCGGCGAATTCTGCGCGGCACAACTTCCGAGGAATAAGTCCATCATGAGAATGCCGAAGACCTTTTTTTTCATTCTTGTTTGCGTATTGCTGGGGATGGCGCACGCGCAGGCGGGACCGCTGGAAAATTATGTGTACCCGCCGCACCCGGCATTCACCTATGGCCCTGCGCCTGCGAACGTGATCACGGGTCCGGGATTCACCGCGAATGTCTGGTACATGGCCTCCGGCGAGTGGCGGGACAGTTCGGAGGTGGACCGCACGCTGTGGGAGCACTGGCTTGTCATCTATGTACCCGACACACTCACCGCCACGAAGGCCATCATGGTCGTCGCCGGCGGGACCAACAGCCCGACCCCGCCCGGATCGGCGGATGCCACCCTCTCGCAAATGGCGGTCGCCACGCAGTCCATCGTGGCGCAAATCCGGCAAATCCCCAATCAGCGCATCCGGTTCTCCGATGAATTCGATCCCCGTTATCTGGAGAACGGCCGCACAGAAGACCAACTCATCGCCTACGCTTGGGACAAGTTCCGCATCACGGGCGACCCCGCCTGGCTGCCCCGCCTCCCGATGACGCGGGCCGTGGTGCGGGCGATGGACGTGGTGCAGGCGGAGCATCCCTTTGTGACCGGCTTCATGGTCATGGGCGCTTCCAAACGCGGATGGACGACCTGGACCACCGGCATGGTTGACCCGCGCGCCGAGGTGATCGTCCCCATCGTGATTGACATCCCCAACGTCGTGCACTCCATGCAGCATCATTGGGACGCCTACGGCTACTGGGCGCCCGCCATCGGCGACTACGTTGACATGAACATCATGGACTGGATGCACTCGGACGAATTCCGCGCCATGTGCGCAATCATTGACCCCTACCAGAATGTTGACAAACTGACCATGCCCAAGTTCATCGTCAACTCGACGGGCGACCAGTTTTTCCTGCCGGATTCCTCGCAGTTCTATTGGGACGCCCTGAAAGGGGAAAAGCACCTGCGCTATGTGCCCAATACCGATCATGGCGTCACCAGCGCCGCCGTCACCATCCAGGACATCATCGCCTATTACCAGTCCTATGTAAACGGGACGCCCCGGCCCCAGTTCTCCTGGAAGAAACAACCGGACGGCAGCCTGCGCGTGGAGACTGCAACGCCGCCCTCGGCGGTGAAGTTATGGCAGGCCACCAACCCCACGGCGCGCAATTTCCGCCTGGACGCCATCGGCCCCGCCTGGACCAGCAGCGATCTGTCGGAAACAAGTCCGGGTGTCTATGTGGGGCAGGTCGTTCCTCCCGCTCAGGGCTGGACGGCTTTCCTGGTGGAACTGGAATTTCCCAGCGGCGGCCTCTACCCGTTCCATTTCACGACGGAGGTGAGCGTCGTTCCGGACACCCTCCCGTTTCGGTCCGTCGGCGGAACCGGCACGATCGAAACGGTCGGTTCGGGAACCGACGCCATTACCCTTGTGCGCCTCAGCGGCACCCGCTATGAAATGGGTTACTGGTATGGGCGGTTGCTGGCGGATCAAATCGCGGCATCGTGGGATATCATGAGGAACATCGGGCCGCCGGACCCTGTGTTTGACGCGGCGGTGGATTCCATGTGGCGGAGCATCTATTTCGACACCGTCGCGTGGGAGAATGAATTACGTGGCATTGCCGACGGCTGCAAAGACGCGGGCCGTCCCGAAATCACCTTCCGGGTGATGCAGAAAATCCAGATGTTGCCCGACATCGGCGAACTCGGCTGCGGCCTCTATGCGCTCTGGGGCAAGGCCACCGCCAGGGGCGACATGTACCAGTTGCGGAACCTCGACTGGTCCATGGATACCGGCTGGCAGGAATACCCGCTGGTGGCCATTTATGAGCCGACCGATGGCGGACACCGGCATGCGGTCATCGGATTTGTTGGCCTGATCGGCGCGGGGGGCGGCGGCATGAACGAGTTCGGCCTCGCGGTCAGCGAGATTATGGGGCACTTTTGCGACCCCGAATCGCTGGAGGGCGTGCCGTTCCCGACGCTTCTGCGCGATGTGCTGATGTTCGACGCCACCCTCGATGCGGCGCTGGCCCGCATGAGCGCGGCAACGCGCACCAACCAATACTATTATTGTATTGGGGACCCTGGTGCGCCTGACCCGAAGGCCCGCCTCCTGTTCACCAGCGGCGCGCGATTTGACCGATACGGCGACGAATCGGTCGTGGGCCATCCCTGTCAGTCGCCCAACCCGTTCCATGAACGGCTGAATGACGTCATCTATTGGAAACGGCACGACGGGGGCGGCAATCAGAACCTTTACAATGCGATCCTGGAGCGATACGGCAAGATCGGCGATGAGGAAGCGATTGAAATCGCGCGCGCCGACGGGGTCTCCGGCACGCTGTTGAGCATTGTGTACAACAACACCCGGCGAAAAGCCTTCGTCGCCTATGCGCACGGCATGGAACCCGCCCACCACCAGGGATATGTGGAAATTCAACTCTTTGAATCGCCGATCCCTCCCGTGAAAATGCCGTCGCCGGGCTATCTGGCCCTGACCGCGCTTATCGTCGTATTTCTGGCGGCAGGCCTGGGAATGCTGATCAAACGAAGATTGACTGCGACACCATGAGAAGGTGGGAGCAGCGCCGAATGGCCGCGCTCAAAGTTTGATCACCCGGCGCCCCGGCGGAAGCGGAACGCCTGCGGTGGCGTTGCGGGTGTCGAAAATGAGGCGGGCTTCTCGACAGATGCGCGCGTAGTCAACGGCCCGGTGGTCGGTGACAATCACAACGAGGTCAAAATCGCCTACGCCCTGCGCGAGGTCGTAGGATTCCAGCGGGCCGCCGGGCAATTCCAGCGAAGGCACATAGGGGTCTGCGTAGGCCATGATCGCGCCACGCTGCTGGAGCAGACCGATGATGTCGAGGGCGGGCGATTCGCGCGTGTCGCTCACATCGCGTTTGTAGGCGACGCCAAGCACCAGTATCCGGCTTCCCTTGACGCTTTTCTCGACCTCGTTGAGCGCCTCGGCGATGCGCTCCACGACATATTGCGGCATGTGCGCATTGATGGCGCTTGCCAGTTCGATGAAGCGCGCGTCAAAGTCAACGGTCTTGAGTTTCCAGGACAGATACAGCGGGTCAATGGGGATGCAGTGACCGCCAAGGCCCGGCCCGGGATAGAACGGCATGAAACCGAAAGGCTTGGTCTTCGCCGCTGAAATCACCTCCCAGACATCCACTTCCAGCCGGTTGCAGATCAGCGCCAGTTCGTTCGCCAATCCGATGTTCACCGCCCGGAAGGTGTTCTCCAGCAGTTTCACCATTTCCGCCGTGCGAGCATTCGACACCGGAACAAGAGAATCCACCGCGCGTTCGTACAGTTCCACGGCCTTCCGCGTGCACGCCGGCGTGACCCCTCCGATCACCTTGGGAGTGTTGCGCACGCCATACTCACGGTTGGCCGGGTCCACCCGCTCCGGCGAATAGGCGAGGTAAAAATCCTTGCCGACTTCCAGGCCGGATTCCGCCAGGCGCGGCAACACCAGTTCCTCAGTCGTGCCGGGATAGGTCGTGCTCTCCAGCACAATCAGCATGCCGCGATGCAACCACGGCCGGATGGCATCCACCGCCGATACGATGTAGGAGATGTCCGGGTCCTGGCTCTTGCGCAACGGCGTAGGCACGCAGATGCATGCGGCGTCTATTGTCTCCAATACCGCATAGTCCGTGGTCGCCCGGAGCCTCCCGGCCTGCACCACCGCCGCCAATGCCTCACTCGGCACATCCAGGACATAGGAATGCCCCTCATTGACCGCCGACGTTTTGGCGGCGTCCACGTCAATCCCGAACACCGTCGCGCCGGAACGGGCGAATTCCACCGCCAGCGGCACGCCCACATACCCCAAACCAATGATTGCGATGCGAATGTTTATACCCTCCTGCGGCGCGCCGGCGCGCCGCGCCCCAATCGTATACCGGCGCTGCGGCATGGGTCAACGAGCAGCCGGGAATTCCTCAGTGCTCCCCGGTTTTATGCAGGCAACGCCTGTAATGCGGCGAATGCGTCCTTGAGCGAAGAGTGGTGCAATTGCAGGAAGTCGTTCCCGATCCGCGCCCGGTTCATGACCCGCTCGGCCCTGGTATTGGCGTCAGTGCCGTCAAGAACATTCCGGGCGCTGACAAAAGCCTTCGATTATATCGGCTCTGCCCCTCACCCCACCCCTCTCCCGGAGGGAGAGGGAGCAACAGCATTGCTCACGTTTTGGGGTAACCGCTTTCTCCCGCCGGGAGCGGGAGCAACAGCGTTGCTCACGTTTTGCGGTAACCGCCCTCTCCCGCCGGGAGCGGGAGCAACAGCATTGCTCACGTTTTGCGGTAACCGCCCTCTCCCAGAGGGAGCGGGAGCAACAGCATTGCTCACGTTTTGCGGTAACCGCCCTCTCCCAGAGGGAGCGGGAGCAACAGCATTGATCACGTTTTGCGG
>CALEDJ010000031.1 GCA_937951485.1 uncultured bacterium
TGGACAGCACTCACGCCAATACCAGGGCCGAGCGGCTCATGAACCGGGCGCGGATTGGGAACGACTTCCTGCAATTGCACCGATCTTCGCTCAAGGACGCATTCGCCGCATTACAGGCGTTGCCTGCATAAAACCGGGGAGCACTGAGGACGGCGATCGGAAAGGCAGTTATTGGAGACTTGGCACACGCGAAACAAAGGAATCTGGATATTGGGGGGAAAGAGAGGAACTCAGGTCGGGAATGCCGGGGATTTTCTGTGAGACGAAAAACCGGCAGGCCACTGCTGAAATACCTCTGGATGAGGCATTTGCGAAATGGCCTGTTTTTGCGTTTAAGAACACGAAATATCCGGGATTTTTGATGGAACTGTGGTCCGAAATGCCTATTTCATGAATGCCTCTGGATACTTTCCTGTTGAATCTTGACAAGATGTCGGTTATCATCATTGTGTTGTTGAAAAGAGGGGGAGAATCTGATGTCGCCAGAACCAACGGAACAGGATGCATTACGGCCCTGTCCCATCTGCCGTACGCCGATCAGCGTACTGGCGGTGCGGTGTCGGCATTGCGGGTCGGAAGTAGGGCGTCCGCGCAGAGAAGCGGAGACCTTTACGATTCGAGACCTTGGGGGGGGATCCGAGACGACCTATACGGTGTCGGGCAATGTGCTGGATGCCCTGGAGATTTTCAGGGCGGAGGAACGTTCCGCACAAGAGAAACTGCGGCGCGCGCGCGAGGCTGGCCATTCATCGTGGTTTCGTCTTCGTCATCGGAAAGAGGACGAGGAAGTCAAGGAGAATCGCCTGGCGACCAATTTGCCGCAATTGGATGCCAAGCACCGGGAGTTGGCGATGCTGGGGAGGGACTCGCAAGGTCCCGGCAAGCCGGAGCCGGCATCCTCGGCGGGGATGGAATTTGTGCGGCGGTGTTTTATAGGCGGTGGCGTCGTCGTCGGGCTTCTCGTGATCTATTTTGCAGGCGATTATGCTTGGAAAAATGTTTCGGCGTACATGAACCGATCGGGCGAGTCGGACGAGTTTGTGTACGTGAACCGCGCGCTCCAATGGCTCAAGGAGGGTCGTCCGACCATTGAGGCGCTTGAGGAGGCGCTTGAGGCGATCAAATTCAATAACACCCCTGAGAACCGCCGGATAGCCAATGAAGTGCGGGATCGGTTTGTCGCAGAAATAGAAGAACTGCTGGCCGAGTATCCCTGGCGTCGCAACACCCTGGATCGCGCCTCTACCGTGGTGAACAGGGCTGCACAAAAGGATTCTGACCGAAGTATCCGGGAATTACTTGATCGGGTGAATGCCGAGGTGGCGGCTTTTAAACTGGTGCTGATGTCGGTGGATGTGCGGGAAGGTACGGCCACGTTTCGACTGCATGATCCAAATTTTCCACTCACGGAACAGACGGTGCGTGAAGGGGACTATGTGCAGGGGCGCTTTCTGGTAAAGCGAATCACGGCTTCAAGCGTCCGCCTGGAGGACGCCAAAGTGGAGACGCCGCATGGATTCCGTACGCTTCTGGCGCGGCTGAGAACGCCTGTTGTGGGTGAGTGAATGCCGGGGGCGGGGCGATGTTCCTGATTGATGCGGCGATTGTGCTATGATAGCGCCTGTTTTCCGTACTTCAGGATGCTCGCGTCCCTTTTCACATCGGTTCATTGGAAGGAACACGCATTATGCCGCAGAAAGTGGCCATAGGTTTGTTGATTGTCATGGCGGGGATTGTGGGGGTATCCTGCGCCGCCAAGCGGGAGAAAGGCCCTGCGCTTGATCTGTCTTCTCCGCAGTCTGCGGCGGAGTTCGAAGCGCAATTGCGTGAGGCGGTCAACCGATATATGGCGAGCGCCGGTCGCGACGAAGACATGACGCGGGCGCCCATCACCCGGCGCAGGCCGTATTATTTCAAGGAGTTTGTCATATATCCTTCGGATGCGTCCGAGGCGCAAGTCACGCTGCAGCAGCGGGAATCGCGCACCCGGCCCTATATTGCGGATGCAAAAGTGGATAAGCGCAGGTATTATACCGATCCGCACAAGAAGCGGAAGTCAGCGCAGCAGGATTTGAAATTCTACCGCGACACGGGTCATGAAACATTGACCTATGAGTATCGCGACAACCGCTGGTGGCGGGTGGGCAGTCTGTTCATTCCGGAGAAATCGGAGGAATATGTCAACGGCGAGTGGCTGCCCCGCCGGGAAGAGGTCAGGGTTTTTGTGGAACCGGAAGAGCCGGAAGGTTTTTGGCTCATCCGCAAATTCAGGCAGTGGTTCCGCAGGGACAGGGCCGAATAATCTCCACGACGCATGGATTCAGGAGCGCCATGGAGCAACGGGAAACGTTGAACACCAGATTCGCCTGGCTGGAAGCGGTCGTGATAGTTGCGGCTGTAACGCTGGCAGCATTGGGCGTACGCCATGTGATTGCCGGGGAGACGGTCAACAGCCGTATGGCCACGGTGTGGAGCCTGACCAAGCATGGCACATGGTACATTGACCGTCCGGTTGAGGAGCCGAGGAATCCGTTTGAAGCGATGACGGTGGACAAGGTCGCTGTCCGGGGTCGCCTGATCTCCAGTAAACCGCCGATGATACCGTTGATTATGACAGGGGAATATCTGTTGCTGCGGGGGCTTTTCGGATGGGACTTGGAACATCGGGAGCATCTCAAGCCCATCCTGCAAGTGATGAACCTGACGCTGGTGGTTTTTCCCTTTGCCATTGCTTTGATTTTTTTTGCAATGCTCTTGCGTCTGTTTGTGGAGAATCCATGGCGGCGGTTGTTCTGGGTGGCTTCGATGGCCTTCTGCACCCAGGTTTTCGGTTATTCCTCGCAACTCAACAATCACGTGCCCGCCGTCGGCATGCTCATGCCGATGCTTTATTTTGGCATCGGGCTGGCCTCCGGCAAACTGCCGGCAAAGCCCTGGCGCTTTGTTGTGTTCGGCTTGTGCGGGGCGCTTCTCTTCACCTTTGATTTGCCCATCACCATTTTTGTCGCACTGACGGGTCTCTATTTGCTGTATTGTCACCCCCGAAACACCATGATTTGGACCACCCTTGGCGTTTTGGGGCCTTTGTTGGTTCATTTCGCGATTATGACGACGGTGACGGGAAGCCCCCTGCCGGTGCAAATGAACAAAGACTGTTATTTGTTCGAGTCTTCAATGTGGCGCAATCCCATGGGCCTGGACAGCCTGAACGAGCCGAAGCCGGTTTATCTGTTCCATTTCACCTTGGGCCGCCACGGCGTGTTTCTGCTTTTTCCCATCCTGATCACGGGGCTATTGGGATGCGCTCTGGCGTTGCTGCGTCGCGATGTTCCCGGGCGGGGCTATGTCTTGGGCGGTGCGGCGGGTTTTCTGCTGATAACTTTGTATTATTTGCTGAATACCCATGGATATGGCGGAGAAGCCTACGGGTTCCGCTGGTACATCGGAGCGATGCCCGTGTTGCTTCTCATGGGCGCGTCGTTTCATGAACGGGTGCATCCGCGATGGTTTTGGGGGGTGCTGATTCTTCTGGCGGCGGTGTCCGCCTACTCCGCCTGGGAATGTCATCGGAATCCGTGGGGAGCCGACCTCGAATGGACTGCGCGCCTGGTGTTTGGCCCAAGCCATTGATCAGTCGGCAGCAGCATTTTCGAAGAACCGGATCGCCAGCGCGGCGAGCAACTCGACGGCCATGGGGATGGCGGCGTCATTGAAGTCAAAACGGGGATGATGCAGGGGGATTTGAGCGGTGTTATTCTTGTCGGTGTTTCCAAGGAAGATATAGGCGCCGGGGACTTTCTGGAGGTAGAAGGCGAAATCCTCGGAGGCCATGAATGGATGCTGCAACGCTTCGAGGGCCTGGGGGCCAAAGTGATCGGCGATGACGCCGCGCGCGAAGAAAGCCATCCCCGGATCGTTACAGAGGGGTGGATAGCCGTCGCCGTGAAGGGCAAATTGCGCCTCGGCGCGAAATCCCGCGGCAATCTGTGAGGCGAGGCGTGGAATGGCTTCGATGATATGATGGCGCACGTGCATTGACAAGGTGCGGAATCCGCCTTCCATTCTGGCCAGGGCGGGGATGATATTGGCGGCCGTTCCGGATTTCACGCGGCCGATGGTAATCACCGCAGGGTCCCAGGGATTTAATTCGCGGCTGATGATGCTTTGCAGCGCCGTGATGATATGGGCTGACACGAGGACAGGGTCCACGGCGTTTGCAGGGTCCGCCGCGTGGCCGCCGTGTCCGATGATATCAATGTGAAAAAAGTCCGCGCCCGCCATCACCGGCCCGTCGCCCGCAACAGCAGCGCCTGCGGGAAGCGCGGGGCAGGCGTGCAGGGCGAAGGCGGCGGACACATCATCCAATATCCCCTCCTCCACGATTCTGCGTCCGCCTCCCGCCTGTTCCTCGGCGGGCTGGAATATCAGGCGGACCGCGCCGCGTATGCGATGGCGGTTCTGAATGAGTGTTTTGGCCGCCCCGCAAAGACAGGCGACATGGCCGTCGTGCCCACAGGCGTGCATACGCCCGGGCGTCTTGGAGGCATAGGGCAGGCCGGTCTCCTCTTGAATTTCCAAGGCGTCCATGTCGGCGCGGAGGACAACGGTTCTGCGGTCGGACGGTTTTTGCCCTTTGATTTCCGCGACAATCCCCGTGCCGCCGGCGTGCCCTCTGGTATAGCGGATATCGTTTTCTTCAAGAAACTGCGCGATCCGGTCTGAAGTCCAGTGTTCTTCAAAGCAAATTTCCGGATGTTCATGGAGTTCGTGGCGCAAGGCGACGATTTCGGGAATGAGGTCGGCGACTTCTTGCCGGAGGAGGTTCTGCGTCATCATGGGATGCGCTTTCCGTTGTTTCTGGGAATGCAAGTGGCCTCGAACGTATCAGATGCGGATGCGGGTGCCCGGAAACGCGGTGATGCTGAATTCGATATTGAAGTCGGTGCCGCGTTCACGGTTGCGGATGCGCAGCGCGGTCTCCCAGCAATGGAGTGTGCGCCGGATTTCGTAAGTCTGGATGCGCAAGTCACCCCGGCTGATGTCAACGATATGCTCAAACCACAGACCCCAGTGGTCGCCCAGTTTGCATCCCAAACTGTAAAGAATATCACGGTTATACACCCGGCTTGCGGTTTCGGTGTAGATGAACCCCGCGCGTCCGTTAAAATAGCCGCCCATCGGAATGTCGTCATAGTAGAGATGGGTCAGCACCCGGTTGAAATCGCCCAGCATGGTCTGGTACTCGATTTCAGGATTCAATCGCCAAGGCTGCCGGAAAATCAATTCATATGCCTGAAGGAATCTCTCGTTCTGATAGAGGGGGACTCGCGGGAGAATGTCCCGATTGACCTTGTGGCGCTCTGCCGCCAGTTGAAATCCCCACCAGGGTCTCGGTCTCAAGTCAATTTCCGCTTCGTAATTTTCAGAGGCGCTGGTCTCGTTCCAGAGATCATTTCCCTGATACAGGGTGAAGCGCCCCACCTGCCAGACCTCGTTGGTATAGGCGTCGCGGCCGTACAGCAGGTTATCGAGTTTGGATTCGATGCGGGCCTGCCCATAGACGCTGTCCCATGCGTCGTATCGGGGCGATTTCTCGATGCTGAGTGTTGACTTGGGCCTATAGGACATGGTCACTGAGGGAACGACCATGTGTTTGAATTCGGAAAAACCGAGGAAGCCGGGGTAGGTTTTGTGGAAGCGGCTTTGGGCCGTCACGCTGAGTTTGGTGGAAAGACGTGCCTGGGCGGTGTCGTCATGGTCTTCAGTGAGGTAAAAAGTGGCTTCGTTTTCCCAGTGGGGCGTAAGGGTGAATCCTTCCACAGGCGCCCAGGCATAGGACAGGCGGGCGATGTTGGTCTGGCGTCCGCCGGTATCGCCGTTCTGTTCGCGCTCGTTGTAGCCGAGGAGGGTGTCATAAGTGAAATAGAGGTTGGGCGCGATGCGGCGCTCGATAAGGTGGAAGGTCGCTTCGGGAAGGTATTCCGTTTCATAGACCCAGCGGTGCATGTTCAGTCGCGCGGTGGAGGTGGCGATATAGGAGGGTTGGCGATACGTGACGTTGACGAAGTCCCTTGGGGTGGTCCGATGCCGATAGAGTTCCCGGTGAAAATCTTTGTAAACGTCCCGATCGCGCCACATTTCGAGTTGTCCGCGCACTACCAGGTCTTCCGAGTATTCATAGCGGTGATACCATTCGCCGTAGCCTCGGCTTTCTGTGGTCATCAGGCCGTGCGCTTCGCCCTTGCTTCGGAAAAAGGGCGAGGCGGGATTGTCCATGAAATCGTATTTCACGTCTAATCCCAATCCGACGCCTTCTTTTTCCGTGGGATATAATCGCGGTCCCACGGTGATATCTCGGTTCACTTCAAACTGCATGCCGACATTGGCGTAGTAGCCCAATTCGGCGGAGCGGCCGGAGCGGAAGTCAATGTACCAGGGGTTTTCCTCCTGGAGGTTGGCCCGCCAGCGCGGGAGGTACAGCGGGGTGGGCACTTTTCCGAATTGAAGGCGGGCATGCGAACCGCGCAGCACCTGATCCTGGTCGGCGCTGAAGGTTTTCATGCGCAACCGATAGTGAGGGTTCTCCTGGTCGCAGGTGGTAACCCAGACCTCTTCGCCGTAAACTTGCTGGGGTCCTCGGATATACAGTTTGTCGGCATGAAAGTAATAGAGACCGGCGCGGCCCCTGACGTCTGTCAGTTCGCCTGTTTGACTGGCGAAGTCGAAGTGAACCTCGCTTGCGGTCATCTCGCGCGCAGGCTCAACGATATGCACGTCCTTGGCGTCCAGTTTTCCGACACTCAGCCGCTGGCGGGCGCGTTCCTGATCGTCCAGTTCAGCGGTCAGCGGCGAGACCGCTTCGGGTGCCGCTTCAGGCGTCATTTCCTCCTCCATCGGCAACTGGTAACGCATTTCCGAAGCAGTAAGGCGGGAAGATTCCTGCTCCACCTGCACATTTCCTTTGACGAAGATTTCGCCGGTGTCTTCGGAATGGGTGAGGGAATCAGCGCGGAACAGCATGTTTCCCATACGCAGGCGGACATTGTTTTCAAGATGCAACACACCGGTCTGTAAATCCCGGGTCATTTTTTCGGCCTCGACATCCCGCAACGGCTCTGTCCAGTCGGGAGGTTCAAATCCCGCCTCCAACGAGCCGAATTCCGTTGGTTGTCGCAGGGCGTCTGTTATCGTACGCTTGGCGATTTGCCGCGTAGGCGCGGCGGCAGGTTTTGCCACATATCCCTCGGCGGTCCGGAGCGGATATCGCTTGAAGAGGCGCGCAAGAAACGATTTCTTTCTGGGCGTTTCTATTTCTGTCGTTTCCGGGGGTTCGTGGGGCAGTTCCGGCGGCGCTTCCGCGATGGCTGCCGACGGCGCTTCAGTAAGGGGGAGGAAGCGCCATTCACGGTCCCGCGGACTCATGGCCAGCAAGGCGCCGGGAACTACTGAGATTCGCGTGGGCGCGAAATCCAGTGGAATGCGTTCACGCTCTGCAAGCGTGGCGTCCAGACGCACCAGGGTGCGTTCATAAAGAACAAATATTTCGTCCCGGTAAACGGTCATGGCTTCGACGGGGATTTCTTTGGCGCGGGTGATGCGGTGCGTTGCCGGGTCAACAATCAACAGTTTCGCCGCGCATCCCACGACAAAGCGGTCTCCGGACAAGGCGCCGAGGTGGTGGGGAATATCAGGGAGAGGCACCTGGCTGCGCTCCGCCAGACGGTCGAGCCGGATGACGGTCAACTGGGGTTCGATGCGGCCAATCACGCCCAGAAATCGGCCGCTCGTCGTAACGCCGGAGGGGAAACCGGGCGCCTTTTCCAGGGTGGTGGTGAGGATGGGCGGTCCGGGATCAAGAATGGTGACGCTTTCGGAAAAGGTGTTGGTGACGACGAAGCGTCCATCGGGCATTGCGGCAAGCGTGGCGGGGCTTTCACCGACAGGGACGGTCGCAAGGAGGGTTTCATCGGGCAGATGGATAAGGGAAACGGTATTATCGAGGCGGTTGACGCACGCCAAGATATGGCCATCGGATGATAATGCCAACGCCACCGGCCCGCGGCCCACGGGAATCGTGCCGATGCGCGATTGATCATGGGGGTCGAAGACCCAAATCTCGTCGCGATTGTTCACTGCAAAATAGAGTCGGTTCTGGTCGGGGATCAGCAGGGCGTCGCGAAACTGCGCCTCCGCGTCGTAGGCGTCAAAAGGAGACGCCGCAGCGGACAGCATCCACAAGACAGTCAGGAGCCCGTATCCGATTGTCACATTGGACATAACCACACCCACGCCGGCAGCGGCGTCTTTGTATGCATTTCAAGCCCTGTGTATCCTGAAGGCGACCACACTGATTTCGGTCATCGCCCGGGAAGTATGAACCAGAAGGCGGCGACGCGTTTGGATGATCTGTCTTCGGAGCGATGTATTTCCAAGGGACGATGAATTTCCGGCGGTCTGTCCTGGCTCGTCTTGGATTCAGCGGTGGGGACAGTAACCGGTGGCGCAGGGGCGGGCGACGGCGCATCGGTGGATGTGTCGCCAGCGGCATTTGCGGGCGGGGGCAAATCCCGTGTCTGCACTGTTGTTTCTCCCTGCTGCGCCCATGCGGCGCCCGCCGTGAGAGCGAACAAGACTGCCGGAAGTATTCTCAACATGTTTTGTTCTCCATGAAATTCACCGTGTCCTCCAATGAACGAATTGCCTCCGCGCCGCCCATCCGCTGCACGGTCAAGCCGCCGACCGCGTTGGCGAGTTGGCCGGAGCGTTTCAAGTCCCAGTTATTCAAGAAAGCATACAGAAATCCGCCGCACGCCGCATCGCCGGCGCCCGTTGTATCCACTACCTTCACCCGGTGTGCGGGGATGTGGTGCTGTTCCTTGCCATTCTTGACGAACAATCCGTCTGCGCCCATTTTTACGACCACGGTCTCCACCCCGTAACTCCGGTAGAAATCCGCGATGGATTCCGGTTCCTGCCGTCCCGTGTAATGACGCGCCTCTTCGAGGCTGGAGAATACAATATCCAAGTGGGGCAATGAAGGTTCAATCAATGGAAGCCAGACGCCTTTGCCGTCGTAACAGGTGTCCATCGAGGTTTTTACACCGAGTTGATGTGCTTTTTCAAATATGCGACCCATCGGTGGTCCGTCCAGCATGGGCGTGATTGCCGGCCCCCCCCAATGCAGGATGCGCGCCCCGGATATCACCGTGAAATCCAGGTCGGCTTCACATGTCTGTGCGGTGGTGCCCAAGTGATGCAGAAAAGTCCGCTCGCCGTCGGCGCCAATCAGCACGACGGTGGCCGAGGAATGGCAGTCATCCACCCGCTTCACCCCATCGGTATTCACCCCCGCCGCATGCAATGCGCCCATAATGAAGTCGCCGAAACCATCGTTGCCCAGGCGCCCCACAAACGCGGCGCTGCCGCCCAGTCGCCGCATTACCACAGCGGTAACGGCCGCAAGGCCCCCCAGGTGCATTTCGAGTTGCGGCACCAGTGAGAGTGTTCCGCGAGGCGGCAACTCTTCCACCGGTCGCACCATGACATCCGCACATACCACACCTACCGTGACCACATCCACCGACATGAATCCATCCTTCCAGTCAGCCCATTCGCGTCCGGGAATCAACAGGCGAAGTATAGCAAGTGTGTTTTGTATGCGCAAAGGAGGCTGGCGGGTTTGTCCGCGGGGATGGGTCTTCTTGATCGGGACTGGCACTTTGCGCCGATCATGCCGTATCATGGCGCGGCCTTGTCCAGCGGAAGGAAATGCAATGCCCCCGAAACACAAAGAATCTTTGGAAAAACAACGCGCGCGCGCTATGGCCATCTATGACCGCCTCTATCAGCGCTATCCCGACGTTCGATGCACGTTGGACCGCAAGAACGCGTTTCAATTGCTCATTGCCACCATCCTTGCGGCGCAATGCACCGACGCGCGGGTCAATATCGTCACCAGGACCTTGTTCAAAAAATATCGAAAGCCTCAGGACTATCTGAAGGTCCCGGCGGAGGAACTGGAGCAGGACATTCGCAGCACCGGATTCTACCGCATGAAGGCGAAAAACATCCGGGGGCTATGCAGGATGCTGGTGGAGGAATACGGCGGCAAGGTGCCGAACACGATGGATGCCCTGCTCAGACTACCCGGCGTCGGACGAAAGACCGCCAATGTGGTGCTGGGGGACTGTTTCGGCGTACAGGGCGTGGTGGTGGACACGCATTGCGGTCGCCTCGCGCGTCGCATGGGATTCACGGAAAACACCGACCCCAAGAAAGTTGAGCAGGACCTTATGCGCGTCTGGCCGGAAGACCGCTGGTCCTTGTTCGGGCATCTGATGGTATTCCACGGCCGTGACGTGTGCATTGCGCGCAAGCCCCGATGCGGCGAATGCCCCGTGGCCGACCTGTGTCCCTACCCAAAGGTCATACACCAAACATCCAGGAGGTCCTTGCCGATGAAATGAAGCGGAAATCAACGAAGAAAATAAAGCGAACGAATCAGGAATCTGAACGGAAATCGTCCATTGACTCCGGAACTGTTTCGCCATCAATCATTTCGGGATGGAAAAGTTGGCTGACTGTGATCTATGTGGCGTCGGCGCTTTCGGTGGATACCTTGGCTGTTTGGGGCATCAGACGGCCTTTCGATTGGACCTTTTTCCTGTGGGGTTCACATCGTATCCATGAATGGACATTGCGCCTGGGCGCGCCCAAGGGCATTGCTGATCTTGTCACTGGCTGGCCGTTCGGCCAACTGGACTATTTCAAACTTGTCTTCTGGTTTGTGATCCCGTTTGCAATGTGTTTGCGTGGAATGGACTGGGGTGCGTTGGGTGTCAAACGCTGGCGGCGCATTGATCTGGGTTTACTGGGCGGCCTCGCCATGTTGGGGTTGGCTGCTGTCCTTATTATTCCGTATTTCCCCTCGCTGCGGGCCTATTATCCCGGTCAGCGCGGCTTGTATGCCGTGCCGTGGGCGCAATTCTCCGTTCAATTGTTCTGGGTGCTGTCCTGGCTCTTGGGTTGGGAATTCATGCACCGCTATTTTCTATTGCGGCGGGTGTCGGCGCGGTGGCCGCGCTGGGGCTGGTGCCTCGTGCCGCTTTCAGAAACGGCATACCACCTGCAAAAAGCGGGTTTGGAAGCGGGCGCGATGCTGGTGTTTTCAATCATTCTGACCCGATGGACGCTACGTCGGAACAATGTGCTGCTGCCGTTTCTGGCGCATCTCATAGTGGAAGTGGAACTGATCCTTTTCCTGTTGTTGCGATGAGGCCGGGGCCGTGACGCCTTTCGAGATTCCCTTTCCGTTTTGCGTTTCTTGTGTGGCATGATCTTATGATGCTTGGAATGTTCGTGCGGATGGAATTGTTTTCGGCGTAAGAGTGGCTTTGGTCGGGAAATATCGCTATACTGCCGTCGCCATGCGCGCGCACTTCCACGCGCATGTATTGGCTTTGCTCGGGGAATATCGCTATACTGCCGCAGGTTTGGAAAAAACAGCGAGGTGTTGCCATGTCGGAAGTACAGGAAAAGCGTTTTCGTGCGGACATGCCGGTTGCGGAGGCCATGGCGGTGCATCCGCGCGTGGGCGAAGTGTTCGCGGCATTTCATCTGGGGGGCTGCGCCCATTGCGGCATCAGTCATTATGAGACCATCGAGCAGGTCTGCATGGCCTATGGCGTGGATGTGGATGTGCTGCTTGAGGTCTTGGAAGGGCTTTTTGAATCGGCGTAATGCGCGACTTTTTTATGGCGCGGGTTCCAGGTCAATCTGCGCATAGGAAAGGGTGTTGTCGCCGCCAAGCCCAAGCATGTCAATGGTGAATGACGGCATATTGCCGGCGCGCACGCTTGCCAGGCAGTAAGAAGCCATGGGGCGCTTCAGGGAAATGGGGATCACTTGCGGCGTGGCGTTCTGAGGCGACAAACGCAGAAGCCGATTGCCAGCATCTCCGTTGCCGCAGTAGGCCACAACATACAACTGCCCGTCCGGCGTTGGATGGAATCGCGCGTGCCCCGGCCATTCCAGGGCGGAGCCTTCAATCAGCACGCGGCGTTCTATGATCGCGCCATCCTTTACAATCGCCAGATACAGCGAGTTGATGACGGACTTGCCGGGAAAGAACCTGTCCCGCAACAATTCGTTCTGCACCTCGCGTTCGAGATACATGATCCATGCCGCGCCATCCGGCGCAATCCACAGGTCCTGGTTGCTGATGTGCCCTCCGGTGGCATCCACATTCGCAATTTCAATCGGCGCGGCGAAGGGCTTTTCCGCGATATTGGGCGTCCATGTGAAGTACAGGATACGGAACACATAGTCCCATTCGCGTTGGGTCAGTTCGAATTTGTATTCACGCCATTCCTTGATCGGCTCTACGATGTCTCCGATAGCCAGAACGTATGCCGCGCGATTGACCAGAGCGACTTGCGGATAACAGGACCTGATGGGAAATTCGATGGATCTTGTTGCGAGAGTGGCCCCGGAAGTGTTGAGCAGGCAGGCATGCTGCACCCCTGTATTGGCGTCTATGTTCAACATGAGTAACTCCCCGCGCGCGGGGTCCGCCGCATAGCCCCGGTAGGAATGATCGGTGAAATGTATTTTACCCGCCCATTGGGGATGCAACGTCGCGCGTTCCATCGCGCCCGGCAACATCCGGAAATGGATCAGGTGCGGTTCACAGGGGCCGTAGCGGGTTCCCGGTGGTTCCAGGGAATCGTTCACATAGAGGAACAGGTCCTGTTCGGAGGTTATTGCTACGGGACAGGGTTCGCGCTGGCGATAGGCGTCCGCCTCCGCGATCACGCGCCATGCGCCCTGCTCCCGCCGCAGCAGCCGCCAGCGGGTGTTGCAGAGCGGCGGCACATCCACGCCGGTTTCCATCGCACTCACAACAACCCGATCTCCCATGCGCGCGATTTGCGTGCAGCCGTAGGACCATAGCGGCCCGGACCCGTTGTCTGGATTCTTGAAGGTATAGACCTCTTCTTCTGTGCGCACGACCGGAGTCCGCAAGCCAACCATATCCGCTGTGGCGGATGTGGCAGCCAGTGTGGACAGAACGGCAATGGCGAGAATCTTCGGCGTGTTTTTCATGTCCTTGGGTTTCCTTGGCTGTTTTCTGCTTGATCCGCAGTATAGCAGCACCCCACTCGAAACAGAAAAGGCCGCCGCGCCGGGGAGGGTCGAAGGAGGGTCTGTGAACAGCGCGGCGGCGCAGAACAACGGCGCAGGGGGTGACTACGCCTGTTGGTGGGGACTGGCCAACTTCAGAAACATGATCAGGAGAGAAACGGCCGCTTTGGGGCGTGCGAGAAGATAATCCACCACATTTTGAACCATATCGTATACGCCCAATCGAGCCATTTTGCGGCCTCCTCTTCTGTCAGAAACTACAAGCGAATCAGAAACCTGTTACGTTCTACTGTGGCCGGCGGCTGGACTGTTCCGTGCCGTTTCCGTAGATTCAGACGCAAATAGGGGGATTTTATTCACTGCGATGAAGAGGCCGGGCGAGAGACAGGAACGGAAGGGACAAGAGGGACGGCTGGGAAAAAGGGGATTGAAATACAGTGCGGGTGTTTCACCTGCGCCCACAGGCTGAAGCCTGTACTCCAGAACCTTATCCCGACAGGCTGAAGCCTGTACTCCAGAACTTTGTGCAGGCGTTGTGCCGTGAATTATCGAATGCCACGCGACTTTTTGATGAGGTTGTAGGCTTCGTTCAGGGCGCGCATCGCATCTTCATCGCCGCCACGGTCGGGATGATGCACCTTGGCTTTGCGGCGATACGCCCGTTCGATTTCCTCCCAGGGCGCGGAGGGCGACAGTCCCAAGAGACGGTAACTGAGTTCGAGATCGGATTCGGTTGGGCGCCGGTCTTCGACATGTTCGCCGCGCAATTCGCGCAACCCGCGAATGACCACCGGCCAGAGGCCGGTCCAACTCAGGATCACGATGATGAGGATGATGATGATGAATTCCTGCATCCCAGGCATGAAATGAACGCCTCTCAGGATTTAATGCCGGTTCCTGTCCTTGAATTTGAAAATATTATCCACCGCTTCACCGATTTTATCCATTTTGGGTTCATGTTCGGATGGGGACTGTGCGGCGCGGCGTTGTCGGCGCCAGGCATTGATCATCGGGATAATCTTCATGCAGACATACCCCGCCGCCATGCCGCCGAAATGGGTCGCCACGGATACGCTGCTGTCCCCCAGTCCGGAAATGATGTTCATCACCACCACGATCACGACCAGCCAAATGGCGGTGATGGGCACCGGCAAGGGAAAAAGATAGAACTGGCGATGCGGATCAATCATCGCAAAAGCCACCAGCACGCCCATGACGGCTCCGCTGGCCCCCATGACGGAGGGAGCAACGGCGCGTCCGCCCGGAAGCAGATATGAAGGGATGGTCGCGAGCACGGCGAGGGCGCCGCAGACCAGATAGAAGCGGTAGAACTGCCGTGTGCCGAGGGTGCGCTCGACTTCCGGCCCGAAAAAGAAGAGCCAGAGCATGTTCATGAACAGGTGCAGCAACCCATTGTGCAGGAATTGATAGGTAACTGGCTTGTAAAGGTGGCCGCGGAGAAACAGGTCCGGCTGAAAAGACAACAGTTCTTCCATGCTGCCGCGCAGAAACCATCCGGAAAACATGGCAAGAAACGCCTGTGTCGGCGCCGCGAGCAATTGTATCGCAAACACGGCCACATTGACCAGGATAAGGCGTTGAACCGCCCAGGTGATCCGGGGCATGGCGAACCTGCGATGTTCCTGATAATACTGATATTGAGACATGCGTTACCCTTTGGGCGGGCGCCAAACCGCGCACACAGGACATTATGGTACCTGAATGGATGAACACCATCCAAGCAATGCGCCGGAAATGGGAACGGTGCGCTTCACTCCTCTGCAAGATAACGCAGGGGATAGGAACGAATCAGCCCCATGCGCTCATATGGATAATAACGGAAGCAGACGCGTCCGATGATGTCCGTCACCGATTCAGTATTCAATTGAACGTGACTGTCATCGCTGGCGTTCCGGTTGTCTCCCAATACAAATACGCGGTCTTTTTCGATGACAATCGGCGGATCGATCACGTAGCGCATGGGTTCTGCGATATACGGCTCGGAGGCGTATTGGTCGTTGATGAAAAGGGCCCCGGACTTGACGCTGATGACATCGCCTGCCACGCCTGCGATGCGTTTTACCACGTATTCGTTGTTTACACGGTCGAGATAGACAATGATGTCGCCGCGTTTATAGACGCGTTCACGCAAAGTAACGATGTAATCCCCTCGCATCAATGCGGGTTCCATGGACGCGGACGGCACCAGGAAAAAGCGCGCGCCGCGAAACACAAAAAAGTACACCCCTGCCAGCGAGAGCATGAGAAGCGCTATTGTGCCGCCCTGACGGCCCAGAATCACCGCGCCCATGCGTCTCACAAGACGTGGCTGTGCGGCTGTGCCATCTTGCATCTGTGATGGAGAAATATGGGAACCCCTCATGGAGATTTTCCTTGGAGGACTGGTACGTCGCGACACGTCACCGGTTGGCCTGCTCCGGTTGGCTGCGGGTTCTGGCCCGTTGCAGCAGCGTCTGTGCCGTCTCGCTGTCGGGGCGCATACGAAGCGCCTCCTCGAGGCATGCCTCGGCTTTTGCGTATTTCTTGCCGTAGAGCCATACCCGGCCTTCGTTCAGCCAGGTGTAGAACTGTTCCACGTCGTTGCGGGCCATTGCTCGGGCTTTTTGCCAGGCGTCGGCGGCGCGGGACCAACAAACATTCACGCCGAAACGCTCGCCCGCATAGAAATTGACCGCATAATCCACCAACAGATCGTAATCGTTCTGGGCGTATCTCGTTGCCGCCTTGGACATGCGCATGGCCCGCCGGAATATCGCTTTCTTGCTGATGTTGCGTCGCGCCTGAATCTGCGGCCAGTGGATCAGGTAGATCTGCGCCATGTTGAATAGGAAGTCGGGATTCTTTTTCTCCAGGCGCAGCGCCTCTTCCATATGATTCAAGCCCAAGTCATACTGGCCGTTGTGGAAATAATGCAGCCCCAGATTGTTGTGCGCCGGCCCAAGTTTCGGATCAAAAGACAGCGCCAGATTCCAGTGGCGCAGCGCGCCTGGCTTCTCCCCGAACTCGTCATACAACAATTCTCCGTAGTAATTGTGCAAGCGCGCATTGCCGCCAAACAGGGCCAAACCGATTTCATAGCCCTTTCGCACCAGGACCATGCGCTCCCGCGCTGCGGTCGCCAATGCGCGCGCCTTTTCAGCATCGCCCTGTTTATGCGCCTCCTCTGCCGCTTCCCGCTCCCCGCGCGCCCGTGTTTTTTGCTCGTTGTGATAATCCCGGATGGTTTTCACAAACGCTTCTTCATCCGTCAGCAGCGGCGCAAGAAATGCCAGTTCCGGGGGTAGTTCCGCCCCCGCCGCCGGAAATGCATGCCCAAAGAATGCAATCCCCCCCGCGAGCAATGCGAAGGTTGCAGCGCACCTGAAGCGTTTTCGCAAAAGAAACATGGACGGCGTCCTTCCTGGTTCATGGTTAATGTCGCGTCACACAATGAGGAATAAACAGGGGCATCAGACAAGTCCGTTGGAGGACTCGACCACCACGATGCCCCACGGGGTCACCCTGTAGCGTTTGGCGTCTTCTTCCAGGTCATATCCAATCACAGTGTGATCCGGCAGGAACACATTTTTTTCGATAATGGCGCGTCGGATGCGGGAGTGTCGGCCAATGCTGCACCCATCCATCAGAATGGATTCCTCGACATAGGAATAACTGTTGATGCGGACATTGAAAGATAACACCGACCGCCGCGCCATGCCGCCGCTTATAATGCAGCCGGGGCTAACGATTGAATCCGTGGCCACCCCGAAGCGCTTGCCGATGTCCGCAAACACGAACTTTGCGGGAGGGGCCATGGGCAGATTCGTGCGCAGCGGCCATGCTTTGTCATAGAGGTTGAACTGCGGGTCCACCTCTACCAGGTCCATATTCGCCTCCCAATAACTGTCAATTGTTCCCACATCGCGCCAATAGGTCGTTTCCTTCTTGTTTTCATCTTCGAAGGCATAAGCATATACCCGATGCGTCTGGATCATCCGGGGAATAATATCCTTGCCGAAGTCATGCGAAGTTTTCCGCTCGGAATCTTCTATCACCACCTGCTTCAGGACATCGGTATTGAATATGTACACGCCCATGGAGGCCAACGCCCGGTCCGGTTTGTCGGGCAAAGGCTTGGGGGTTTCCGGTTTTTCCTCAAATCCGATGACCCGCCCTTCGGCATCCACTTCAAGGATACCGAAGCGGGTTGCCTCCCGCAATTCCACCTCGATGGTGGAGATGGTGAGGTCCGCTTCCCGTTCTCGGTGGAACAACACCATCTTACGATAATCCATCTTGTAGATGTGGTCGCCGGACAGAATGAGGACTTCCTGCGGCGATTCCTGGTCAATTGAGTATAGATTCTGATAAATCGCATCCGCCGTACCGAGATACCAATTGTCATTGACGCGCATCTGGGGCGGAATAATGTCAATGAATTCCCCCAGTTCGCTGTGCATGATGTTCCAGGCCGAACGCAAATGCCGGGCCAGTGAATTCGATTTGTATTGCACCAGCACCTGAATGCGCCGCAGGTCGGAATTGACGCAATTGGAGAGGGTGAAGTCAATGATCCGGTACATTCCTCCGAATGGGACGGCCGGTTTGGCGCGATTTCTGGTCAGGGGGTGCAGTCGTTCCCCTGCGCCGCCGGCCAAAAGAACAGTCAAGACGTTTTTCATGGCAGACTCCCTCCAGACCCCACGTCGTCACGGTACTCCCCATTTCGACTTTCTCACCCACCGCTTCCGACCCATTTCAAACCCTCCTCGTTGGCGTAAATCACCCGCTCGGTATTATACCATCTGGACAGCCTGTTTAAGAAGTGTTGGTCCGGTCGCCTGTTCAACCGCCGCGTGCGACGTCTTCCAGGGCGGTTTGATTCTGAATCGTGATACGGCGGTTGGCAGTTCTTACAATGCCGGCCTTTTGCAGTCCGTGCAGGGTAGCCGTGGTGGTCTCCCGGCGCGCCCCCACGAGATTGGCCACTTCCTGGTGGGTAATACGCAAAACGGACCGATCAGCCTCGCCGACACGACGTTGCAGGCGGATCAATGCCGCCGCAACGCGGCTCCTGACAGTGTTGAAAACGGTTTCTGCGAGCACCTGTTCGACGTCCATCACGCGGGAAGAGAGACTCCGGGCCACGGCGCGGGCCAATTCGACTTCTTCCCCCATTAACCGTGTGTAATCCTCGGATCGCATTAAACAGAGCAGACTGGGCGTGAGCGCTTCCGCGTAGTCGTCCCGCCGGGAACGTCCTGCCAGGCATTCCTCTCCAAGAATGTCGCCCGGAAAAAGATGCCGAAAACTGAGTTCCCGTCCGTCGCCGGAAACGCGGGTCACCCGGACGCGCCCCTCACGGACCCAATATACGAAATCGCAGGGATCGTCGGGGAAAAAGATGATTTGTCGGGAATCATACTGGCGGTGATGGACAAAAGATTCGATGCGGGCCACCACCGGCGCGCCCAGATTGCTGAAAAACGGCGCCTCTTTTAGAGAGAGGGACAATTGCACTGGCCGTCTCACAGGAGGAAACCCTTCCAGGAAGTCCTGCTCAAGAAGATTCTTTACGGACCTGCGGGCATTTTTCGGTGCGGCAATGGATCATGCTTTTTTTCGCCTGAAAAATCAAATCATCCGGCGATTCCTTCAAATCAGGTTACGGGGCGATTCTCCGCAGCAGCGCATCCAACGCGGCCTGGTTGGCCGAATAGAATTCAAAAGAATAACGAAGGAAATAGGCGGCGGAAACGCCAAATATCCACAGGCCCAAAACAATCAAACCAAATCTTGCATTGAGCAGGCGGCGGATATGCCCCCCACCCTGATCCAACCCATCCAAGTCGTCCATTTCGTTTATGTCTCCTGTCCCCAATTCTGGATTTCGGCGCGGAAACGCCTCACTTCTCCTACAATATCATCTCCCTCATAAAAACGCAGTCGGCCGCGCGCAGCGACACGGGCGCCCGGAGCGGCATCGGGCAGAACGGGGTCGGAATGAATGCACGGGCAATGCTCGTTACCCCAAGTTCTGCCGCAATGATCGAATGCCAGAAGCATCCAGCGTTCAGCATCGCGTGATTTGACCATCACTACAGGCGTGTCAAAACGTTTCCGCCCGTTGTTCTGCGCGTTGAACCCAGACGCTCCCTTCAACATCAGGCAGATTTGGGTGCGCAATTCCGTCAAAGGCGCTTCAGAACCGTTTTCCAGCCATAATTCCAAATCCACGCTCCGGAGGGGATTCAGGGCATCAATCCTTGATGCCCAGGGCTATTTCGAGCACTTCGTGCATCCGGCTCACGAAATGGAAGGTGAGTTTTCGCTGTACGGATTCCGGGACTTCGTCCACGTCGTGGCGGCATCGTTCTGGCAGGATGACGTGTTTGATTCCCGCGCGGGATGCCGCCAACACCTTTTCCTTGACACCCCCCACGGGCAGCACGTTGCCGCGCAAGGAAATCTCGCCGGTCATGGCCAGCGCGCTTTTCACGCGCTTGCCCGTCAGCAGTGACGCCATGGCGGCAAACATGCTCACGCCTGCGCTGGGGCCGTCCTTTGGCACCGCGCCTGCCGGGACATGCACGTGAATGTCGCTTTCCGCGAAAATCTTGTCTTCGATGCCGAAACGTCTGGCGTTGGCCCGGAGATAACTCAGCGCGGCCTGCGCGGATTCCTTCATCACGTCGCCGAGTTGGCCTGTGAGAAAGAGTTGGCCTTTGCCGGGCATGCGGGTTGCCTCGATGAAGAGGATGTCGCCGCCGACAGCCGTCCATGCCAGGCCGATAACCACGCCCGGCAGTCGGGTCCGCTCCGCCATGTCATAGTGCACTTTTTCACTGCCCAGATATTCGCGGACCTGCTGCGGCCCGACCACGATGGGATTGCGGCGTCCGGATGCGAATTTTCTGGCGCATCCGCGGCAGATGTTGGCGATCTCCCGCTCCAGATTACGCACGCCCGCTTCGCGGGTGTAGTCCGAGATAATTTTTCGCAGGGCGGTAGGGGTGAATCGGAGCCGCTTGGAGTTCAATCCATGCGCCTCCAGTTGGCGCGGAACGAGGTATTTTCGCGCTATTTGCAATTTTTCTTCGAGGGTGTAACCCGAAATTTCAATGATTTCCATGCGGTCGCGCAAGGCCCAGGGAATGGTGTCGAGCACGTTCGCCGTAGCGATGAACATGACCTTGGACAAGTCGAAGGCCACATTAAGGTAGTTGTCCACGAAATTGGCATTCTGCGCGGGGTCCAGCACCTCCAGCAATGCACTGGACGGATCGCCCCGGAAATCCGCGCCGACCTTGTCAATTTCGTCGAGCATGAAGACCGGGTTGTTGGATTGCGCCTTGCGGATGCCCTGGATGATGCGTCCTGGCATCGCGCCGACGTAGGTTTTTCGGTGGCCGCGAATTTCCGCCTCGTCGTGGAGGCCGCCTAAGGCCATGCGTACGAAGTTGCGTCCCAAGGCCCGCGCAATGGACTGCCCCAGCGAAGTTTTGCCGACCCCTGGCGGTCCCTGAAAACACAGGATAGGCCCGTGGGCGTCGGGTTTCAGTTTTCGAACAGCGAGGTATTCAAGGATGCGCTTCTTCACCTTGTCCAGCCCATAATGGTCCTTGTTCAGAATGGATTCCGCGCGTTCTATGTCCAGTTGGTCCATTGTTGCAATGTTCCACGGCAACTCCAGCAGCGTGTCGAGATAGGTCGTCACGACATTGTAGTCGGCGCTGGCCTCGTTCATGCGTTCGAGGCGGCCCACCTCGCGCAGCGCCTCCTTCCTGGCCTCCTCCGGCAGCCCGGCGGCCTCTATTTTTTTTCGATACTCCTCGATTTCCGGCTGATCGCCCTCGCCCAGTTCTTCTCGAATGGCCTTCAACTGTTGCCGCAGGAAGAATTCCCGCTGGCCCTTGTCAATCGCCGCCTTTACATCCTGATGAATCTTGGTGGATGCCTGAAGCAGTTCGATTTCGCGCTGGAGCAACGGCATCAATATCTTCATGCGCTGGCGGCAGTCCGTTGTCTCAAGCAGTTTCTGCTTGTCCTCCAGAGGAATGTTCAGATTTCCCGCAATCAGATCGGTCAGAAACCCCGGATTATCTATGTTGTCAATGATGCCTTGCGCGCCGTCGGGAATGTTTGGGCTGATGGCGATCAGGTTCGACATCTGCATTTTGAGTGTCATCGCCATCGCCTCAGTCTCATCCGAGTGATCAATGATGTCTTCCAGCGGCATGATTTGCACCACCGGGTAAGGCGATTTCCGGACCAGACCAACGATGCGAAAACGTTGCTGGACCTGGATAAGGGTGTCGAAATACCCCTCCGGATGCTGGTGTACCTGAAGAATGCGTCCGATGCAGCCGACGCTGTAGGCGTCATTCAAGGTGCTCGCCTCACGCTGGGGGTTACGCAGGGTTACCATTGCCAGCAGCCGGTGCCCTTTGACCGCGTCTTCGATCAGCGCCTTGTCTTCCTTGCCCGCCCGGATGGGCGCCAGCGTGTTCGGGAAGACAACGATGCCCCGCAGCATCAGCAGAGGTAACGCATCTGGAAATTTCATGGAAGTCTGCGCAGGCAAATTTGGCGCTGCGTCGGACGCAGAATCATTCCTGTCGTTGCTCATAAACCAGTTCTTCCCCGATGTTCAGAATGAATGCCGGATCATGTTTTCGAGACGATTTGGTACAGGACATTTTTACTTGCGGAGCGCGTCAGTGTTCCTGTATCCCGTCAGGTCGCACACAAAAAGTATAAGGACGAAGATCAGCAAGCGCAAACCCATCCCGGAGGTCAGCGGAAATAATTCTTATTGTTGTATCAGTAACATCTAAGAAGATAGACATAGCCTTTGGAATCAAAACGCTCGACACGTTCTTTTCGTCATTGCGAGCGAAGCGGCACACCACGCCGCTGAGCGAAGCAATGGGGGAGTCATGCATAGTGATTGCTTCAGTCCGCTAAAATGTTGTCAGTATTTTTATTCCGATAGTACGATTGTATCGTACCGGGGAACAGAACTCTCCTCATACTTTTTTGACAACAACATTTTATTGCACTACGATAAAAATGTCAGCAATCAAAAAGGACCTGTGCATCATGTCAGACCATCCGAACCGTCGTCAGTTTTTAAGACGCGCCATGGTTGGCGGCGTGGCGTTGGCGGAGGGCATTGGCGGGCTCGCGCGGGCGGCCTCGCCGAATGAAAGTGTTGTCGTAGGCGTCGCCGGCATGAGCCGTGGACGCAGCCTCGCGCTCACCTTTGCAGTGAATCCCCACTGCCTTCTCAAGTATGTATGTGACGTAGACCGCAGACGCGTCGAGAACGGCGCCAAAGCGGTTGAAAAGGAGACGGGGCAATCGCCCGCTCCGTTGACCGACCTGCGCCGGATGCTGGATGATCCCGAAGTGGATGCGGTGGTGCTTGCTCTGCCTGTGCATTGGCATGCGCCCGCGGCTATTCTGGCCTGCCGGGCGGGCAAGCATGTATACGTGGAGAAACCCTGTTCGCACAATCCCCATGAAGGCGAACTCTTTATTGCGGCGGCCAGAAAGCATGATTGCGTGGTGCAGATGGGCAACCAGCGTCGCGCCTCGGAAGTTACCAGGGAAGCGATGACGAGGCTGCATGAGGGCGTTATCGGGCGCGCCTATTACGCACGGGGATGGTACGCGAGCATGCGCGGTTCCATAGGCCGGGGCCGGGAAGCGCCCGTGCCCGAACATCTTGACTATGAAATGTGGCAGGGGCCGGCGCCGCGGCGCCCCTACAGAGACAACGTGGTGCATTACAACTGGCACTGGTTCTGGCACTGGGGTACGGGCGAAATAGGCAATAACGGCACCCATGGGTTGGACCTGTGCCGCTGGGGGCTTGATGTGGACTATCCCGTGCGGGTCAATTCCGCCGGCGGCAGGTTTCGCTACGACGATGACCAGGAAACGCCGGACACCCATATGGTCTCGTATGATTTTCCCGGTGGCAAAATGATTTCCTGGGAAGGACTCAGTTGCAATCATCCGGGCCCGGGAGGCTCCGATTTCGGAGTGACCTTCTTCGGTGAAAACGGCAACATGTCCGTCGGCGACAGTTTCTACCGCATTTGCGACAATGACGGGAAAGTGGTGGAGGAGAAAAGCGGCAATCGGGGCGACATCGAGCATATCGCTGTCTTCCTGGAAGCCGTGCGAAGCAGGGATCGCACCATCCTGACATCCGAAATCGAAGAAGGGCACAAGAGTACCCTGTTATCGCATCTCGGCAATATCGCGTATCGGACCGGCCGGTCGCTCCATTGCGGCGAAAAGGGTCATATCCTGCATGACGCCGAGGCTAATGCCCTGTGGAAGCGCGAATACGAGCCCGGTTGGGAACCCGCTGTGTAGTCCTTGTGCCGACAGTATTTCATCCTGCGCAAACGTGTTTGGTGAAGGCTGCTTCTGAATTGAAATATTGTTCCACATTCTTCCTTCTTGCGGCGGCCCCGACTGCGGCCGCCCTTGGCCATTGGGTGGATACCGGAGAGATCTTCGGCGTGCTGATGGCCAACGCCGTTATCGGGTTTATTCAAGAATAGTGCTTTCCAAAACAGGAGGTTAAGGAAACGAAAGGCTATGACCGGAACCCTCTGAAAATCCTGTGGAATAAAGATGATGTGGCGGGCTTGTTCTATGCGGAAACCACTGCTTGGGGATTTCTGAGATTTCATTGACCCCTTTACCAAGGTGTCCCGTGTTGTTTCCCCTCACCCCACCCCTCTCCCAATGGGAGAGGGTGTATATGGCGAAACTCGAGTCATGCTGTTGCTCCCTCTCCCGGTGAGAAAGGGTTTATGGCGAAACTCGAGTCATGCTGCTGCTCCCTCTCCCGGTGAGAAAGGGTTTATGGCGAAACTCGAGTCATGCTGTTGCTCCCTCTCCCTCCGGGAGAGGGGTGGGGTGAGGGGAAAAGTTGATATGATAAAAGGCTTTTTTCAGAACTCAGCATATTCTGAACAGCGCTGTTGTCGGATGTCAATCAGAAAAAGGCACAAAACGACAACCTCCGGTAATCATGGATGGTGGACAAAATCGTCGGATAATTGGGCGAAGAATCCCGCCGGAGCATCGCTTCCGAATATCGGGAAATATGCCGCCCCCAGACGCAACTATTCGCCGATAAATCCGTGGGCGCGGCCCATGTAATAAGCGAGCAGATAGGGAACGCCCTCGCGAAGGCGCTTGCCGTTGCCGTTGCAGGTGAGCGCCCAAGGATCCAGGCCCCAGTAAATCTCATGTCGTTCGTCAACAGGGAAAACCTGTCCGTCATGTCGTCCCCCGAGGCTGGACGACTGGCCGAGTCCTTTCCCAAGAGGCTTCATGTCAATCCGATGTGCATTGGACATGGGCCAGTCTATAAGGTCGAGCGGAAAGCGTTTCAAAGTATCTATGCCGTCCTCAATACAGGACTTTGGCGGGGAGAGGTCTGTATCACCCCAATGATCCGTACGCACCTTTCCGAGACAACAGGCGGCATATACAAAGTTTGTGAAAGGGTTGCGCTCCAGTCTTTCATACTGCCAGTGGACATGAATTGCGTGATAATACATGCTGAGAAGTTTGGGATCGGTCTCATAACGGATCAAGTGATAGTAATTCATAAAGGCCATATTATCGTCGGGCTGGTGGCCCGCGCTGTTCGGCCCTGGCAGGCATTTAGGCTGGGTCATGCCGTTCATGCCGTAGCCGTGATCGAGTGCGAGTTCGAGGTAGGCTTCCCGGTATTTTTGATCGCCCGTGATGTGGTGGGCTATCGAAAGGTAGGTTAGAATGCTGAATGAATTCAGCCCGCGCTCGTCGCACCAGGCTTCGTTCCGATTCAGGTCATCGGGAGAAAAACGCGCCCAGCGGGTGGGTTGGCCGTCGTGGTCAACGAGGTTGTAGCCGTGCGCGAGGATATGTTCGATAATGCGCCGGACAACTTTGCGCACGGCGTCTTTTTCGGCCTCGGTTTCGCAGACACGGTCGTAATAGATGGCGTATCCGAAAAAATGGCCGTCGAGTTCGTCTGAACTGGAATCGTTTTTCCAATACCATTCACCTGATTCGTCAACAGGCCAGCGGGGTTGGATGATTTTCCAGAGGGCGTCAACCGCGTTGCGTCGGAGGTCATAGGCCAGGTCATACTGAGGATTGGGGTCCGGTTCGGAAGTTGGCAATACAGCCCGTGCAATGAATCCTTTCGGTGCAGGATGGCTGCCGCCCTGGGGCACTTCGCTTAGAAAGGCGAGGGCGCGAAAAGCATTGTCGGCATCCTTTTTCAGTTTTTCACTTCCGGTAACCGAATAGCCGAGACTCACCGCGCCGAGATAGAGTCCCATGAAATGACCGTCATTATCGGTGTATACGGGCACGGCAGTGCTCTTGTCGCCCGAAACGGAGAGTTCAGCCGGATTGACATAGCCAAACGCCGTGCGCCGGTGATATTTTTCGATTTCCTCCTCGTAAAACGTGGCTTTTGCATCCAGCGTTATCGGCTGGAAGGCGATGCATGAGACGCCGTGTGTCGTCGCAATCCATGCACTGCCGCTGTCATCCACCGCAATATCCCGCACGTGGTTGTCGAGCAGCCAGCGTCTGCCCTGGCGGAACATCCACGAACCATCGCAGTAATGGATTGCGCCGTTTGTCGTGCCGAACCAAATCCCCTCAGGCCCTGGAGCCATACAGGTGAAGTCGTTATAAGGCAATCCATCGTCGCCGGTGAAGAGATGCCATTCTTCATCTGTTACGCGGTATCCCACGCCCTGCGGAGAGGCGAACCACAGATTTCCGGATGTGTCATAGGCGACGGCGCGCACATCCACGGGAGCCCACCTCTCCGATCCCTTTCGGGGAAGGAGCATCTGCCAATCTGCACTTTTTCCGATATAAAGTCCCGTGTCAGCCGCAACGGCCCATTCCCCCTTGTTTTCAGCCACCGATCGAATCTGCACGCAGTCACCCGCCAGTTTCTTCAGACGCGAAATCTGTCGTTTGTCAAGTTCTGTTCGGTAAACCGCAACCGGAGACTCCTTTGTCCTTGGCCTCCAACGGTCACCGTCGAAAACAGCCGTTCCCTTCGCCGTTTCCACGACGATGGCGCCATGGACATCCCTGCCGATCCGGCGCACGTCATTGTCCGGCAGACCCTGATCCGTCGTATATGCCCTGTGTACCTGTTGCTTGAAAGCACCTGTGGCAATCGGCAATTCATAGTCGGTTTTCGGGTTTTGGTCCACACCGCCCGATGCCAATAACAGGGCCGTCGTAAAAAATATTGAGTGCATATGATTCGCTCCTGTCACCAGAAAAAGTCAGGTCACGGGCCGTTGAGATATTCTTTTTCGCTCTAAGGACATGTCGCTTTCAACGTACTCCCCCCCATCGATCCGGCATCTCCCGCAGGGGCCGGGCGGGAAATACTCCGTTGATCCACCCTTGTGGAAAATCTATCTCATGGCGGCGCTGTCAATACAGGCCGCCGGGTATCCATGCGTTTGAATCGGCGTACGAACCCGGATACAAGGCTCCTGGCATTCTTAGCCCGAAACCCCTTCGGAAACGCAGATTATGACAGAACTTTCCACGGGCGGCGAGAAATCATGGTATCTGCATTTGTTTTTCACATGCACAACAGAGGGTAAACATATGGTACGATGCGCCACTTTCTTCCGTCAATTTTCTGAATGATGCCCACTCAACAGGTTCGCGGAATCGCTGAACAAGCGAGCCACGCCGCACGGCCACTTCGCTTTTCATGCATCCTTCTGGTAAACTCGGGGGTGATGCCGTTCAATCGGCTGCAAGAGAGCCAATTTCGCGCTTGGAGCGTTTCGGCGGTTACGCTGGAAATGGAGACGTGCATGTCGAAGAAGAATTATCGTTCGGAGTTTTTCGGAATTGTCCTCTTTTTTGGGGCGATGACGCTGTTGTTGACCAACGGTTTCGTGGCCCGCATCGCGGCGCAGGACAGTCAGGTGGACGTATACCAGGCGGTGGAGCCGGTGGGGGTGGTGCTGGAGACAATCCTGTCTCAGTATGTACGGGATACGAATCTGGACCGCGTGGTGCAGGGTGCGCTTATCGGGATGATGAGTTCGCTGGACCGGCATAGTTCGTTCATTACGGCGGAGGAATTGACCGCGATGCGGGAGGATACCAAGGGGGAATTCGAGGGTATCGGGGTGTCCATCCGCCTGGACGAAAACAAGAACATCGTCGTGTTCAAGCCGGTGCCGGACTCCCCGGCGGAAACGGCGGGCATCCGTCCCTTCGATATCATCGTCAAGATTGATGACATCTCAACGGAGGGCATGAGCCTGAGTGACGCCGCTGACAGAATCAGGGGACAGCGCGGCACTACAGTCAAACTGACCATCCGGCGCAAGAACGAACTCGGCGTGGAGGAGGAACACGAGTTCAACGTCAAGCGCGCCAAAGTGCCCTTGGAGAGTATTGTCGAATCGCGCATGATTGACGGTGATATCGGTTACGTGCGGATCAGCGACTTCAAGGACAACACTTCACGGGACCTCCGCAGGACCCTTCGCAATTTCATGGATGCTGGAATGAAGGGTTTCATTCTGGACTTGAGATGGAACCCGGGCGGTCTGCTCTCGGCGTCCCAGGAAGTCTGCGAATTGTTCCTTCCCCGGAACTCGCTGGTAACCTACACGCGCGGGCGCGCATCGGCGGAGGGCATGCCTGCCAAGGATGACATGCGACTGCACACCGAAGGACGCCCGGTGATTCCGCTGCAACTGCCCATGATTGTGTTGGTTAACGGCCAGACGGCCAGTTCTGCGGAGATTGTCACCGGCGCCCTCCAATACCACCAGCGCGCGATCGTCGTCGGCCAGAAGACCTTCGGCAAGGGAAGCGTGCAGACCATTATCCCGTTGGAACGCCCTAAAATGACAGCCCTGAGACTTACCACTGCCCTTTACTACACCCCCGCCGATGTGTCTATTGACCATCAGGGCATACTCCCCGACGTGGAAGTGGTGATGAGCACCGACGAGGAGAGGACATTGCTCGCGCAGATGTATCGCTCCTATGAATCAGACCCGTCCAAGGTCAATGAGCAGAATCACGGCGCCGTCACCGGGGACGAGGTAAGCGATGTGCCACACGAAGCCAGTGAGGCCGAACGACAGTTGCTGGAAGAAATCCGGGCCATATACGGCGAGGAGGCCCATAACCTGTTGCAGGAATTTGTCTCGCGACTCAAAATTGTGTCCGCCACGGTCCAGGATCGTCCGCTGCAACGCGCCGTCGAAATTTTGCGCGAAGACACCGTATGGGAGAATCTGTTGCGGAAATACCACAAGGATGTCAAAGAAACGCAAGTGGCGGCCAATCCGGAAATCGTGGGAAAACTTCCTGAGACAGAACGTGAATTGCTCGCTCCGGGGCAAGTCGCCCCCCAAACCCTGCCGCCGCTTCCAGAACTCCCGGATGCCGAACCCCCTGATTCCGCCCCTCAGGAAGAGGAACTCATCCCCATTCCCTGAGTGCACCGACCCAAGAGGGATGCGTATGCGCAAAGATGGACGACCAGTGGATGCCTTGCGCGCGATAAGCATTGATCGCCATTTCATCAAATCTGCCCCCGGTTCCGTAATGATTGCTTTTGGCGAAACTAAGGTGCTCTGCACGGTCATGTTCGAAGAACAGCCCCCGGCCTGGTTGCGGAATTCCGGTCAGGGCTGGCTCACCGCCGAGTACAACATGCTGCCGGCATCCTCGCCGGAACGGGTAACGCGCGATGCGGCCCGCAAGGGACGATCGCTCGAAATCGGTCGCTTGATCGGACGGGCATTACGCGCGGTGGTGGACCTGAAAGCCATTGGTGAGTGTCAGATCATTGTGGATTGCGATGTGATCCAGGCGGACGGAGGCACTCGAACCGCCGCGGTCACCGGCGCTTTCATTGCGCTGCATGACGGCCTCAGCAAGGCCGTGACCGATGGCAGGATCGGCGCATTGCCCATTCGGTCCTGCTGCGCCGCGGTGAGCGTTGGGATTGTTGACGGCACGCCAATGCTGGACCTCTGCTACGAGGAAGATGCCCGCGCCTCGGTGGACATGAATCTGGTGATGGATGGGGAAGGGCGTTTTATCGAGATTCAAGCCACAGGCGAGCAGGCCGTCTTCAGTCGGGACGAGGCGCTTGAAATGATACGCTTGGGCGAACAAGGCATCCGTGAACTGGTCGCCATGCAGAAGGGGATTCTGAATATTGCCTAAGCAATTGCTGATAGGGTCCGCCAACCAAGAGAAGGCGCGTGAACTGGCCGAGTTGCTGCACGGTCTGCCTTGGGAGGTGAAGAGCCTCGCCGATTTTCCACCCGTGCCGGAACCTGAGGAAGACGGTGTAACTTTTGAGGAAAACGCTGTCAAGAAAGCGCGTTACTACAGCGAGCGCTTCGGAATTGCCTGTGTCGCCGACGATTCGGGGCTGGAAACGGATGCCCTCGGCGGCGCGCCGGGCGTTTATTCCGCCCGCTATGCCGGGCTGCCCGCCGATTACGACAGGAACAACGCCAAACTTCTGAAAGAACTGGGAGATACGCCCTGGCATGAACGCACGGCGCGTTTTGTCTGCTGCGCGGCATTTGTCGAGCCGGGCGGCGAACCCCATGTGGAATACGGAACCGTGGAAGGGCATATCGCCACGGCGTGCTTCGGCAGCAACGGTTTCGGCTACGATCCCCTTTTTGTGCCCAACGGCCACGACCGGACTTTCGGCGAAATGCCCCCGGAAAAGAAACATTCGTTGAGTCATCGGGGCGAAGCCTTTCGCAAAATGCGCACATACCTGGAGGGACTGGCGTGATCCGCCTCGCGGCAGACCCGGAGGGCATTCAGCGCGCCGTGGGAATTCTCCGAGATGACGGCGTTGTCGCATATCCCACTGAGACCGTTTATGGCTTGGCGGTCAATCCACTCTCCCATGCTGCGCTTCACGCGCTGTTTCTGGTTAAGGGACGCCCGGAAAACAATCCCATCCTGTTGGTGGTGTCTTCAGAACAACAGATGCTTCCGTTGGTGCGGGAAATCACCTCCGCGCATCGCGCGTGCATGGCGGCATTCTGGCCCGGCCCCTTGTCTTTGCTTTTTGATCCCTCGGACGTTCTGCCCGCGCCCATCACTGCCGGCTCCGGAAAAGTCTGTATCAGACACACTGCCCACCCCGTCGCCCGGAAATTGTGCGACGCCTGGGGCGGCGCAGTCACCTCCACCTCCGCCAATCGCTCTGGTCGGCCGCCGGCGAGATCCCCTGAAGAAATGAAACTGGCTGGCGTCGCCCTTGTTCTGGACGGCGGCTTGTTGCCGCCTTCGCCGCCTTCCACGGTTTATGATCCAACTACGCGCCGGATACTGCGCCAAGGCGCCATTCCGGAATCAGAGATAGAAAGCGCCTTGAATCGGTCATAGAGCAGTCGGAATCCGGACTGGGGAGGGTTCAGTTTCCGGCCGCAAGGATATTGTCGAACCATGATGGACGTTGTGAAATTCGTCGTGTGCATTTTATCTGTGCTGGTGACGTTGTTTGCTGCATCAGCGGAATTGGCGCCGATTTCAGTGATATGCGTGGATGCCGAGGCGACGGGCTATGCCACGTTTCAAAGCCACAACCAGAAGATTGTCGCCAATACGCGGGGAATCTTTTTGACCTATCTGCGTTCCCGCAATGAAGACTTTACCGCCCAGGAATGGCGGCTGATGCACAGCAAGGACCGAGGAGCAACGTTTGTTGCCCTGTTTCAGGGCGTTCATGCCACCAATCCGCCGGTTCTGGAAACTGACTCCAAAGACAATCTCTATCTGATTCACTCCGACTTCGTGGGCGGCGATGCATACCTTTGTCGTTTCATGGCAGACCAGGACTATGTCAACCCCGCCATAACGGTTTTGCCCAAGGGCGCGGCGGGCAAATACGCCATGGCGATTGACGAAACACGAAACCGACTCTATTACATGGCGCACAATGGCCGTTTTTTCCGTCTCGATTTGGATGGAAACCTGTTGTATGACGGACGGATTCTGGTGGATGGTCCCAACGCGGCCCTGCAGTACCCATCCCTGTGCGTTGATGACAGTGGCAGCCTCTTTTTTGCCTGGACCACCGTGAAACATCAGGAATATCTTTATTGGGATATTCACGCCATGAAATCAAAGGACCAGGGGCAGTCTTGGCAGACCCTTGCCGGCAGCGGCATATCCATCCCTTCCGTCTCGGACGATACAGGCATGACGACGCGAATCTCTTTGGATGATGAATTCATTTCGCACACATGGCTGTCGAACATGCTGGAACACGGCGGCAAACTTCACTTTCTCTATCTTGCCCGCACCAGTCCGGCGCGACAACATTATGTTCGGTATGACATCGCAAGCGGCCGTGAGGATGTCCGTATTTCTCCCTCTTTCGCGGGAAACGGTCTGCGCATCGAATCGCTCGACGGTTTCTTTGCATCAACAGGCGGTGACGCTTCCCTTTTCTGCGTCGGGGCATATGAGGGACGAATTGTATGCCTGGTCAGCAAAGACAACGGGGCCACCTGGCGCGGTCATGCCCTGAGTGATGATACATTCAACATCTATGCCATTGGCGGGTGCCGCCGCGTTACGGACGAGGGCGACGTCATTGGCACATTTACGGATTTTCTGACCGCGGAAACCAACGAACCGCACTCCAAAGTTTTCTTTTTCAGAATTCCCGCCTTTTTCTTGAAAGCGTGCGCCGATTCCCTGGAGACTGAAGCGAAGCAAGGCATCATACTCCGGTAACGGCGGATATACGCCGTATGACCAGAGAGTGATTCTCGGGATACTGAATTTCTCCCCCGCTTTTGGTTTGTATGGCGCGTCATGAATGTCTACAATTGACCCTTCAGGCACTTTGTTTTTGACAGACTGGAACGAACGTCATGAAAATTGCTGTCGCTTCGGATCATGCGGGCTTTGAAGGACCTGAACCGCACTACAAACCGGAAATCATCAAGTATTTGCAAAAACGCGGCGTGGAAGTGCTGGACTGCGGGGCCTTCGGCCCCGAAGCGGTGGATTACCCGGACTACGCACAGAAAGCCTGTGACGCTATTCTGCGTGGCGAGGCCGACATGGGCGTGTTGATCTGCGGGACGGGCATTGGGGTGAGCATCGCGGCGAATCGCAACAAGGGCATTCGCGCCGCCACGTGCGTCACGCCTGATATGGCCGTCATGTCGCGGACACACAACAATGCGAATATCATCTGCCTGGGTCGCCGCATCCTTCGATTGGATGAATGCCTTAAACTGATTGACATTTTTCTGGATACGCCTTTCAGCGAAGGTGAACGGCATGTCCGGCGTATTCAAAAAATGGACTGAGTTTTCAAGAAAACGAAACCATGAGCGCATTAACCCCTCAAGAAATTGTCGAAGAACTGGACAAATACATCATCGGGCAGGCGGAAGCCAAGCGAAAAGTAGCCATTGCGCTGCGCAACCGGTGGCGCCGCCGGCATCTTCCGGCGTCGCTCCGCGATGAAGTCGCTCCGAAAAACATTATTATGATAGGCCCGACGGGCGTGGGCAAGACGGAGATCGCGCGGCGGCTGTCCCGATTGGCTGACGCGCCTTTCATCAAGGTGGAGGCCTCCAAGTTCACCGAAGTCGGCTATGTGGGCCGCGATTGTGAGTCCATGATCCGCGAACTGGTGGAGGTGGGCGTCAATCTGGTGCGGGAAGAGATGAAAAAGGAATATGAGGAGCAGGCGCGGAAGAACGCTGAAAATCGCCTGCTGGATCTCCTCCTCCCGCCACAGCCGATGCGCCCCCGCGCCTATCGTCCAGGTGATCCCCATGGCGGGGATGAGCGCCCCGCGCCCGGCATTGAACAGGACCAGGCGGAAGCGCGCACCCGCGAGATTCTCCTTCGGAAACTGCGCGCCGGCGATCTCGATGACCGGCAGGTGGACATCACGGTCCGCGATACCGGCAACGCTTCCATGATGCAGGTCTTTTCCAACGCCGGCATGGAGGAGATGGGCATCAACCTCCAGGAGGTTTTCGGGCGCATCCTGCCCCAGCGCACCAAGCAGCGCAAGGTCTCCGTGCGCGAAGCGCGCGGCATCCTCGAACAGGAAGAACTGATGAATCTCATTGACATGGATACTGTAACCCCTCGCGCGATTGAACGTGTGGAAAATGCGGGCATCGTATTTCTGGATGAGATAGACAAAATCGCGGGACGCGGCTCCCCGGGGCATGGTCCTGATGTTTCCCGCGAAGGCGTGCAGCGCGATATTCTGCCGATTGTCGAAGGAAGCACCGTGATGACCAAGTATGGTCCGGTGCGCACAGACCATATTCTGTTCATTGCCGCCGGCGCTTTTCACATGACCAAAGTCTCCGATCTCATCCCTGAACTGCAGGGCCGATTTCCCATCCGGGTGGAATTGTCGAGTCTCAAAGCCTCCGATTTCACCAGAATACTTACAGAGACCGAGAATTCCCTCCTGAAACAATACACGGCCCTGCTGGAAACAGAGGGCGTCCATGTGGAATTCACACAGGACGCTGTCGTCACCATCGCCGAAATCGCGCAGCGGGTCAATGAGCAGAGCGAGGACATCGGCGCACGCCGTCTGCACACCATCATGGAATACCTTCTGGAGGATATTTCCTTCAGCGCCCCGTCGCGCAGCGGCGAATCAATTGTCATTTCGGCGGAGATAGTGCGGGAACGCCTTGCCGACATTATTGAAGACCAGGATTTGACGCGTTATATTCTTTAGACGGGGAGGCTCGCCGGTGATTCGGTTCGACTTTCTGGAATCCCGGGGCGCGACAGTGGCGGCAATTTCCGGTAAAAACGAAGGGGATTGCGGCGCACATGCGCCATCCGCCAGAGCGCGGAAGGCGTTCCTCCGGACGCTGGGGCTGAACAGTGCGCGGCTGGTGTGTCCGCGCCAGGTCCATGGATGCGCAGTAGCGTGCGTGTCTGCGTCGGACAGGACTGAGGGGGTCTTCGGATTGGACAAGGCGCTGGCCGAGGCCGATGCCGTGATCACGAATGTGCCGGGACTCCCCTTGGGCATCACCGTTGCGGATTGCGTGCCGGTGTTTGTCGTGGCGGAAGGCGGCCGTGCCGCCGGCCTGGTGCATGGAGGACGGGAAGGAACCAAGACGGGCGTAACACAGAATGCAGTACGCGCCCTTTGCAGTCGCTATGCACTTCCCCCTGCAGACCTGTACGCGGTCATTGGTCCCTCTGCCGGGCCTTGTTGCTACGAAGTGAGTGCAGAGATGGCTGCCGATTTTCATGCCGCCGGTTACCCAGTCCGTGGTCGCAACCTGGACCTCTGGGAAGCCAATCGTATCCAACTGCTGCGCGCGGGCATTCCAGAGCAACACATCCTGGTTTCGGCGATATGCACCATCTGTGGCCCACATTTCTTTTCCTATCGAACCAACAAGTCTCGGGAACGCAATCTCGCGGTTTTGGCAATTTGATCCACTTTTTCCCTTTTTTGCAATCAGTGTTGCGCAAGAGAGGTCTGACCGTCATAAAATCAATTCATTTATGAGGAGAGATCTGTTTTCTTCTCGTGCACTGCCTATTGCATGTGAACGGGTTTTTATGCTACACTTTTCGGTGTAATACTCTGACTTCTCGAAGGAGTGGGTCTTGGCCCACTCTTTTTATTGAAAGAAAAAGGTTGTTCTGATGAACACGTCCGAGATAGTTGGACGCGCCTGGGCGGAGTTCGAACCGGAGTTGCGTGAGCAGGGCTATGAACTGGTCGAGGCGGAATATGTGGTGGAATATGGCAGGCGCATTTTGCGCATTTATATTGACAGGGAAGTATCGGGAGTTACATTGGATGATTGCGCCTCGGTGTCTCAATTGTTGAGTCCACTATTGGATGCAGGAGATTTTATCGAAGAACGATTCTATCTGGAGGTGTCGTCGCCGGGTTTGGAGCGTCCCCTGCGAAAGCCAGAGGATTTCAACCGCTTCGCCGGCGAGCAGGTGCGGATCATAACGACCGCTCCGATTGCGGGTCGCAAGCGCTTTCATGGTATGCTGAAAGGCTTTGATGACGGACTCATCCAGATGGAATGCGATGGACAAATGACGGCGATTCATATCGAGAATCTCAAGAAAGCGAACCTTGTCCGGTGAAACCACTTGGAAAGGGACAGAGCATTGAAACAGGACCTTCGGGTAATCTTGCAGCAGTTGGAAGCGGAGAAAAGTATAGACCGCGACACACTGCTTGAAGCAATTCGCAGCGCCATCGAAAGCGCGGCCAAGAAAAGCATGAACAAGAACGCCAATATTACGGTGGATCTTGACCCGGAAACCCTGGCTTTTCAAGTTTTCGAGATACGGATTGTGACAGAAACGGTGACTGATCCGGCCACGGAAATGTCTTTGGAAGATGCACTCAAATTGAATCCCGATGTGGTGGTTGGCAATCGCCTGAAAGTGCCGGCCGCACCCAAGGATTTCGGGCGCATCGCCGCGCAGACGGCCAAGCAGGTCATTATCCAGAAAATCAAGGATGCGGAACGTGACCGTATTTTCGAGGAATTCAAACAGCGTGAAGGGGATTTGGTGACCGGAACGGTCAAGCGGGTCAGTCATGGGAATATCATCGTGTCCGTGGGACGGGCAGAAGCGATAGTGCCGCACCGCGAACAGTCCCCGCGGGAAAATTTCAAACCGGGCGACCGCATCCGCGCATATCTGCTTGAAGTGGAAAAATCGCAACGGGGCGCACAGGTGATTCTCTCCCGGACTTCCACGGAATTGGTTCGCGCCCTCTTTGAACTGGAAGTGCCGGAGATTTATGACGAAACGGTTGAAATCAAGGCGATTGCCCGCGAAGCGGGCAGCCGCACCAAGGTGGCTGTTAAATCCAATGATCCCAATGTGGACGCCGTTGGCGCATGCGTAGGCATGAAGGGGTCGCGTGTGCGCGCGGTTGTGGAGGAATTGTCCGGCGAAAAAATTGATATCGTGCGATGGAGTGATAACCCGGTGGAATTGTGTGCAAACGCACTGAATCCGGCGGATATTCTCGATATTGAAGTGGATTCGGAAAATGGCGTCATTCGTGTGTTGGTGCCGCAGGACCAACTTTCGTTGGCCATCGGGAAACGCGGCCAGAACGCGCGACTGGCGTCGAAATTGATTGGATGGAGCATTGATATCCGGGGGGATGGCGCGCCTGAGCAGCCCATGCCGAATATCGAACCCGACAGACAGGGCATGGAAAGCCTGTCGGCGACCGATATGGAAGAGCATTCGTTCCCGGAAGCAGGCGACGCCGACGCCGCATCAGACGAAGAGACCCACCCCGGGCAATAACACAGCGGCTTGCAGGTGAAGCAAAGGCGCAGACAAAGACGTTTCCTGGAGGAAGCAGTAAATGCAGACAATCGCCAGCTTGGTCAAACGCCTCGACATGAGCGCGGAAGAAGCGGTCGAGACGCTTAGAAAGCTGCGTTTTAAGGTCGAAGGGGTTGACGCCGCCATTGACGACGCTCAGGTGGACATGCTCATCGAGATAGATGAAGACCCGAGGGCGATTGACGCCTATCTTGAGCAAATCGAAAAGAGAGAGGAAAAAGAACGAAAACGCAACGAACTGCTCAAGCAAGCAGCGAAAAAGGCTGCGGCCAAGCGCAAAGCCGAAGCCGAGGCACAGGAGGCCAAGAAGCAAGCCGCTGCAAAGAAAAAGCCCGCCTCAAAGAAAAAGCCGGCGGCAACCAGGAAAAAAACGACGAAAATCGCCGAGACAAAGGAAGGGGAAGAAGCGGTAGACGTCGAGGCGCCGGGTATCCAGGAGGGCATTCCTGAGGGGCTTGAAGCCGAAGCGCTTCCGTCCGAAATGGAAAAGCCGAAAAAAGCGACGGAGAAACCGTCCAGGAAAACCCCGGGAAAACCCGGGGTTGTGGCGGAGATAATCCAAGAAGAGGCGCCGCCAAAGCCAAGAGCCAAGAAAAAAGCAGAGGATGCCGCCGCGTCCACCACGGCTATTGTAATCGGCTCTGCGCTGGAAAAAGATGAAAAGCCTGTTGAGATCGTTCGGGCGGACGGCACCATCGCGGGCGCCGAAGATATCGAACTTGCAGACACAACGTCGGCTCTCGACCTCGACGTCGAGGACCATGAAACGAACCTTGGTCTTCTGGCCGATGCGGAACGCCGCCAGGAAGAAGAAGAGCGCCGCCGCGCAAAACAAAAGGCGACACGCCCGCTTCCCGTTCCGGACCCGGACGTGGTGGCGAAGGTCATTCAGCAGGCCCATGAGCGCAGCAGATTGAAGAGCGCCAAACAAGGCGTGTTTCGCGGTGAGGTTATTGAAAAAGAAGCCCTGTTCAAAGGTCCGCAGAAGAAAGGGGCCAGTGGCAAGACTGCTCGAAAACGACAAAAACGCGCGGAGCGCGCCCGATTGATAGAGGATGGTCTTCGGCGGGATGCGGCCGCCGCAGTGCGAGAGTTTCAGGCCGGCGGCACCTTTGGCATGCCGAAGCGGAAGAAACGGAAGCGGGTGCGTGGAGAAATCTCGGAAGACATGGAACAGGAATCCGGCGGCGTGATCGAAGTGGGTGACTCGATGACCGTGGAACAACTGGCCGAGGCCATGAGCATGCCCGTCAACGAACTGATTCTGATGCTGATGGATGAAAACATCCTCGCGAACAAGAATCAGGTCTTGGATATTGACACCATCCGGCGTGTGGCGGAGAAAGAAGGTTTCGAAGTGCAGGCCGTGATTCCCGAAGAGGAAACCCTGCTCGCTGAGGAGCCGGATCATCCTGAAAATCTTGTGCTGCGCGCCCCTGTTATCACTGTTATGGGACATGTTGACCACGGAAAGACCTCGCTGTTGGACGTTGTGCGCAAGGCCAATGTCGCGGAAGGCGAGTTTGGCGGCATTACCCAGCATATCGCCGCTTATGACGTGGAAATGCCTTCGGGGCGTGTGGTTTTCCTTGATACGCCCGGCCACGAGGCCTTCACCCAGATGCGGGCCAGGGGCGCGCAAGTCACGGATGTGGTGGTGCTTGTTGTGGCGGCGGACGACGGGGTGAAACCGCAAACCGTCGAAGCAATCAACCATGCCAAGGCGGCCAATGTGCCCGTGGTGGTCGCCATCAACAAGTGTGACAAGCCCGATGCCCAACCCGATCGCGTCCGCCAGGAACTGGCCCAGTACGACATGGTGGACGAACAGTGGGGCGGCAAGGTTATTATGAAAAATATCTCCGCCAAGACGGGGGAAGGCGTGGAAGAACTTCTTGAAATGCTCGTGCTTGAATCGCAAATGCTTGAACTTAAGGCCAATCCCAACAAGCGAGCACGCGGCGTGGTCATCGAGTCAGAAATCAGCAGGGGCATGGGGCCTGTGGCGTGGGTGCTGGTGCAGGATGGCACGCTTAAAGTGGGCGACGTGTTTCTCTGCGGCACCACTTATGGAAGGGTGCGCAGCCTTATCAATTCGCGCGGCGATCATATTGAGGCGGCCAAACCTTCCACGCCTGTCGTGGTGACCGGTTTCAACGGTCTTCCCGACGCAGGGGACACCTTCATCGTGACGCCGGAAGAGCGCATTGCACGCACTATCGCCGAGAAACGCACCATCCTGAGCCGCAGAAAACTGAGCGGTGCCGTCAAGCACATGAGCCTGGAAGATTTCCATGACCGTATGCTGGCCGGCGAGAAGAAGGCGCTGCACATCATCCTGAAGGCGGACGTGCAAGGTTCCGCCGATGTCTTGAAGACCAGCCTGTCCAAACTCGGCAACCAGGAAGTGAGCGTGGAGATTGTGCATGCGGGCGTGGGCGCCATCAATGAGTCTGATGTCCTTCTGGCCGGGGCCAGCGATGCCGTAATCATCGGTTTCCATGTGACGGCGAACGCGCGCGCGCAGAAACTTGCCGAGCAGGAAGGCGTGGAAATTCGCACCTACCGCATCATTTATGAGGCGATTGACGAGGTGAAGCATGCCCTCGAGGGTCTGCTGGCGCCGGAGCGGAAAGAAGTGGTCATCGGCCATGCCGAGGTGCGCCAGGTTTTCCGGTCTTCCGCCATCGGCAACATCGCGGGATGCTACCAGGTAGATGGGGAAAGCCAACGCGGCGCGCGTGCGCGCCTCATCCGGGATGGCGTTATTGTGCATGACAGCCGCATTGCTTCCGTGCGTCGCGGCAAGGATGACGTCCGCAGCGTAAGCGCGGGTTTCGAGTGCGGCATCAAACTGGAAAACTTTGAAGATATTCAGGCCGGCGACATTATTGAGAGTTACCGGATCGAGGAAGTCGCCAAGACCTTGAATTGAGGGGGCGACACATGACAATCGGCGTGCTGCAGATGGAATTCCTCATTCCCGGGGCGCGTTCTCTTAAGGAGAAGCGGCGCGTGATCAAGAGCCTGAAAGACCAGTTGCGGAATCGCTTCAATTGTTCTGTGTCGGAGACGAACCATCTGGATCTCTGGAGCCGCGCGCAAATTACCGTATGCGTCGTGTCGAATGAAAGCGCGCATGCAAACACCCAACTCAACGAAATCGCCCGTTTCGCCATGAACAAGCACGGCGCTGAATTGGCGGACTACCGGATTGAGATGCTATGAAATCAAAGGGCAGGGCCGTTCGCGTTGCGGAATTGATCCGCGAGGAAATCGCAAAACTGCTGAATAAAGGAGTGAAGGACCCGCGCATCGGATTCGTTTCCGTCATGTCGGTGACCATGTCGCCTGATCTGCGGTATGCCAATGTCTATGTCAGCCTCTACGGCGACGACAAAGCCCGGAAAAGTTCGCTCATCGGATTGCAACATTCCGCTGGCTGGGTGCGCCGTGAAGTTGGCCGCTATCTGCGAATGCGCGTAACTCCCGAAATCCGTTTTTTCCCCGACGACACCCTGGATACGGTTTATCATCTTGAGGAGGTGTTCGAACAAATCCACGAAGAACAACGGAGTTCTCCGATGATACGCCTGACCCTGGAAGAAATCGTTGCGGAGTTACGGTCGGCCAATGCGCTGCTTTTGACCACGCATGCCAACCCGGACGGGGACGCGGTCGGCAGCCTGCTGGGCATGCGGTATCTGTTGAATGCGATCGGCAAAGACCAAGTGCATTGTGTCATGGTTGATCCCGTCCCCAGAATCTATCGTTCCCTGCCCGGAGCCAGGCAGATTCTCGCCCCGGGCGACGAAGCGCCCCAGTTTGATACGGCCGTACTGATCGATATTTCCTCCTTCGAACGCCTGGAGTCAGTCGCCGATTGGATTGGCCCGGATAAGCGCCTCATCGTCATAGATCATCATCTTGGGGAAGGTCCCGGCGGCAGTGTCGGTTTCATTGATCCCTCTTACGCCGCAACGGGCGAGATTGTTGTGGAACTCTTTCATGCCGCCGGCGTGGAGATCCCCCAAGAAGTGGCTTATTGTCTGTATGTTGCGCAGATAACCGATACAGGCGCTTATCGCTTCTCAAACACCAATCCGCGATCGCATCGGATTGCGGCTGAACTGCTTGAGACGGGTCTGGATGTAGCCGCGATTTCCGGTGCGGTTTTCGACGTCATGAGCCGAAAAAAGGCGGAATTGATCAAGCGCGTACTGGAGCGCATGGAATTTGGCGCGGACGGACGGCTTGCCTGGTCGCACGTGACCAAAGCGGACACGGAGGAAATCGGGGCCGTCAATGAAGACCTCGATGGGCTGGTCAACTTCACTCGCAATATCGAGGGGGTGTGGACGGGCGCACTTTTTTCCGAACCATCGCGTGGGGAAACGAAGGTCAGCCTGCGTTCAGACAATCACCTGAATGCCGCCGATTTTCTTGCGTCGTATGGCGGTGGCGGGCATGCGGCGGCCGCCGGCGCCACAATCAGTATGCCGATGGACAAGGTGATGGGGGAAATGCTTCCCCGATTGGAAGAGGTGTTGAAGCATATCGAGAATGAGGAACAATAGCCGTGTTCACGGGATTACTGTTGGTGGACAAACCGGCCGGCATCACTTCCCACGACGTGGTGGACCGCATCCGACGTGTCGCCGGGATGCGCCGTATCGGCCACACGGGCACGCTGGACCCGGCGGCAACGGGGCTCCTGGTGCTTTGCCTGGGAAAGGCCACACGCCTCTCGGAACACCTGACCGGTCTTGACAAGACTTACGAAGGCGCCATGCGTTTGGGCCTGACCACCGATTCACACGATTTGGACGGGGAGATATTGACCCAATCGCCGATTCCATCTCTGGACATGGCGGCGATCCAGTCCGTTTGCGACCGCTTTTCCGGGGAAATCGAGCAGGTTCCGCCGATGGTCAGCGCTGTCAAAGTCGGGGGCGAGCGCCTCTACCGAAAGGCGCGCAAAGGGGAAGAAGTGGATAGACCTCCGCGATGTATCACCGTCCACGAATTCAGGGTTCTCGCCTATGACCCGCCCGATGTCTCCCTGCGGGTGCGGTGTTCCAGCGGGACCTATGTGCGCACCCTGTGTCATGATGTCGGTGTTGCGCTTGGATGTGGCGCGGCGCTCGCGTCGTTGCGCCGTACTGCGGTAGGGCGTTATTCCGTGGATCAGGCCATCGCCGTAAACGCCTTCCTGGGGCCGGACATGGTGAAGGACAGACTGATTCCCATGGATGATGCGTTGGATTTGCCCACGGTATATGTGCGCAATTCCAGCCAGTCGCTTATCGCCGAAGGCTCATCACTGGGCATTTCTGATCTGCGCGATCCGTGTCCCGTCCGGGAGGGCTGGGTCCAACTGAAGAACGCAAGAGGAAAACTGCTGGCCCTTGGCGTAGCGCAGGCTACGCTGGTGGGTGCGCGCATTCATCCCAAGCGGGTTTTCATCTGATGTTGCGATGCCCTGTGCCTTGGAGATCTGTCTCATGCGTATAATTGAGGACGCACGACGGGCCATGGAGTTCTTTCCCAATGTGGCGCTGACCATCGGGAGTTTTGACGGGATTCACTTGGGGCACCAACGCATCATCGCGGAGGTGATCCGAGCCGCTCGGGCCATGAACGGCACAGCCGCCGTCATGACGTTGCGGCCACATCCCCGCGAATTTTTCGCGCCTGCGAACGCGCCGAACATTCTGATAAGCCACGCCAAGAAGGAGGAAATCCTCGCGCAACTCGGTGTGGATGTGCTCTATGTTCTGCCTTTTACGGCTGATGTCGCATCCATGACCCCGGACGCGTTTCTCCAGGAGATTTTGCTGGATCGTTGTCGCGCAAAGGCCTTGGTTGTGGGGCATGATTTTTCCTTCGGGAAAAACGCATCGGGAGATTTCACCTTCCTCCAGCAAAAAGCGGCGGAATACGGATTTGAAGTGCGTCAGGCGCCCCAGGTGGTCGTCCAGGGTGAGCGGGTGAGCAGTACCCTGATTCGCGAACGGATTCTCCAGGGGGAAGTGGACCGAGTGGAGGCGCTGCTCGGCAGAAAGTATTCCATCGTTGGCGAAGTAATACCCGGACGCGGCGTAGGCGCAAAACTTGGGGTGCCCACCGCCAACGTTTCCCCACATCACAATGCCGTGCCGGCGCACGGCGTCTATGTTGCGCACGCGGTGATCGAGGGAAGCGCCTTTCCAGCAGCGGTAAATATCGGCGTCGCGCCTACTGTTCGTAACGAAGACATCGTCATCGAGGCGCATTTGCTCGATTTTTCGAAGAATGTTATCGGCAAGCGCATTGAGATCGTTTTTCACAAGCGTCTCCGGCCCGAAAAGAAATTCCCTTCCATTCACGCACTCATAGAAGCCATTAACGCCGACATCGCCACCGTAAGGCGCCATTTCCTTGACGCAGGCGCCGCGCCTGCATTTCCAAGCGGCTGAAGCCTGCATTCCGGAACAGCCCCCCTGAAACCTTTTTGAATCGCCCATAGTCATGTTAAGAGAGGCATGGTACGTTTGCCGAAAAAAGTGGTTCATGAGGAGTATGTCTTCCGGCATTTGCGAAATGGGCGTTCCGCTTCTCGGTTCCATCTGAAATCCCTGATATTTCATGATCTTATGCGCAAAAAGAGTCCATTTCGCAATTGCCTCGTCTTACGCCACACGGGAATGCAAGGGGGGAAAGTGCTATAATCTCCGGTGTTTATGAAAGATTGATAAAGCATTGATCATGAAAGTCTTCCGGTGGCGATTGGAAACCGCTGTTGTGGGAATGTGCGACGACACCAGCAGGGAAAAATGTATGCCATTTCCAACCAGGCGGTTGCTTTTTCCGCTTGGCTTCCTTGCCGCGCTGCTGTTTGTTGTCGGGAGCGGCTGTACTGCGGCGCGATATGCCGAACGTGCAGACAAAGAAACCTACAGAATCATTGAGAGCAAGTCCGAAGCGGTGCCGGGTATGGAGGAAGAATTCACCATCGCCAAGGACGAGACATGGGACCCTCTTGAGGGTATCCCTGTACGGGAGGCCAGTGAGGAATTTCTGGGGGAGGATGCCGGCGGGGAGTCGGGATTTCAGGTGCTTTCACTGGAACGTGCGCTTGAAATCGCGGTGAAAAACAGCCGTATCTATCAGAACCGGAAAGAATCGGTGTATCTCCAGGCCCTTGCCCTCACCTTGGACCGGCACCGCTACACGCCGATTTTTTCGGGGGCGTTGCGGGGCGCGGTGCATCATTCCCCCCGGGACATTCAGAAGGCGTCCTCGTTCTCTGAAGTCATGGGGGCAGCCGGGCCGGTTATCCGCGAAATTGAGTCTATTACAGGAACTCCCGGGGAACTTTTGCGTCAGTATGCCGCGCTCGTGGAGGAAGTGGGCGACATTCTCGAATGGGACAAGCCGCGCTCGGAAATCAAGAATGAGCGAAGCCTGAGCGGCCAGACCAATATCGCCGTCAGCCTCCTGCTGCGCGGGGGTGGCCGCATTGCCTTCAATTTGAGTTCTGATTTCCTTCGCTTTGTCACAGGCGATTCACGCGCAGCCACCAGTTCCGTATTGACGGGAACCTTCACCCAGCCACTGTGGCGCGGGGCGGGGGCGAAGGTGAATCTGGAGCGGCTGACGCAATCCGAGCGCGATGTTTTCTACGCTCTGCGCGATTTCACCCATTTCAGGAAGCAATTCGTGGTGGACATTTGCTCCTCGTATTATGGCGTCCTGCAAAACCGGGACACGGTGCGCAACAACTGGCAGAGTCTGCAGAATTTCCGGCGCAGTGTGGAACGCGAGCGCGCCTTCGCGCGCGAAGGCCGCCGCACCCAGGCGGAGTTGGGTCGTTTGGAACAGGCGTTGCTCAACACCGAAAACCGGTGGATCAACTCCCTGCGACGTTACAGAGAAAGCCTGGACCAGTTCAAGATTCAACTCGGCCTATCCACGGATGCGCCGATTACGCTGGATGACGGAGAACTGGAACGGCTCCGGCAGGAAGGATTGATTCACCCGGATATCTCTGCTGAGGACGCAGTAGAGGTGGCGCTGGCTGCGAGGTTGGATTATCTGAATGAGATGGATCGCGTCGAGGATGCGGAGCGGAAAATCAAGGTGGCGGCCAACGCCCTGAAACCCGATATCAGCCTGTTTCTCACCAGCCGGACGGCCAGTCGCGGCCAGGATAATTTCCAGGAACTGGATTGGCGCCGTACGCAGTTCACCGCAGGTGCAGATGTTGATCTCCCGTTTGACCGGAAGGCGGAACGCAACGCCTATCGCTCCACCTTGATCGCCTATGAACGCGCCCTGCGCGATTTTTCGCTTTCCGAAGACAATATCAAACTTTCGGTACGCACCTCCTGGCGCAACCTCGACCAGGCGCGCCGCAATTACGAAATTGCACTGATGAGCGTCGAACTCAATGAACGCCGCGTACGCGAGCAGGAATTGCTCGCCGAGTTAGGCCGCGCCACTGTGCTCAACCAGGTGGACGCGGAAAACGATTTGACCCAGTCCAGAAATGATTTGACCGCCGCATTGATCGCGCACACGTTGGCCCGCCTGGCCTTCTGGCGCGACATGGGCATTCTGTTCATCAAGAAAAACGGGCAATGGGAGGAAATCTCCGATGCGATCGAACCCTGAAAATCCCGATAGCGCCGGCTCATCCTTGACCAAAAGGCATTCAAAGCGCCGGCGTTCCCCGCTTCTCAAGGTAATGGTGACCGGACTGCTGGTTTTCGCGCTTTACTATTTCTTCCTGCGCGGCGGCCAGGGTGAGATCAGTGGAGCCACCTTCACGGCTGTCCGCGGTCCCATGGAAATTCTCGTTCTGGAAGGCGGCAGCATTGAGGCACGCGAATCGTACACCATCAAGTCTGAAGTTCAAGGGCAAACCAAGATTCTCAGCATCATCGAGGAGGGGTACTACGTAACACCGGAAGACGTGGCCAATGGTTTGATTCTGGTCGAACTCGATTCAAAGGAACTTGTAGAGCGACAAACGGAGCAGGAACTGCAGTACCAGAACTCGAAGGCAAGTTTCACCGAGGCGCAAAAGCAGTTTGAAATCCAACTCAATCAGAATGCGAGTGACATCAAGACGGCGGAACTGGAGGCGAAATTCGCGCGAATGGACTTTGAGAAATACATGGGCGAGAAAGTCGCCAATGAGATTATACGAGAACTGAAACTGGATGTCCCCCTCGATACCACTCCGGAAGACCTGTTGCGTGCCATTCGCCGGCAGAACGCCGCATCGGAAAACACGACACTGGAAAACGAAAGATCAGTCGTCGTCGAGGTTCCGCCGCGTCCGACCATTGATTTTATTCAGTACGCAGCCAAAGACCTTCTTGGTGACGGACAGGCCAGACAGCGCCTGCGCAGCCTGGACAACACCCTGGTGCTCTCACAGGAAGAAGTGGGACTGGCCGAAACAGACCTGGAAGGAACGAAACGCCTCTTGGAACAGGATTTCGTCACGCGAAATCAATACGAAAATGACATGCTGGGGTTGCGTCGGAAACAGATTTCTCTTGAGACCGCTGAAACCAGCCGGGAATTGTTCATTCGCTATGAATTTCCCAAGGAAGCGGAAAAACTGCTGTCGGACTATGAGGAGGCCCTGCGTAAACTGGAACGGGCCAAGAAACTGGCCGAATCGAAAATGGCGCAGGCGGAAGCGAAACTGAACTCCGCCGAAGCCACTTTTCAACTGCAAACCCGCCGTCGGCGGGAAATCCAGGAGCAAATCCAGAAATGCACCATCCGAGCCGAAAGGCCCGGCCTGGTGGTCTATGGGTCGGAGGATTCCGGTTGGCGCCAGGAACGCATCGAAGAAGGCGCGACGGTCCGCGAGCGTCAGGTCATCATCACCATACCCGACACCACGCATATGAACGTAAACGTGAAAGTGCACGAGTCCGTGGTGCAGCGGGTGCAGCGGGGCCAGCAGGCGCGTATTCGGGTGGACGCCAACCCCGAAATTCTACTGACGGGGGAAGTCAACCGGATTGCCGTACTCCCGGACTCGCAGAATCGCTGGATGAATCCGGACATGAAAGTCTATCCAACCACCGTCCACATCCACGGCACCCACGATTGGCTCAAGCCCGGAATGAGCGCCCAGACGCAAATCATTATTGACCAACTTGATGATGTGCTGCAGATTCCCTTGCAGGCGGTTTTTCCCGACAATGGACAACAGGTTTGCTATGTAGCCAAAGCCACCGGCTATGAACGTCGCGTGATAGAGACGGGTCAGTTCAACGATTCGCTCATCGTTGTCAAGAACGGTTTGAAGGAAGGCGAGTCGGTGTTGCTGCGCGCACCGGTCCAGCCTGATGTCCGAACGCGGGAACAGGAGCGAATGGCGCCGGAGGAGCGAATGCAGGAATCAGAACCCGCCCCGAGAAACCGGAGAGCCGCACGGGAGGCGGCATCCTGATGGCCTCCCGCCCCATTGCGATACTCGACCATGTCGGCAAGACTTACCAGATGGGCCCAGTCCGGGTAGATGCGCTGGTTGAAATCAATCTGGTCTTCGAAGCAGGTGAATATGTGAGCGTCATGGGCCCCTCTGGTTGCGGCAAGTCTACGTTGCTGAATTTGCTTGGCTGCCTCGATCGCCCCAGCACGGGCCGCTATGTACTGGGCGGCGTGGACGTGTCGCAGATGAACGATGATGAACTGTCGGAAATCCGGGGTGCGCGTCTGGGGTTTATCTTTCAATCCTACAACCTGATACAACAGTTGACCGTATTGGAAAACATCGAGGTGCCTTTGTTCTATCAGGGGACGCCGCCGGAGATGAGCCGGGAAATCGCCGCGGAATATGCGAGGCGGGTGGGTCTTGGCGACCGGTTGAAACATAAGCCCTTTGAACTTTCGGGGGGCCAGCAGCAGCGGGTGGGTATTGCCCGCGCTTTGGTGAATGACCCGCTGGTTCTGCTGGCGGATGAACCCACCGGCAACCTGGACTCCCATTCCGGCGCGGAGATTCTTGAATTGTTTGAGGCGTTGCACGAACAAGGAAAGACTATCATTCTCGTAACCCATGACGACGATATTGCCAAACGTTCGTCGCGTGTGATTCGCCTGAGGGACGGACAAATGGAAAGCGACATGCGTCATGGATAATTTCCTGACACGCACGGCCCAGAACCGTTTTATGAGCGTCGGATTTGCACGTGTCAACCGCACGGTCCGGCTCGGCTTCAAAAGCCTGTGGCTCCACCGGCTGCGGTCGCTGCTCACCGTCCTGGGCATTGTGTTCGGTGTGTGCTCGGTGATCGCCATGCTCGCGGTGGGCGAAGGGGTGCGCCACGAAGCCCTGGAACAAATCCGGCGCCTGGGGAGCAACAACATCATTATCCGGAGCATCAAGCCCGAAGAGGAACGCAGCAGCGCCGTGGAACGCAGTTATGTGCTCGAATACGGATTGACCTATGCGGACATCCGCCGCATTCGCGACACCATTCCGGGGGTCACCCTGGTCGTCCCAGGCAGGATTATTCGTGACTTTCTCTGGAACGGGCGGTGGCGGATTGACGCGGAGGTGGTGGGAACGGTTCCCTGGTACCATGAGATGCGTCTGCAGGCGCTTTCGGAGGGGCGCTATCTGAATGATTTCGACATGGAAGACAGCAAAAACGTCTGCGTATTGAGCCGCGAAGCGGCCGACAGGCTGTTTCCGCTCACGCCGGCCGTCGGTTCCAACCTTCGCATCGGCGGCGATTACTACCATGTGGTCGGCGTACTCGCGCGGGAGGCCCCCGTGGTCGCCCCGGGCGGCGGCAATTCCTCCGGCCAGAACGCCGCGCAGACGCTGGCGCGCGCCTTCATTCCCCTCACCACGGCCAAGGCGCGCTTTGGCGAAGTTCTTGTGCGGCGGCGCAGTGGCAGTTTCGAAGCGGAACGAGTGCAGTTGCATGAAGTCACCGCTCAGGTGCACCGCCAGGAAGAAGTCGAAGAAATTGCCAAGATCATCGTGGATATTCTTGATAAGAATCGCAAGAAGAAGGATTACGAAATCATCGTTCCGTTGGAACTGCTGCGCCAGAGCGAACGCACCAAGCGCATTTTCAATATCGTGCTTGGATCCATCGCCGCCATTTCCCTCATTGTCGGCGGCATCGGCATCATGAACATTATGCTCGCCAGCGTCACAGAACGCACCCGCGAAATCGGCATTCGCCGCGCCCTGGGCGCCAAGCGGCGCGACATCATTTTTCAGTTTCTTGTTGAAACGGTCATTCTTTCCGGGTCCGGTGGTTTGATAGGCGTGGTGCTCGGTGTGGCGATACCCTTCTTTATCACCCTGTTCGCCGATATGACCACCATCGTCACCCTTTGGGCGCCGATGATCGCCTTCTCCATCTCCGGATTGGTGGGCGTCGTCTTCGGCATTTACCCCGCGCTTCGCGCCGCCGACATGGACCCCGTAGAGGCGTTGCGCCACGAGTAGTCGTCTTGCAGGGCCGGGCATCTGATGCAACAAATCTTGCATTTTACGTCACAAATGCCAGATGCTTTCTGATATTCTTCGCGCACAAAGGCGCGATGAGGCGGTTGAATCGCGGAAACATTGTTTTTTATGCCCGGACTGGTGGTAAGAGGCGCGGAAAGCGCCGAGGAAACACGCCAGGCCATTGAATTGATGGCCAAGGCGCAGTGGAACTATTTCGACGCCATTCGGTGGATGGAAACCACCGGTGACGGCTATCCGGGCTATGCGCGCGAGCACACGCGGATGGCATGGCTGCAGGGGGAACTTGCCGGCGCATTGCGTCTTACCACAGACACCATCCGGATCGGTGAGGCGCGCCTGAAAATGGGCGGACTTGGTTGGGTGACCACCTCATCACGTTACCGGCACCTGGGCGTTGCGCGGGAACTCATCGGCGATGCGCTCCACTACATGAAGTTGCACGGTTACCATGTCGCCATGCTTTTCGGAATACCCAATTTCTATCACCGCTTTGGTTTCACCACTTCCTTGGCCGAGTATTCAACCACAGTCACCGTGGCTGAGGCGATGGAAGTGCCTCATGCTCCATTTCGGATTCGCCCTGGAAAACCTGGAGACATTCCCGCCATCCAACGCATTCACATGGGAAACGACGCCGATGTCGCCTGTTCGCTCCTCCGCAGCGCCGCGCACATCACCAATAAATGGGGACGCTGGAAGCCTGTCCAGGCCATTACCAATCCCGATGGGAGAGTGACCGGCTACCTGCTGCCACGTGGCGCGGATGACACCCTGCACGTCGAGGATTTGGGCGTTGCGGAAAGGGCATGCTGCGGCGCACTGCTGAAAGCCTGTGCAGATATTGCCGCCGCAGACTACCGGTCGCGTATTCGCTTCGCCGGACCTCCCTCCCATCCCTTTCTCCAGTTTCTGCATCAATACAAGTCCATACATGAAACCGAAATCACCCGCAACCAGGGCGGTATGATGGCCTTCATTGACACGGGTGAAGCCCTGGAGTCCATGATCCCGGAATGGGAAAATCTTCTTTCCCGCTCCGCGGCCCGCACCCTGAAAACCGAGGTTACCCTGCTTGTGGACAAGAGGCCCTACCGCATCCGTGCATACCGGGGCGTTGTTGATATCGCTCAAACAAGCGGCGCCAACAAAGTGTCTTTAAGTGCTGCGGAGTTGATGCATCTCACAACTGGATACCGTTATCTTGACGAGATTCTGTCGCAGCGCCGACGCATTCTCAACGCCGAAGGCAAAAGCCTCTTGGCCGCCATATTCCCCAAACGAACGCCCTATGTCTGGGTTATTGACAGATTCTAAAGGAGTTTTCCAATCTGGGGCGCAGAAAGGCAAGCGGAGAAGTGGCTATTGTAGATGGCCATCCCGGAGGGTGAATTCCAGGTCGGGGCAAATGTGGTTCACGGGGTGATGACTGACGAGCAGGACCGTCGCTCCCTCGGCGCGGGAAGCGTCGATCATGTCGAGGACCAGACGCGCGCTTTCCTCATCCAAGTTACCGGTGGGTTCATCCGCGAGAATGATTTCCGGGCGATGCAAAAGCGCGCGCGCCAGGGCGCAACGTTGCCGTTCCCCCGCGCTCATTTCATGGGGGCGATGAGATGTGCGATGACGCAGTTGCAGGGCGTCCATCAATTCCAGCGCGCGCGCGCGACAGTCGTCGGGCCTGCGGGCCAGCATCGGCAAGAGCACGTTCTCGATTGCCGTGAGATAGGGGATGAGGTGGAACATCTGGAAGACCACTGCGATGCGCTGCGCGCGGAGGGCGGTGCGGCGTCGCCCGTCCAGTCCGTTCACACACTCTTGCCCCGCAAACACATTGCCGCGGGTGGGCAGTGTCAGGCCGGCACAGAGGTTGATGAGGGTGGTCTTGCCGCTGCCGGAAGGTCCGCGCAACAGCGCCAGTTTCCCCCGGGGCACTTCCAGCGAAACGCCGTCCAACGCGCGCACGATCTCGCGGCCCCGCCGATAGTGTTTTTCAACCTGTTCCAGGCGGATCATGGAGCGCCCTCCCCTAATGTGTCCGCCGGCTCGCGCAGGAGCCTGCCGGCGATGGGCGGCAGTCCGAAAATCATGGCCAGCAATGGCGTAACTACAATGAGCAGCATTATGGTGGTCGGCGGGGTCATCGTGGTCGGCGGGGCAACACGGCTGCAGAGAAAGAAGATGCGGCCAATGACGCAGCCGAGCGCCGCGCCGATCAAAGCATAGGCGGCGATCTTGGCGAGAAACGCCACCAGGATCATTTCCTCGCGCATACCGAGCGCACGAAGCGTACCGATTTCCTGGCGGCGACTGACGACGTTCTGATAGGTCAGCCCCCACACGGCGGCGGCCGCCGCCGCCAGCGCTGCCGCCAGCGCCGCCATCTGGAGCCGCCGCATCATTACGCGCTGTTCATGGCGCGCCAGGAGAATGGAATAGTACGGTTGCACCGCGACATCAGGCAGCACCGATTCGATGCTTTCCCGGACCAATCCGACGATGTCTCTAACATCTGCCGGACATTGGCAGGCCAACGCGTCAATGCTGTTTATGCGGCCGGGCCGGTTCAACAGCGCCTGCACATCATGCAGGCGCGCATAAACACGAATATCCTCCGGAATGGCCCCATACTCGTCGAGCACGCGCCCAACCTCAAAGGTTCTGGACAGTATCTGGAATGCGTCTCCGGGTTTCTTTCCCGTAGCGCGGGCGATCGCGGCTCCCAGATACACTTGTCCTTCCGGCACGGCGTAGGCCGTGGGCATCGGCGTCTTTTCCGTTCCCGTACGCACCGTTTCCGGGAGCACTCCGGTAAGTACGAGAGTGCAGCCTTCCGCCTGCACGGTGTGCTGCAACTTGCCGACGAAATGCTGCGCCATGATCTGCCGCTGTCGGGTGAGCCGGTGCACATATTCCTCAGGCATGTCCGGCCCGACGAAATCCAGCGCCTGCCAACGTGCCTGGTCAGCACCTGCGGGGGTGATCTGCAGGTTGAAGCCCATATCGCGCATCAGGAGGCGCGTGGCGTCCACCGAGGATGCGCCGATATCCATCATCGCCAAGAAGAGAGCCGTTGCGGCGGCGACCACTGCCATACAGGCCAGCGTATTCCAGCGGGAGTAGGCCATTTCCCGAAGCACCATGCGTGTCCAAGTCATTCAGGCAATCCCTCTCAGGGTGATTTCATGGGCTGCGCCGCAAGCGAATGATCATTGCGGCCACGGATGCAATGGCCAGGGCACCCAGGAGTGCCAGCGGCAACAGCACCACCACGCCGATGCGCGCATCATCCGGGGGCAAGTCGGCCATCAAGGGCGCAACCTTCTGATCCAAACTGATTTCTGTGTAGCCCGCCGTCCCGGTCAGCGCCGTGTAGCCCGCATCGAGGGCGGAGTCCCAATGCAACGGCAAGTCCAATCCCGGCGCCATGGCCTGCTGAAGGCAGGTGCATGGCACAGGCAGCCGCTGAAGTAACCCGTCCAGATGCTCGACGGATATATCGTCGCCGGTCAATGTCGGCAACAGCAGTTTTCCTTTTCCATAAACGATCCCGGCCCAGTCGGGACTGTCGGATAATACGCCCGCAATCGCGCAAAACAGCGCTTCGCGGGGATCATGGCGGTCCAGATGCACCACGGCGATTCCCGGCGGATGCTGCTCTGCCCAGTTCCGTGCAACCTGCGTCACAACGGGTGCGCGATCCGGGCCTTCTCCCCGCGCAAAAATCAGCACCGCCCAATGGTCGAGCAGCGCCTTACGGGCTTTTGCAAGCGATGGGGTCGCGCGCAACGCCTCCAGCGCATCCTCTGACGGAATGCCGGGCCAGTGATAGGCGGCATAGGGCGCCCGGCGAACAGGGTGCCAGCCACACAACCACGCGGTGGGCAGGTCCTCCGCTGAGGACTGAATGCCGTATTCCACCAACGCAGCCGGGTCACCGGACTCAACCCAGTCCAACCTTACATTCAGTGCCAGGCGTTGCTCCACGAACCATGCCTCCAGCGCGGCTTTGCTTGCCTCCGCATTTTCAGCCGCTGGCGGGGTAACGACAACCAGCCTGTAATTGTCACGTTTGGCATGAAACGCCGCGTCACGCACCGTGCCCGTATCACAAGCAGAAGCAATCCTGAAGAACAGCGCCACGAACAGAGCCGTAAATGCGCAATATCGCAAGGTATTATGTTTTTGCAATCTCTTTCTCACTGAAAACGAAACTAGAAACAGGCAACGAAAAGACTGCCAGACGCGACAGACCAATCCATTCCCCCGCGTCTTCAATTTTATGCCAGCCACCCGGTTGTGTTCATCAAAGTCGAGCACAATTCCAGGCCCGATCTCCTCAGATACAGTGTTCGCCACATCGGCCAATTCAATGTATAGCATGTCTGAATCCTTGAGATATTAAAAAAACATGTTGGCACTCCTTATTCTTGAGGGTGGAAACGTCGATCAAAAAAACATTGTGGCCAGTTTCTCCGTCTGATTCTGTGCCAACACGCAATTATTTTTTCGTTCAATCAATGCCCGAAAACGTATTCTCCCGTTGGATTGAGTCGTTTTACAAGGATGCTTGATTGCGTATTCTATCCACTCTTATTTCAAGCAGGGCCTGCGCTTCATGACGCTGTTTGAGAAATAATACGTGGCTTTCATCGCAGTTTTTTGTGCCCATCGCCTCTTCTGTCTGCAAAAACTGTATGCTACGCGCATCGGGTTGCCGATTCAATCGTGTGACGGCTTTACACATGCCCCGCTATTTCCGCAGCATATCGTCTATCGCATCAACAAGCGTTTTTCCCTCCACCTCGTAACAGTAGCGGTCGCGGGCGAGGCGCAAGGCGTTTTCGGCCATCCGGGCGCGCATGGCATCGTCTTCGACCAGGCGGTTCATGGCTGCCGCGATTTCCTCGACGCTTTCCGGGTTGACGCACAGCCCGACCTCGTTCTTCTCTATAATCTCCAGCATACCGGGAAAATTCGATCCGATGACCGGCAAGCCGACCGACATGTACTGAAACAGTTTTATCGGCGCGCAATAGTAACTGTTCAAACCCACGTTCAGTTGGGCCTGGAGTCCGATATCCGCTGAGGCGGCGAGGTCCATCAGTTCCTGGCTGGAGACCATGGGATGAAACACCACGCGGCGTTCCACGCCCAGTTCCCGCGCCATTCGCTGCAATTCGTCCCTGAAAGCCGGTTCGCAGGGGCCGATGAAAAAGAGCACCGCATCTTCGCGCACCGACGGCAGCGCCTTCACGAAAGCGTCCGCGCAGCGCGCGCGGGAAATCCACCCGTGAAAATACAACACCTTGCCGGAGGGCAAACCCTGTTCCTTAAGGAATTGTTGGATGCGGTCGCTTCTGGGCCGCGCCTGCGCGCGCGGCGGCACATTCAGCACCGTCATGGGGCATTCACGCAGGCCGTATCGCCGTTTCAGTTCAAGGGACCGGTTCGGTTCACAGGCCACCACGAGGTCCGGGCGCTTGATGAAGCGCCGCTCCAGCCAATTCCAGAATGGTTTCATGGGAATGCCGGGGCGGTCGGTGTAGAGTTCATAGGAGTAGAAAATCAGTCGGGCGCGGCAAATGCGTGCAATCAGCCAGGCTGCCGGCAGCATGTCCACATCTATGCCGATAACGACGCCAGGCCGCGCCTGGATGCCTGACCAGGCAAAGCGCGCCCACAATTCGAGCAGTGTGAGCATCTGAAAAAACGGACGCAACAGCGGCGTTTTCGTGAATTGTTTGAAGAACAGCGGTACAAGACGGCAATCTGCGCGGGGATGAATTTCTTCGCCCTTGCCCAAGTCTTTACGCGCGACGGATTTCAAGAGCGTCACCTGGATGTCCCGCGCGTCCAAGGCGTCAATGAGGTTCCATAGTGGGCTATCAATGAATGGCTGCCATCCCATCCGCAGAATGCACACGCGTCGTTTCATCGTTGCTCCCGGCGTTGTCGTTTACCGCGTCCTGGCGGATGGTAACAGAATAACCCGAAAAGACTCATCCCGTGCCGATGCATCATTCTGACGACGAAGAACCCGGAATGTGCATGCCTTATATTACAGGTATGCGTGACCGGCGGTCTCAGGTTGATAGACCACATCCATGATGCGCACGTGGCGGACTTGGTCGCCGATGGGGTAGGCTATTTCATCTCCGATGCGCTGTCCCAGCAGGGCCGTGCCTTTGGCGCTCATCACCGATGTCTTGCGTTCGCCGATATTGGCGCAGGAAGGATAGACCAGCGTTACGATATGTTCTTCAGCCGTGTCCACATCCCGGATCAGCACGATGGAGTTCATGGTAACCGTGTCTGCGGGGATTTTGGAGGCAGGCATCACCCGGGCGTGGTCAAGTTTTTCATGCAGGCGTTTGATGGACTCCCAAGTGCGTCCGGCATCGCCGCCGCCCCACAGTTCCATCTGCATTTCCAGTTTCGTGCGATCGGCATCGGTGACAAGAACCTCGTGTGTCTCCATCTTCCGGCCCTTTCTTGCGATGTTGACAATCCCGGCGTTTGCACTGGTTTGCATCGTGGGGCGCGTAGCAGCGCCTCCATCTCCGTTTCCCCGGTCGCGCGTCCCCAAGGAAACGCTATGATTCGTTCTGTTTCTCTGATGGCTTACCTCCTGCGTTTTTGTCTTGTACCCTGTCTTTCATCCATTATAACGCTAATCAGATGCCAAAACATCCCACCGTATGTTGTTCACGCTTCAGCGTGTGTTTTTCATTTCTCGCCCGGTCGCTGCGGCGCTTCGACATATAATACCCGTCCATTGGCCGCCAATTTCGCCACGGCCCATGTCGTCGCCTTGGGGTCGGAAAACCGGAACAGGACGTCCTGGCTGCCGAATGCGGGTATCGAAATCGCCGCACGGCGTGGAAAAATGCTGATTTCAGGAATATCACCGATTTCCGACCAGAATTCACTGGGCACAATCAAATCCAGGAAACCCTCCGCTGCAATGCCGCTTCGGTTCACAACGGTCACCTTTACTTGTGATTCGTTACGCAAAGTCTGGATGGTAAAGGGGCTTTCCATCGGCATCAGCACATCGCGATACACTTGGCCGTCCAGGATGGTCCAGGCGGCTATCGCGTTCGTTTCAGGACTTCCCGTGACGGCCATGGCATTTATCTCTTTTTGAAAGAATGTGTTCGGTTTTGTGTGGAAGGCGAACTGACCTGGTCCGATGCTCCAATCCTTTGAGGCTTCGACATACACCACCCCTTCCAAGGTCCGGTCCACGGTATTGTTCGCCACAATGACCTCGATTTTAGGGTTTTCTGTCGCGAGGGTTCCCTGAATCAGTAGGGAAATCGGATGGTTGCCGATGGGCGCGGCCCCAGTATTGTGAAGCCAATGGCGCGTGTAAACGGGACTGTGGGGATCGCTTGTCCCGGCAAGGGTGCTTGGCTTGCCTGGAGCGGTTCTGTTGGAGGTCAAAATCCACACAGAAGTCACCCCAAAGCCGGGGAAACGACACGGCAAATCGGAACCGCTTACAGTTAATGCTTGCCCCGGCCATTCCCTGTGGTCGCAATGCGCGGCCTTAAGCAATGGCGCGAAGAAGCGCAGATTGCCGTCCCATGTCTCGCCGGTGCTCTGCCAGCCGCGCACGATAAATCCGTTGCGGGGATGCTCTGATGCTGGGGAGAACTCCATCGCTGCATGGGGATACCCCGGGCCTTTGACCGCGCTTACAATGAATCCCGGACGGTCCACTTCGAGGAATCCGTGTCTGCTGGAAAGACGACCGGGCCGGACCTCGACCGTCGCCACACGAAAGGCTTCATTGAATGCAGCGGCCGCGCCCGGCACATCCGCCGCTCGCCAGTTTCCCTCAAATGGAAACAGGGAATAGCGAAAACGCTGGACGGGGCCGGGGGATAAGCCGAAGGGTTCCTCGTTCCGCGCCAGCACCATGGTCAATGTGCCGTCTTTGGCCGCGCTGCACAGGCTTGTTCCCGGAAAGACGAGTGCAAGTCCCCGGGATGCAGGCGATACAGGCCGGCCATTCAGATAAGCGGACGGCGCCAAAGGATATGTGCCGTGTCGCGCCACCGCCGCCGCAAAATCCTCGGCCAGCGCGGCGGCGCGTTCAGGAAGCAACGCAGCGAATACAAGCGTCGGGACAGCATCGTCATCGGACGCTGTCCATGAATGACGCAGCAACATCGTCGCACCTTGTTCGATGCGCTGTGAAAAAACGCTCAATGCCTCACCTGTCAAACCCTGCGCTACCGCACCGCTGACGACATTGTGCGCAGGGCCGCCAATAAGGATGGCCATGCCCATGCCCTGACGGAATTCGTCGGCGATATCGGCGAGTTCAGTGGAATCCGACCAAAGGAAATCGGGCTTCGGCGGCGTGTCCGAGCGGATGGCTGCGGGAATGCCGCGTTTTGCGAGTGCCTGAAGTATTTCGCGCGCGGCGCGTTCGAGAATCGCATCGCTGCCATGTACGATGATTGCCGGGGCCAGGGGAACCACGCCGTCCGCGCCAATCAAGAGATGGTCGTCGGGGGTGATGGCGGCCCATTGTGCGGCGGGATAAATGCCTTTGCCGGAAGCCGCGTCGCGGCCATCTGAACGGAATAGAAGGGGATCATGGGAGCATGTGCCGGCGATGGCGGCGAAACGTTCGCCAAAGCGCGGGGTGCAGCCCTGCGCGTCGGTCCGGAACGTGGCTGCCAGCATCCGGTCTTTCAATGAAACATTTTCCAGACGGACTTCACAGTCCACGCGCGGCACCCCATGATACAACGTCACCTCCCTGATCAGGCGGCCCCCGGCGAAGGACGTTTCGATCCGTAATTGCTGCATGCATCCGGTGACGATGGAGCGCAACGATGCCCCGCCCGATGCGGTTGACGCCGCCGCGCCTGTTGTCCAGAGTTCCCAACCGCCATCTGTGCGCGCCGCATCTTCATTCAACAAAATCATCCGATTCGCCGCGCCCGCAAGATATTCCACGCCGGTGTCTTTGTTTTTTATGCTGACCAGATCGCCTGTGGCGGGGTCGGCGCGGACGATAAACGTGTCGTTTTCGATTTGGGCGTCGCGTTGTTCCGACACACGCGGGATTAGACCTTCCGGCACCAAATAGTACGTGCGGTAGCCCATCCCCGGGACATTTCCCGCCACGAATCGGATTCGCGCCGAGGTGATCAGGCGGTCGCGTTCCATTTGGATGCGGTCTGCGTAAAACGGTGTTCGATTGCCGAATTCATCCACGATGGAGAAACCTTCCACGGCGGGGGGCGTTAGCACGGTTTCGCAGACATCGGTGCGCGGACGCGCGGTGGGATTGAAAACCACCAATGCGCGAAGCCCCGGTGCATCGGGCGGCGCAGCCGCCCGTGTGTCGGCCTGCCGTGCGATGTATTCCATGGAACGCCGCGTGATTTCCGAAGCCAGTTCCAGCGCTTCGCGGCAACCCGACAGGGCATCAAAGTATGTGTGTTGATGGGTGGCCAGACCCAAGCGGTCCACGGCGCCCTGGTGCAGCAACTGCCGCCAGGCCAGGTCCAGCGCTGCGGTGGGATATTCAGCGCCGAGTAATGCGGCCAGTGTGGCGAAACGCTCCGCCACAGTCAGACGACTTTCGGCCGCGAAGAACGCGCGTTTCAGGTCCGACTGCGTGACGACCGCACCGAGACGGCGCTGCACCATCGGGCGTGCGCTGTGCGGAATGCGGTCCGCGATGTCCAGCGGCAGGCGTCGGATTGCGTCCAGAAACTCACTCGCGCCGCGTCCCATTACAGGATACGCGGGAACAGAACGCGCAAGGGCGGATGCCGCGCCGAAGAAAAACGGCTCAGGCGGCGGCATGAGATTCTCCAGCACCAGCACATCGGTGTTGATGCTCCATTCCAGCAATTCGCGTCGCCGCACGGCGGCCATGCCGCGCAATTCCTCGATACGCGCAGGACCGGGGGCGGACTGCCTGCGCCGGTGGAGCATTTCGCTGCCGTCCGGCGCGAAATGCCGGAAGAGTGGCGGCAGGCCGTAGTGCTCCAGATTGGACACGATGCCAGCCGCGCCCAGGCGCGCCAGCAATTGCGGCGTTTGCGGCGCGATGCCCGGTGCATCCCATACGTAATAGGTCATGTCGTCGTCACGCAGGATACTGCGCGCGGCGACCAGGCCGCAGGCGATGTTGCGAAGCAGTGTTTCGCCCCCGACGAGGCGATCATCCAACGGCGTGCAGGCAGCCTGCGAGGCGCAACGCCCCATGGCAACAGCGTGTAGTATTTCCTCGCGTATCGCGGGATGCGCGTCCAGTACAGGACGCCACTGGGCGACCGTACCCAAATCAAAACCGTAGTCCGATTCCTGGCCCATCAGTACGACCTGTCGCAAGACGGACGCGTTACGGCGAAAGGTTTCCGCTCTTTGGTCTTCCGGCGCATCGGGGCGGTAGCGCTGTCCTGTCACGATGAAAACACGCCCCCCCTCCCCTCTCGCCTCCACCGTCACGTTTGCGGTGAATGTGGCGGCGCGAATTTCTCCGTCGGCATCCTCCATCGTCAGCCGCACTGTGACGGGCACCGCCCGCCCCGGCGTGGCATCGCCAGTGGGGATTGCGAAGGTTTCGCGCAGCACCGCACCCGGCGGGATGGGACGTGTGCGCCCCACGACGGGTTCGGGGAAATGCGCTCCAGTTATGGCCACACCAACCGGCGGCAAAACATTTTCGCCCGAATTGAACAGTGTCAGGATACAATCCTGGCGAACGTCCGTGTCGGTGCCGGAAAAAGTGCCCGCGCGCTGCAATCGCGGCGCATAATACAGGTTTCCCAACGGCTCCGCCGGATACACCCGCAATCCCAGTTCATAACCGCTGTTGCCGCTGAGCAGCGGACGGTGCGCAAAACCGCGCACGCTCCATTCGCGCGCATTCATCCCCGCAGCCTGCGCAATTCGGTCAAACGACGCTGTCGGGAATTGAATCAACACCAGGTTTTCGCCTTGGCGAAATTCCAGGAGGAATTGGTCGCTGCCCGCCGATATGGCAGGCGCGGGCCGAACCTGCCGCAAGGGGAATCCGTTCAGCCACACCCGCGCACCTAACGGCGTCTGCAGGTCAAACAGGGCCGCGCGCGCGGTATCCGATTGCACATAGAACGCCGCATAGGCCACGCCCTCCGGCATACCGCTGAAAAGGCCGGCCAAATCTATGGCGGGGCCCGTCGTAGCCATTTCCCGCCAGACGGCTTCACGCGCCATGCCCGGAACGGCCAAAAGCGGACGGGGACGGACCCGCGCCGCGCCGCCCAGCGACGCCAGGTAATCCCGGTCGCCCAATGGGGTTTCGCCACGGCGCAACGCGGCCACAATGCCCCCCGATACATCTGGTTCGAAGGGAGCACATACGAGCCATTGCGCGACATGGCCGCGGTCCAGCAACATGGTCAGGGGTTCGGGGGACTGCGCTATGGCGCTTCTCAGACAAAGCGTTGCGAGCACTACTGCATATATCGTTCGCTGCAATCCCATCGCTGCTCCGCGTCCCGCCTGGTTCATGGCCAGCATTGTGCCCGCCGTCTTCGCGCAAAGCAAATGACCGGACGCAGTCATCCTCTCTCAAACACGCATCAGGGCGTCCGGAAGGGTTGCACTTCGACGAAATTGAAGGCGATTTGTTGCCAGATGGGGCCGCCGGGCGTGGTTGTATCGCGCCACTGTCACGACCGCAGGTATCCAGACCTGTTTCCGACAGGGACGTTATCACCATTTCAATCGGCGGGCGCCGACCGGATTGAAATGACTGGTTGCGGTACGTCGTCGCTTCTTTTCAAGCGCGGAGAAGACGGTCGGACTGCGGATACCCTTATCCATGACGATTTCCGTTTTCCCGAAGAGATCGCGGCTGGCTTCACCCAATGTCTTGTGGAGGTGCAAATGGCATTCCAGACATAAGCCGGAATGTCCCAGGGCGGGGCGCTCGTTGCAACGATCGCAGGGGATGCCAATGCCTTTCTCCCGGGACGCAGTCGCTGCGTGGGCTTGGTGTTCATCCGAGAAGAGTCCGCGCCAGGATTCACGGGTAAGTTCGGGGGGAAGGGAGAAAAAGCGCATGGCATATTCTTCAGGGTTTGTGATTTCCGTGTCCGGCAACGGTTTTCCAGCCTTTTCGGCGGCGCATTCGGAGCAAAGGTCTCGCCCTGTTTTCTTCTGGATCAGTTTTCCACACTCTGCGCACCGCGCGATATCCATATCTTCAAACCGCGCCATGAATCACCTCGGCAATCGCATCCACCTGGGCGTGTAACGTCGCGATGTCACCGTTATTCTCGATGACCCAGTCGGCCATATCGTATTTTGCCTCCGGGGGCGTCTGCGCCGCAATGCGCCGCCATGCATCGTCTTCACTTAATCCGCGCATTGCCACCAGCCGCTTCACCCGCAGCGGCGCAGGGCACAAAACCAGAATCAACCCGGCCAGCCAGGAGTCTTTCACGCCATTTTCTCCCAGCAGCGCCGCTTCCACTATTACATTTTCAGCGCCGTCATCAGCCAGTTGCGCGCAACGACGCGACACTGCTTCAATTATCAATGGATGCATGATTGCGTTCAGACGCGCCCGCGCGCCCGCATCGCCGAATACCAATGCGCCCAATTTGTCTCTATCAATTCTACCATGCGCGCAGACATCCCGCCCGAACGCCGCCAGTACTGCGGCTTCCGCCGCGCCGCCCGGGGCAATCGCGTCGTGTCCCGCCTGGTCCGCATCAATGACGGGAATACCGCGAGCGGCGAAACGTCGGGCCGCTTCTGTTTTGCCGCTGGCGATACCGCCGGTCAATCCATACACATGCATGGCGTGAAGATTTCCTTTTCAGTAACGTTTTAGACGACTGAGGCAATCATTGCTCTTGCCCCGTCATTGCGAGTCTCCCACCGTCTTCTGCAGCGATTCGTTGAAGAAAGGAAACGCACTTTCTTCGCGATACAACGATTTGAATCTGTCCGCCAACCCTGAATCCTCGTCATTGCGAGTGAAGCGAAGCCGCGCTGTGCGCCGCAACGCCCGCAATAACGGGTGTAATAGCGGTGCCAAATCAGGCGCATCTCTTGCGCCATACGAGAAAACGTTACCGTTTTTATCACTGAGCATGTTGGTTGACAATCATACATGATTTCCGGGAAATGATGTTCCGCAACGGGTGCGTGCGGACGGCGTGGATCAGGGATTGCGCGTCTTTTCCGTGACGATCAGGCGCAACGGGCCGGATACATTGGCCCTGTGCGGCGTAATGAGCACCCGATTGCCGGAATCTTCCGGAAGCACCCGGACGGATATCGCGGCATCACCGTCAGGTGTGACGCACCGCACGTCAATATCTCCAACGGTTTTCGGGGTGCGCAGTTCAATGCTGTTCAGCAACACGAGGCTGTTCAAGCGCACCTTGATCCTCTGTTGGTAGTGTCCCTCGGATTCTTCCTCAAACCGGATTTGTCCCAGACAGGACGGAGTGAATATCGGCGCGGCAAGGCTTTCGAGGCCGGGCGGCAGATGGGGCGCAATGCGCAGATGCTGGTCCGGAATGTTGTACAGCAGCCCTTCCATCGCATACAGCACATGCCAGATGGCCATGGCGTCCGTGGGCATCTGGGCGGGGTGTGGCGCAGACATGACAATACGCCGCCAGGCGGATTCCGCATGGCGCAATCCTGCTTCCATCTCTCCGCGAAAGAGCAACAGACACGCCAATTGGAGTTCCCACAAGGGCCGGGACGGCGTCCTGGCCTGGGTGACGGCGTTCCGCAGCGTATTCAATATCCCGTCATGCAGGAAGATGTTTCCCAAGCCCAGATAATCGGCGTGCCATTGCGCCGACAGTTGCCCAGCGTAATCCAAAGCCGTTTCATCGTCGCGGGAGAGATAACAGTGCCTCTCTTTACTCCAGAAACGGCGATTAAAGTTTTCGATCGCGCGTTCGTATGCTGCATCGCGCCGCGCTGCAACATCTTCGCAATGCAGATGGCGCGCCATCAGCGCGTGCGCTTTCATGGCGACACACCACAGCCCCGCTGCATCAGCAGTGCACAGTGATTCCGGCACATGTTCACCCGGGCGCAACCCCTGAAGCACTTCGTCCGTGGCGCGTGTCAGGATGGGGTGGAACTCCTGAAGTCGCGCCAGATTTTTCGTGAAGACGTAATTACGATACGCCGTGACCAGGCATGCCGCCAATCGTTCGGGGGTTTCATCTCCCCCACGCTCGCCCTGGAGAATCTTGATCGATCCTGCGAGATCAGCATCCTCCAGACGTGGAAAAAACAACAGCAAGCCCAGGGACCCGTAGATTCTCGTGTCGAGTTCCTGCAGATGATTGCCTTCTGTGCTGGCGCGCAGGCAAAAGCGACCGTCGCGCGTGTAGTCCGCGTTCGCCGCAATCGCCTGGATGCTGTCCACAAGTGCGTGACGCATCCATCGAGGCAGAGTGGAATGCAGCAGGCGTTGTTGCCAATTTTCGATGGCGTGAAAGAAATAACGGACATGCCGGAGGGATTTCTGCGCCGTCTCTATTGCGTTGCGCGTTCGGGCCATATAGGCGCCCTGCGTTACGGGATCGGCTGTTTCCACGCTTGGGCAATGCCAGGTGAAGATGAAATCGGCCCTTTGCTCTTCCCGGGGTTGCATCGAATATTCGGCGATAACGGCCCCACAGCGGGGAAATGTGCCCTGTGTGTGCAGACCCCTGGAGAATATGCCCTCGGTGAGATACGTCCAGAACTGCTCGTGAGCGGACGGCGCCCGGTTGTCCCACTGCAGAAAAGAAAGGCGCAAGATTGGATCGTGCCGTATAGCCAGGCAAGCATGGTCCCCGATTTGTTCCGTTTCACTGTCTCCCTGCAGGAAAACCAGCGCATTATACGCCGGCTCGGTCGCTTCCCCCGATTGCTCCCCTTTGTGTGAAACGTGCACCTCGGAGCGCGGCAGATTTTTTTGAATGGGGATTGCCGCAGGGACAATTTTCATTGAAGATGTATTGCCGTGAAATGCGTTTGCACCATCCCAATTGAATACCAGCGCCGCTTCCACCGGTTCGTCGCCGTGATTCACCAGACGGATGCTTGAAAAAAAAACCGGCAAGGCGGAGGCTTCACAGTCAAAGGGAATGACGGGTGAAAAGAGGGTCCAGAACGCCCCTAAGGGGAATGTCTCGTCATCCATTTGGAAATGCGCGGCGGGATAGACGCAGCGCCAACGCAAACGCGTGGGGGCGGAAGGCATGTTTGCACCTGCACGATCCCAAGTGGAGCATATCACTCGAACCGCCGCGCCGCGGCTTGTTGCGACGCGCAGCGCCAGAAAAGAATCCGGCGCCCGGACGCCGGCAGCCGCGGCCGGTTTGGAAGCCGCGATGTGGATATTCTGAAAGCGCCCGTCTGCGTATATGTGGATGGAGCCGGCACCGATGCCTCCCAATCGCAACGATGCCTGTGCTCGCAACTCGTTCGGGTGCCGTTTTTTTGGCATAGTCACCCGTTTGTTTCCTCGCCTTGTACGCCGTGATGGTCCTTTTCCCGCAGCCATTTTTCCATGACGACAGCATTCTCCGGTAAGCGCGAATAATAACCGCGCCGCACGCCGATGGCGGAAAAACCCAGGCGTTCGTACAGCGTGCGCGCGGCGGCATTGCTTTCGCGCACCTCCAGTCGCATGACCGTGGCATTGATGCGCACCGCTTCTCGCAGCAAGTGTAACATGATGTGCGTTCCAAAACCCCGTCGGCGAAATGGCGACGCCACGGTAAGTTTGGTGATATGCGCCTCATCCGCCTGGAGCCAGAATCCCCCGTAACCGATTACTTCAGTATCCAGCATCGCCACGTGGAAATGTGAAGCCGGATTCACCACCTCCTGATTAAACATGCCCGGCGTCCAGGGATCCGGATAGGAATCGTTTTCAATAATGATCAAATAAGGCAGGTGCGCAGATGTGAACCGCACGAAATGCAGCGATGGCTCAGGAAAACTCATGGTGCGCGCCCGCCGGGGATCGGCGCATTGCCGCGACGATTAAGCGCGTCCCGGCACATTTCCGCCTGTGACGGCCGGATATAGACAGGGGCAACCCGGCCGGCGTCAGCGCTGATACCGGTTCCCAGTAGATACAACGCTTCCGCGGCGACTGCAGCCGCCCTTGGTACAGAACAAAACGCGGGGGCAAACAGCGCTTCAGGAACCCGTACGAGAATCCGTTCCCGGTAGAGCGTTGCGCCATCACCAAGAAACCATACCGGTCCTGCCAGGCCTTCCAGCAAATCCTCAACCCTCCCCACACGGTCTGGGAAAAGTTTTTCGCGCGCTCCGTGGACATAGCGATACGCCGATCCGTACACTTCTTTCATCCGCGCGTCAAGAAGGGGACAGACGATGCCGTCCCACAGCGGCAGCAGATGAGTCATGGCGTCCAGGGTGGGCACACCGACCAGCGGCAACCCCCGCGCAAAGGCCAATCCCTTCCATGCTGCGACGCCGATGCGCAGCCCCGTAAACGAACCTGGTCCGACGGATACTGCCAAAGCGTCCACATCCGACAGGGAATATCCGGATTCCGCGAAGACCCAGTCCACTACCCCCAAAAGCCGTTCGGCGTGCAGGCGACGGCATTCCACCACCATCTCAGCCAGCACGGCCGCATCGGTGGACCCTGTTTCCCCACGACAAAGCGCCACTGTGTTGATACTTGTGCTGGTGTCCACCGCGAGGATCATAATCATGGCGGCATTCCGTGTGTGGGCTTTCAATCCCTGCACTGCGCATCTGCAGGCAACGATGACCGGTCCAGGGCCCCGTCAGCCTTCTTGTAGAGGTTCGCAGGATTCCGGCGCCATGGCGGCGGAAGGCTGTGCGTCCCCACTTTCCAAGGAATTTCCTTTGCTCACATCTTCCTTCATCTTTTTGCCCGGGCGGAATGTCACCACGCGCCGCCTGGGTACGGGCACCTGATCGCCTGTGCGCGGATTGCGTCCGATGCGCGACGCGCGCGTCTTCACCTCAAAAACCCCGAAATCACGCAATTCCCAGCGATGCCCTTCCGCCAGGGATTCCGCGATTGTTTCAAAGGCGCCCTCAATGATTCGCGCCACATCGTTCTGCGTCATCCCCAGTCTGTTCGCCACTTTGATTACGAGTTCGCGCTTCGTCATCGTCACGGGAACGCACCCTCCTTCCTGCACACACGTATCCGGGCGCCTGAACCCGAAACAGGTTATGCGCCCTCGCAATGATTTGCAATTATACGCAGCATCAGGCCGACATACAAGCCCTTACGGGTGCTTATCTTATCCACAGGTCTTACCGAAAAATCAAGAAAAAAATCCTCAAGGCGCGCGTTGCATTGTTACAAGCCGTTCCGTATCTTGTTGGTGTGGAAGAAGATGCGGTTGGGCGGAAACGCCGTCTGCTTCGGCAATATTCCAAGACGGGAGGATACGGAAAATGGAGATACATGGCATCGAGATGACACCGGATACTTTGCGCCGACGCATTGGCAACATGGACCAGGTTGCGGGGGTGCGTATTGTGCTGCTGGATGAGGGGAATGAACGCCCTGCGCGGGCTGCGCTGTTCCACACGGGGTCGGGCCTTGAATTCACCGTGCTGCTGGACCGTTGTATGGATATCCCATCCGCGCGTTATCAGGGCAAGGCGATGGGCTGGCGCTCCACCGTGGGCGATGTCGCACCGGCGTATTATGAGGCGGCGGGAATTCGTTGGCTGCGAAGTTACTTTGGCGGTCTGCTTAGCACCTGCGGTCTTGGTAACGTCGGCGCGCCGGACCCTGAAAGCGTCTTCAATGGCCAGGGATTGCACGGACGCATCGGCAACACGCCCGCAAAGAATCTCAAGGTCACGCAGGAATGGCGCGATGGGGACTATATCTTGAGTGTCTCCGGAGTGATGCGGGAAACGGTGTTGTTTGGGGAAAATCTCACCCTTACCCGCACCGTTTATACGAAAATGGGGGAAAAGCGCTTCTGGATTCAGGACGTAATCGCCAATGAGGGATTTCGGGAAGCGCCACTGATGCTGCTCTATCACTGCAATATAGGATGGCCCGCCCTCGACGAAGGGTCGGTCATCCTCGCACCCAGTCGTTTCGTTGCGCCCCGCGATGATGAGGCGCGCAACGGCGTTAAGTGCTGGAACCGCATTGATCCGCCCACCCGCGGCTATGCCGAAAAAGTGTACTACCACGATATGCAACCGGAACGAGATGGTTCGGTGACGACGGCGATTGTCAACAACCGTTTCAACAGCGGCGACGGCTTTGGCGTCTATGTGCGCTACAATAAGCGGGAACTGCCGCGATTTGTCCAGTGGAAAATGATGGGCGAACAGGACTACGTGGTTGGACTCGAACCGTGCAATTGCGGCGTGGAAGGCCGCCAGGCGGACGAAAGTCGCGGTTTGCTGCATCGGCTGGCGCCCGGCGAAAAACGCACCTTCAATCTCGAATTCGGCGCTATCAACACAAGAGAAGAATTGAAAAGTATCCGCGCGGCATGCGCCGGCGTGAAAACGAAAATCGTGGACAGTTACACCAGTTTTGTAAAGCATTCTATTGCAAAAGGATAAGTGTTTCCTCCAAACCATGTACGGGGAGTGGGACAGCCGATAAACGATGCCGACAATCTGGTAAATGCGCCAAAAGTGAACATAGAAAAAATTTGCTGGACATTCATGAATCATTGTGGTAATCTATGGTGGTTTTTTGAGCAGGTACGGACCCGCTTAGGGGTTTTTCCGCTGATAAAAAAGAGGGCGAAAGGATGCAACGGGGAGAAAATGTTTCCTTTTCAAGGAAGAAGCACCACCAGCGTGTCGAGAAGCGGCGCGCGGAGCGGGTGACGGTTGCCATGAAGGTGTCGCTTCAGTCGAAGAATCCGGTGAACAGAGGGAACGTGGTTGGGCCGGCTATCGTGCATGATATCTCGCTGCTGGGGGCATGTATGACCACGCGACATGAACTGCAACCAGGGGAGGAAGTGGATATCCGTATTCCCACGGATGCCTGTCCGGTGGATTTGGGATTGCCTGCATATCTCTCGGGCCGTGCGCTGGTGCGTCGTGTGGAAGTAGCGACAGAGAACAGCCGGCGTGTCGCCATGAGTTTCCTGCCATCCCTGGCGCAGAGCATGGAATTTGCGTTCTACATGGCCTATCTTCTTGGACTCCGTTCGGAAACAGTCACGACATATTGAAGGTTCATCTGTTTCTCACAGCAGCGACTTGCCTTCAAATTCCTCCGGCACGCGCGCGCCGAGATATGTCAACGCCGTCACACCCAGGTCAATGAGTGAGGCGTCCTGCGCAAGTTTCTGATTTGAAAACAGGATGCCGGGGGTGATAGCCACGTCGGAACTGGCATGTTCGCCGCTCCACTTGTCGAGATTCGGCTCGAAAATCTCTTTCGGGGCCGCCCCCGAAGCGGATGCTTTCGCGGTCTGATAGCCTTCCGCATAGCCCAATTGGATATCCGGGTTGTCAATGGCTGAGAGTCCCTTCGCGTTTACAGTGGTATACACAGCATTTAAGACCTTGTCACCGGTCTTCGGGTTCCTGACGGCCATCAGTTTCTCCCTGAGTTCCGCCAGCAGCGCCGGGGCTTCTTCAGCAGTGACAATGCCCTGTCCTTCGCGTCCTTTCATGTTCAGGAAAATCATCCCAAGCCCCAGTCCGTAGGCCCTGGTCCGCGACCAGTCGAAATCCTGCAGGAACCGCTTGTCGGTAAAGGCAGACTGGGGGTCGCTCTGGCCTTTGATCGCAAGATAGCCGTTACGAACCAACCATGTATTCACGCTGAATCCATAGCGGAAACTGTGGAAACCATGGTCGGACATGACCATGAGCAGGTCGTTGTCTTTCATTCGCGTCATCACCTTGCCCACGATATCGTCCATTTTGAGGTACGTGTCCTCGACAGCGCGCCCGTATTTCGCCGCCATTTCCGGCGTGTACAATGGGTGTTTGGGGTCGCGGTATGCCCAGAACATATGCGATACGCGGTCGGGCGCAGTCCAGCCCGCCAGCAACAGGTCAAAACCGCCCCGGTCCATCTCGTCCAGCGTCAGTTGCTCATTCCAGGCCATGGTGCGCCGCACATCCTCCAGAAACATGTCCTCCGTCATATCATCTTGCTGCAGCGCCTTCGTGTCGTATGCCCAGCCGATGGTTTTGTACAGCCCATAGCGGTCCGCCAATTCCGCCGCATATTCATGGGGGTGACTGATCGGAATCATTGGCGCACGCGGATGGTATTGCAGGCAGGTCATATACAGGCGGATGGGGGTTTCGGCTTCCACTACGTGGAAGCGACTGATCGCGCGCACGGCGTATTTCGGGGAAAGTTCAAAGGTCCATTCCAGCCATTGGGACCATTCGCCGGCGCCGAGTTCCACCTTTTGTCCCTGCACTTCAATCGTGAGGCGCCTGGCCGCACGGTCCACAGTGAATTTGACGGGCACTTCCGCGTATTGGTTTCCGGATCCGGGAATTGCAATGCCGGGCGTCATCACCGTCGCGGTGTCACCGTCAAACTTCAGCGGCAACCTGACCCCGCCGGCCATGGATTCCTGCGTTTGAAAATCCTCGGAAAAAGCGAAGTAGGTGCTTTGCGTACCGCGAATGTCCTGCACATCCAGACCGCACAACTGGCAACTGTGCTCGCCAAGGTCTTCCACGGGATACGCAAACGGCACGATCAGTGATTTCACCCGGAATCCCTGGTCGCCCGCCACTTTCCAGAAAGACTCCCCTTTGCGGTGGCTTACATATTCCAACGGATCCTTCAGCGAACCATCTGGAAGCAGGTCAGGACGTTTGGCAGCGCCGAAACCGACTCCCGGAAGATAATTCTGCGGCGTCCGCCGCAGAAAATCGAAAATGCCATGGTTCACCGGCGTCCGGCAGGTCGCGAAATTGGACCACGCAGTCGGTGATTGCGGCGGATTGCTCGATGCCAGAGGCTGAAAACTGCCCGACGCTGCCAGTTTCGACATGTTCGGCAGTTCCCCCGCCGCCATCATCTGCCCGGCAATCCCGGCGTCCACCCCATCAAAACCAAGAATGATCACCCGCCCCTTCGCTTCCGCGTCCCCAAGGTTCGAACAGACTACAAACAGTACCGACGCCAGAAGACCCATCCGGCAAACCTGCATGTCAACCTCTCCTTTCTTCTTTCCGCGGCGTGTTGCGCCTGGGGGGCAGAACATCGCTCTTAATGATAACATATTATCATTTGTGGCAATCAATGGCAATGCGACGAAAACGTTTCCGGTTGCCAAGAGGATAACAGGACCATGGGAACATGCCAGGGAAACGACGGGAAATGCGTCTTTTGGGGAACAATACGCAAAGATTCGGGTGGCCAAAAGGAGATTTGAATCACCGGACAGGATACCGCACAATGGGACATGGAAATATGTGAGACTTCAGCCGACAGAAGTAATCACCATGTGTAACTCCGTGATTGCGAGTCCCCCACCGCCTTCAGCGGCGTAGTGCGCCGCACCGCCCGCAATGACGAAAAGAAAGTATCATTTGTATGGATTCCAAAGATTACGCAAGTCGGCCGAAATGCTACAGAAATAAGGAAAAACCAACAGCAAAGGCCCCTTATCATGAAAGAATTTAGCAGACGGGATATGTTGGGTGCGTTAGCAGTGGGCGGGGCGATGTTCGGAATGTCGGCGGCGGCCCCCCGTTTGCAGGCACAAGAGAAAGATGTCGCTGGAGAGGCGGCCACCCGTCCGCCGAACATCATTTTCCTGCTCGCCGATGACCTGGGTTACGGCGATCTGGGGTGCTACGGGCAGGAGCGAATCAAGACCCCGCACCTGGACCGGATGGCGGCGGAGGGCATGCGTTTCACCGATGCCTACGCCGGGAGCACGGTCTGCGCGCCATCGCGCTGTGCATTGATGACCGGGCTGCATACGGGCCATTGCCGGGTGCGCGGCAACAAACTGGTGCCGCTGCTTCCGGAGGATGTGACGGTGGCGGAGGTGCTGCAACGGGTCGGCTATGCGACATGCCTGGCGGGAAAATGGGGACTGGGCGAGCCGGACACGACCGGCATCCCCAACCGGAAGGGTTTTGACGAGTTTTTCGGGTACCTGAATCAGCACCACGCGCACAACTATTATCCCGAGTATCTGTGGCGCAATGAGGAGCAGGTGCGCCTGGAAGGCAATGTGGAAGTCAAGCCGAACATCACCTCTCATCGCGCGCAGTATGCGCCGGACCTGATCACGAATGAAGCGCTATCGTTTATCGAGCGGCATCGCGACAGGCCGTTTTTTCTTTTCTACTCGACCATCATCCCCCACGCCAACAATGAATTGGGCCGGGAATCCGGCGACGGCATGGAAATCCCTTCTGATGCGCCATACACCGATGAATCGTGGCCGCAGGTGGAGAAGAACAAGGCGGCGATGATCACGCACATGGACAACCATATCGGCCGGATTTTCGCCAAACTTAAGGAATTGGAACTGGAGGAGAATACCATTGTCTTTTTCTCCAGCGACAACGGACCGCATCGCGAGGGCGGCGTTGATCCCGATTTCTTCAAGAGTTCCGGGCCGCTGCGGGGCATCAAGCGCGATCTCTACGAAGGCGGCATCCGCGTGCCGACCATCGTCCGATGGCCGGGGAAAATTCAAGCGGGCACGGTTTGCTCATTGCCCTGGGCGTTCTGGGATTTTCTGCACACCGCCGCGGAACTTGCCGGCGTGGAGGCGCCGCCGGGACTGGATGGCATCTCCATCGTGCCTGCGTTGCTGGGACGCGACACGGCGCAGGCGGTGCATGAGCATCTGTATTGGGAATTCCACGAGCGCGGTTTCAAGCAGGCGGTGCGCATGGGCCGCTGGAAAGCGCTGAGACCCGGCAAAAACGCGGAAGTGGAACTCTATGATTTGGAAAAAGACCTCGGAGAAGCGCATAACCTCGCCGCTGATCACCCTGATATCATCGCGCGCACCGAGGCGCTTTTCAAATCTGAGCGCACCGACAATCCGCATTGGCAAATATAAGGTTTGGAGTACAGATTTCAGCCTGTCGGGTTGACGTTGCGGAAACACAAAGAATGGGAAATCATTGCGGGAGGATTCACCATGAAGGAGACAAGGGGTTTCTGTTGCTGTAAGGGGAAATGCGGAGGGGTGGACACGCCGACGGTCAATCGCCGCAGTTTTCTCAAGGGCGCGGCGGCGGCGGGGGCGCTGGGGGCTTTGCAGGTCATCCCCGGTCAGGCCGCAGAAGACAACCCGGAAGCGCTGGACAGGTGGACACAGTCGCTGTGGGACAAGGGCGAGCGGCGCGTCTATCGCGGCGAGGCGCTGCGCGAGATTGCGTTCCCGCTGGGCGGGATCGGCGCGGGCCAGGTTTTTCTGACAGGCGGCGGGCGGCTGGAACGCTGGCAAATAGTCAACAATTTCAACAGCACGGCCAATGTGCCGGGCGCCTGTTTCGGGTTTTGGGCGAAAACGGCGGGGAAGGCGCCTGTGGCGCGGTTGTTGCAGGATAAACCCCTTGAGGGGATTCCCGGATGTCCTTCTCTGACCTTTTCCGGTGAGTACCCGTTTGCATGGATTGACTACGAAGACGAAGAGGATCCCCTGCCGGTATCGGTGCGCCTGGAGGCGTACTCCCCCATGATCCCACTGAATGCCGAGGATTCGGGATTGCCTGCCGCGGTCTTTCGCTTCATGCTGACGAACCGGTCCAATGCGACGGTGGAAGTATCACTGTTGGCCACAGCGCCAAATCTCGTGGGTTGGGACGGATATTCTGTTTTGTCTTCGACGGAATATGAGGAGTATTGCGGAAACTACAACGAAATGAAAAAGGAATCCGGGGCGGTACATGTTCACATGCGCACGCGCCCCGGTGAGAAGCACCGCATGGACAGACCCTTCCACCTGTGGGTGAATGACGGCACGGTGGCGTGGAGCATGCGTGATTGCGATAACATCACAATGCGGCATGATCGCTATTTTCCGCGCGGGGAGTATCCCGACACCTCGGTTTTCTGGATGGGAGCCTTCCCTGGCAACGCGCCGGGCGCGCATTGCGGCGATGCATTGGAGCAAGTGCGGGAAGGCGCCGCGCTGGTCATCTCCGGGCTGGAGGCCAATGTGCTCGACTATTTCACGAAAGACGCCAGGAAGCGGCATCGGGAGGATGTTGTTTTTGAGACATGGGAATCCGGAACTTATGATGGGTGGATCGTTGAGGGCGATGCGTTCGGCGAGGCCCCTGCGCGGGGCACCCTGCCCAACCAGCAGCCTGTGCGCGGATTTCGGGGCAAGTATCTGGTGAACACGTTTCACGGCGGCGATGCCGCGACCGGCCGCGCCCTCTCCCGGCCGTTTCGCATCCGGCACGATTACATCCACATCATGGTCGGCGGCGGCAATCACCCCGGTGAGACGTGCGTAAATCTCGTGGTGGATGATGCTGTCGTGCATTCCGCGACCGGGCAAAACTCGGAAGAATTGCGCTACGTATCATGGGATTGTCGCCAATTCCGCAACAAACAGGCATGTATTGAAATCGTTGACACACACACGGGCGACTGGGGACATGTCCTCGTGGGAGACATTGTTTTCAGCAATGCCCCGATTCCTCCCGGCGTGACTTCAAGCGCAGCGACACGATTCCAGGAAGCCATGCCGTTTACCTGGGCGGAAGAACGCATCGTCGAAGAGTACACTGTGCCCAACGTCATCGTCCCCATTCCCGGGATTGCTGCCGAATCACTGCACATTCGCCGCTACCGCGCATTCGCGAAGGTGAAGATGCGCCGTGATGCCCAAACGCTGCTGGCGGCCTCGGACGGCACACCATTAATCGCCATCGGCCGTCATGGGAAAGGCAGGGTCGTGTTCATCAATGGCGATCCAAGAGAATGGACCGACACCGGCAATCGCACGGCGGTCATCGGCGCATTGGTGGCGCTTGCGGCGGGCGCGACATATTCGCCGCGCACCGGCTGGCGAACGGACGCCCCGCAGTACGGCGACATGATCTTGAGCGTTCTCGCCAACGATGCCGATGCCTGCGCGGAATGGGAAGATTTCCAGTCGCTTTGGGCTGATTTTTCCCAGGATGGCAGGCTTTCGGAGACGCCGACAGTGCCGCCTGCGTCGGGGCGGACCCGCAACGCCGCTGTTTGCGCCCCACTGCAACTGGCGCCAGGCGCGTCGCAAGAGGTGCGCTTTGTGTTGTCCTGGCACTTTCCCAACCGCGTGCGCACCGCGCATTACGGCTGGGGTCCCGGACCACTGCAATATGACCACTGTTTGGGGAATCACTACAACAACAAGTTCCGTTCCGCTCTGGAAGTCGCGGAATATGTCTCCCATAACCGACATCGGCTGGAGGCGGATACGCGCCTGTTTCAGGAAACCTTTTACGACAGTACGCTTCCCCACTGGTTTCTCGATTGCGTCAGCGCGAACGCCTCGATTGTGCGCAGTCCCATCTATGTGTGGCTGGAAGACGGGTCGGTCGCCGGGTTCGAGGGGTCCGACGCCTGCTGTCCGATGAACTGCACGCACGTTTATAACTATGCGATGGTCATGCCCTTCCTCTATCCGGCGCTGGAACGCCGGGTGCGGGAAATGGACCTGCTGCACCAGATGCACCCGGAGCAGCATTTCATCCCGCATCGCACTGTGTTGCCGCTGTCGTTGCCGCGCCTCGGCGACGCCATCGGCGGGCCGCATCATCACGCGCTGGACGGCGAACTGGGCGCGTTGCTGAAAACCTATCGCGAGTGGCGGATGTGCGGCGACCGTGACTGGCTGGAAAAACTCTGGCCGAACATGAAGAAGGTCATGGAGCACATTCTGCGCGATCATGACGTGAATGGCGACGGAGTCATCCAGGGCGAACAGCCCAACACTTACGACACGCATCTCTACGGCAGCAATACCTTCATCGGATCATTGTATCTTGCGACACTGCGCGCGTTTGAGGAAATGGCGCGGGTCATGGACGAGCCGGCATTCGCCGCGCGATGCCGCGAACGCTATGAATCGGGAAGCGAGGGGTATGTGCGCGTCTGCTGGAACGGTGAATACTTTATCAATGTCTATGATGCGCCGGACGCCACGCCGGAGACTTATGAGCAGGACAACTGCTATGGCCCCGGTTGCCATTCCGATCAATTGCTGGGACAGTGGTGGGCGCATATTCTGGGGTTGGGGCATCTGTTTCCCCAAGACCTGATTCGCCACACCCTGCGGGCCATCCACAAATACTCCTGGCGCACGCATTTTCACGGGCATTTGCAGCAACCCCGCCGCTTCGCGTTTGACGACGAAAAAGGGCTATTAAATTGCACATGGCCGCATGGCGGGCGTCCGCAACGGCCCATCCTATATTGCGACGAAATCTGGACCGGCATCGAGTATGAGGTCGCCGCGATGATGATCTATGAAGGGATGACGCGGGAGGCATTCCAGGTCATCAAGGGCGCGCGCGACCGCTATACCGGCGACCAGCGCAATCCCTGGAGTGAGATAGAATGCGGCGGCCATTATGCCCGCGCGATGGCTGCCTGGTCGCTCCTGCATGCCGCCGCCGGATACGAGTTTGATGCCGCATCCGGCTCGTTGCGCTTCGCGCCCAACCTCAGTCCGGAGGATTTTCGCGGATTTTTCGTCGCGTCGTCCGCGTGGGGAACGCTGGCCATGCGCGAAGCGGGCGGAGGATTCTCCGCGACAGTTGACGTGCGCTGGGGCGCTCTGGCGCTGAACCGGTTGACTCTCGGATCACCCCGCACATCCTCTGCAACGATCTGCTCCGTTTCCGGAAAACCACGTTTCCGCGTGGAACACCGCGAGAATGAAGTGCGGCTGTTGTTCCAGGAACCCGTCGGAATTACGCCGGGAAAGCCGCTCGTAGTTCAATGCGGAACATAAGGAGAATTCAGATGAAATTTGCCACGGAATACTTGTATTTCAACACGAAGAAGCACCGCGAATACATCAACATCACCGATGAGGTCGCGGCGGTGGTCGAAAAAAGCGGGGTGCAGGAAGGCATGGTGTTGGTCAGCGCGATGCACATCACGGCGGGGGTCTATGTGAATGATGCGGAGTCGGGACTGATCGCCGATATTGATGAATGGCTGGAAAACATTGCGCCGTACCGCGATGATTACCGCCACCACCGCACCGGGGAAACCAACGGTGACGCCCATCTCAAAAGCCTCATCATTCACCACGAGGTGATCGTGCCGGTCACCGGCGGGCGACTCGACCTCGGTCCCTGGCAGCAAATCTACTACGCGGAATTTGACGGGCAACGCCGCAAGCGACTTATCATCAAGGTGATGGGGGAATGAGAGAACACCCCGGAAACCGCAAGCGGAATTTTTGCGGGAACACACCCAAAAACAGTGTTGTCCAAAACAGATTATCAAGAAGATGAAAGACCACGCCCAAAACGCTTGGAAAACCCTGTTGAATCAAGATGGTGGGCGGGCTTATCCCATACACAAACCTCTCCGTGGGATTCCTGAGGCATCATTGACCCGTGTAGCAATGGGTTCTTTTTTGTTTCCCCTCACCCCGCCCCGCTCCCAGCGGGAGAGGGTGTCCACCGCATATTGCTGCGACGAGTACATCGAGAAACGCACCCCCCCACCCCGCTCCCAGCGGGAGAGGGTGTCCACCATGTCACCTGCGGCATACTGTTGCTCCCTCTCCCTCTGGGAGAGGGATGGGGTGAGGGGAAATGCCAATCCGATCGAAGGCTGTTCTCAACGCGAAGAATATTTTGGACAGCAGTGCCCCAAAAACATATAGAATGGGCGCACTTTGAGACAGGGGATTTTTTCAAGTGGCGCGCCGTTGTAAATTTCTGGCATAATCCGTCGCATTTTTTGGAACAGACTCGTGATGACAAGGAGGCGGCATGGTAAGGTTGAGCACGGTGGCGTTGCTGGTTGGTTCGAATATTTTCATGACCTATGCGTGGTATGGACATCTGCGCGATCTTAAAGGCAGGGCGCTGCCGCTGGTCATCCTGGTGAGTTGGGGTGTTGCGTTTTTTGAATATTGCCTGCAAGTGCCCGCCAATCGGATCGGGCACCAGGTCTTTTCTCTGGCTCAACTGAAGGTCATTCAGGAGATAGTGACGATTTCTGTTTTCGCGGTGTTTTCCGTTGTTTACATGCGCGAACAACTTAAACTGGACTATTTATGGGCGGGTCTTTGCCTGGTCGCTGCGGCATATTTCATGTTTCGCGGCGCGCCGATCGCGCACTGACGGCTTATGCCCCCCTTGGACAGTATCCATCTTCGCCATCCACACAGGGCCGGTAACCGTCGCTATTGTAGAACTGAATCGCGCGGAGCAGTTCGGAGAGATTGATTATCCAGTCCTGTGGATTGTAATCGCTGGCATGGGGGGCGCAGACCTTGTGGCCGTCAATTCCCGGCGCATAGCCATCTTCCGTGGCGCCGGGCGTCAGGGCGCAGGAATACCCGCCGGAATTGTAGAACTGGATCACGCGCAACAGTTCGCCCAGTCTGATCATGCCGTCGCCATCCTGATCCGCAGAATGCGTAAAGGGCGGCTGGCCTTCTCCCTCCCCTTCGCCTTCGCCTTCGGCGGCCCCCTCCCCTTCGCCTTCGGCCCCGCTGAATTCAACCAGGTACTTGAGCGCAACAGGGTCTATGCGTCCGCGGCGGGGATGGTCGGAACATCCGTCGGACGCATAGGAAAATGATCCATGCTGAAGGTAGTGCCAGCCGTCCAGGGGTATCTCCAAGCCGTCACGCCAGGAAGCGTGCAGGAGAGGATTCACGACCTGAAGATGTCCGATCGTCACAGGTGCATGACAGGCATCGGTGGACCACAGGCAGTCCAACATGTAGTCCACGTACAGCGTGTAGGGCTGCTCCCTCGGAAGGATTTCTTCGACGTCGGGGGGCAGCATAAGCCCCATTTCTTCCCCGATGTAAACGGGATAAGCCTCGTAACGATTCATGGCGGCAATCTGTCCGGCGAGAACCAATGCCAGTTGCACGCCGTCCCAAACGCCGTTGTCGTCCTCATCGGGATTGTCCGCATTCCACCCCAGCGCATCCTCCTCATCATCGGACAGATGGTCGCCGTCGCGATCGTTTTCGAGGTGGATGCGGTAGCGCTCGTCGGTGCAGGGACTCAGGCAGACGTCGTCAATATGGACATCTCCGCCGCCAAGGGAGGGATTGGCGATGGTCAATACGAAAGGTTCCAGGGGCAGTTCAATGAGGCGCATGGAGACGTGATGATACCCATCCGTATAGACGCCGCCGAAGGACAGGCCGTCGCGCAGCATGCCGTCCACTTCTATCATGAGCCATCCGGTGGCCTCCGGAGAAGTGACGTGCACGTAGAATTCCAGCATGAGCGTCGTATCCTCATGGCCTGTAATTTGTTGTCCGACGGCAAGCACATCATCGGTGACACGTCCATAGAAGCGCAGCCAGCCGTCGCCTGTGCGGGCGCCGTCCGTCTCACAGCGCTCCGCCGTACAAATATAGTTACGGGGATCGCCCGAAGCCCCTACGCTCCAATGTTGGTACGCCTCTTCGGATTCAAATCCCCCATCCACGAGCAGGTTGCCGTCACAAGGTTCCGGGGCCGCGGCCATGGCAGCAGCCGCAGGCAGACAAAGGGTTAATTGACATACGAGCGCCCATCTTATTACCAGTGCGATCATGGTACGCATCACATCACCCTTTCGGTCTCCCACCACGATTTTTGGTAATCTCATTTTTCCGTTTACAAGTATACAGCATTTTTCATGAAATCGGTAGTGCTTCTTATCTATTTATCATGTAAACGTTTCAGATTTCTGAATTGGCAATCAGCATGTTGGAAAGCCTGTGTTTTCCCTTCTCTTGCAGAAAGGATCGATGCCGCAATCTCGACGTTTTCCTTTGGCATGGCTTTGCCGCCGCTGAACAGCCTGTGTTAGGCTCTTGCCGGAATGCACCGCAGGAGCACACGAAGCATGTTGTTGACCCGAAAGACGACAATTGCCGTTGTGATAGGGCTTTCGGGGATCGGCATGTTCTCCGTTATGGAGGTTTTCGCATCCGGTTCGGTGGACAGAACTGCGCCCGCGGGTTTGCGCCATGAACGCCTGCGATATCAGGATGCGTACTATGATGTGGTGTGGGTGGACCCGCGTCAGGTGTCGCTGCAATTGTTCTGGAAGCGCCCCAATGGCGAGCCGTTTGTGAATTTCCGGAATCTGGCGCAATGGTGTGCGGAACAGGGGGAAACACTGGTTTTTGCCACGAATGCCGGGATTTACGCCAGAGATCGCACGCCGCTGGGGCTTCACGTGGCGCAGGGCGAGACACTGCGTCCATTGAACACGGGCGCGGGGGGCGGCAATTTTTTTATGAAGCCCAATGGGGTGTTTTTCCTCGAAGATCCAAGAGGGGTAATTCTGGAAACGAGCAAGTATGCCGCATCGGATTGTTCGCCGACCATCGCGGTGCAGTCCGGTCCGCTCTTGCTGCAACAGGGACAAATACATCCGCGATTCATCCCCGACTCTGACAGCCGTTATGTGCGCAACGGCGTGGGGGTGAATGCCGAGGGCGAGGTGGTCTTCGCCATTTCCATTCTCCCCGTGAACTTTCATGATTTTGCATTGCTCTTTCGGGACAGGCTGGATTGCGCCGATGCGTTGTATCTGGACGGGGCGATCTCGGGGATGTATGCGCCGTTTGCGGGGCGGTGGGACATCGGCCTGGAATATGTAGGCATCCTGGCGGTGACGGAAAGACGGGATTCGTGAGTATGGCGAAGTTGAAGACCGTTTATGTGTGCCAGCAGTGCGGCGCAAGCAGTCCGCGTTGGGCGGGGAAATGTCCGGCATGCGATGAATGGAACGCGCTGGTTGAGGAAGTGGTGGAAGAGCAGGGGCCGCATGCGCGCGAATCGGTTGCGCCGAATACCACTCCCCTGCCCTTGACGGACGCATCCGTCGCCCCGCCACTTCGCCGGGGCAGCGGCATGCAGGAAACCGACCGCGTGTTGGGCGGGGGGATCGTTCCGGGTTCTCTGACGCTTATCGGCGGGGACCCCGGCATCGGCAAGTCCACCCTGATGCTGCAAATTTCCCATCATATCGCCCGGACGGCGGGGCGCGTACTGTATGTGTCGGGCGAGGAGTCCTTCAATCAATCGCGCATGCGCGCACAGCGCCTGAACGCGGTCCACGAAGACCTCTTCGTGCTGACGGAAACGTCGGCCGCCGTCATCGCCAAAGAAATACGCGATGGAGACTATGCGCTGGCCGTCATTGATTCCATCCAATCCGTCTATACGCCGCGGTTGGCGTCGGTGCCGGGCAGCATCGGTCAGGTGCGCGAATGCGCCGACGAATTCATGCGTCTTGCGAAGGGATTGCAGACGCCCATCTTCCTCATAGGACATGTCACAAAGGACGGCATGATTGCCGGTCCGCGCCTTTTGGAACATCTGGTGGACACTGTTCTATACTTTGAAGGCGAAGGCCGACAGGCGTTGCGCATCCTCCGCGCGGTGAAAAACCGTTTCGGCTCGACCAACGAAATCGGTGTGTTTGAGATGCGCGACACCGGTCTGCACGAAGTGCCCAATCCCAGCGCGCTGTTCCTGAGCGAACGGCCCGAAGGTGTGAGCGGCTCCGTGGTCATGCCGTGCATGGAAGGTACACGGCCCCTATTGGTGGAGGTGCAGGCGCTGGTGGGCGAATCCCACGCGGGGTCGCCCCGGCGAACAGTGACGGGTGTGAATCCGAACCGGGTATCGTTGTTGCTGGCGGTGCTGGAAAAGCGCGTTGGACTGCCTGTTGCGGATCGGGATGTGTTTGTGAATGTGGCCGGCGGCGTTCGACTGGATGAGCCTGCGTCGGATATGGCGGTGGCCTTGGCGCTTGTGTCGAGTTTTCGGGAACGCCCGGTCAGCGCCCGGTTGGCGGTTTTTGGCGAAATAGGACTGGCGGGCGAAGTGCGGGCGGTGGATATGGCGAGACAGCGTGTTGCGGAAACCGGCAAGTTCGGCTTTACGAGTTGTATTGTGCCGGCGGCTTGCGGACAGGACCTTGACGGCAACGGGGTGCAGGCGATATCGGTGTCGCGGTTAACGGAAGCAATTGAAATGGCAGTGGAGAAATAGCGTGCCGAAAAAGAAACAAACCACGAATGAAGCGTTTCACGAAGCGCTGCTGATGGTCGCCCCGGGCACACCGCTGCGCGAAGGACTGTCGGCGATTCTGCAGGGCGGCACCGGCGCGTTGCTCTGCTTTGGCGAACCGGGCCGTCTGGCAAAACTGTCGGAAGGCGGGGTGAAGATGGACGCGGCCGTAACGCCACAGTTGCTCTATGAGTTGTCCAAAATGGATGGGGCGATCATACTCAATGCGAACGGCACGCGTATTCATTACGCCAACCGGTTTTTGAAACCTGCGGCCAAGATTCCGTCCGATGAGACCGGCACACGCCACCGCACCGCCCAGCGCCTGGCTGCGCAGGCGAAATGTATGGTTATCGCCGTATCGCAGCGGCGCGCCAGTGTGACGCTGTACGTCCACGACAAGAGGCACGTACTGGATTCCGTGGCGGCGCTGGTCAACAAGGCGGTCCAGGCGATTCAGACGCTTGAAAAATACATGAGTGTGCTGAATCAGGCGATGCAGGACCTCACGACCCGCGAATTTCAGGATGTGGTAACGATCTTCGACGTGTGCCGCGCCATCCAACGCACGGAAATGGTGATCCGCATTTCCAAGGAAATTCAACCCTACCTGATGGAATTGGGTACCGAGGGCCGTCTGATCGAATTGCAGTTGAAGGAACTGGTGCTTCCTGTCAGTGAAGCGGTTCTCACAATCAAGGATTACTATCGGGATAGGCCCGGCGTCACTTACGAATCGGTGCGCGAGAAAATCTCCCAGATACCCCAGCAGGAACTTCTTCAACTCGGCAGTATCAGCCATGCCCTGGGTTACGGGCCGAATATCCGGTCCATAGATAATTATCTCTCACCGCGCGGATACCGGGTGCTGACGGCGACCCACCGGATTCCGCCGCAGATCATCCAGAATCTCGTGCAGCAATTCGGCAATCTGCAGCATATCCTGCGTGCGCCGACAGAGGAACTGGTCAAGGTGGACGGCGTCGGCGAGGTGCTGGCGGAGCGCATCCGGGTGAGCCTGAATCTGTTGCGCAATCAGTTGGCGCTCGATGACCGGAGATAGTCATGCCGCATCTCGCAGATTGCAGGATCATGTCCAACCAGGAAATTGCCCCCGAACACTATCGTTTGACCCTGCACGCGCCGCAGATAGCGGCGGAGTCGGCGGCTGGGCAATTCTGCATGATTGAGGTGCGGCCGGGGTATGCGCCGTTCTTGCGGCGGCCCATGTCTTTTGAGCGGATTTTCAACGATGGATTTTCCATTCTCTACCGGGTTCAGGGAGAAGGGACACGGCTGATGGCCATGATGTCTTCAGGACAAGTCCTCAACATTCAGGGACCGCTAGGGAAACCCTTCCCCCTGAACCCCACTTATCAACGTCACATCCTCGTGGCCGGCGGTATCGGCATTGCCCCTTTCCCGGCCTTGGGGGACGCCATTGTGCGGACATTGGGCAAGACGCCGGAGATCGTCATCGCAGCGCGCACGGAACGCCTTTTGCTCTGTGAAAAAGATTTCCGGCAGATGGGGTGTCGCGTCCATTTCGTTACCGATGACGGCAGCGCCGGAGAAAAGGGGCTCGCTTCTGACGGCTTGCTGCGCTTGAATCCGGGGCCGGACTGCGTGGTGTATGCATGCGGCCCCATGCCGATGCTGAAAGCGGTCCATGCGGTCTGCGCCGCGCGCGGCGCGGTATGCTATGCCTCTCTGGAAGCCGAGATGGCGTGCGGTGACGGCGTCTGCCTGGGATGCGTGGTGGAGTCCAATGTCGAGGTGGAATACGAACGGATGGTGCGGGTCTGCAAAGACGGTCCCATCTTCGACACCCGTATAATCCGCTGGGATGCGTACTGAACAGGAGGCGGCGAATATGTCCATTTCACTGCGCGTGAATCTCGGCGGCCTGGAAATGAAAAACCCCGTCACCGTCGCCTCAGGAACTTTTGCCTATGGCGAGGAATATGACCAATATTTCGATATCAGCCAATTGGGCGCCGTCACAGTCAAGAGCCTCAGCCTGCGCCCGCGTGCGGGGAATCCCCCCCCGCGCCTCGTAGAAACCCCGGCAGGCATGCTCAACGCCATTGGCCTGCAAAACGTTGGTATTGAAGCGTATCTAAAGGATAAACTCCCCTTCCTCCGAAAGAAAGGCTGCACCATCATCGGCAATATTTACGGCCATTCCCCGGAGGAATATGCACAACTCGCCCAACGCCTCGAGGCCGAAGGCGGCGCAGACGCCATCGAAGCCAACTTGTCCTGTCCCAACGTGCATGATGCGCGAACAGCGCGGGGATGCTCCCTGGTCGCGCAGAACCCCGAACTTGTGCGGCAATACACAGTTGCGATAAAAACCGCCACAAGATTGCCTGTTTTTGTCAAATTAAGCCCGAATGTGGTGGACATTGTGGAATCTGCCGTCGCTGCGCAAGAAGGTGGGGCAGATGCCGTGTCACTGATCAACACCTTGCTGGGAATGGGCATCAATCCGGAAACCCGCCGACCCATTCTCAGCAATATCGTGGGCGGTCTGAGCGGTCCTGCGATTCGTCCGGTCGCGGTGAAAATGGTATGGGACGTGGCAAAGCATTTGAAAATCCCCATCCTTGGCATGGGAGGCATCTGCACGGCTTCGGACGCAATGCAGTTTATTCTTGCCGGTGCGCGGGCCGTGGCGGTTGGTTCCTACGTATTCCGGGAACCTACTGCGCCCATGAAGATTGTTCAAGGGTTGGACGACTATTGCCGGCGGCACGGCGTGGCGGATATCAACCAACTCGTAGGCGCGATGGCGGTATGACAACGCCGGAATGCCCCGGCGATTTGGAGCACCTTTGCAATGGCGACTGAATTGATCGTCGGCCTGGACCTGGACAGCAAGACGGAGGCGCTCGCGGCAGTGGCGGCCTGTGGTTCGTGCCGTTGCTTCAAAATTGGTTCGCAGTTATTCACCAGATGCGGCCCGGAAATAGTGCGAGAGGTGCTCGGACTGGGCAAAGACGTTTTCCTTGACCTCAAGTTCCACGACATTCCCAATACCGTGGCGCATGCGGCGCGCGCAGCAACGGATTTGGGCGTTGCCTTGTTCACGGTGCATGCATCGGGGGGGCGCAAAATGATCGAAGCGGCGCGTACGGCCGTGGAATCCACTCCGACGCGCATCCTGGCGGTGACGATTCTGACCAGTTTCGACGACACGGCAATCCGCGAAGAACTCGGTCTGCACGAAACGGCGGCGGAGGCCGTGCCGCGTCTGGCGCGACTCGCGGTATCATCGGGTGCGCACGGGGTGGTGTGCTCCGCCCAGGAAATCGCGATGGTGCGCGCCGCGGTGGGGCCGGAGGCGCTGATTGTGACGCCGGGCATCCGCCCGGCATGGGCCGGGCGCGATGACCAGACCCGGGTGATGACGCCGCGCGAAGCGGCGCAAGCCGGCGCAAACGGCATTGTGGTGGTGCGCCCCATCTTGAAGCATCCGCATCCGGCGGAGGCGATCCGCCTGATCCTGGAGGAGTTGAACGCATGACGCCGGATGAAGTGCTGCAATCCTTTCGCGATGCGGGTGCGCTGCTGGAGGGCCATTTTGTGTATGCCAGCGGCCGTCATGGGCGGCAATTCCTGCAGGCCGCGCGCGTATTGCAGTTTCCTGACATCACGGAGCGCCTCTGTTCGGCGCTTGCGGCGCGGTTTCAGGATGCCGCGGTGGACCTGGTTATCGGCCCCGCCACTGGCGGCATTATCCTCGCCTATGAAACCGCCCGACATCTCGGTTGCCGCGCAGCATTCACCGAAAAAGACGGCGCGGGCGGCATGGCATTGAAACGCGGATTTTCTCTGAAACCGGGCATGCGAGTGCTTGTCGTGGAAGACATCATCACCACCGGCGGCTCCGTCGCCAAATCCATCGCGCATCTGGAAGAACGTGGCGCGGAGGTGGTCGGTATTGGCGTATTGATAGACCGCAGCGCCGGCGAAGCGCGATTTCCTGTCCGATTCGAGGCGCTGGCCACAATCGCCATGGAAAGTTGGCCGCCGGATTCCTGCGCCCTTTGCCGCGATAGCGCGCCGCTCATTGATCCGGATGAGATCATCATATAGCCGCTGCAGACCGGCATATTTTCCTCTGTATTAATGAATTCATTCCATGTTTTTCCCGGGACATTCGCTTTTCCTTATTTGTGCCGGCGGTTGACATTGCATGCGGATAATGAGTAGCCTCAAAGGGCTGGCTGGAAATGTGACATTGTCCTTCGATAGTTGCGCCCGGTTCGCGAAATCGCAAGGACGATGCGTCGCGGTCATGAATGCCCAGAAGGAGGTAGCACCCGGCATGATCGAACGCATAACAATTATTGGCGGAAACAGCGTTTACATCCCTGAATTCATCTTTTCTGCAGTAAAACGGAATTTGAACGTAAAGGAATTCGTGCTCTGCAGCAAACCGGGGCGCAAACTCGATCTCGTATCGCGGTTTTGCCAACGGTTGGCGGACCGGGCGGGATTCCCGGTCAGGATCGTCCCCTGCACGGATATCCATGAGGCGATCAGGAACGCAAAATACATCCTGAACCATATCCGGGTCGGCGGTATGCAGGCGCGCATGCGTGACGAGATGATCCCGATCACTTTCGACATGGTCGGCGATGAGACGTTGGGGGCGGGCGGATTCGCAAACGCTATGCGTACGCTGCCCGTCGTTTTTGATTACGCCGAGATTATTGAAGAAATCAGCCCGCACGCCGTGTTCATCAACCTCACCAATCCCATGGGCGTGGTACTGGAGGGGTTGACGCGATATTCCAAACTCAATGTGGTCGGCGTCTGTGATTTGCCGGCGGTGTATAAGAAGAAGATCGCCGCCTTGCTGCTACAAGAACCGGACAACATCCGGGTGGATTATATCGGTCTGTATCACATGGGATGGATTCAGGATGTCAAAATAGATAATCGTAGCCGGATGAGTCAGTTGCTGGAGCAGTTGGAAACGCAGCCGGAAGACGAATTTGACTATGATCTGATTGAACTTTTTCGCATGATTCCCACGCGGCCCACGGGCATGTACTTTCACCGTTCGGAAGTCCTCAAAAAACAGCAATCCTGCTCGCATTTCCGCTCGGAGGAATTGTACGAGGCGGAGCGTCAGATTCTGGAAATGTACAACAATAATCATTTGAACGAGATGCCGGAATTGGTGCGGAAACGCAACGCAGTATGGTATGAAGAGACAATCATCCCACTGATCGAGGGGCTTGAGAGCGAGCACAACCGAGAGATGGTGCTGTGTTTGCGTAATGCGGGCAGTATCCGCGATTTGCCGGAGGAAAGCAGCGTCGAGGTGCCCGCGACGGTGAGCAAACGGGGCATACGCCCCAGAAAAGTGGGCAGTCTGCCCAGTTTTCTCAAGGGAATGTTCATCGCGGCGAAGGAAAGCGATCGGCTCACGGTAGAAGCGGTGAAGCATCGTTCTTACGAGTATGCGCTCCAGGCATTGACCATCAACCCGTTTGTTCCTTCCGTGGATATTGCGCGCCGCTTTCTTGATCGTATAATAAAAGAGGACAATCTGGAACTTCACTGAGGATGCTTCAAGGCCTGTAAGGAAAAATGACATGAAACAGTGGTGCATTGCATGGGCGTTTGCCGCAGTATTGGCGGGAGCGGTTGCGGGACAGACTGTCCCTGTGACGGGCGTGGAAGGCAAGACATTGAAAGACCTGGAAGGGACCTCCACGCTGGTCACCGTGGTGTTGAAAGACAGCGGGGCGAGGGACAACAATCTTCGGGTCCTGGAAGTGCATTCCAGAGATTTGGTTGTATTGACCCAGAACAATGAGCGCTTTTCTTATCTCTTTGAAGATATCCAGGAGGTGCACGTACAGGGCGGCAAAGTGGAGCCGCGAAGGCTGGTTTTGCCCAAGATGGCCGCGCTTCGCGCTGAAGATCAGAAAATTGTGGACCGTGCGCAGTCTCGGGCGCGCGAAGTGTACGCCGCATCGAATGACAACCAGGACCGTAAAATCCGCGCAGCGATATTGCTGGCTTTGGAAGACGATCCGGGTGCAATTGACTATCTGCGCACGCTTGCGGAATCCAACGACGTGAAAACACAATTGGAGGCTGCACGCGCTTTGTATCTGGTGGGTGATCCCATTTCAGAAAGCATCCTTCGGGCAGGCTTGGAAAGCGGCAATCGCATCGCGCGCGCGCGCGCGGCCATGCTTGCCGGTCTGTCGGGCTATCACGAGGCAACGGACCTATTGAACGGCATGTTGCAGGACCGCGCAGCGGAATTATGTGCGCCGGCAGCCCGGGCGCTCGCCTGCCTTGATAATAGAGCCACCATTCCCCGCCTCATTCAGTTGGTGGGTGACAGCAATATGATTAAATCCGAAGCGGCCATGTTCGCCCTGAAACGGCTTGGCGGGGAAGACGTCATTGAGCAATTGCTGGCGCGCATGAGCGCCGCCGCACCGCAGGAACGTTTTCGGATCGCCGTGGTTCTGCATGAGATGGGCGTCGAGGACGGCCGCAAAGAGTTGGCGGCCATCTTCCGCGATGTGCCCACGTTGACGCCCGAAGCGGCGCTGATTCTGGCGCGCGACAAGGATTGGGACGCCACGCAGTTTTTGCGCGCGCGTCTGGCCCGACGCGAGAATCCCACCATGGAAAACCTGCTGTACCGGGCGCGCAATGCCGCCTCCTTGTTTCAAGGCGGCGACCCTTCCGCCATGGCCGTGTTCCAGGAATTGTTGCGTGAGGACAACAAAGAGGTCAAATACCTGATATGCGACCTGATAATAGAGATTAACGATCGCCGCCTGCTCTCCGTACTTCAGCCATTGCTGGAAAACGTTGACAATGACGTCGCCATCAGGGCATGCACCGCCACAATGTCCATGGCCATGCCGGAATTTCGGCAACGCCTGTTGGACGTCCGTGATTAGACATGACGCCCAGAGTGCATGTTTTTATTGAGGGATGGGTGCAGGGTGTAGGTTTTCGCTATGCCACCCATGCACAAGCCCACGCCTTGGGATTGAGCGGATGGGTTCGAAATCTTCCCGATGGACGTGTGGAAGCGGAATTCTGCGGACCGAAAGCGATTCTGGAGCAGATGCTGGCATGGTGCAGGAAAGGTCCTCGCGGCGCATCGGTGCGAAATGTGGAAACATCGTGGGATGAAACCGACGCTCCGCCTGCATCTTTCCATATCCGATTTTAAAAAGGGAATGTTGCTGATCAAGTTCGCCTTAGCCGCCAAATCATTTCCGTGCTGTGTTCATCGAGAGGGCTTTCATCAAAATCCCCATAGACGCCTTCCACGGTGAATCCGCATCGCCCAGCGAGATGTTCCATTTCACGCGGGCTTAACCATGCCCGGCTGAGAGAGAGTTCCCGCTCAGCGCGCACTTTTCCTCTGGCATCCACTTCCTGTATCAAGTGCCGCTCCAAAATGAGTTGCCGGAACTCATCGTATCGCGCGGCGTGATAGTGAACCAGTGTCATATTCTCTTCCTTCACCATGTATTCTCCCGCCAACTGCAGCGTATCAACCGACCCCGATGTTGCGGCGCGGGCGATTGCGGAGGGATGGGCGGCCCACATATTGAGCAGGAATATGCCATCTTCGGCCAAATGCCCACGAACACAGCGCAGGGTTCTGATTTGATCCGGTGGCGTCAGCAGATGCATGAACGTACGGTAAGGCATGACAATCAGCCGGAAGCGATGGGAAAAAGCAAAAGTGCGCATATCGGCACGGACAAGATACAAAGAGCCGCGAAGGGGACCCACCCGCCGTTGTTTCTCGCGGCAGACATGAAGCATCGCGGCCGAAATATCCACGCCGATCACGCGGACGCCAGTCATCGCCATGGGGATGCAAATACGGCCGGTGCCGCAACCCAATTCCAACACATCGCCGCCGCACCTCACGCCTTCCAGCACATAATACTCCGCTTCTCCAGGAAGCCCCTGGTGAATGAAGTCGTAATAAGGCGCCCATGGGTCCAATTCTGAAGCAGCCGAAACAGCGATAGCAGACGTCGCATCGCATCCCAATCTATCCGGACTCTGTCTATTATCGGTATGGATCATTTCTGACATGCTCGCTTTTCCAGGTATCATTATGCCCCGACCTGTGATCGTTGAAAAACATATGCTCTCGGTTTTGCGATCTGTATTGCCCAGAGACAAGAAACCGGATCTGTCCCGACAATTGCGGTGATATGATATAATTCCATGGAGAATCCGTGTCAACATCATTGAAAGCGATCATGCAGCACAAAGAAAGAGAGTTAAGAGCGGAACTGGAACGCCTGAAACAGATGGGCGAACAACATCGTACTAATCGTGATACGATTGCTGCGCTGCTGGAAAAAGCGGACGCAAGAAAAAGCAGCCATCCTGAAGAGCGGGTACGGTGGGATCAGGTCATTGAAAACCTGGAGTTCTGCCTGGACGAAACCAAGGCACGCCTGGCAAGTTGTGAGGCCTCCATCCTGCGCATTGAGCGCCGATTGAAAGGGCTTCTGGAGGAAGGCGTTTCAGTATCCGGTGTCTATGCGCCGGAAATTTTTCTTTTTGAAGAGCCTATGGAACGTCCCTTTGTTCCCGGCGACACGTTGGCTGTGGCCAAACGCATTCTCGAGATGCCCTCGGACGAAATGGGCCGACTTACTCTGGACGCAGTTTCGGATCTTCAGTCCCGAATCGCCGAAGAAAACGCCGCTGCTGCCGCGCATGATTCCGGGCAGATGGCTGGCCCTGTCTTGCCGGAAGAGTCATCAGCGGCATTGCCGCAGGAACCGCGAAAGCAGCAAATGCTCCGAGGCGCCATTGAGAAAATCCAGAAAAATCGAATCGCCATGCTCACTGAAGAGGAAAAGCGTCTGATAATCGCTTCACATGAACTGTTGATAAGCAAATGTGACGACACCCCCAAAGGAAGGCGACTGAGACGCATTCTTGGGGCGGCGGTGAATATTCTGGTCAGCCGCCGGCAGTTCCCCGCCCAGCGCGCCGAATCCAACAGAATCCCCTGAGATCACCGCAGCGTTGCTATCGTCTCCCGGAAAGCAGCGTGGGGTCAATGGTGCCGGAGGCGGGAGTCGAACCCGCACGGAGGGTGAACTCCGCCGGATTTTGAGTCCGGTGCGTCTGCCAATTTCGCCACTCCGGCACCGATGGCGCAAGTATACTTTCAGGCGGGTACCCGGGTCAATTTCTTCGATGCACCAAGCACCTTCAAATTCAGTCCCCCGACAGGCTCGGGATTCCCTCTTTTTTGGTCCTTTTGCGGAGATAATTCGGACGATGTTTCCTGATCCGCACGAAAAGATTGATGTTTCATTGAGAATTGTATGGGGGACTATGCGCCGCCGAATGGGCGGTCGTAACGGCCCATGATTCGGGGACCTTGAATAGTGGCCATCCAGGGGGTGTCGGCGGGATAGTGGATCCAAGCGACGTGACCGTCGAGGTAGAGCACGTTCATGCCCGCCGGGACATGGGTGGACCCGGCGATTTGCGGGGTGAGGTGGTCCCACATCACCGGGACCATGCTCTGGGCCATTGCCGAGGCGGCGGGATTATTGATGTCGGTGATTAGAAAGCGTTCGATGCCTTCGCGCAGCCGGTAGATTATATTGCCTCCGCCTGCCTGTGTGCCGTAGAACTCAGGAGAGACCTGAAAATCCCGGTCGGAGACCGCAGCCCCGGTGGCCACATTTGCATGGGCCAGTTCGCCCAAAGGCGTGCCAACGTAATCAGGCGGCTCAAATCGCCCCCCGGGTCCGCTGCCGATCATGTCGTCTTTCGGCCCCAGGAAGTTCACCGTCTCAAGGAAAACCCAGCCTGTATAGTTGAATGGCGACTTGATCAGTTCTTCAGGTTCTATCACGCCGTTGTTGTTCCCCGTGGACAGGCTGCCCCTGCGCGTGCCGGTGTCGTAACGTTCCAGCGGACCCGTCCCGGTGTGTGACGGACACCAGACCACCGTCAGGTCGGTCAGGTATTCCGGATATATGGACGGCCCGTTGAAGATCATCGTGTCTGAAAGCCGCCCGTGCACATCACGGATCATACGCGGCGGATACAAACCGCCGCGCGACTCGCCCGCATACATTTTGAACGAAAGGCCGATCTGGCGGAGATTGTTCGCACAGGACGCGCGTCGCGCGGCTTCCCGCGCCCGGGACAACGCAGGCAGCAATATGGAGGCAAGAATGCCGATAATGGCGATCACCACCAGCAATTCAATAAGCGTAAAACCTTTTCTGGGGAACATGATCCTCCTTTGATTGATTCTGTAATTGCAGAAACCGATCCGCGCATTTCCGCCTTTGAAAACAGGACGATGAAAATCAGACGGGATTCAAGCACTCGCACTCATTGGCTATGAATTCATCGTATCACCTGAATTTCCTCATGTCAACGCACAAAATTCAGCATATCGCACGATATTTGAAACTATCACCGGAAATATGGCATACCATTGCCGGATATTCGGATGGAATTATCCATATTATAACGATCGAAGGCAACCCATGCGACTGTTTTCCAAAGGCGCGGAATATGCCATTCGCGCACTGATGATTGCCATTGAGCAGGGCCTGGACCGGCGTATTGCAGCGCCGGAAATCTGCGCGCGCGCGGATATTCCCGAAGCGTTTGCTCGCAAAGGTTTTCAGCAACTGGTACACGCAGGGATTCTGGAAGCTGTGCGCGGTCCGGGGGGCGGTTACCGTTTGTGTGCCGCGCCGGCGAAGGTGTCGCTTTGGAACATCATCACCGCCATGGACGGCTTTGAACAGTTTGGACGGTGTCCGCTGGGGGTGGGCTGTGAAAAGGTGCTGCATGCAGCCGACAGGAAAAAGTTTTTGTGCGAATCGTGTACGGACTGTCATCCGCGTTGCGGCTATGAAAAAACCTGTCCCTTGCATGACCTGTGGCGCGATGTGCGGCGCACGGTTATCCCCCGGTTGGCGAATACAACCCTTCAGGACATTGTTGATCGCTACGCATCCGCGGGCGAAAAAGCCATGGAATTCGACGCCTCTATTGCGGCTGCATCGCAATTCCCCCCGGATCACCCGAGAGATAAGAGGAAAGCACCTTTACGCCCCAAACCGAATACGAACAGGAAGAAATAATGGCCAAGCGATTTACCGGGCTGACAATTGAGAATCCAGATGACCTGATTTTCGGCAGCGCGCCCCATCCTGTGCAAATCACCCCTGAGATAGTGGCGGGCGGGGGTGAAACCCTTCCTGAATTGAACTACACATTGCCGCATGGCTCAGAGGTGAGCGAAGCAACGCTGGACAAGGTCCGGAATACTTATCGTCAGATGGCGGCAAGCGCATTGCTGCGGGCGATTGAACTGGAAATCCCCCGGTGCGTTATCGAGATTGAACTGGTATTCGAGATGACCCTGAACCCGGAATGGGGTGAGGCGATCATCCGGGATACGCGGGAAATTATCGAGGAATACAAGGAGCAGGGCGTTCACACGGCGTTGCGCGCGACTGTTGCAGACATCCGCGATCGCACCCGTCCCCCGCGCAACCGGAGTGGCGAAGAGACGGCGCTGGTGCTGGAGTCCTTTGAACGGTGCGCACCGCATGCGGACATCCTGTCAATTGAGAGCACAGGCGGCAAGGAGGTGTCGGACGAGGCCCTGCTGATGTGTGATATCGGCGGAGTGACCTTCGCACTTGGGCAACTGGGTTCCAACGACATGGAATTCTTGTGGAGCCGCATCGTCGCGATTGCGGAGAAACACCGCAAGGTGGCGGGCGGTGACGCGGCCTGCGGCTTCGCCAATACCGCCATGCAACTGGCGCGGCAGCGCATGGTGCCGAAAGTGCTGGCGGCGGTGGTGCGCGCCGTGGGCGCGGCGCGTTCGCTGGTCGCCGTGGAATGCGGTGCGCGGGGTCCGGACAAGGACTGCGCCTACGAAGGCCCGATGATCAAGGCAATCGCCGGCATTCCGATCGCCATGGAAGGCAAATCGGCGGCCTGCGCCCATTCCAGCCACATCGGCAATGTGGCCATGTGCTGCTGCGATTTGTGGAGCAATGAATCCACGCCCTATACGCAGTTGTTCGGCGGATTCACGCCAGCGGTCAGCCTGGAAGAACTGTGGTATGACTGTAAACTGATGAACGAAGCCCTGCGCGCAGGGCATGCGCAAGTATTGCAGCGGCTTCTTGCCGGTTCCGATGCGCGCAACAGCGCCGAGGCGCTCATGCTGACCCCGGAATCCGCCATCCGCATCGCCCGCGCCATCATTTCCTCGACCGACTATGCGGAACGCGCGGCGAACGCCGCCCGAGAGGCCATTGCGATCATCGAAGAGGCGGCCCAATCCGGCGCATTGACCATTGCGGCGCGCGAAGCACCGTTTCTGGATAGATTCAAGGCGGACCTGGAACACTTTGCGGCGCTTGGCGATGACATAACGGACCACTATGCCGCGATGTATCCCGGAAAATTCATTCCGAAGGAATACGGCCTGTGACGGTTACATCTCTTCAATCCGGATATTGCGGAAACGGACCACGGACCGATCGTCGTGGTTTTGCAGGCCGATATGGCCTTTCATGGATCGGGTTTGCCTGGTGCGTAGCACCTGTCCGCCGTTCATCTCGAAGATAATCTCCGGCCCCCTGGCGATAATGGTTACCGTATTCCATTGTCCGGCAGGACGCACGAGATTCTTTTCCGGAGCGACCAGAGCATAGATCGCGGCCGGCCCCTGCTTGGTGGGGGGTGTGCCGGGGGCATCGTAGATTTGCATTTCGTAGCCGGTGAATGCCGGGTTCTTCTCCGCCGCGGACCGGAAAAAGATACCGCTGTTCCCGCGTTCGCTGATTGCGTACTGCAATTCGAGGCGAAAATCCGCGTATTCCTTTTCGGTACGCAGCCAGGACCCTGTCGTTTCGGGGTCTTCCGACCACCCCTGCCCGTTGCGCCCAATCAATACGCCGTCTTCCACCAGCCATTCGCCGCCGGCAACCGCCACCCATCCGCTGAGGTCGCGGCCGTTAAAAACCGGCATGCAGCGCTTTTGTTCTCCGCGGATTCGCAGGAGCAGATCGCGGGTAATGCGGATGGCTTCGGCTTCCTTTTCCTCGTCGTCCGGACATGACTCGATTCCCACATAGCCCGTGTAGCCGCCGTCGCGCACAATACGCATCATGCGGTGGAAGTCCGTTTCGGCGACCAGACCATCCGGTGTAAATTCCATGGACTTCGCGCTCACCGCCTTGGCCCATGGCATCATCATTTCCACAGCATCATAGCGGTTGACTTCCGGCGGGAAATTGCCGAAGTCCGGCAGTGTGCCGAAGTTGGGCTTGTTCACCGCTTCCATCACGGAGGCAAGCCACTCCGGGTCAGACGAGGGCCCTCCGTGATTTTCAATCGTGACGCAGATGTTGCGTTCCGCCGCGTAGTCGGCCAGTTTCGCACAACTGTCCGCCATCCACCGCCGCAACTCTTCGGGGTCGTCCGCGCCCCGCGCGTTCACGCGGATGCAACCGCAGCCTAGACAGGCCGCCGCGTCTATCCATTCCAGGGTCTTTTCCACAGCGCGCTCGCGCTGGCGTTCATTGGGCGACCCCAGTGGGCCGTTGGTGTCGAGCATAATCAGCCACATGCGCACGCCTTCATCCGCCGCGCGCTGTTTCAATTCGCCCAGATACGCCATGTCCTTCGCCTTATCCGCGAAGAACTGATCCACAAACTCGATGCAGTCAATGTCGTAGTCACGTTTCGCCACACGGGGAAAATCGAGGTTGGTCATCTTTCCGGCCCGCAGCGTCCGGTTCAGCGACCACTGCGCCAACGATATCCGGAATGGCTCATTATCGGCTTCCGCCGCCAAGGCGCGTCGCAACCCGCCGGGCAACACATGCAATGACATGCTGCATACCGCCGCAGAGCCCAACATCAAGAACGATCTTCGTGTCATGATGGCTTTCTCCTTCCATCCTCAACTGCTATACGTTGAAACGAAACAGGATGACATCGCCATCCTGCACGATGTATTCCTTCCCTTCCAGCCGCATCTTGCCCAGTTCCTTCGCTCTTGCCGGCGACCCAGCCTCCATCAGATCCGTGAAGTGCACCACTTCCGCACGGATGAATCCCCGCTGAATGTCGGTGTGGATGACGCCGGCGGCGTCCACGGCGCGGGTGTTTTTGCGAATGGTCCATGCCCGCACTTCCTGTGGCCCGGCTGTAAGAAAACTTATCACGCCGAGCATGTCATATGCCGCCTGGATAAAACGCAGACGGGACTCTTCCCCCAGTCCCAGTTGTTCCCGAAAGTCCGATCGTTCCTGTTCCGGCAGTCGCGCTATTTCCATCTCCATCGCGCCGCAAAGATCAATCAAGGGGAGATTGTTTTCATGCGCAAACGCCGTCAATCCTGAAGGATCATCCTTGCCAATGGATTCTTCACCGTAATTCCCCAGAAGCATGAGCGGCTTTTGCGAAAGGAACGAATACCCGGCAAGAAGGGGTTCTTCCTGATGGGATAGCGGGAGGGTTCGGAGGGCCTGTCCGGATTCGATGTGCTCGCGGCAGTGACACAGCAACCCGTACTCGGTGTCCTTTCGGTGCTCTTTCTCCAGCCGCTCTATTCTGCGCTCGATAATGATAAGATCGCACAACTTGAGTTCATCTTCCATAGCACTCGCATCGCGCACAGGATCCACGTTTCCCAACGGATGCATCACAGACTCGTTGTCGAATGCCCGCACCACATGAACGAGCGCATGGGTGTTTTTCAGCGCGGTCAGCGCCGCGCCGTCCAGCGCCTTCTGTTCGCCGGCCTCCTCGTTGGGCCCGATGTCCACAAACTCGAATTCAGCATGGGTGATTTTCTTGGGGTGGTGAATTGCCGCCAGCCGCACCACGCGCTGATCGGGCACTTTGATCACGGCGACGTTGGCCTCCCTGCTGCCATAGGTTCCCACCGCGGCCTGTGCGCCTGTCAGCGCATTGAAGACGGTCGTCTTGCCGGAACGTGCATAGCCTACAATACCGGCCTTCATGGCGGTTCCCTCCGTTGCCAACGAGTCGCTGGTATCGTAGCAGCCGTTGTTGCAGCGGCACAAATTGTTTGCGTCACGCCAGCCTTCGGGCTAGACTCAAACGGCGAACGAAGCAGTGGAGGGTGAGTGATATGCTGGAGCAAGTGGATCTTGATGCCCGTTTGTCAAGAGAACCCTATCGGGAACGCATGGAGGAACTCGATCAGCGGCTTGCCCGACTGCAACGAGAACTTCGCGATGCAGGTGTTCCCGTTCTGGTCGTGTTCGAGGGATGGGACGCCGCTGGGAAGGGATCGGTGCTGAGCAGGATTATCAAGCCCTTTGATCCCCGAGGCTACAAGGTGCACAACATCACCCCGCCCACCGAAGAAGACCGCATGCGCCCGCCGATGTGGCGCTATTGGAACCGCCTGCCGCAACAGGGATTTATCGCCATCTACAACCACAGTTGGCACCGGCAGATTCTTGAAGAACGGATCGAGGAGGGGCTGAGCGGCTTGGCGCTGGAATACGCATATGAACGCATTCGATGCTTTGAGCGCACCCTGGCCGATGATGGCGCCGTGATTGTCAAGTTCTTTCTGCACATCAGCAAAAAGGAACAAGCGAAGCGGTTCCGGAAACTGCGCGGCGACCCGGCATTCGCGTGGAAGGTGGGCAAAACGGAACGCCGCCGTCACAAGCAATATGAAGTATATTACGGCGCTGCCGAGGATATGTTTCGGGAAACCTCGCGCACCAAGACCCCGTGGACCATCGTTGCTGCCACCGATGAGCGATGGGCGACCGTCCAAATCGCCGAAACACTCGCGGAGGCGTTTGAAAGCGCCCTTGCCAGGAAACGCGCAGGCCGGGATACGGAGCCTGATCTTGCGGCGCGGACCCTTGAACCGCTGGAAACGGTTGATCTCAGTCATTCCTTGACACGAGACGAGTATGACAAAACCCTGCCCAAATTGCAGGACGAGTTGCGGCGTTTACAGCACCTTTGTTATATCCGACGCATTCCCGCCGTGATCGTGTATGAAGGCTGGGATGCCGCAGGAAAAGGGGGTAATATCCGCCGCCTTATCCGCGAACTCGACCCGCGCGGTTACGAAGTCATCCCTATCGCCGCGCCCACGGGCGATGAGAAAACCCATCACTATCTCTGGCGATTCTGGCGCGCCTTGCCCAAAGCGGGTCATTTCACTCTTTTCGACCGCAGTTGGTACGGCCGTGTGCTGGTCGAGCGGGTGGAGGGCTTCGCAAAACTGAGTGATTGGATGCGGGCTTACAGCGAGATCAACGAATTCGAGCAGCAACTCGTCGAATACGGCTGCGTTGTCACAAAATTCTGGCTGCATGTTTCCAAAGAGGAACAACTGCGCCGTTTCGAGGCGCGCCAAAACGATCCTGCCAAGCAGTGGAAAATCACCGAGGAAGACTGGCGCAACCGCGCCAAGTGGGACCAGTACTGGGAAGCCGTTTCAGACATGATCGACCGTACCTCCACCGCCCACGCCCCGTGGACCATCATCGAGGGGAACGACAAACTGCACGCCCGCATACAAGCGCTCCAGACCCTCACCGCCCGCATCCAGAAAGCCATTACCTGAGTTCCGGAGTACAAAGTTCTGAAGTACAGGCTTCAATTTGTCACAAGGGATAATTTATCCATGTACCGCTGGAGAAACTCTCCGAATCCGAGCGCGGGAAACTTCTTGCTGCGCGTAAAGAACGCAGGCACCCCTGGCATAGATCCCCTCACTACGCTGGAGACACTGGTTTCTATCACATTTCCGCCGCCTGCCATGAGCACAGGCCCTATATCGGCCATACGCCAGAACGCGTGACTGCATGCAATAATATCTTGCTTGCCACGGTTCGAGTACCCGCGCCAATCCGTATCTTGAGACGATGGGAAGGGATGCAGCGCGGCGCATATGGGAGGAATATCCCGTATTGGATTATGGAAAGGGATGGGATGACGCCGATTTGCAGGATGAGGATGATATCGTGACAGGCTGAAGCCCGTGCTCCAGAACTTTGGCAGGCTGAGGCCTGCACTTCAGAACTTATTGGGAGATTGGCCATGATCGCCATATTACTTGTTTTCTCGTCGCTGCCTCTGGCCGTATCGGAATCACCCGCCCTTGAACTGGGCGCCGCGCCGCTGGATTTTTCCGGCGACCCGGCGATGGAGATGGTGGCGGGGATTGACCGATTTCTCATGCGCGAGTGGGCCGACGCGCCGGCGCGTCGCGCTGCATACTGGCAGCGTGATTGTTCCTCATATGAGGCGTATGAGGTGTCCATCGCAGACAATCGCGAACGCCTGAAAGCGATTCTCGGCGTCGTGGACGCCCGCATACCGCCGATGATGGAAATAACGGCGCCGGTCGGGATGCCGGCCGCCTTGGCCGAAGCGTCGGACTATGTAGTCCATGCGGTGCGCTGGGCGGTGCTGTCGGGCGTCGAAGCGGAAGGCTTGCTGCTGGAGCCGAAGCAACCACAGCGCGCCGCCGTCATCGCCCTGGCCGATTGCGATGTGCCGCCTGAGGCGCTGATTGGCCTTGTAGAAAGCGTGCCGCCTGCCGCGCAATTCGCCCGACGGCTCGCGGAAAGCGGATGTCGCGTCGTCCTTCCCACGCTGATAGACCGCCGCGACACCTGGTCCGGACATCCGGCCATCCGCATGACCAACCAACCGCATCGTGAGTTCATCTATCGCGCCGCATTCGAGATGGGCCGCCATATCATCGGCTATGAAGTGCAGAAGATTCTGGCCGCAGTGGACTGGCTGCAAGCGCAATCTGACGCGCCCATCGGCGTGATCGGCCACGGTGAAGGCGGTCTGCTTGCGTTTTACGCTGCCGCCATGGACCCGCGTATTGCCGCCGCCGTCGTCTCCGGTTATTTCGGTCCGCGCGACGCTCTCTGGGAAGAACCCATCTACCGCAACGTCTGGGGACTGCTGGAAATCTTTGGCGATGCCGAAATCGCCACGCTGATCGCCCCGCGTGCGCTTATCGTGGAGACCGCCGACGCACCTGCGATTGACGGACCGCGGCAGACGCCCCGCCGCTCCGGCGCCGCCCCCGGACGTATCCGCACGCCTCATCCCGACACCGTCGCGGCGGAGTTGCAGCGCGCGCGCGACTTTTTGCAGGGGCTGGATCCACCCGCCCAGATTTGGCTTGAGTCCTCCCCAGACGGACTGCCGGGGCAGTCCGCCTCCCTGCGCCGCTTTCTGGCAGCGCTGGGCGCGCCCGGCCTGCCCGATGATTCCGGAACACCACCCGCGTTGTTGCGTCCCATGCCCGACTTGGATGCGCGATTGAAACGCCAGTTCGACCAAATCATGGAACACACCCAACGCCTGATGCGGGAATCGCCGCGACAACGCGCCGAATTCTGGGAAAATGCGGATGCTTCCTCGCTGGAAAGATGGAAGAAATCCACCGCATCCCTGCGCGAATACCTGTGGGACGAGGTGATCGGGCGCTTTCCGGAACCGATGGAAACGATGCAGCCGCGCAGCCGCCTGATGACTGACACGCCCGCCTACAGCGCCCATGAAATCATGCTGGATGTCTATCCCGACGTGTTCGCCTGCGGCATATTGCTGGTCCCGAAAGACATTCGCCCCGGCGAACGCCGTCCCGTGGTTGTGTGTCAGCATGGATTGGAAGGTCGTCCGAATCTGATTGCCGATCCCCGTGTCAACGACAAAACGTATATCCAGTATGGATGCCGTTTGGCCGAACGCGGCTACATCGTCTATGCGCCCCAAAACCCCTACATCGGCGGTGACGCCTTCCGCGTTCTTCAGCGCAAGGCGAATCCATTGAAAAAATCCCTGTTCGCCGTCATCGTGCGCCAGCACCAGCAGACCCTTCGCTGGCTTGCCGCGCTGCCCTTCGTGGATGCCGAACGCATCGCGTTCTACGGGCTGAGTTACGGCGGCAAGACCGCCATGCGCGTGCCCGCGTTGCTCGACGGTTATTGCCTCTCCATTTGCTCCGCCGACTTCAACGAGTGGATATGGAAGAACGTCTCCAACAGCAGTCCTTACAGTTATCTTTTTACCGGCGAATACGAAATGCCGGAGTTCAACCTCGGCAACACCTTCAATTACGCCGAATTGAGTTGGTTGATACTTCCGCGCCCATTCATGGTCGAACGCGGTCACCACGACGGCGTCGCGCCGGATGAATGGGTGGCCTACGAATTCGCGCGCGCCCGCCGCCAATACGTCGCGCTTGGCATCGGCGACCATGCGGAAATTGCCTATTTCGACGGCCCTCACGCCATCCACGGCGTGGATACATTCGCCTTTCTCGAAAAACACCTGCAGTTCGCGCGATGCGGAGAGGACTGATCCAAGAAAGCATCGGCGTTTTGCCCTCAGGTGCCAGCGAAATGCCTTTTTCGGACAGCAAACCGTTGAAAAAACCATCTGTTGGCAACGGGCGCTGCTCCTGTTCGACGCAACTTGCCTTGCTTCGTAATGGCATCTGGAAGCAGGCATTTGCGAAATGGTCTGTTTCCTCATCCAAGAGCGTGAAATATCCGGGATTCTTGAATAGGGTTGAGGTCCGGAACGCCCCTTTCGCAAATGCCTTGGAAATAATTTCGCTTGACAAAAATGGACATAATGATTAAACTAAAGTCAGTGAATCCTGAAGGATTGTCCCATGACGCATGATCCCTTGCAGCATGAATCATGTGCGCGGTTGCTGGCGGCGCTCGAAAAAGATCGCGGCATGGCGGCGCACACCCGCCAAATCCTTATGGAACATGTGGCGCGGTTGCGTGCTGGGCTCAACGAACTGGCCGCCCAACTGGAGGAGGCCATTACTGGGGAAGAGAATACGGCATCCGAGATGGCGGATGCGTTTCAGGCATTCCGCGAAACGGTTGCGCAAGAATTGCAAGTTTTTTCCTCAGCGCGGGAGCGCGTTGAGGCATTGGAGACGGCTGTTTCTGAGAAGGGTCTGTCGCTGCAGAACGCGGAGCAACGCCGCGTCGAATTGGAACATGAAGTTGCGGACCTCCAGGCAGCCTGTGCGGCGGCGCGTGACCGCGCCGCATCCCTGGAGGAACAGGCAACAGACCTGAGCCGCAGGATGGAAACCAGCCGGAAACGTTTGGAACAACTCCAGGCAGAGGCCGCATTGCGTCTGGAGGTGGAAGAAAACCTTCGACGTGAGTTGGAGGCGCTGCAATCGCGCTTGGCGGATGCCGATGCCGCACGGCAGGCACTGGCGGAACATGAAGCCGCACTACGCGAGGCGCGCCAGGAGAACGAACGGTTACGCGCGCTGGCGGATTCACTTGGCCCCCGTCTCTCGGAGGAAAGCGCCGCGAAATCAGCCATTGAGGCGGAGTTGACCGAAGCGCGGAAGGAGCATGCGGCCATAAAGGCTTCGCTGGAAGCGGAATTGGCCGCTGCCCAAGAGCAGATCGCCGCGCTGAAGGCCAAAGCGGATGCAGCGGAACGTACAACAGAAGCCTTGGAAGGACTGCGCGCTGAGCGTGAGGCGTTGCAGGCGGAACTGGAACGGGCGCGGGCTGCGGCCGGGGAACTGGAAACGCTCCGCGCCGAACTGCGCGGGGCGCGGGAACGTTCCGCCGCGTTGGAACAAGAACTGAAGGCGGAAATCGCCAAGGACAACCAATCGGCCTTGGCCGAACAACTTGCCCACACCGTCCGGGAAGCCGAAGAGGCACAGAAAACCGTCCTTGAATTGCGCCGCGAATTGGCGACCTTGCGCGGCGAAACCCGAAAGCACAGCGTAGCACAATCCCCCCCCCCGCCGCTGACAGCGCACAAACCAAGAAACACACACAAGCAAAGCCTCGGTGAGATTCTGCTGAATGCCGGAATCCTCACGACAGAACAACTGGAAGAAGCGCTGGATGAACAACGCCGCAATCCAACCCGTCATCTGGGCGGCATCCTGATTGAAAAAGGTTTTGTGGGCGAGGACGCCGTCGCACAGGGACTGGCGCGTCAGTGCGATGCGGAATTCATCCGGCTGGACCAGACGGTCATTGAACCGGATGCGCCCGCGCTTATCAGTGGAAGGATTGCGCAACAGCACACCTGTATCCCCATCCGCGCGGGAGATGATACGGTCGTACTGGCCATGATGAACCCGTTGGACTTGGTGGCCATTGAAGACGTGGAACGGGCCGCAAACCGCCGTGTGGAAGTGGCTGTGGCGACCGCCACGGAAATCAGGGCCGCCATTGCACGGTGTTATGCGGGAACCTTCTGAATTATTCCTTTCGTTCGACCGATTGCAGGGAATCTTTCAAGCGGCTGCCTGGGGGCCGAGCAGTTTGCAGACCAGTTCACGCAGGTCTTGTGCCAAGTGCTGCTTCGGAAAGACGGCTGAACTCTGCGCCTTTTCCACAAGATGCGGATCTATGGGGTCATCCGAGAGCAGCACTATCGGGAACTCCGGCGGTATGGCGGGTTCCGCGCGCAGCAGTTTGGACACTGCCAACCCGCTGAACAAGGGCAGATGCACATCCAGGAAAGCCATATCCGGCATGTTCTCAACTACTACGTCGAACGCTTCTTTGCCGTTTACGGCCCAGTGCACATCATGCCTGTCCCCTTCCAGTTCCGCAGCGAAAACCTGATACAATCCGGCATTGTCCGTTGCGATCAGCATGCGCGCCATGGCCTTATTCCCGTCCAGATTTCACAGGAACAATACCCATGTAAAATAAACCATATTCAGGGTGGAACGCAAGCGGAACCAAACGTCAAGACGCGCGGGGTCGGGGGGCCGATCAGCGGTTGGCGCGCCAGCGGATTGGCGCACATAACGCCTTGAGGTTTTCTTCCGGCGTGCCGGGGGGTATCTCGCAGCCCGACCCGGCGATGAAGGGATTGCCAACGGTCTCGTACAACGCAAACAATGCGCTGCGAATGCTGTCCGGGTCGGATTCCATCACCACGCGCACGGGGTCTAAGTTGGCGACGATGGGCTGGCGCGGTCCGAGCATACGGCGCGCTTCGGCAAGGTCCACCTGCCAATCCAAGTCAATGATGTCGCAGTCCAACTCGCGGAAATGCGGCAGCAGGTGCGTGGTGTTTCCGCAGATGTGCAGGCGCACCCAGCCCCCTGCCGCGTGAATCGCCTGGATGATGCGCTTTTCGCGTGGGGCGACATATTCCGCGTACATCACCGGTGAAATCTGGCTGGCGATGGCGTCACCCATGCCGATGGTGTCGGCCCCTGCCTCAATTTGCGCCTCGGCGAATTCCACCGCGGTCTCGACGCAGTGGTCCATCAGGGCGCAAGCGTAGTCCGGGTCGGTTGCGAGGTCCATCAGGAAATTGGTGACGCCGCGCAGGTCGGCCGCCTCCGCTGCCGGACCTTCAACCCATCCAAGAATAGAGCGACGCCCCTTCACCGTCCGCGCATATTCCCTGACCGCCTGCACCCGGTCCCACATGCGCGGGGATGCAAACGGGTCAGGATGAGCGAGGCGCGTGAAGTCCGGATTGTCCTCGAGGGGCGGCTTGACGCAACGGGGGACGCTGTTCTCCGGAAACTCGATCTCGGCGCCGAAGCCGGAAGTTTCCCGGAACGGGTCTGAAATCGCGCTGACCTGGTCGAAATCGAAATGCTCCGCACAGCGGAGGTTCGCTTCGACAAGCACACGGTAATCCGAAGCGAACCGGGAGTAAGTGCTGCCGATGAAACGCACCGCAAACGCCATGAGAATGGGCAGGCGCGGGAGAATGTCCGCCTCTTCCCCCCTGAGCACTGCCCGGTAACGATCCAGATTGTTCATGTTCGCGATCCTCTCTCCTGTCCCCCAATTTGCGTCCGGAATCCAAGAATTGCACAATACCCCCAACGTTTCAAGTTGTCGGATTCCAATCCAATACGATTTGCGTAACACTTTAATGTAATGGCGTGGATTGTCGAGGCGCGCGATACAGCCGTTTACGTTCCCCGCTGCGCGCCGTTACGCTAAAGTGTTGCCGATTCGGAACGAATCACCATGACAATCAGAACAAAAGCCCCCGGTCCCCGCCCAAAGCCTTTTCTCAAGTGGGCAGGGGGCAAGGCGCAATTGCTGGATGTGCTTATTAAACGGGTCAAGGACGCCGGGCTTTTCCCCCGCTATTTCGAGCCTTTCGTGGGGGGGGGAGCCTTGTTTTTTGGGCTGTTTCGCCTTGGACTGCTTCAGGGGAAACCCGTGTCGCTCTCTGACACCAATGCCCGGCTCATTGACGCCTATCTTGGCGTGCGCGACAGGCTTGACGAACTGATTCAATTGCTGCAACGACATGCGGCGGCGCATTCCAAGGAATACTACTACGCGATGCGGGCACAGGTTCCGGAGGAACCCGTCGCGCGCGCCGCGCGCATCATCTATCTGAACAAAACCTGTTTCAATGGATTATTCCGCGAGAACAGCAAGGGCGAATTCAATGTGCCCATGGGCAGTTATACGGACCCGATCATCTGTGACGAGGAGAATCTGCGCGCCTGTTCGAGCGCCTTGAAGGCAGTAGATATCGCGTGTCGTCATTTCAGTGAAGTGCTGAACCTTGCCCGCCCCGGCGATTTCGTGTATTTCGATCCCCCCTATCACCCCCTATCAGCGACCTCCAGTTTCACCGCCTACGACAAGGGGGGCTTCGCCGAAAAGGACCAGCGGGAACTGGCGGCGATCTTTACGGAGTTGACTGAACGCGGGGTCAAGGGGTTGTTGTCGAATTCAATGACCCCGTTTATCACCGAACTCTACAGCGATTCGCGCTTTCGGATAGAGGAAGTATATGCGACGCGCGCCGTCAACAGCCGCGCCGACCGCCGGGGGAAAATTGCCGAGGCACTGATTCGCAATTACGCGATCGAATCGTGACAAAAGGCGCCCCCGACCTTTCAGGGACGCCTTTAATTCCTTCTGCTCGTGCGATGTGTCGCCGGGCAGTCAATAATCACATGTTCGCTTCAAGCAACACCGCCCAGGCGCGTGAGATCGGGGTTTTGCCGGGGTAGCGCACAAACTCCACATGGCCGTCCATGTACAGCACATTGCCCCCGCCCGGAATATGGTTAAAGAATTCCACACGCGAGTTGGAGTCATCGCTCATGACCCAGATTTCGCTCTGCGCCTTGGCCGATGCGGCGGGATTGTTGATGTCGGTGATCAGGAAACGCTCGATGCCTTCGCGCAAGCGATAGACAGTCTTATCCCATTCAAGAACATTGATATCGTTTTCAAACCACCGGGGATTGTTGTTATTGACCCATTCCTGGTAACCGAGATTGAGTACGGAACCCAACGCAATGATGAACCCCGGCACGAAGTAGTTCGCGTAGTTCGACGTGTTGATGTTGGGGTCGTTCTCCGATTGGGGCGTCGGAAAAATATCAGTCGGGGAAATTACAAACCCCGTGTAGTTGTATGACTCCGCGGTGAAGCGGCACGGACTCCTCATGTCGGTGTTGGGATCGCGGTAGAAGTTCCAGATGCCCTCCTGGAATTTTGTTTTTGCTGTTGCATCCGAAGGGCAAATGATGACATTCACGTCTGTCAGGTATTCCGGATAGACCGCGCGCGCATTGAAAAACACCTCGGTACCCGTTCGCTTGACGCAGTCCTGTGGGTCTGTAGAGGTGTCATCGCCTTGCCATAAAGTCATGGAGGGGTATCTCTCCCCTTTTGACTCATTGGCGTACATTTTGAACACCAGGCCCAATTGCTTCAGATTGTTCTGGCAACTGGAACGCCGCGCCGCCTCGCGGGCGCGGGCAAGCGCCGGCAGCAGAATAGCCGCCAGAATGCCGATGATCGCGATGACTACCAGCAATTCAATCAAAGTAAAGCCCTGCTTTTTCATCTTAAGGTTCTCCTTTGTATTCACGATCACAAATCAATAAATCCGGTCGTTGCACATTCGGGTTTCACGCTTAATTGCTCTTTAGTTCGCCTCCTTTCGTGGTCCTGTTTTTTATCGCATTCTATTCTATCTCAATGCCCGGATTTTTGCAATAATCTTTTTTTGAGGATAAGATGACCGCAACGATATATTCTCATTTTTTACATATAATGAAGGTGTTTCTCACTTTTCTGTCCGGCCTGTGAGGAGCGAGAATTCCGGTAAGATTTCAGCCGAATGGTGTAACCTTCGGAAACAACACGCAGAAGAAGTTCCTTTCGTCATTGCGATTGAAGCGCGGCTTAATCTGAAACAACGGCGTTTCATAATGTCCACGACTGCTTCGTTCCGTGCGTAATGACGGAGTGCAGTGTTGTTGTGGCAAACGGTTCGTCAGTGTCAACTCCCATAGAATAATGGAACGTTTACACGTAAGGTTGCTGGAATTGCATGGGGATAATCCATTACAATGGGCGGAAAAGCGAAAAGCCGTCTTCTCTGCATGAAGATGGTTCGGTTTTTGAGATAAGATACATCAGGCAACTGCAAGGAGAGGAGCGGGCGTATGTTCAGGTGTTTGGCCGGTATATTGGCAATAGTTATGATAAGCGTGTTTTCAGGATGCGGCGGCGAGGCGTCGGCGCCTCAGACCGCGCCGGCAGCGGCGCCGGTGCAGCAGCAGCCCCCCACCAAGGCGGCGGCACCCGTCAAGACGGCTGAAAAAGCGGCGGAGGCCCCCCCCCCGGTTGCCTCAAGACCTCCTGCTCCCACGTCCCCCGCCCCGTCGGTGTCCGAATTGCCTGCGGTGACGCCGGAGGCGCAGGTATCTGGGGCAAGGATATTAAGCCCGGAACCTGTATATGATTTTGGCGAGGTGGACTCGGAAGAAAAGGTGGAACATGCGTTTGTGATACGCAATGTCGGCACGGATCAGTTGGAAATCCGCAATGTACGCACTTCCTGCGGATGCACGGTGGCGCAACCGGACAAGAAATCGCTTGCGCCCGGCGAAGAGACGAAGGTTTCCGCGACACTCTCACTGAAGGGACGCCAGGGCGCCCAGACGAAGACAATCACCATTGAATCCAACGACCCGGAGAACCCGACCTATAAATTGGAGTTCAAGGGAACGGCAGTCGCCGCGATTACGGTGGAGCCGCGCATGGTCAATTTCGGGCGCATCCCCGACAACGAATCGAAATCGGAGACAATCCGCATCTGGTCCACAAAGCCGGACCTCGCGTTCAAGGTGGAATCGGTGGAAGTGCTAGGTTCGGAACAGGTGAAAGCGGAATTGAAGGAAGTGCAGAAAGGCAAGGAATACGCGCTCCATGTTGCCCTTGCCAGTCCGCTGAATCCGGGCAATCTCAATGCGCGCGTCACCCTCAAAACGGACTATCCTGCCTACGCCAACATTCCGGTGACGGTCTTTGCCGTCGTGGTCGGCGATCTCGACATTGCGCCGAATGAAATCACACTGCGCTTCAGCGAAGAGCCGGACAAGAAGAGTACGCAGTATCTGCGTGTGTCGCCGGGGCGCGTGAAGGAATTCAAAATCACCAGTGTGGAAACCCCTGTTCCCGGAATGCTTGCGGAGGTGCAGGAACGGTCTCCCAACGATTATCTCATCAAGGTGATTGACATGCCGCTGGATGACACCCTGGAAGGCAAGGAATTGCTGATTCATACGGATGTGGAAAGCATGTCAACCATCCGGGTGCCTTTCAAGATCGTCCGTATTCCAGCGCTTCGCGCCGCCCCTTCGGCGATTGGGACGACCGCGTCGGATGCGGCGCGCCGGCCTGCCGCAATGAAGCCGCCCGCGCTCCCGCAGGTTCCCACAAACGCGCCTTCGGCATCCGGCAACGTGCCGACCAATCAGTAGCGTATCTCTGCATACAATTCCAGAATCCGTGCCCTGCGAGAAGATGATGTTCCCATCATCGGTCCACCGCCGAAAAACGGTCAGGATTGAAAATCGGGCAATAACGGACGCTGCAGTGCGATCATTTCGTCAACGCATTCGACGGCGCGCCGGTAGGAATGGCAGACGGGGTCCAGCAGGAATGCCTGAATGAGTTTGCTTCTTGAACGTTCCTGATAGGCTTCGACAAGCAATTGGTGGATGCTGCCCTGCAGGCGGAGCATCGCAGCGATGCCTTCGGGCAGAGGCGGCATGGGTGTCATGCATATCCCGGAGGCATCGGCAATAGCGGGCGCCTCGACCACCATCTCCTCGGGCAGGTTAGGGATGGTTCCCCGGTTGGGCATGTTCACGGCGAGCAGTTCCCGTGTCCGTCCGCACGCAATGCCTTCGATGACAGGCACGGCGAATTCGCCGGAGGGTTTCAGAGGGGCATCTTCAAAACGCGCGGGCTTGGGCTCCGGCTTGCGCCAGGGGCGGGTGGTTTTGTCGCCGCTCAACGAATAGACGAATTCCGGGATATTGCCGGTATGCCAGGGGTGTCCGTCGGCGGGATCGTAGAAATATTGCACTTCCGAACAAACGAATTCCTCTGCCCAGCGGATGTACTCGCCGTAATGATTGGGGGCGGGCGAGGGCCACAGACCGAATCGGCGGAAAAGGATGCGCGCGAGGCCCAATTCGTGCCAGTCGCAAAGCCAATCGCCCTCTGCCTCTATTGCGCGCAAGCGCGGATAGAGGTCTTCGCCGGTCTGTCTGTCGCGGATGCGGACAAACCATGTGAAGTGGTTGATACCACAGGCGGCGGTATCAAGTTCCTCAATGGGTTTTTCAAGAAGGGTGGAAATCTGGCGCAGCCCGTCATAAACCCCATGGCACAATCCAACATTTCGAATATCGGTCAGGCGTGAAAGGGCTTCGCAGAGTTTGCTTTCGGGATTGGTGAAATTCAGCAGCCATGCGTCTGGACAGCATTTTTCCATGGTGTGGGCGATGTTTATCAGCGGCCCCATGTTGCGCAAAGCGTGAAAAAGGCCGCCTGGACCGCCGTTCTCGCCATAGACCTGCATGAATCCGTATTTACGGGGCACGTGAAAATCCTGCGCCCAGTAGAGGTACCGGTTGATCTCTATGGCGGTAATAACAAAATCTGCGCCGTGCAGCGATTCTTCCAGGTCGGTCGTTTCCCGGATGGATACCCTTCGCTGTAACTTCCTTGCCACCTTCCGGGCATAGTCCCCAATCTCCGGAAGATGCTCCGGAACCATATCCATCAAGACCAGGTCTGTCCCGGATTGGGCGAGCACATCACTTAACAGGATATCGCGCACCGACCCCGGCCCAAAGGACCGACTGCCTGCGCCGACCAATACGATTTTAATACTCATGGCAATACTCCGAAGTCGCCGAAACCCCTGTGACGATAAACACTCCGCATATGCGCCGCGCAGATATTATCGTCGCTGCTGCTTAAATAGCCAACGGATGGCTTTCTCGTGCGCATACGCGGTGTCCCATGAATTGTGGCCGATATCCGGGAATTCCGTGTACCGGACATTGCCGCCTGCGGCCTGCAACGCGGCAACCATCTCCCGGGAACGTTCCACGGGAACAGTGGCGTCATCCGCGCCATGAAAGACCCATGTGGGCAGGGTCGCGAGATGGCGGATACGCTCTTCCGGGGTTCCATAATCACCGGAAAGCGGCCTGCCAAGACGGCCCGCCACTTCTTCCACATTGCCGCCGCCACATATTGGCATCAGGGCCGCGAAGGTATCGGATTTTGTTGACGCCCACAGCCAGGCGCCGTAGCCGCCCATGGACAACCCGGTAAGATAGATGCGTGACGGATCAATCGTGTATTCCTCCCGGATACGGGCCATCATCGTCTCAAGGGGTGCAAACATCACGTCCCAGAATTCGTTTTCCGGACACTGAGGGAATAACACAATCGCCGGAAAACGGTCCGGAAAGCGACGAATCGCAGTGCCAATGCCCACCTCTGTCTGCACCAGGCCGTCATTGCCGCGTTCCCCCGCGCCGTGCAGAAAAACAATCAGGGGCCATGCTTTCTGCTCCGAATACTCATATGGCACATACACCACGTAACGATACCGTGCCCCGTCGAAATCCAGGGTCTTGTTGATGAAACCCGAGGGGAACTCTCCCGAAGGCCGCGGTGAGGTGAGTGACGTCAGGGGGGAAGGAGTAGCGCACCCCGTCATCAACCGCAGCATTCCCGCCAGTCCAAGCATGCAAGCGCATTTTTTCATTCGTCCGTCTCCCTTTTCTTCGTATTATCAACAAATACCCGAGAACGAGCAAGGACCTTATAAATGGGTTTCTCTGTCCTTTTCACCACGCTGTATTCTGGTGTATTCTTTGCAATGTCCGGTATCTTGGGCTTAAGCGCGCTATAAGCAAGGCGGCGCCCAAAATGGCGTCCTACCCGTATTTGTGGATGACTACCGGATGTGCACTGCGGGGCTTTCGCCGCCTGAAACGCCATTACCCGGCACGCCGCCATGCCTGGTGCAGCACAAGTTTTCCGTCAACTGTTTTCCTCTTTGCCACCCGTCAGGCGGCGGGCGGCTTTCTGCACCTCGGCGTACATGCGGTTCAAAAGGCGGCGCGCCCAGAGGAATTCCGTGGCCAGCACGGCCAGCCCCATTGGAATGACAACAGTGGCCGGGCCGGGCAGCACCATCATGGCAACGCCAATCAGGATAAGGGTCAGGCCGACCACCAGGACAAGAACCTTTCGCGCATTCTTGATGGCATACCAGCCTGCGGCGGAGAGGTTGCCGCCGATGGCGTTCGCCAGGGCCATGATTTCACGATAGGAGCGCAGCAGCGAGAAGAACAGCATCAGTCCTGTGGCGGGGAACACACCGAATAACATGACATTGGTTGCCAGCGGAAGGAAGCGTGAGTCGGTCGCGCGAAGCGCGAGGAGCGTGATGTAGAGTACGTAATACAGCAGAAAAAAAAACCCTTCCCGCCGGGATACGCTGCCGCCGCTGACAAATACCGGCAGGCATACGAGTGCGACGGCCAACATGATCGGCAGGTCGAAATCCAGGGAGGTTTCGGAAACCACCAGGCCGCCGGGCGCTAACAGGCCGCCCACGGCCAACACGCAGAGTATGTTGAAGATGTTGCTGCCCACGATATTGCCCACGGCGATATCGCGTTCCCTGCGCAGACTGGCGACCAGTGATGTGGCCGCTTCAGGCAACGACGTTCCCGCGGCCACCAGAGTCAACCCGATGGTCAGTTCGCTGACTCCGAATTGACGCGCCATCTCGGATGCGCCGGCAACCAGCCACCGCGCCCCCAATACCAGAAGGCCCAATCCCAGCAGGATTCCGGCCGATGGAGCGGCCAACGTTCCGGTGCTCAAAGGGGAAGTCGCCGCGCGTATCTCCTTTTCAACGGCAGTTGAAGCGTTCTTCCTGGAAAACGCAACAACAGCCCCTGCATACGCCACGAACAACGTCAGCATAAATGCGCTCTCGATGCGTCCAATGACGCCGTTACGTGCGAGAAACCATGCAAGCGCCGAGGTGACAATCATGAGAGGCACGTCAATCCGCACCAGCCTACTGGCGACGAAAAGCGGGGTCAGCAACGCTGAGATGCCCAGAATGAACAGCACATTGAAGATGTTGCTCCCCAGCACGTTGCCGACGGCGATTTCCGATTGTCCGGACAGTCCCGCCTTGATGTTGACCGCCAATTCGGGGGCGCTTGTCCCGAAGGCCACCACCGTCAAGCCGATCAGGAGAGATGGCACCCCCATCATGCGCGCCAGCCGCGAAGCACCGCGCACCAGCAGTTCCGCCCCACCAATCAGCAGAAGCAGGCCGGTTATTGCCATTGTAAAGGTGGACATGTATGCGCAAAACTCCTCTTCGTCACCGAAACTCATATATCCGCGCACCGCGCGGCGGCAATTTTACTTGAACACTGACTTTTCCATCCTCAAACCGGCCGACAATGGATTTTGCATCGTCTTCGATTTCCCAAATCGTTCCGGAGTCGGGGATTGGATATTGAGCAGCGTCCACCGACAACAGGAAAGAAACGCTGTCATTGGAGATACTTGCGACAGCCACGGCAACGCCGCCATCTTCGCAGGCATAGGCGCCCGCAAGCGCCGGCGGGTATTCTTTTCGGTATTCCCTGAGCGCATCCTGTTGTCCCGCATAAATCGAGAGGCGGGAAATATCTATTGTTTTCACCGGCGCGTTAATCTTCGGCGGGCGCAAAAACCTGCCATACACGAGATAAGGCCGCGCCTGTTGCCGCAACCGGCACAACCGCAGCGCATATTCGATTTCTTCCGGTCGTTCCTTGAACTGATTCGGCTGGATATTGGCGATGGTGGGTTGCTGTCCCCACACAAACGCGCGCGCCTGCTCCATATAGAACTGTTGCGAGAACTTGCGGTCCAGGAGCGCCAATGGCGTTTTCGGCGCAAATTCCCCCGGCCACAGTTCATCGTAGGGCGGCATGGTCAGGCTGGAGTAGTTGCCGTAGCAAAGCACATATTCGTGATACACCGCATGAAAGAAAGGGATCGGCTCCCACGCGCCGGGCGCGGCATACCGCTCCATGCTGACTTGCAGACTCAGCATGAGGTCCAGATGCGGGAGCCAGGTCTCCCCGCATCCTTCGCCGGAAAGCGTCACACCGCGTGGCGCACAGCGCCGCCGGATGTCATCCGCCAGTTCCCGAAAACCCGCGACCCAATACGCGCCGCCGCCGATGGGGTGGCCGTGGGTGGGATCGAAACAGGACAAACTCAGGCAGGCCTGATCCATGTAAATGCCGGCGACGCCCAAGCCCATTACGGCGTGCTCGGCCAACCCGGCGTATTTGTCTCGCCAGAATGACGTGCCCAGGCACATCGGCGCGCACGGTGATTTCGTGAAGGTGTTGTACACTTCCTTGAGCGGCGCGCCGTCGAAGCCTTTCACGGCATAGCGCTCCGCGCCCTCGTCGCGCCAACTGTCGGTTTCCATGCCCCACAGGCGCTGGTTCATATAGATGAGCGCGTGAATCCCCTGCTGTGCGGCGGCTGCGACCGCCTCGCGGAAGGGTTCTTCTCCTTCGCGCGGCGGAAAATACTCCGGGAAGCCCACATCGTATGCGCAGCCATGCCACCAATGCCAGAACACGCTGATCGGAATCCCGCTGTATTCCTGAAGTTGCGCAGCGGGCTTCAGCACGTTTTCGGAACGTCCCCGGTTCCAGACCCACAACCCCGTGTTCTTGACCCACTGCTGGACCAACCCCCGCCGCAGACGGCTTTCCCTGGCCCAGGGTTGATTTACAGCCCACGCGCGATAACGTAACGCTGCGTCCATCCAGTCGCCTTCGATTGTACCCAGAAGCACTGCGTACGGCGATTGATATGCCCGCGTGGTGATGCCTTCGGGCATCTGGACGACCTCGATGCCCAGTTGCCCCGGCATGCCGCCGAATATGGAAAAGCCCTTGCGTCGCGATGCGGTGTCGTCACAAGCCACATATAGTCCCGGTCCCCCCTCCCGATAGACCGTCATGCACTGCATTGAAACGTGGCCCGGGTAGTCCCATTGGAATCTTTTGGGCGGTTGTCCCGGGGATGAGGAAAGCATCGCGCGCGCCTGCGTTGTTTTCTGGCCCATCCACAGCGGCGCGGCAAGCACTTCATCCGGTTGAGCCGAGACATTCGGGATGCGCGGAAAATGAACAGCATGCAACGAGGCGTCTCCGGCCATTTTCACAGTGACGCGCCATTGACTCAGCGGCGCAGCATTGTCCAGTGCAATGTCTGCAATCACTTCAAGGTCCACACCATTGAACGACGACCAGGTCAACATCAGGGCATCTTCGCCGGATTCCCACCGGAATTCCGTTGCATCCGCCGGCGTCACACGACGCGGTGCATCTCCCCCCAAGACAATATGCCACAGATGATTTTCACTTGCGGCGTTTTCCCCCACAAAGTCATGTCCATTCGTCTTGTCCACGAATGCAGCGATGCCGCCGTGTTGAACATCGAAGCGCACCAGTAAACGACCGTTTTCAATGAGCGGTTCCGCCGCGGCGGCCTGCACACTCCAAAAAAACAGCGCAATCACCAGATACACGCCGCGCCTGCGCTTCTGATCATTGATCATAATCCTGTTCAACTCCCGTCAGTTTCACCAGTCAACAAATGGGGTGGCAAATTTTCGTTGTCGGAAGAATATCACCTGAGCCTTGCAGGGGGCGAAGAATCGTCGCATCGTCGTTGCGAGCGAAGCGGCACTCTGCAGCGCAGTTCGAAGAAATGGTGTCACGAGGTGCAATGTGGGATTTTCGAAATGTTGTACACCGTATCGGTTTGTGCGAAGATAACGTGTGAAAACATCGGGACAGCCGGGTGGACCACGGCAAAAGGAGCAGGCATATGCGGGACATGAATCGCAGGGCGTTTGTGAAGACGGCAATAGCCGGGCCGGTAGCGTCGGCGTGGGCGGCGCAGGCGATGGGAACGGCTTCTGCGCAGACGACTTTGTCTGCTGCGAAGGCCATGCCGCAGGGGAAAATCGGTAACCTGTCCATCAGCCGCCTGCTTTTGGGCGGGAATCTGCTGACGCATTTTACGCACAGCCGGGACCTGAAGTATGTGTACCGTCTCTGCGAACACTACAACACCGACCAGAAAATCGTGGAGACCCTGGCATTGTCCGAACAGCATGGCATCAATACGCTTGTGGTGCACACGGTCCCGCATGTGATTGATCTGCTGATCCGCTATCGAAAGGAACAGGGCGGCAAGATGCAATGGATTGTCTGCCCCACCGCCCAGATAGACCGGGACCGTGAGGCATACATCAAGCAGGTGCGGGACCTTGTGGATGAAGGCTGCGAAGCGATTTACCTCTGGGGCGTTACCGCCGACCGCCTTGCGGGGGAAGGCAATATCCGGGCGATAGCCGACGCCGTAAACATCGCAAAGGATCACGGGGTGCCGTCCGGCGTGGGCGCGCATGACTTGCAAGTGATTATCGCCTGCGAAGAGAACGGCATCAACGCCGACTTTTACATCAAGACTTTCCACCACCACAACTATCCGAGCGGTCCGAAACCCGAACAATTGACGGGGCCTTATGCGGAGCACCCCGGATACTGGTGCCGCGACCCGGAAGAAACGATTCGCGTCATGGCGGCCGTGGAAAGGCCATGGATTGCGTTCAAGGTCATGGCCGCCGGGGCCATTCCCCCGAAAGATGCCTTCGATTATGTCTTTGAGCACGGCGCGGACCACGTGCTCGCGGGCATGTTCGACTTCGAGATCGCCGAAGACGCCGCGCTCGCGCGAGACGCCTTTGCGCTGGCCACGCATCGCGATCGACCGTGGCGCAGTTGACAACGAACGACAGGAGAGGACCATGCAGCGGACATTGACGACAATGATGCTGATTGGCGCCATGGGCGGCGGCATTGTGTCCGCCGAGGAAACGACAGAAAGCAAGGACCTGTTTGTGCATCCCTTCTTCGCGTTCTGCATGGACACGCACGACAGCATGAAACGCGACCTGCGCGAGCAGGCGGCCCTGCTGAAGGAACTGGGCTATGACGGCGCGGGGCACCTCTGGCTGGACCAAGTCGCGGAACGGATCGAAACGCTGGATGAGGCCGGTCTGAAACTGTTCAAAATCTCCATGTATGTGGATATATCCGCCGAACAACCCTTTGATACCCGCCTGGAGAATATCATGCCGTTGCTGAAGGATCGGGGTGTGATGCTGGCGCTGCTGATGCGCGGCATGCCGCCTTCGGACCCCGCGGGCGATCCCAAGGCCGTGGTCATCATTCGCCGCATCGCCGACATGGCGCGCGACGCGGGCGTCACCGTTGCGCTTTACCCGCACTTCCGCGACTGGCTGGAGCGCGTCGAAGACGGCGTGCGCCTCGCGAAACTGGTGGACCGGCCCAATGTCGGCGTCATGTTCAATCTTTGCCATTGGCTGGCCGTGGACGAGGAAAAAAACCTCGATGCCCTGCTCGACCTGGCAATGCCGCACCTGGTTGGGGTCAGCATCCACGGTGCGGACAGGGCGGCGGAAGTGCAGGCGGGAACGGGGAATTGGATACAACCGCTGGACAGCGGTTCCTTCGATGTGGTTGCATTTCTCAATGCGTTCCGGCAGCGTGGATACCGGGGACCCGTGGGATTGCAGTGCTGGGGCATTCAAGGCGACGCCCGCGACCATCTGACGCGATCCATGGCGGCCTGGCGGAAGATGTCCCAAGCGCTCTGCGCGGTTTCATCAGCAGAAAAATAAGCGCGATACAACGCGGCCGGAGAATTCATATGCTTCTGAACACCTTTGAGTTTGCGCTCGTAAATAATCCCGCCCGTGCGTTGTTTCAGCGACACATGGAGGCGCGGTGGATGTTGAAGTCGGGCGGGGCCGTGCCGGACGGTCATGCGCTCGAAATCGGTTGTGGGCGAGGCGTCGGCGTCGAAATCATTCTGGACCGCTTCGGCGCGCAACATGTGGACGCCTTTGACTTGGATCCCCGCATGGTGCGCCGTGCCGTGCAGCGCCTGCGGAACCGCGGCGAACGGGTCAGGTTGTGGGTGGGCGATGCGACGTGCATCACCGCTCCGGACGCCGCCTACGACGCCGTCTTCGACTTCGGCATCATCCACCACATTCCCGACTGGCGTAAGGCCGTTGCGGAGGTCTTCCGCGTGTTGAAGCCGGGTGGCCGCCTTTATGCCGAGGAAATGCTGAAAGCGTTCATTCATAATCCCATCGCGCGTGCTTTGACCGAACACCCCTTGGAGGACCGCTTTGACCACATGGCGTTCCTGGGCGGTCTCGAAGCGGCGGGGTTTTCCATCCGTGCGGAAAAGGAATTCCTGAACTACGTGGGCTGGTACGTCGCGGAGAAATAAGCCGCGCGCTGCACGGTTGCAACGCTGCATCGTTGCGCGACATGCTTGCGCCCCGCGCCCGTTTCATGCTAGAGTTCAAAGGCTCTGCGGAGAGGTGACCGAGTGGCCGAAGGTGGCGCCCTGCTAAGGCGTTGTGCGCCAAAAGCGCACCGTGGGTTCAAATCCCACCCTCTCCGCCAGTTGTTGCCTTCC
>CALEDJ010000032.1 GCA_937951485.1 uncultured bacterium
GCGGCGCTTACGATGGCCGCCAACGTCCCGGCCCGCGACAAGCGCATGTCTTGTACATTGGCCACTATCCATGTCAGAATCCTGATCGAGGCGTACATGGTCTTTCCCTCCAAATGGAACTCGATTTCTCAACTTGAGACCGTTTTAAGGCAAAAAAGACCATGCGCGCCTTTTATCTATCGCTTCATCTGTGAAAACTGGGGATCACTGAGAGCGCCGTCTCGCTTTTTTGCTCCGGACTGTTTTCGATGCTATAACTCTGTTCCGTATGCCTGACAGAGCGCAAAACTATTTTTCCAAATTCCCCAGAGGGGTCGCCGTCTCACACCGGGCGCTGGCGGCAATGCTTTATCTCGGCGTTGCCCCCCTTTTCGTATGCGCAAAAAAACTGCGATCCAAACCGTTTCTCCATCATCACCACAGCCAGGCCATGGGACTTATTCTGGTGGGCCTGATATTTCTCCTGGTCTCCATCCTGCTGATCCTGGGCATATCCTACATGATGGTGCATTTTCGACCTGTCTATGATGCATTCCATCCCGAAGCGCTGCTCCGAAGTTTCATGCGAAAACTTTTTATCATATGGGCCACCATCGCGGCATTTTCCATCGCACTCGCCCTGGTGGGTTCCTGCAGACCTGTTCCTCTGATTCACCGCCTGGGCAAGAAACGGCGTGTCGTCATGGCGGCAACGGTGTTGACATGGGTGCTTTACATAATGGGGGCGACCGGGGCGTTTATGGCCTGGCAGGCCGACCGCACGGTCAGGGATGATCCCCGTCCAGGTGCGGCGTATCTCCTCTTCGAGGACAACGACCTGTTTCCGCGTTGCCTTTTATCGCTTGGCTTCTACCGAGTATCCGCCGCCGCCAATGAGAAGTGGGGGCAAGGCAGCGTGGTCATGTTGAAACTATCCGAGGATTCCCTGCGGCGCGCCCTGCGCGAAGGGCGTTTCGTCTTTATCGGTTCCCATGGAACCGCCCAGGGAATGATTATGAAAGAAGGGTTCGTCGGGCCGGAACACGTGCTGGAAATGGAAAAGAACGCCGCCTTGCAGTTTGTGTATCTGGCCGGTTGTGACAGCGGCGCTCAACGCGCCATTTGGGAAGCGGCTTTTCAACCTGCGGAAGTGGTCACCCACGACCGGTTGACTGCAGTACTGGAACACCTCTGGTGGCTCTGGATACGGGGACCGGAAATTGTGCGGCGATTATACTGAATCGGTGCGCGCGCATCGTCACGTCTTGTCATCGCAGCCGCTCTGACTGCGCCCCGCAATCTTCCCCGCTTCCATGGGGCTTTGTGCCCCGGCCGCCTTCGCGGAAACGCAAAACGATATACCAGACCCAGAACGACACAAAGAAACAGAGAAACAGGTGTAAAAAAATCGCTGTGAAGTACCAGCGGTCCGGCCTCCTGAGGAAACCCAGATAGCATTCATACACACGCAATGATGTGACGCTTTCTCGAAGCACTTCGCCCGCTTCGTTCTGAAGAATGCTCTTTCGCGTCAGCATGGGCACCCAGGAAGTCAATGCCAGAATAGCGGCGTAATTCACCCAAAAACGCGCCGACAATACATCCCGAAAACGGATACGGCGGCATTCTCCCATGTCCACGATCCCGCGCGCTCCTGCCTCATCCTGCAAAATACGGAATCAAAGACGCCTCCAATTCAAAAGACCGACGTGCACCAATGTCGGTATTGAGGCACTTTGCCCTGGACCACATCGAAATAGACTTCCTGGAGGCGGCGTGTGATAGGGCCAGGTTCTCCGTTGCGCAGCATGCGGCGGTCCACCGAGCGCACGGGGGCCACCTGCGCGCCCGTGCCGCAGAAAAACAACTCGTCGCACACATACAACTCTGTGCGCGCGATGGGGCGCTCAATGACTTCCAGTCCCAGTTGCTCCCTGGCAAGTTGTATGACGGTATTTCGCGTGATCCCCACCAGGATATCCGCCGTGGGCGGCGTGGTGAACAGTTTTCCGTCATGCACCATGAACATGTTCATGGCGCTTCCCTCCGCGACCGTGCCGTCCTCCCGCAGGAAAATCGCCTCATGGAACCCGGCCTGCTTTGCTTCTGTGGCGGCCAGGGAACTGTTGAGATAACTGCCGGTGGCCTTGACGCGGCTCGGTATGGCGTTATCCGAAAGGCGTCGCCATGAACTGACCGCCACATCCAGTCCCGCCTGCGTATCGCAGTAGTCGCCAAGTTTGATCACATAACAACACAGACTGCTCTTCACCCCCTTCAACGTCGGCCCAAGCGACAACTCGCTTTTGTAACAGATGGGCCGGATATACACCCCTTCGCGGAATCCGCTACGCCGCACCAGTTCAATGCAAATCCGCTCGATATCTTCAAAAGACTCCGGAATCTCCATGCACAGGATGCGGAAATTTCTGACGAAGCGGTCCACGTGCTCTTTAAGGCGGAAAATAAGGATATTATCCTCTTCCGCGCTGTAATAGCCCCGTATGCCTTCGAAAAGACCTGTCCCGTAATTGAACGCATGCGTCATCACACTGATTTTGGCTTGCTCAACAGGGATGTATTCCCCCTCAAAGTACGCCGTCTTGCCAGGATGCATTTCCGCCATCTCACACTCTCCATCGGGTTGTCGGGATGATTCCGCGCCGCTTGATCTCACCGGCATTCATGCGCATCATCCGGAGCAGTCTGCCGCCGGCGACGCGCTGGTCGCTTAGTATCGCCGCTACAGCGGCGCCGATGCAAATAAATGACGCCGTCAGGCATTTGCAAAATGGGCTTTTCCTGCACCTGCAAATGGAAATTACCCGGGATTCTCGACGATGTTGACATCAAAAAATGCCCATTTCGCAAATGCCGTCTTCCTTCAATTTGACGCATTTTGGCTTTGCATGGTACGGTTCTTACAAATGCCGACCACGAGAACACGGTTCGGAATAAACCAAAACTGAAGCAGCGTTTTCCCGTCAGAGCATGACGGCTGGCGAGGACAAATCATGAAGAAACAATGTCTCCATGCTGCAAGCGGGCCGCCCGCGGCCGGCCCGTATTCCCATGCGGTTGCAGCCGGGAATCTACTCTTCGTCTCCGGGCAAGGCCCCTTCGCCATGGACGGCAGCGGCCCTGTGCGAGGCACTTTTCAAGAGGAAGCCCGAAGAACACTCGAAAATCTTCGCTCCGTACTTGAGGATTGCGGTTCCGGTCTGGACCATGTGCTCAAGGTCACGGTTTTTCTCGCGGACATGAACCAGTTCACCATTTTTAACGGCATCTACAAAGAATACTTTCCCAAGGATTTCCCTGCGAGGACTTGCATCCAGGCCGGGCGGCTGCCGGCGGATATCCAAATCGAAGTGGAAGCCATTGCTCTGCTGCCCTCGGCATAACACGGGAAGACCAATGCGGCGTCGGTTTTTTGCGCTTATCATTGCGGGAGTGGGGGGGCTTGGGACGCTCAGTGTCCAGGCGCAGTCGCTGTCTCCCGTCGAATACAACAACCAGGGAATACAGGCCTACAATGCCGGAAGGCACCTCGAGGCAATCTCCTGTTTTGAAAAGGCCTATCAAGGCGCGCGTGACAATGCCACTGTCCGCAGAAACCTTTGCAACGCCCACCAGGCCCGCGCCAATGACCTCGCTCAGGAAAACAATCTTATCGAGGCGGCCAGACACCTCAACCTCGCCATCGGCATTGATCCCGACAATCCCTCCCCGCTTATCCAACTCGGCGCCTATTATCTGCGCATGAACATGGTTCAGGATGCCATCTTCCGCCTGGAGGAGGCCATAGAGATCAAACCCGGCGACCTGAACGCCCATGAGTTGCTCGGCGAGGCCTATTACCGCGACAACGATATTCCCTCTGCCCGCGCACAGTGGGATTATGTCCTGGAAATGGACCCCGGACGAAAGGACCTGCGCGAACGCTACGAAAAAGCCTTTCGCGAGGAATCCGTCGAATATGACTTCAACCGCGCCGGGTCACGACATTTCAGAATCAGCTACCCTCGAAACATGCCCTATCCAATCCGCTCCCGCGTCCTCAACATCCTGGAATCCGCCTACTGGGACCTTGGCCGCAAATTCGGCGGGGCCTATCCGCCCGCACCGATCCAGGTGATTGTGTACGAAGCCGATCAATTCTCCGAGGCGACGCAACTCGACGGCCACGTCGGCGGGGTGTATGACGGAAAAATACGCATCCCCCTCACGGATGCCACCGGACAGTTTCTGCCCGACGACGAAATCAAGCGCCGCCTCACCCATGAATATGTCCATGTCATCGTTCGGCACCTGCTGGACGAAAAGGCCCCCTGGTGGGTGAACGAAGGGCTTGCGGAAACCCTCTCTCGCGGCCCTGAACCCATCGATGCCGATCTCCTGCGCCGCGCACTGGAACAGGGGGTTGCATTTCGCCTTGCCGACCTCGAAGCCCACCAGCTCAAGGCCCTTCGGCCCGACGCCCTTCGTCTGGCCTATGCCCAGGCCCACGCCGCTATCGGCCAACTCTGGTCACGATTCGGCCAGCAGCGCATCAATCAGTTTCTTGCTGAACTCGCCGCCGGCGCCACTCCCGAACAGGCCCTCCAGAAAGTCTTCCGCCGCACCTATCGCCGCCTCGAAGAAGAAGTTGTCGCTGTACTGCGCTGATATCGGCGTTTCCATCGCCTCGCCAAACGCAGCGAAACACATTTCAAAAAAATGACCTGTATTTGTCCCATACCTTTCTGAGCGGACCTGCCACCCATCTAATGAAACACCCGGAGTGCATGTCACTTGGACAATGTGCTAAAGTCTTTTGCACCATGCGGGACGCCCCTGTCGGACGTCTTTCGTGCGCAATGTGGACAATAAAGAGGGAGGGCGACAACATGAATCGAAATGCACTTTGCATGATGGGAATTGCCGTGCTGATTGCCGTGATGGCGGGTTGTGCGACATCAGGAAAAGCCGTCTCGGACGAGGACCTGCTCGATGCGTTGAAGCAGAAATGCGCGGAACGAATCGCCGAGCAGGACATTGACGGCTTGCTTGCGTATTATTCCGACGATTTCTATTGCGAACCCATTGGTGACAAGGAAAAGATGCGCGTATTCCTGGAAGACGCAAAAAGCATGGGATTCCTCGATGACGTGGAATTGAATTTTGCAAACGCGACAACGGTTATCCAGGGCGACAAAGCCTCAACCAATCCCGTGGAAATCAGCGGGTATTTCGGCTATGTCAGCGCCACCTTCCATGCAGAAAAGCGGAACGGCCAATGGCTGATCACCGGGATGGAAGCCACACTGTAGCGCACAATTTTCACCGCCGTGACCGGTTTGCGGACCGGCCACAATAACGGAGACAGACCGCCATGATGAGCGCGGGGTTTATGAGCGTCGTGTCCTTTCTCTGCCTGGGCATGGGCGTCATTGCCGGGCGGGTGACCGACTCTGCCGGCCAGCCGATTGCGAACGCCCGCGTTTTCATGGAACCGGGCATCGTCGGCGCGCTGCGCGAAGCCATCCCTGCTGCAGACGGCGCATTCCGATTCGACGATGTACCCGCAGACGGCGTGGGAGTCTTTGCCATCGCGCCGGGCCACGGCTTCGGCGGCACACACCTGAATGTCGCCGTGGCCGATGAGATTCTCAACGTGGCCATCGTGTTGCGGCCCGCAGACAGTATCGCCGGGCGCATCACCAACCATAAAGGCGCACCCCTGGAAGGCGCGCGCATTACTCGCGTCGCCGTTCTCGGCGACAGCAAGGTCGGCATTCCGCTCGCCAAATTGGCGGCTTTCGGTTTTGAAGAGCCGGTAAGCAATAATCGCGGCCAATTCTCCATCCCCAACCTCCCGCGCGGCGCGAAGGTCGCCATCAAAGCGGGACACCCCCAATACGCACAGGAGGCAATCTCAGAGGTCGGTGTGGGGGAGAGCAACCTGCGAATCGCGATGGACCCCGGCATTCTTGTAACCGGGAATGCGCTTTCCCGCGATGGCAAGTCGCCGGTGACCGGCGCTTCAATCCTTTTCCGCAGTACGCAGCCTCCCCATGACACAATCATTGCCACCAGCGATTATCAAGGGGCCTTCATGGTTCGATTGAAACCCGGCGAATACCTCTATCAGGCGGCGGGCATCGGCCGTCTCAGTCCTGGCTGGGAACGCCTCGACATCACTGCCGCCCGCGAAGTATCGCCGCTGCGTTTGACTGTCGCCGCTACTGGCGTGGTTCATGGCGTCGTGCGCGACGCCGTCAGCGGAGCGCCTGTCCAGGGCGCGCGACTGGAAATCGAGAGCAACGGGTCCAAAGCGGCGATACTTCGGACGGGTCCCACCGGCGCATTTCGCACGACCGTCGCCGAAGGAGAAAACCTCATTCGCCTCGAATCCGCACCGGGTTATTTGCCGCCAACCGATCCTGCGACGCGCTTTCGCGTAGTGGGCGGCGCCGAAATGGAACTGCCAGGAATGTGGCTCCGGCCCATCCCCTCGTACATGATCTATGTACTTGACGAGGATGGCGACACGCCGCGACCGGGCGCCGTTGTCACCCTCCTGCGTCCGCGCCAATTCGGCTGGCGGGTCGCCGACGCGATGGGCCTGGTCGAAATCCGTGTTGCGAATCTGCCAGAAGACCGCCGCATTATCGGGATGGTGGAAGACCCGCGCGAACCCCTGGGCGCCTTGTTTGCCCTGCATCTGAACGACGTGCACGGCGCGCGTGTGCAACTGTTGCGGCTCGGCAGCGTGCGCGGGCGCGTGGTCAACGCACGCGGGCGCGGACTGGAGGGCCTCCTTGTCGGCGGCATTTTTCCCGGCGAACTAATTGACCACGATCTGCTGTTGTGGCAGCGCCTGACGGAGAAAGACGGCCTTTTTTCATGGGATGCCATTGTTCCGGGCGCGCCCCAACGCTGTGTGGCCATTGCCAACGACAATACCTCCGCGGAATCCATGATTCTGAATCCCGCGCCGGGCGGGGCGCAGGATGTAGGCAATGTTGTGCTGCGTGACGGGAAGAGCGCATCCACTCTCACAGGAAAACCGTTGCGCTGGCGGGACTTGCCCCAAATCAGCGGCCCGCCTGTTGACAGGCGCGCATCCGATAATCGGCCCGCCATGGTTATCTATTGTGATGAAGAACAGGCGGAAATCGTCATGGAAGGACTGGACGTCATGGCCAAAATCCTGTCCAATCCAAACCTTCAAATCGCGGTGGTGGTCAATGGCCATTTCGCGCCGCAAGAGACAATCATACCCGTGTTCAATGGCGTTCCGCCCAATGCCGCGACGACGTTTCTATTGGACGCTTCCGGGCGCGTCCTGCTGGAAACCATCGGCATGCCCCCCCTGACCTCGTTGCGGAAAATCCAGTCTGAAACCGCGCCATGACATGCCCTCATTCCATCGCTGGATTTTGGCGCACCGCGCCTGTCGCTGTGCTTGTCGCATGTGCCGCGTTCAGTTCCAATGCCCTGAGTCTCCGGGGCATCCTGATGGATGCGCAGAATGCGCCCGTCTCCGGCGCGGATGTCTGGCTCCGCACTGAAACGGAAATCCGGAAAACCCGCAGTGGGGAGGAGGGTGCGTTCCTTTTTGAAAATACGCCTGTGGGCGCGTGCGAGGTCGTCGCCCTCAAACAAGGACTGGCCATCGGAGGATTCAGTGCGTTTCTTCTCAATGACGAAGACGTTCGCATTGTCTTGGAAGAGCCCCAGGAACTGTCGCTCCGCGTGATCAACCAGAACCTGTTCCCCGTACCCGGCGCACGCATCAAGTTCATGCTGGTGCATGACGCATTCCGCGTTTCCGTAGACGTTCTCCTTGATCACGGTTTTCCCCGTCTGCGCGCGGACGACAACGGTATCATTACCCTCCCGTTTATGCCGCGAAACGCCTTCGTGCAACTGCTGGTCGCACATTACCGTTATGCCGACACCAGTGTCGCCTACCTGCCCGTCGGCGGCAAACGCCAGGATATTATCCTGCAATCCGGCATCCGCCTGAGCGGCCGTGTCATGCTCGACAAGACGCCCATTGCCAATGCGCACGTCGCTGTACTGGTCGCGGGATCAGGGGGACGCCAGGTCTGCTCGACAACAATATCTGATCCCGAAGGCTTTTATTCGGTCCATCTGCCCGATGGGGAATACTATCTCGTGGCCCACCATCCAGAATATGCCTCCCCCGAGCCAAAACCCGTCCTGGTTTCAAGAGAAAAGGAAGACTACGTTTTTAACCTTGACCTGGTCCCTCCCCATATTATCGAGGGACGCATCCTTTTTGATGATCAATCTCCGGCTCCCGGTATCTGGGCCGAATACTCAACACAGGGCCCGCCGGCCGTATCCGCACACACCAACGCCGAAGGCCGGTTTACGCTCTTGACCCCATCGCCCCAGGGAATTCTCCGCATTATCGCCCCCCCCGGATACATGACAGAAGCCCTGCCGGAAATCCCCGTCAACATGGGGGAAACCCGGCACGCGCGCCTGGACACCATACGTCTGCTACCCCTCCCACAAATCACCGGTACCATCACCATGCCGGACGGCAGTCCGGCGGCCCGCGTCATTATTGCATCCCAAAATCTGCCCCATCCCCTGTGGACGCTTAGCGACAAAGAAGGAAATTTTGGGATTCAATTGACCTATCAGCCGGACGTGGACAAAACAGGCTTTGTCGCCAATCACCCAACGGAATTCCTCCGCCGTGAATTCACCGTGGACTTGAAAAAAAACCGCCCGTTGCGACTTCGCCTGCGCGATTACAAACCAGACCCATTACCGGAGACGCCATCCGGCGCCGAAACAGCCACAATCCTGAACCAGCCCGCCCCGGACATCGAATGCGCGCAGTGGTTCAACACGCCCCCTCTTTCCATCGCTGACATGCGGGGAAAGGTTGTCCTGCTGCTGTTTTGGGGCGGATTCGATGACAGTCCGGACGGCGTCAATCGCATCGAAGAAATCCGCGTAACACACGCCGCCTTTCTGGGGAATCCCGAACTTGTTTTCCTCGGCGTCCACGATGACGCCGCAGACCCCGACGAGGTTTTCGCGCATATCCGCCGGATGAATATCCAATTTCCAGTTGGACTTGACGCTGAACCCTCGGTCACTTTCTCAAGATACCGCATACGGAGCATCCCCTGTGTTGTGTTACTTGACAAACAGGGCCTTGTCCGCTATGCCGCCGTCGAGGACCGCCTGTTGGACCACATCAAAACGTTGCTGTCGCGGTGAGAATAAGAGGGCCGGAATCTTTGGATATCGCTGTCCTTTATTTATGACCCCAAGCCCTGGTATAATCGCCAGATGCAACGCGCTGTCAAGATAACGTTGATTGCTTTGGGCACCCTTTCGGTCGCCCTCGGTGTGCTGGGCATGTTTCTGCCAGTGATGCCCACCACCCCCTTTTTATTGCTCGCCGCGATATGCTACGAGCGCAGTTCCGATCGCTTCCACCGCTGGTTGCTGACCAACCGCTGGTTTGGGGAGTATATCCGCAATTACCGCGATGGCAGGGGCATGCTGCTCCGCCAGAAAATATGCACCCTCACGCTGCTCTGGCTGACCATCGCCCTCTCGGTCGTATTCTTCGTGCCCCTGTGGTGGGTCCGCGCGCTGCTGGTGGCCATCGCGGCGGGCGTCACCATTCACCTGGTGCGCATCAACACCTATCGGCCCGAAAAGGCTTTTTCAATTGAGGAATCCTGCCACACGAAAAGGCTGGAGTTTGACAGGGAATAGCGAACCGCGCTTTTCCAATCAGGGGAATTTACGCCACTCACCCTGCGCATCGAGTGTAATGCGGATTTGCGCATGGGGATACTGAACTTCAACCCAGGGCAGAGGCGCAACGTCATTTTCCGGGAGCGCAAATTGATAACGACGCTCCGAACTGACCCGATCTTCGGCCACCCCAAGAGACACTGCACCCGTCGGAGCGCGCATCAATACAGGCATCGCAGCCTCCCACCCGGCCCACGGTTCCTCGATGCGAAAAAGAATGCTTACGGAACCGCCTTCCTGCCTGGCATGCACCACTTCGCCGCGCCATAATGCAACAGGCCTCGCGCCGATCTGTCCCTTGATATCCTCCGGATAACTTTGCCAAGCAGGTTGCGCTTTGTCACAACGGCGCGCAACCTCCTCCGGGGGAATATCGTATGCCCCAATCTGCGCTATCGCCACGACAATCAGCACAAACAACAGCGCCAATGACCCCACGATGATCCGGCGCATGCCGTTCCTCCAGGCGGTTCAGCGGTCCGAGCGGCGTCGGTCCACAAACGCAACGCTCTTCCCGGACGTCGGTTGCGCCTTCTGTCGCACTTGCGCCAGCACCTCAAACATCTTCTTGGCGCTCTTGAACTGCCGGTATTGCGTGTGCGCCACGCCGATTGACAGGGCCATTAACGGACACCGCACGTCCTTGCCCTGACGATCCTTGGCGACAATATACCCTTGGTCCAGTTCCTGACGCGTGTAGAGTTCGCGCACCCGCTGATCGAAAGTCTGTATCAGGCTCGACGTGAAACGTTCATGGTCTTCCAGTTTCAACAACACCACGAAGTGCTCACCCCCCATGTGCGCCAAAAAGCACTCATAGATTCCCATGTCGCGCGTCAGGCTGACCAGTAACTTGGACGTGAATTCCAACGCCTGCCGTTGGCCTTCCGGACCCCGCGCAGCACAGAACGGCTTGAAACCAACCATGTCCACATAGACCGTGGCGATGGCATTGCCGCGAGCCAACTGGTGATTGATTTCACGCTTGATAGCGTCCGTACCCGGCAGATTTGTCACCCGATTACGGGTGTCAATCGTGGCAAGCAACGCACCCAGCGACGCAATCTTGTCCATCAGCCGGTCCAGCTTAAACGGCTTCACCAGGTAATCATCCGCGCCCTGTTCCAGCCCGTGCAGAATCTCCGGTTCTTCGCCCAAAGCGGTAAGAATCAACACCGCCATCCGATACAACTCCGGGTCCTTGCGAAAACGTCTGCAAATCTGGTAACCCGTAACCCCCGGGAGCATAATGTCCAGAATGCAGATATCCGGCTTCACCTGCTTGGCGTATTCAAAAGCCCCCTCTCCCGTATTGATTACGAAAACCTGATGTCCCTCCGCATTCAATTTGGTCTTTATCAACTCAGATATATCAACATCATCGTCAACTACGAGAATCCTGCTCATTCACCGTCCCCTTGTGGGTTGTTCTGGAAAACGCCCATACGCCTCCACCGAATGCCCTGCGCTAGCCCATTACACATCTTTATTATATACCAATTATCGCAAAGAGAGGCAATATCGGACTGAACAATCCGCTCCGCCACTTCCTTGCCGACACATTTACGGGGAAAACACCATGCGGAATATCCCTCATAGGCATCTATTGTCGGATTCGTGCCATTATACCCGCTCTTCTTTTCTTGTCCTTGCTCATTCGATATGATAGGATTATCCCACAAAGCCATTCAGCACTGGAAGGATATTGCCATGCGTCAAAGCGTCATTATACTCCTGGCGAGCCTTGCGATGCTTGCGGGATGTGAAGCAAAGAAGCCTGAACCGCCCCCCGCCGAGGTGCCGCCTGAACCCACCCCTCAGGAGATTTTCAACAACGAATTGCAGCCTATCCTGAGTCTTCTCTGGGGGCCTCTTCGCGGCGGCCCTGTGTACGACGACGCACAACGCGCCGAAGCCATTGCAAAACTGGGACCTCTCAAAGCCAAACATTCGGCAACGGAAAACGGCAGAATTGCCCTGTCCAATTTCACCCGCGAGATTGAAGCCCTGATACGCGAGGCAAGAAACGCGAACCGCTGGCGTCTCGTAAAAGGCGGATGCATGGCCTACGCCGTGATGCAGCCGGGCAGTGACCGCTATCAAAAACTGGAGGAACGAGCGGATTTGATGCTCGCACGACCGCGGGTGGCTATTCGCGGTTTCTTCGACACCAACGGAGAATTGTACGTCTTTCTCGAGGTAACCGACCCTGTTACAGGCGAAACAACCAATTACAGGGTCCGGGAAGGGGAAGAGTTTCACGGCGTCCTGCGGCTCGTTCGCATTGTCGGGCGCAATAAGGCCGCCGAAATTCTCTATATCCCCGTCAATGACACGTGGGAAGTGTTGGCGCCGGGTGAAGCCAGACAATAACAATTTTTTCCGGGGGATGCCGCGCACATGAACATGACCGGCATCGAGATAAAGCACACAGGCGTCAGCGAAGGCGAGACGCCGGAGTTTCAATTCCGGACGAGCACGGCGCTGGCGATTCTTCTGGCGGGCTGCCTCGCTTACGCAAATACTATCTCCGGCGACTGGGTATGGGATGATGTTTCATCAGTCCTGCTTCACAAACATGTGCATGATCCCGGCAAGTTTTTTCAACTCTTCCGGGAAGACCAACACGCATTCGGGCGCGGTTCCGGAAATTTCTATCGTCCCCTTGTTGCAGCCAGTTTTATGGCCGACTTCGCATTCTCCTACAACCCCGAACAAGACGGTCACACGCGCACCGGCTATCCGGATATAAAACCTTTCTTATTTCACATAAGCAACCTCCTGTGGCATGTCGCCGCTTCGCTGCTGTTGTTCCTGTTGTTGCGCCGCCTGGGCGCGCCGCGCCTTGTCAGCGTAGCCGCATCCATGATCTATGTCCTCCACCCGCTCCACACGGAAGCGGTGGCCTACATCAGCGGTCGCGCAGACATGATGTCCGCCGCTTTTATGTATGCGGGCCTGCTGTGCGCCATTCCGGAACCCCACCGTCAGACGAGTGCATTAGGAATCACAGGGATGGCCGTCTGTTTTTCCGCCGCATTGCTGAGCAAAGAATCTTCTTTCATTTTTCCCGTATTGCTCGCCCTGCTGCTTCTCGTGCAGCCGTCCAATGAAAACATGCGCAGCCAACCCCTGCGACGCTTTGTTCCCCTGGCTGTCGCGGTCCCTCTGTTTCTGGGATATGCCCTATTGCGTCTGACAGTGCTTCGTTTCGGCGAGGGCGTAGCCATGAATCCCGCGCCGCTTTCCCAACGTCTGGTGGAAACCGCGCAGGCCTTCGCATTCTATTGCAGGGTATTGTTTCTCCCCATCGGCTTGCACATGGAGCAGACTCTTGCCGATACCCCCGCTTGGACCGCGTTTGCAGGTGTTGCACTGCTGGCATTGTGTGTGGCTTTTATGCTGGCGGCATTCCGGGCGGGGCGCAGGCGCGAAGCCTTGGGCATGGCATGGTTCCTGGCGGCATGGCTGCCCATTTCAGGCATATTCCCCCTGAACGCCCCCATGGCCGAACACTGGATGTATGTGCCGATGGCCGGTTTATGGTGGGCGTTGGCCGAGATTCTCATCAGAACGACCAAAATCCCCCTTGTCCGACGGTGGGCAGTAACGGCAGTATATGTGCTGTGCTTGTTCTTCCTCGTGTTGACCATCCAACGCAACCGGGAGTGGCGCGACAATGAAATCCTTTTCCTCGCCACGTTGAGGGAGAATCCCGCAAGCATACGCGTCCACTATAATCTGGCCGTGACCTATGAGGACCTGCAAGGTAATTTGCCCGGAGCCAGACGCCACTACGAGGCCGTTCTGCGTCTCTATGAGGAACAGAAACGACTGCGGGCGGGCGGGGGGGACGCCCACACGTTGCTGGAAGAAGAAATTGACGTGCATCTCTCTTTGGGACGGGTCTGCATGCGCATGGAAGACTATGTCGGCGCCCGCGACCATTTCGCCCTCGTCGCGACGCAGGCGCGCTCAGAAAAATATCGCATGGAAGCAGCCTCCGCGGCGATGGGACTGGGCCAGGCATTGCTCGCTCTCGGAGCGCTTCCCGACGCCTATGCCGCCCTGAACCAGGCGGCCGCCATCAATCCGGCGCTAGCCCCGGAGATCAACGCGGTGTTCACCGGCGCACCGCCGACATTGCTGAATTGATACAACAACGAAGGGAAGGAGTTGGAAATGCTGCATCAACGACTGATTCACCCGACCATCCTGGAATCGCTCGCCTCCGCCGGCCACGGCGCCAGAATCCTTATTACTGATGCCAACTATCCAGCCAGCACATGCCTCGGCGAAAACGCCGACCTCGTCTATTTGAATCTCGCGCCGGGAAAACCAACGGTCACCGAAGTCTTGGACGTGTTGATCACCGCCGTCCCCGTGGAGGATGCTGCGGTCATGACGCCCGATGACGGCCCTGAACCACGCATTTTTGAAGAATTTAGAACTCTCTTGCCCCATATTGAACTGACCAAGTACGACCGTTTCGAATTCTATGAGGAAGCATCCGGACCTGATACTTGCTTGCAGATCGTCACCGGTGAACAACGCCTCTATGCCAACCTTCTGCTGACGATCGGCGTCGTGGCGCCGTGATCTGCGCGCCAAACGAGAACCGAAATACCGGATTGGGCTCGCCTTCCCTGACGGATAAAAGCGGTTTTCTGGTTTTGCTCTTTGGATGAGCGGGTTTGTCGGTTATCGAAGAATTATAAGAACAATCCCGTATTGGCATTACCAATGACAATGGCGTTCTTTCCAGGTCTGAAGTAGAACAGGGTCGCCTCATGTATGCTACGCGCAAATGCGGCCATGTGCTTTTCATGCAATGGCTTAACGCAGGAAAAACCTTCCTTGCGCGCTCCAACGGCAATAACATCCACCCGTTCCTATTGACGGATTCTGAAGAACAATACCTCAGGAATTCTCTTGACAGCACACCGTTTGCGTGTTAGAATGCAATTCAAGGTGAGCCAGTGGGTGTAGTGTGCTTAGGCCAGCAAAACGGAGGTGGGTCTGATGACCGAAGACAAGCATCGTGACGAAGAATCCAAAAAAGAGAAGGATATGTCCAGCGACTCCGGGTTGGGTAATCTGCCGCCGCTGAGCGATTTCGATTCCAAGCCCGGTATGTCCTCCGATTCCGGCTTGCCCCCCTTGGGTGATTTCGATACCGGCACCAGCGACCAGGGCGGATTGCCCCCCATCAGTGACATTGATATCCAGACGCCGGAACCCACCGGCGGTTATGTCCGCCCCACACCCCCGGGCTTTGACAGCGGGAAGAAGCGTCCCGCCGAAGTGAAATTCTCTTCTTCAACAGGATTTCAGGATTTGGCGGCGGACAGCGATTTCTCACCCGAAACACCGGAAATCGGCCCCGGTCCGGGTCCCGATATCAATGTGGACACCCCGATGTTCGACAGCGCCTTCGGTGGTCCCAACAGTGGCATGGCAGAAAGCATAAGCACCCCCGCACCGACACAAGCCATGGAAACGCCCATGTTCGGCGGCGCCGAACCTTCCATGGGCGCCGGATTCGATCAGGGCGCTTTCGGTGAAGGCATGGACTTCGGCGGCGGCACGCCCGCCCCGGATTTCTCCCCAGACACCGATCTCCGGCAGGCTGCCGCACCCACGCCCGCCCCCAAACCGGCGAAAAAAGGCGGCGGCAACAGGGCTGTCGCAGCGGTTATCGCTTTGCTGGCAGGCTTGATTATAGGCATTCTGCTTGGCCCAATGGCATTGAGTTACCTGCCCTTCGAATTGCCCGTGCCCAACCCCGTAAAAACCGAGTTGACGGCCGCCCAGGGACAAATCGAAAAACTGCGCAGAGATCTGGACGAATACCGTCGCATTGCACAACCCGCCACCCAGATCACCATCTCTCCGGAAGAATTGACCAAACTGGAAGAGGACATCAGAAACAGGACCAATGAATTGTCCCAGCGCACCGCGGAGTTGGAACGGGTCAGCGCCGACCTTGAAGAACGGCGCACCGCACTGCGCGCCATTGAACAGGACATTGCAGACAAGACCGAGGAATTCGTGCAAGCGCAGGAAATGTTTGAAGACCTGCAAAACGAAACCGCGATCGTCCAGGCCCGCCAGAAGGGTCTTATTTCCGAAGTGGAACGCCTTACCGCTCTTGTCGGCGAACTTGAAGTCGCCAATCAACGCAGCATGGCAATCAAACAGGCAATGGAGACCAGCGTTGACCGGCTGATTATACAAATCAAGGAAGGCATGCCGCTAACCCCGGAGAAGTACAATCATGCGGTCCGCCTGCAACGCGTGGAGCGTCTGCGCGAAGAACTCGCAAACGCCAAGTATGTAACCCCAGAACTACAAAACCGCTACACTGATCTCTACATCAACGAACTCCGGATTGCCGCAGCCAGGGATTACTTCTTTGCCCGAATTCCCGTCACTGATCAATTTGGCAACCGCGTGCTGAAGTGGGCCGAGTGCCTGATGAACGGCAACTGGTCCGTGTACTATCGCACGCTTGATGGAAGAAACATCGGCGTCTATCAGAACCTGGCGGCCACCGGCGCGCCCCAGTGGGGATTCAAAGAAGACCTTCCAGCCCGCAGCCAACGCGAAATCGAAGAGCGGATTATCGCCGCGAGGGTGCCAGGATATGAAGAGAGAATTCAGGTTTTGGCGCAAAAAGAAGTAATGGCGCTGGAAGGGTCCGCGCTTCAACGCACTTTTGATTCCCTGTAATCCCATTCGACTTTTAGCCGCGCCGGTTTCCCATATCGGCGCGGCTTTTTCTGTAAATATGCGAACGTCCGGCTTGGAAAACCACCATGAATCAAGAAGGAAAATAACGACATGCTGGCCACATTGAGCGCGTTTGCCGTCGGACTCTATGCTGCGGCGCCCATCCTGAACGGTGAGTTCATTTTTCCCCCGAACCCGAAACACAATCATGGGTCCAGCATTGTGGAGACCCCGCAGGGCGATCTGCTGGCCGCGTGGTTCCATGGCAGCGGGGAACGCACCGCCGACGATGTGGTCATCCAGGGCGCGCGCAAACGCAAAGGGGATGATGCCTGGTCGGAACCTTTTCTCATGGCCGATACGCCCGACCTGCCAGACTGCAACCCGGTCCTCTTTGTGGATCCCAGGGGTGTTCTGTGGCTTTTCTGGGTTGCCATTCAGGACAATCAGTGGGGCGGCGCCCTGCTCAAGTGCCGCACTGCAACCTCTTACGACGCGGATGGACCACCGCAATGGGACTGGCAGGATGTAATTCACACTCGTCCAAAGAATCTGGAACCGTTGTTTCTCGCAGTGGTGGACAATGCAAAGGAAGCGCTGGCCCCGCTGCTGGCTGCCACGCCCAGACTTGCTGAAGACCTTGAAGACGCCCGTGCCGCCGCGCAAAGCAAACTCCGCAGCCGACTGGGTTGGATGACCCGCGTCCATCCCATTATGGTTTCCGACACGCGCATGCTGCTGGGACTCTACTCCGACGTCTTCAACTGCTCTCTCGCCGCTTACACCGAAAACTGGGGCAAAACATGGGTGTGCAGCGAACCCGTCATGGACCCGGAAGCAAAATATCTCGGCAACATCCAGCCGAGTTTCGCGCGGAAGCGCGACGGCGCCATCATGGCGTTCATGCGCGATAACGGCATCCCCAAATACGTGCGCACCGCTGTTTCCAACAATCTCGGACAAACCTGGTCGCGCCTGGGCATGTTGGACATCAGGAACCCCGGTTCGAGCGTGGAGTGTATCGTCCTGCAGAGCGGCCGCTGGCTGCTCATCTGCAACGATACCCTTGACGGACGTCATATCCTCTCTGCGTACCTCTCGGAAGATGAAGGCGCGACGTGGCCCGTCTCACGACGGATCGAGGACCGCGAGAGAGGGCAGGGATCGTTCTCCTATCCCTCGGTCATTCAGGCAAAGGACGGCACAATTCACTGCACCTACTCCTATTCCGGCGCAGGCATCCAAGGCTCCACCATCAAACACGTGCATTTCAACGAGGCCTGGATAACGGGCCAATAAGTTCTGGAGTTAAGGCTTCAATCTGCCAATGTTCCGGCGTACGGGCTTCAGCCTGTGGTTTTATTAACAGGCTGAAGCCCGTACGCCGGAACCTATTCGTGCGCGGCTTCAAGGTAATCCATCAAAAAATGGGCGTTCCGATTGAAGACATTCACATGCACCATGGGCATGTCTTCCGGAACACCCGCTTTCCGGTACTCCTCCAATTCCCCCTCCGTGGGCGCGCTGACCCACCATCCGTCATCGGTGATCGCATCACAAATCGCCCGCACCCGTTCCTCCAATGTTTTCGGATCGCCTTTTTTCTTCGGCGTGTTGCGTTCCTCCAAATAGGCCGTCCGTCCAATCTCCCGAATTCGGTCATAAGCCCGTTTTGCGTCATGGGGATACCAATTGCCCTGCCACCCATAGCCGGAGCAGGCGCTCTCGAATTCATAGACCGGTTCCGGCTTGTCCCGTCGTCCATAGACGGGTCGTTGCGTTTCCGGTTCATAAAGACGCGCCCACTTGCCGTTCGGCAGGCGGTGCGTCTCGTACCAGCCGAACGCCTTGGGAAGCGGTTCCAGATAACGGTCTTCGCCTGTGGTCAGATATAGTTCGATAAGGACATTGCAGACACCAATGGATTCCACGGACGAATAGCCGGGCGGTTCAAAGTTCCGCGCCCACGCGGGTTTGAGTGTTTCCGGGTCATATTGCTGCGCCCAGATTTCCTCGCCCGGCCCGCCCTGGAGGCGGATGATGCAGTCGCCGCCCTTCTTTGCCGCCGCGAGATACCGCTCCTCTCCGCTGATGGCATGCAGCCGCAGCAACGCCTTGATGACGTTGGTCATGGCGTTGTCGTTAAACGTAATGTGTTTGGCATAACCCCCGGATGGCGGAGGATAGGCCTGGGGCCAGCCGCCGTTGTCCGGGTACTGGGACAACAACAGGAATTCACCAACGTTTTCCACCGCCTTCCAGTCTTCGGCTTTGCCCGTGTACTGCCACCAGTCAATCAGAAAATGCAGCACGCCCGTGGTCGTATCGTCATCGAAAGTGCCCATTTTCGGCGCGGGGCCTGCCGGGTTGCCCTCATGCGGGAAGCCGCCTTCCGGAGTCTGCATCGCCGGCAGCGTATCGCGCGCCGCCTTGGCAGTTGCCGCAAACACCTCATCACCCAGGAGCTGCGCCGCGCGCAGATAGACGCCTGCCACGGTCGGCGTCGCCGGCGGCTGGATCGTAATCGCATGTTTCGGAATCGGCCGATACTCACCCCACATGATGTTGCCGTCCAATGTGTATGCCCGCCCCCAGCCGCCATGCGTTTGTCGCGTCGCCATCGCCGTCAGGGCGCGCCGCAGCGTCTCCTCCGCCTGTTTTTCCCGCAATGCTTCCGATGCCATGGCGGTGCCGGAAAACAAAATGCAAAATAATGATGCGATTTGCACGGGTTTCTTTATTTCCATCATCACCTGAAATCCTTTCCGTCCTTCCATCCGCCATTGTTTCAGAAAGCGCCCGCCCCTGTAAACCGGATATCATCACACATCACAATCAATCCGAAATAAATGACTTGTCTCGTTCAGGATGGGAAACGCATAATGCGTCGCACACATCCAGTACGGGAAAAGGGAGAAAAACGCCATGCTGCACATGATTCTGGTTTCTGTAACACTGTTGGGCGCTGATGACGCCTTTGCGCCCCGCCTGAAGACACTGACTTTTCACATCGAACGCCTCGGCGCTATCACCGTGCCAGAGGCGCTGCGCCCGGAAAAGGAGGCGAAACTGGAGGAACTCAAGAAGCGCATGGGGCAGGGGGTGCAGTCGGAGGAGGAATTCAATGCGATCTACAACGCCATTGATGAAGTGCGAATGTGGCTGTGGGACAACGCCGCGTCCCGCCCGGAACGCGTCCCCGGCGATTTTGCCGAAACGCCGGACCACTGGACGGTGACCTCGCCGAACCTGCACCTGCAAGTGCATAAGAAGGACCTGGCGATGACGGTGAATACGCCGGGCCATGTCTGGCGCTTTCTGCCATGCGATGATAATGACATTCAACTTCTCGGAACCCGGTTCAGTTTCAGGGATGCCGCAGATGTCGCCATAAAAGCGTTTCATACCGGATATGGCGCGGGGCTTACAGCCCGACTGAAGGGATTTGAGAAAGCCCCTGACCTGGAGGTGCGCTTTTCTGCGCACCTGATCGGAAACGAGATCGTATTTGATCTCGCGATGAGCGACCACAGCGACAATCTGCTTGCCGTGAACTGGCCCAAAGCGCTTGAAACGGGCAACACCGCCGCCGACATCGCCGTAATCCCCCGGATGCAGGGCATGCTGCTGCCCGGAGATTGGCCGCAGCCCCTCCACGGCGAAGACCTCAGCAACTCGCGTTCGTTTTATCTGCCCTGGTGGGGACAGATTCAGGACGGGCGCGGCGTGCTCACTATCCTGGAAACCGACGACGACGCCGGCGGCGCCTATCGTCACCCGGCGGGCGGCCCCACCCGCATCGCCCCCCGCTGGTATGCCAGCCTCGGGCGCATGCGCTACATGCGCAGTATCCGCTATGTCTTCGACGACGAAGCGACCTATGTGCGCATGGCCAAGCGCTACCGCCGCTTCGTCATGGAACGCGGCCATTTTGTGTCGCTCCGCGAAAAACTCCTGCGTACTCCCGCGCTCGACGAGGTGATTGGAAAGCCGGTGGTTCACCTGGGCGCGTTGTACCATTTCGTGCCGCAGGCGAATCTGTTCAACAAAGAACGCATCGAGAACAATCACATGCTGCAAACCTTCGACCAACTGGCGGATCAACTGCGCACACTCAAATCCACGGGGATTGAACACGCCTATGTGCATCTGGACGGCTGGGGCTTCTACGGCTACGACAACGGCCACCCCGATGTGCTGCCGGTCGGCGAGGAACAGGGCGGATGGGATGGTCTGCGCCGCTTCTCCGAGACCTGCAGGGAACTCGGCTATCTCTTTGCGGTTCACGACCAATACCGTGATTTCTACTTCAATGCGGTCTCCTTCGATGACCGCCTCACGGTGACGCGCATGGACGGGAGCCGGGAAGAGCACAGCACCTGGTGCGGCGGCCCGCAAACCATCCTCAGCCCGCGTTTCGCGCCGGAATACGTCCGCAGGAACCATGACCTCTTCGCCGCGCACGGCGTGGAGGTGCGCGGCGCATATCTGGACGTGTTTTCCGTGGTGCCATTGGAAGAAAGCGCCCAAACCGCGCATCCTGTCACACGCACCGATTGCGCGCGCTATCGCCGCGAATGCTTCGATCTGCTCCGCGCGCGCGGCTATGTCGTCAGTTCTGAGGAGCCGACCGAATACCTCACCCGCAGCCTCGATCTTGTCCACCACGCCCCCTATGCCACATACCCCAACATCGGCGGCGGCGACGCGTGCGGCATCCCCGTGCCGCTATATAATCTCGTGTACCACGATTCCATTCTGGTCCCCTGGGAAATGGGCGAGGACGGCGGTTGGGGCATTCCCAGGGGCGACGCCGCGTATCTGCATTGCCTGTTGAACGCCGGGCTGCCCTATGTCTGGCCCGGCGCCGACGAGACGGCCATAAAGCGCGTGCTGGAAGCCGCCGCCCTGGCGCGCCATTGCGCCCACCTTGAAATGAACAATCACGAGTTCCTGGATGAAAGCCGCCGCATGCAACGTGCGACGTACAGCGATGGCACACAGGTTACCGTGAATTTTGACACCAAGGAGTACAGCATCGTCTACGGAGGATGAAACATTCCCGTATGCCCCTGATTGTTCTCCGTGCTGCTGGAGCAGGTCTTATGCCGGAAGGTCCTGGACCGCGAGATCATCTTCAGATTGCAGCGCGGGAAACTTTCCGGCAAGGCGGCCAATCCGCACCAGGGATTCGGCAAGCAGTTTCTCGCCTGCGCCCAGGCCGACATAGGTCGGGGTGATTCCACCGTAGCCGCCGGCGGCCGCATCGCTCACGGTGGGGAAATAGGCGTGGTACTCGTTGGCAAAGCCGCATAGAAAAGCGTGGGGGAGGGGCGATTGCGCTTTCAGCGATCGCTGGAATTGCACAAAAATTTCGCCCGGCCAGAAAGCAAAAGCAAGGGTTTGATGGAGCACGAGAACCCCCAGCGGCACGGCGAAATCGGGCGTGAGATGACCGATATAGAGGTCGTACATCGGACCATACACTTTCTTCAGAATAGCGACTTGTGCGGGGTCGGCAATGTCCCAACGAAGCCCGACCGATACCTTGTCTTCTTCATAGACGACCGACCGACGGGGGGTATCAACGGGGACAATCGCTTTCCAGGCGGCCATTACCGCCTCCGCCGCTTTGGCGCCTTCGGCACGCATGGATTCAAGGCCGCCTTCCGAAAGCGGCGTCTTGTCGAGATACGGGTTGATATCGCCGCAGGCCCCCTGCAAAAACACACATTCAACGCCGGTGGCTTCCTTAACCAGTCGCCGCATTTCTCCCGGCCAGTCGGCGGAACATCCCGTGCTGTCAGGACCTAGAATCACCGGATGGCAGGCATAATGAACCAGGGCAACGATAGGTTCCCCGGACATGGCATCAATCCGGATTACGGCCGCCTCCTTGTCCAGCGGAGACGTCGGAAGACGTTTTGCGTTACGCCATCGCATGTAGCATTTCCCATCCCGGATGACACGGCGATTGTGCGCAATATCAATTTCCGCGTACCCAATGCCAATCCGCGCGGGGCGCATGGCGCCCACTGCTTCAAGAATCGCCTCGAAAATGCTGTTTTCGATGGCATCCAGGTAAGGCAGGCCGGGCAGTTCCATGAACGGGGCGCTGTGAGTATGGCTGGCGCAGAAGATCACGTTCTGAACCCCGGCTGCCTGGGCGCGTTCGCGGATACGCGCACAGACCTCCGGTCGTGGAACGCGTCCAAGATCAAGGGCGACCGCCGCTACGCTCGATGTCCCACATTGCAATACCAGCGCCTGCGCCAGCAACGGATCATGCACGCCGTCAGCGAGCCGAACACCCTCGGAATAGCCCCACAGCGGCGCGCCCATCGGCGGCGTGATTTCGCGCACCGCCACGCCGGCGCGGAATTCGCTATCCGCATTTTCCACAACCCCGACGGCTCTCGCCGATGCTTGAACCATTGTTGCCGCACCCATCGCAGCCGTCTGTTTCAGGAAAAGCCTGCGCGAAACGGTACCCATGGACTTGGCCTCCTTAAATCTCGCTCGTTTTCACGACGATATCCACACCCTCTTCTGAGGCATTTGCGAAACGGGCGTTTCAAACCTCAGTTCCATCAAGAAGCCCAGATATTTCGCGTTCTTAAACGCAAAACAGTCCATTTCGCAAATGCCTTTCCGGGAATCAATGGTATTCCAGCGGCGGTTTATGTTACAAGGTATTGAGAACAACATCGCGTTCCCGATACCAAGGCAGAGGAAATCATGGCGAAATCCAAGAAAAAACAAAACAATATCCCCGCCGCTACTGCGCGCAAACCGCGCCTGAGCATTGTGGCGTGGGTTTTGATTTTAGTGGCGGCACTAATCGCAGGCCGCGTATTGACGGTTGAAATTCCCCATTTCATCAATCATCAGCGCCAGGGCGCAGCAAACGTCGCGACCGATGCGCCCGCAATTGACTTCAGCGCGTCTGCCCTCAGTTTGGAAGAAATCCAGAAACAACGCCTGATCATTGACGTTCACGAGCATATCGGATCGCTGGATTTGGCTCCCATCTACCTCGACATCATGAATGAACTTGGCATCGCGAAAATGTGCCTGATGGGGAGTTCCAAATTCACCCTGACCCTCGACGAATCTTACGGTTTCACCGAAACAGAAGCCAACAATGAGGAACTGATCAAGATTATCGATCAATATCCGGGGCGTTTCGAAGCATGGCCCACCCTGGACCCCACAGATCCTGACAAGTTGGAAAAATTCAAGGCCTTGGTCGCCCGCGGGGCGACCGGACTAAAGTTATACACCGGCCACGGTTATATTACGAAAAAAGGCGAATACATGTTTCACCCCGTGGCCATGGACGACCCCGGCATGCTGCCGGTCTATGCCTATTGCCAGGAAAACTTCATCCCCGTATGCATGCATGTCAATCCATCCAGCGCAGCGCCGGGATTCGCCCAGGAACTCATCGCCGTCCTTACCGCTTTTCCCGACATGAAAACCGTCGTGCCGCATTTCATGCTTTCTTCCATCTACTCCGACCGCCTCCGGGAATTTCTGGACACCTTTCCGAATCTCTACACGGACATCAGTTTCGGCGATTTCTTCATGGCCGATGGTTTGAAACGCATTTCGCGTTCGCCCAGAAAGTTCCGCCAGATTTTCAACGACTATCCAACCCGCATCATGTACGCCACGGACCTGGTGCTCATCAACAGCCCCCGGCAGGATCGACAATGGGTGCGGGAACAGCACCAGGCCTATCTGGACATGCTCACAAAGGAACGCTACACCACGCCTGCGATTCCCGGTGAAGATCTCCGCGGGCTGGCCCTGCCGAACCACATCCTCGAGCGGGTGCTCTACAAAAACTACCTGGATTTCAGCGCAAAGCGTCCCAAAGGCACTGTCATTACACGACAAATTAACTGGGACAAAATGAATCAGGAGAAACTGGACAGGCTGCCCGGTCAAGCCTTTCCACCGCCGCCCAAAAAATAGCGATTCCAAACAGGGAAGCAACACAGCCAGAACGCGCATTGGACCCACAAATGGAAACCACTCTCCCGAGATCTAATCCGTTGATGATGCTCGCCCTCTGTTTTTTTGCGTTGTCGATCGGACAATGCATTCCGGCGGACGGCAGCACAGCATCACCGGGAGATACCCCGTCACTGACCGAATCCTCCGGGCTGGCGCAGTCGCGCGGAGACTGCACCTACGTCATCCTCCGCACTTTTCCTCACGATCCGGAAGCCTTCACCCAAGGGCTTGCGTTCGACAATGGGATACTTTACGAAAGCACCGGCCTTCTCGGCCGTTCCACCCTGCGCAAAGTGGACCTGGAAAGCGGCGCACCCCTTCAGATTCGCCACCTACCGGAAAATGTATTCGGCGAAGGCATGGAAGTTATCGGCGACCGCATCATCCAGTTGACCTGGCAGAACAGGGTCGCCTACGTTTATGACAAAAAATCCCTGGATAAAATCGGCGAATTTTCTTACGACACAGAAGGATGGGGAATCACCTACGACGGCAAGCGCATCATCATGAGCGATGGTTCTTCGCGCCTCTATTTTCGCCACCCACACACGTTTGAACAGATCGGCACGGTGACCGTCCGGTACCAGGGCAGTCCCGTCCGGCGCCTGAATGAACTGGAATACGCCCACGGCGAGGTGCTGGCCAATGTCTTCCAGACCGACCGCATCGCTCGCATCAACCCCGACACCGGCAATGTCACAGGATGGATTAATCTGGATGGGCTTCTGACCCCGCAGGAGCGTCGCAGCGCGGATGTGCTCAACGGCATCGCCTATGATGCGGAAGCGGACAGATTGTTCGTTACGGGCAAATTGTGGCCCAAGTTGTTCCAGGTCCGCCTTGCGCCCATCGCGCGTCCCTGATCCGCCGTTTGCCCATTATTGCCGTACAGGCGCGCGTAGCGCCTTGTAGGCTTCCTGTACGAGCATCAACGCCAGTGCAAGCAGCACCACGCCAATCCCGACCAACAGATAGTTGCCCTTCCCCCAATTGCTGGTAACCAACAGAACCAGGGCCGCCAGCGTGGTCAACAGCATAAACACCATCGGTAACATCAGGAAGGCCGCGCCTTTTTTCAGCCCTTTAATGACCCAGACCGACACTGCCAGCAGCGCCAACGCCGCCACCAACTGGTTGGACGCGCCGAAGACCGGCCAAATCAGTTTCCACGCCGGAATATCGCCGCTGCGCACATACAACAGCCCCATCGCGCCCACCACCCCAATCAGCGTCGCCGTATACCGATCCAGACGGTCGTTGCTCATCTCCTGCAACTGGTAACGCCCCAGTCTCGTCGCCGTATCCAGCGACGTCAGAATGAAACTGTTGACGGCAAGCAATCCCAGCGATTTTCCCAAACCCGGCTCAATGCCCAGAACTTGGGCAAATCGGCCGAAACCCGCCCCGTAGGTTTCCATCGGATTGTTATTGACCAGCGATCCGGCAACCATAATTGTTCCCAACGCAATAATCGCCACCAGCCCTTCCAGCAGCATCGCGCCATACCCGATAAACTGGGCGTCCGTTTCGCAGCGGATTTGCTTGGAGGTGGTTCCGCTGCCCACCATGCAGTGAAACCCCGATATGGCGCCGCAAGCGACCATCACAAAAAGCAGCGGCCACAGATAAGTCGCCTCCAACGGCGTGAATGATTTGAACGCGGGCAGCGTGATCTCATGAAAACCGCCGAAAAGAATGCCCGCCGCGCCCACGATTACTGCAAAATACAACAGATATGACGCGAGATAGTCGCGGGGTTGGAGCAGCAGCCACACCGGCAGAATGGACGCCACAAACACATACCCAATCAATATCCACCGCCACCTCTCCATTGGTATCGCGAAGACCGTCTGCACCCAGTCCGCATAGTGGCCATACACCACCGCCCCCAGCACCAGCGGTATCATCGCCAGGGATGTATACAGCAACGGCAGTTTCAACCTGTACACCAGCACCCCGAAAACCACCGCGAGAAAGATGTACACCGTACCCGAAAACGCCACCGCTGGGTCCGCCGCAAACGTATCCGCGGATAACTGCAGAAAGACCGCCACCACCAGCACCAGTGTCAACCATGTAAAACACAGAAACAACCACTTCCCCCGACGACCAATCCAGCGGTCCACCACCTCGCCGATGCTCTTGCCTTCGTGACGCATGGATGAAACTACCGACCCCATGTCATGCGGACCGCCAAAAAAGGCCGACCCGATCACGCACCATAAATAGGTGGGAAGCCAGCCGAACAGGGAGGCCGCCGCAATCGGCCCCACAATCGGCCCCGCCCCCGCAATGGAACTGAAATGATGCCCTATCAACACCGACGGATGCGCCGGACAGTAATCCACCCCGTCATAGCATGTCTCCGAAGGCGCTTTATGCGCGTTGTCCAGTTCATAGACTTTTCGCATGTACCGGCCGTAAACGAAATAACAAATCACGAAAAGCACTGCCGCCGCTACCAAAAGCGCCGCTAACATTCCAACCGCCTTTCCTATGCCATCGTTTGCTGCCTGTCACCGCTTTTTCCGATAACAAGCAGCGCCTCGTCAATTAACCCTGCCAGGTCTTTCATGCCGCGATGCGCGCGGCCATCTGCGTCATACTCGTATATTTCCAGATAACCGCGAAAACCCAATAAGAATGCCCGCATACGACGTCTCGCCGCCGATTCCCGCGTAAGGAAAACGACACGCTGCACCATCACCTCCGGAAGCGCCTGCCACGATCGAAACACCGCATCCTGGTCGGGCTTCCCATTGTGCTGCCATACGATATAATCATCTGCATAATAGCGCGCCACCTCGCCCAGCATCGAAGCCTTGCGCACCGTCATCCGCCGGTACACGCCCGCCATCCCGTCCTGCCGCCACGGAACAAACCCACGCGATTGCCAATACGCGCCCGCATGCGCCAACACGCTGAATTCCTTCATGATACGTCACCAAACATCATTGTCCATTATAATACCGCAAATGTAACACCGTATGCCTTCGTCATGGAAGATTTTCCCCCACGCTTGGCCTCCTTACACCGCTCCCGCGGTGTAACGCACTACAGCGGCGCTCCCGCGTCACATATCCACCAGCCAATCTCGGTCACCGCTCCCGCAGTGTAACGCACTACAGTGGCGCTCCCGCGCCGCATATCATCTGCCCTTCCGTTTTCACACGGCCATCCGTAAGGGATTGGGCCTTGACGCGGGAGAGGGGAAAGGATATAATTGAACTGAAAATATAATCAGTATTTTTGACCGCCACACCAATGGAATGCCGGATTCTACATATTGACATGGATGCGTTTTTCGCGTCGGTGGAAGAAGCGCGAGACCCGCGTTTGCGGGGAAAACCGCTGATCATCGGGGGGGACGTGGAAGGCACGCGGGGGGTGGTGTCCACGGCGTCGTATGCGGCGCGGGCGTACGGAGTGCATTCGGCGATGCCGATGGTGCAGGCACGGCGCTTGTGTCCGCACGCCATCTTCCTGCAGGGCGATTTTCATCTCTACGCCGTCGCCTCGCGGCGGGTGAAGGAAATCCTCGATGGCGTGTCGCCGCAGGTGCAGATGGCCTCGATAGACGAGGCGTATGTGGACATTTCTGGGTCCCAGCGCCTCTTCGGCGGCGACGACGCCATCGCCGCGCACATCAAGACGGCCATCCGCCGGGAATTGGACCTGCCGTGCAGCATCGGCATCGCGGGCAACAAGATGGTCGCGAAGGTGGCGACAAATATCGGCAAGCCCGACGGGTATGTGCGGGTGGCGCCGGGCGGCGAGCGCGATTTTCTGGCACCCCTGCCGGTGCGCGCATTGCCGGGCGCAGGACCGAAGACCTGCGCGGTACTCGAAGGCATGGGGATCATGCGCGCGGGACAGATGGCGGAATGGCCGCTGCATGCCCTGGAGTGCGTGTTCGGGCGTCAGGGGGCCGTGCTGTTGCAGCGCGCGGCGCGCGGCGTGGCCGATGCGGTGGTGGCGACGGCGTCCGCGCCCAAGTCCATCAGCCGGGAAACGACGTTTGAGCGCGATTTGCTGGACTGGGAACGGGTCGAGACGGTACTGGCGCACCTGCTGGAACGCTGCGCGTATGCGCTGCGTGAGGAGGGACTGGAAGCGAAACGGGTGACGCTGAAAGTGCGCTACGGCGATTTTGAGACAAAACTCTTTGCCAGGACCCTGCCGGAATCCACGTGCATTGACGCGGAATTCGCGGCGGCGCTGCGCGAATTGCTGCCCAAGGCGCGGGCGCGCCGCGCGCGGGTGCGGCTGATCGGCGTGACCCTGTCCGCCCTCACGCACAACCAGCACCAGTTGCGGCTGTTCGGCGGCGAGGCGTCGGAAAAATGGGCGCGCGCGTTGGAAAGCGTGGACCGGGTGCGGGCGAAGATGGGCTTTTCGGCGCTGCGCTTCGGAAAAGCGATGTCGCGGTAGCGGGGATGCGCGGCGATGATTCACCTGGAAGTGCACAGTCATTTTTCGATGCTGTCGGGCACGGCGGGGGTGCGGCAGTTGGCGGCCCGCGCCGTGGAGCACGGCATGAAGGCGCTCGCGCTGACCGACACCGGCGGCCTCTACGGCGCGATTCCCTTTTACAAGGCGGCGAAGGCGGCGGGGGTAAAGCCCCTGCTTGGCGCGAAACTGGGGCCGTGCGTGTTGCTGGCGCGGGATCGCGAGGGCTATGCGCATCTCTGCGAAATCATTTCCGCCGTGCAGTTGGAGAAGGTGACGTCAGATCAACTGGGCGCGTGGCCATTTCCCTTCGGCATGGAACGTCTCTTTTGCGTCACCGCCGATCTCGGCGTGGCGCGGTGTCTGCGCGATCGCGGCCTTCCGCCCCTGATCGCGATAACCCATTACGGCGATGCGCGGTCGCGCTATCGGGCTGCCCAGGTTCATGAGGCCGCGCGGCGTATGGGACTGCGCGCCGTGGCCGTGAACCCGGTGTATTTCCTCGATCCCCCACACTACGCCGTTCACCGGGTGCTCGCCGCGATCCGCGAGAATACCACGGTGGACCAAGTGGAACCCGCTGTATGCGCCCATCCGCAGGATTGGTTCCGGTCGCCGGATCAGATGGAGCGCCTCTATGCCGCCTGGCCGGACGCATTGGACCATGCCTCCTGGATTGCCGAGGAATGCAACGTGGAACTGGCCCTGGGCAAGCCGATTTTCCCCGATTTTCCCTTACCCGAAGGCGCAACGCCCGGCTCCTGGTTGCGGCAACAATGCCTGGAAGGCGTGCGGACGCGCTATCATCCGGCGCCCCAGGCGGCGATGGACCGCCTGCGCCATGAACTGCAGGTCATTGATGACCTCGGTTTTTCGTCCTATTTTCTCATCGTGGGCGACATCGTGCGTTTCGCCCGCGAACGCGGCATTCCTGCCGTGGGGCGCGGCTCCGCCGCGAACAGCCTCGTCGCGTATGTCCTCGGCATCACCCGCGTGGACCCCCTGCGCTACAACCTCTACTTCGAGCGCTTCCTCAACAGGTCGCGCGCCGACGCGCCCGACATTGACCTGGACCTCTGCTGGCGACGGCGGGATGAGGTGATTGAATACCTCTATGAACGCTACGGCGCGGACCGCGTCGCCATGATCGCCGCCGTCAACACTTTCCAGGCGCGGTCCGCCGTGCGCGAAGCCGCACGCGCCCACGGCCTCAGCCCGGCCGAGATCGGGCGCATCACCCGCGTAATTCCGCATTACGGCGCACGCGACATCCGCAACGCGCTGAAGCGCCTCCCGGAATGTCGCGGCCTGCGCTTCGACGACGAACCGCTCAGGAGCATCCTCGAATTCGGGGAGTTCGTGGACGGTTTTCCCCGCCATCTCGCGGTGCATGCCGGCGGCATGATCATCGCCCCGGACCGCCTCACCCGCTATCTCCCCATCCAGCGCGCGGCCAAAGGCATCCTCATCACCCAGTACGACAAAGACGCCGTCGAGGACCTGGGCCTTGTCAAGATGGATATCCTCGGCCACCGCGGCCTGAGCGTCATCACCGACACGGTCCGGGAAATCGCGAGGAATCAGGGGAAAACGCTTGACATCGAGGCGATTCCCGACGGCGATCCCCGCGCCGCCGCGCTGGTCCGCGCCGGGAAAACGCTGGGCTGCTTCCAGATTGAATCCCCCGCCATGCGCGGGCTGCTCCGGAAGATCGGCGCCTGCGACACGCACACGCTCATACAGAGCATCGCGCTGGTGCGGCCCGGCGCATCCGGAAGCGGCATGAAACAGCAGTTCATTGACCGTCACCACGGCCGCGAGGAAACCGTCTTCCTCCACCCCGCGCTGGAACAGGTGCTCGGCGACACCTACGGCGTCATGATCTACCAGGAGGACGTGCTCAAGGTCGCCCATGCCGTCGCGGGCATGGACCTGGAAGAGGCCGACGCGCTGCGCCGCGCCATGAGCAAACAGCGCAGTCCCCGCGAAATGGCCAGGAGCATGAAACGGTTCCTCGAAAAGGCGCGGGGTAACGGCGTGGACGATGACAGCACGCGGCGCATCTGGGAACTCATCGCCAACTTCGCCGCATACGCCTACTGCAAGGCCCACGCCGCCACCTACGGCGAACTCGCCTACCAGAGCGTCTGGCTCAAGGCACACTACCCCGCCGAATTCTTCGCCGCCGTGCTGTCCAACCGGGGCGGCTTCTACGCGCCCCCCGTCTATCTCGAAGAAGCCAAACGCTGCGGCATCGAAATCCGACCCCCGGACATCAACCGAAGCGACTACCCCTACACCGCCGAAGACGACGCCGTCCGCGTGGGCTTCGTCGAGGTGCGCCGACTCAGCCAGAATGCCGTGCAGGCCATCCTCGACGCGCGCCGTCGGGACGGACCCTTTCGCGACATCGCCGACCTGCGCGCCCGCGCACGCATCCACTATGCCGACGCCGAGGCGCTGTTTCAGGCGGGCGCGCTCGATGCCTTCGGCGCGCCGCGCCCCGTCCAGTACCGTCAGTTGCGGACAATCTATCAGGGTATGCCCCGCTGCGAGGCAGAACTTCCGTTATTGTATAAAAAAGAAAAGCGCCATACAGATAAAAAAATGTATATTCCTGATTATTCAAATAAAAAAAGATGCGATTTGACTTGGGATGCGCTGGGAATCTTTCCCGATCAACGCCACCCCTTCCACTATCATCTGGCGGCCTTGTGCCAAGAGACTTTGGTGTCCAGCGCCGAATTGGCGCAATACGCGGGGCGGCGCGTGACGCTGGCGGGATGGATTTTCGCGGAGCGGCGTCTGCCGGTGCGGGACGGCAGCGGGATCATGAAGTTCCTCAGTTTTGAAGACAGCCAAGGAATTTTCGAGGGCGTGCTGTTCCCGGAAACCTACCAGCGCTTCGGGCATCTTCTCACCACGCACGGCCCCTACCTGGTCACCGGCCTGGTCCAGGCGGAACAGGGCGACTGCACCCTTGTCGTGGAGCGTCTTCAACGCGCGGCGCGTGGTGCCGCCCCGAATTTTTCGTACAAGGCGGCAGGGGGGAATGAAATATAGGCGGCAACCCCTGGGGACATGGAGATGTCGGGACAACGCGCGAACTTGCTTCACTTCCGCATCCGTAACCCTTGGGGACATGGAGATGTCCGCCCTGTCCGACTCGTCCGACTTGCCCGATTACACGCGACCGCAGGTCTTCCTCACTCGTTTTCATGGAAATTCGTCCAAGCATTGCAACAGACAGACAGCGAATCACGATTGGATAACGGTTGGAATGTTTCATGTCTCCTCCTCCCGCTTCAGCACGATTGCGGAGACCCCATGATGAACACACTCCCTTGGACCAAGCCACCTTGGGCCATATCTCCGACTGATATTCTACCCCCCGCATTTGTCAAGTCTCATTTTACAAAAATTACGCAGAATTATTACCAAGAATAAACTATAACAGGATAGAGAGGCGCTCTTTGGCGAAACGGGATCGCCTTGGATAGACGGCGAAAATCTGCCAACACGAAGCCCCCCGCCGAGAGGACGCTGTGAAGGGTTTACTGCCGGTGGGAGTTATTGGACCGAGGCGACCAGGTGCTGGAGGGAAGACTTCTTGCGGGCCGCAGCGTTCCGGTGGATGACGCCCTTGGCGGCGGCGCGGTCTATTTGAGAGACTGCGGCCCTCAGGGCGGTCTGAATCTGCTGGGGGTCCTTGGCATCCACAGCGGCCCGAACCTTCTTGATGACGGTCTTCATGCGGGACCGCACCGCCATGTTGCGCTGGCGCCTCTTTTCATTCAGGACAATCCGTTTCTTCTGCGATTTGATGTTGGCCATTACGTACCTACACTCCGTTTGCTCGGTTTTTACCGGGGTTCGAGAAAAGTATAGCAAATGAATGATCACTTATCAAATCATGCGTGATACGACGAACAGGAGGCCAGCACGGTCAGGGATAGGCGTGGACGACCTGGCGCTTCGGAGAGAGGCGACCGTGGAACAGTCGGGGGATTTGACAGTGTCGGCGGCAAGGAGGCATGATTTTCATTCCGTTCCGAATCTGTTTTCCTGGCAGGTCCGATATACTGGTATACTGGCTTGGGTATTGGCGAAACGCAGAATGCAGCATATGGCACAGGCAACGATTCTGTTGGTGGACGATGAAGGGGCGAACCATTCCCTTTTCGCCGAGGTGATTTCACGCCATCTTCCGGATTGTGTGCTGCGGAGCGCGTTCGACGCAGAGGAAGGTTTTGCGCTGGCCCGGTCGCTGCAGCCCGATTGCGCGGTTGTTGACGCGATGCTTCCGGACATGAACGGCATTCCCCTGTGCCGGAAGATGAAGGCCGGTGAAGATACCGCCCAGATTCCCATCCTGCTGATTACTCCCGGAGAAGTGAGTCCGGAATTTCGGATGCGGGGACTGGAATCCGGAGCGGACGATTTTGTTTGCTGCTTGTGCACACCGGTTGATCTGGCGGCGAAGATTCGCCTGATGTTGAAGATCAAACATGCGGAGGATGAATTCCGCGCTGTGAACAAGCGGCTGGCGGAATTGGCCGCGGAGCGGTCCTGCGCATTGCGCGAATCGGAGGAATGCTTCCGGCTCTTGTTCAATGCGTGCAGTGATGGCGTGTTTATTTATGAATTCGCCGATTCCATCGCATCGGGGCGTTTTCTCGATGCGAATGAGGCGGGTTGCCTGCTCTTGGGCTATTCCCGCGAAGAGTTGCTGCAACGGCGACTGAAAGACCTGTTTCCTGCCTCACTAATTGGAGGCATCCAGGGGCGGATTGACAGCATCCTCACGCGGCAACAGGTTTTTTTTGAAACGGTGTTGTTGCGGCAGGACGGGCGGACGGTTCCCGTCGCGATGACGGCCCGGGTATTCGCGCGTGGCCCCAGTCACACCATCATCGCAGTGGTGCGCAGCCTGACGGAATCCGGCGATTTGAGCGATATGGAGCGTGAAGCGGAAGCCCGATACCGCACGATAGCGGCCCAGACAGGCCAGATGATTTATGACGCCGATATGCGCCAGGGTGTTTTCAAATGGGGCGGCGCGGTCACCCAGGTCACCGGATATACCCTGGAGGAAGTGCACTCATTCACCCCGGAAGAGATGATTTCCGCCATTCACGAGGAGGACCGGAATCGGGTGACGGCGACACTGGAGGCGGCGATGGATGCGGTCAGCACCTATCAGATAGAGTACAGGATTCGGCACAAATCGGGAGAATACCGGCATGTGGAGAATCTGGGCGTGGCGCTGCCGGACGAAGAAGGCCGGGCCTATCGTCTTCTGGGCACGATCAAGGACATCACGGCGCGTGTCAAGGCAGAAGAAGAGCAACGGCGTCTGGAACGGGAGACCCAGCACTCCCAGAAACTGGAAAGCCTCGGCGTATTGGCGGGAGGCATCGCGCACGATTTCAACAATATCCTCGCTGCCATCATTGGCCTGACCGACATGGCGCTTCATGACATTCCGCCCGATTCCGCCACTTACACCGATCTGCAGGAGGCGCTTCAGGCGGCGCATCGCGCCAAGGAACTGGTCAAGCAGATTCTGATGTTCAGTCGTCAATCCGGCGAGGAACGCACGCCGATTTATTTGCACGTGGTGGTTCGCGAAGCGCTCAAATTGCTGCGCGCATCGCTGCCGGCGACCATCGAGATCATTGACAACGTTGATGTGGCTTCCGGGGCCGTGCTGGCGAATCCGGTGCAGATGCATCAGGTGGTCATGAACTATTGCACCAACGCGGCGCAGGCGATGAACGGCAAGAAAGGGGTGTTGGAAGTGCGGCTGACGGATGTGGAGGTGGATGAAAAAATGGCCGCATTGCATCCGAAACTGCACCCGGGGCCTTATGTAAAATTGAGCGTGAGCGACACGGGACATGGCATGGAACCTGGCGTCATGAACCGCATCTTTGACCCCTTTTTCACCACCAAAGGCCCCGGCGAAGGCACGGGGATGGGCTTGGCCGTAGTGCACGGTATCGTAAGCAACCACGGTGGCGTCATCCTGGTGGAAAGCGTCGTGAACAAAGGCAGCGTGTTTCACACGTTCCTTCCGCGTATCTGCGACCCAGCGATAACGGCTGAAATGGCGACCACTCACGTGCCCCAAGGCCGGGAACACATCCTCTTTGTTGATGACGAAGAGGGGGTGCGCCATTTTGGGAAATCCATGCTGCCCCGGCTGGGTTATCAAGTGACGGTCTGCAAAAGCGGCGCGGAAGCGTTGCGGATTTTCAAGAGATCGCCGGAGGTGTTTGATATCGTGGTCACGGATTATATGATGCCCCGCATGACAGGCGAGGTGCTGGCGGCCTCCATCCGCCGAATCCGTCCCGAAATACCAGTCATTCTGTTCACCGGCTTCAGCAATCAATTCACAGAAGAGAACGCCAGAAAAGCGAACATCCAGGATGTGGTGATGAAACCAATTATCGGTGCAGATCTGGCCAGGCGCATCCGTCAGGTCCTGGATGGTGTATCTTCATATGCCGATAGTTCATAGAATGATTCCCGATTGGCCGCGCTTGTGGGTTGCAGGGCGGGGTGCCGAAATGTGACAGATTTGCGGACGCGGGGAGGGTGCAGTAAATGCAGGATAAACGGTGGCTTGCGGGGATTGGCGCATGCGCTGCGATTGTCATATTGGGCGGCGTCGCGTTTGGCGTGTCGGCGTTTCTGAGGCCTCCGCCACTCCCACTTCCACCGCCGGGGTCGCCTGCCGTGCTTCTCGAAACAGTTCCCCAGAAAACCGGCCCGGAGAATGCGCCGGACGCAGAACCGGTTTCGATAATGCCGCCAGACCCTGAGGAGGCGCCGCTGCTCCTGGATGCAGGGGATGCGACACCGCCTTCCGCCCTGGCAGTGTCAATCATGGGGGCGGTTCAGGCGCCCGGATTCTACAAAATGCCTGAAGACAGCAGGGTGCATGATTTGATTGAGAAAGCGCAGGGCATCACGCCGGATGCGGACCTGCACGACATCAACCTGGCGGCGCGCTTGATAGACGGGACAACCCTGACAATACCAGCGCGGCCTGTCCAGGGAACACAGGACGAAAAACTCGTCATCAAGGGCGCGCCGACGGCTTCGGCGCTGAATCCCCCGTTTTATACCCGTTCCGGCTGGCTCTCAGGGATTGCTGCGTTCCACTCAACCGCGTCCGAAACCGCCCCTCCGGCTTCCGGCGAAAACTCCGGAAGACCAGCCTCCGGATTGATCAATCTGAATACAGCCTCACAGAAGGAATTGGAAACCCTGCCGGGGATTGGTCCCGCGCTGGCCGGGCGCATCATCGCCTTTCGAGCGCAACGTTCTTTTCATTCCGTAGACGAACTTCAGGAGGTGCCTGGAATCGGCGAAAAACGGCTCGAAGCGGTCCGCCACCTCGTCACTGCGCCATAGTTCGGTTTTTCCGCGGTGGACTATTTTGCAAGGCGCAACAGATTACCGCGCAGTTGCCGCTCTTCTACCGGCGCAGTATCCATAGACTCCGCCGACGGGCCTTTTTCATCGAGCGGCGGCGTCTCCAATTGGGCGCGCCGTCGCGTCAGGCGCTCTTTGGCCGTTTCCCTGCGCTGGAGAAAAGCCTCGCGGCGCTCTTCGCGGATTTCCCTGGCGCGTTCCAGATGCTCCTGCACCTTTTCTTCCGGCACCAGCGGATAATGGTCCACGCAGATTTTCATCACGGGGAAAGCCGCCCATGTGAAGGCGAAATCGCTGAGATTGAGCGTCCTCCAGTCTTCTTCCACCGCCGTGTTGGCCGCGCCCAGTTCCCGATAGGCATACGCGCCCGGCGGCGGTGCGAAGACGGAACCTTTGTACAGGCTCTCTCCCAAGGCGAAGACGCCGCGCCGCGCGCCGCGCCCCACTTCCACCGTGCCGATAATGGGGGTTTTCAGGTTCCCGTGTTTCAAGCGATCGACAATATGGAAGACAAGGGATTTCCCGCCATGGTGAAACCACTTGCAGGGCCGAAGCGCAGGTTCTTCAGGATTGCCATAAGGACCCGTGTAAGCGGCTTCAACCACTGCAAAAGCGGTCCCGCATGCCACAATCAGCGTCAATGCAACAAGTGCCATCTTTACAGTGTGCATAATATCGTCACCCTTGTCATTCACCGCATCGCAATTGCATCATTGTTGCCTGAAGCCTATATGTTGAACATCTTGTCCCATTATTGTAAGACTCTGCGCGGCTTGGCGCAAGGGTAACGCACGCGGAATCCCCGCGCCGCGTTTGCAGGCGGGACGCCTGCCCTCTATCCAAGTCTCCGCTACTGTCTTCGACGGCGCGCCAGAACGCCGGCCGTAGCGAGCAAGCCGACAAGCGCGCCCAGTCCGGCCCCTCCGGTGATCGGCACGCCATAAGCGACTGTCACATGGATCAACGGGGAATGATGAGTTTCGTAAAAGTCGCTGACCTCCAGCCGATACGTTCCGGAATCCTCGATTATCGCCGACGTGATGACGAGGGTATTGCTGGTCACTCCGCTGATGTCCGGGCCTTCGACCAGATTCTCGAATGCCTTGCGTGCATTGTCTTTCTGCCATTGCATGGAAATTTCGCCCAGACCGCCGTGCACGTCCATCGTCAGGACCAGGGCATTCTTCACTAAAAGTTCCAAAAGGTACCCGCCCATTTCATCGGGAACGGCGCCGGGGGTCGCCATGGTGAACGAGAGATGATCATCAATCTCGACATAACCCATGGGCGACTGAATGATTATTCCGGAATCACGCGACTTCGCATCGGAAATCCGGAAATAGTAATCATATTCGCCCGGACCTGTTGCGGCGGGATTCACCGTGAGATACTGGATGGTTTCGGTGGGCTGGAACTCGTCGAGCAAATCCGCGTGCGGTTGCGCCCGATTCTTCCGGTACCAGGAGAAGAGAATGTCGCCCACACCGCCACGATACTCGCCGCTGAGGTCAAAGGCCGGCGCGTTGAGGTACGCCAGCCGGTTCTGCGGCCCGCGCACCACGGTAAGCGGATAGTTGACCTGAACCGATCCGGGGTTGGATTCAATCAGAACTCCTTCCACGCGGGTGACCGCGTCCGAGATCCGGAAGAAATACTGGTAGTCGCCGACATCGAGCGCGCCGGGATTGATTATCACGGAAACAATGGAACCCGACGGGACAAACGGGTCGAACGCCGTCACCTCGCCGCTGCCCATGTGACGCCGGAACCACGTGCACTGGATTTCGCCGACACCGCCCTGGAATGTCCCGCTGAGGGAGAAGGTGGGTTCGGTGGTGTATGCGAACATGTTTCCGGGGTGGACGGTTATCGTCGGCGGCGGGCCCACATAGAGCCGGGCCGCATCCGTCGTAATCGCTGTGACACCGCTGACATCCGAACCGGCGTCCTGCACCAGCGATCGGAAGAGATGTCCGTCATGCGTCAGTGCCACCGGATTGATTGTCAGCGCGTCCGTATCCGCCCCGAAAATGGGCGCGCCGTTCACAAGCAATTCAAACCCCACGCCTGCATCCCGTTCCCAGGCAAAGTCAACGGGCGGAATGCCGCCGGATTGGATCACGTGGATGCTGGTCGCCTCACCGACAATTCCCCGGAAGGCTTCCTGCTCGATCAGCGCGACAAGAGGTTCATAAACTTCGAGCGATGCCGGATCCGTGATAAAGGAAGCGATTGGGCCGGTATCGGTCACCTCGCAGGCGTAATCACCGGCATCCTCCAGCGCTGCCCCGGTGATGACAAGGACCGGGCTGTCAGCGCCGGAGATATGGCCATCATCCTCCAAGGCTTCGCCGTTCTTGAGCCACCGGTAGCCGTAATTCCCGTCACCGCCATCAGCGACAACGGTAAACGCGATGCTTTCCAGTTCGTAGATGCGCGCCGAAGAGGGCGAGGGCCCCGTCACCGTCAACAATACATCGAGCATTGCTGCGTTGGTGTACGCGCTGTGGGTGTTGTCGGTCATGAGACAACGATAGCGGTTGCCGCGCATGGCCGACGTAACGGAGGGGAGAATCAACTCGCTGCCGTTTTCGCCCGGCATGTCCTCAAAACCCGAACCCGTGTCCACCTGCCATTGATATTCCAACACGCCGCCGCCGTCGGCATTCAGGGTAAAGACGACATCCTCGCCCACGTAAACCGCCCGGTCCGTCAGGGGATCATAGACGATTGGCGTATGAATATTGACGGTCGCGCCGGAAGCCACCGTCGTGGTGAAAATCTGCCCGGCCTGCAATACGCCCGGATCACCCGTTCCCGGAACAAGCACCATCGCCCCGCCATCCACCTGCAAGATCACTTCTGCAACCGGGCCGGCGCTGTTATTGACAATAAATACCTGATCATACCCTTCGAAAACCGACTGTGTGCCACTGAGACGCACCAATTCCACCCGGTATGCGCCGGGGGCAACCACCTGACCGGCATTCCAGAATCCGGATTTGAGCACGCCTTCGGTGTTGACGCCGCCAACCAATTCGCCGATCATCGGGTGCGGCAATGCGTCAAAGGAATTCGGCCCACGCAGGATTGGATCGTTGCGGGTCGCGCCGAAGACCGGGTTCGCATTGGGGTCTGAACCGCCGACCGCTGGATAGTGCGCGCTGGGTTGACGCAAATTCGAGACCAGCGTCACGCGCCCATTTCTGGCGGGCGTGCTGTCGAACACGTTATCGGCAATTACTCGCCCTTGCGCTGCCCCCTCGGTGCTAAGAATGACGGACCCCTGAAGTTTCAACATGCCCGGGGTGCCATAGCCGCCATCGCCGCCACGCGCGCCATTACCCCCCCGGCCACCGCTGCTGCCCCGGCCGCCCAAGCCGCCCACCTGTGCATTGCCGCCAGAAGCCGCGCCATTGCCGCCACCGGCACCGCCAAATCCCCTCCCGCCGCCGGCAACGCCGTTCGCACCTGTTCCACCATTGACAGCCCCTTGAAGGCCATTTGTTCCGAGCGTACGCAGCCCCGCGGAGATATTGACTTGACCTGTGAAACGCAGCAGGCCGCGCGCCCCCAGGAGAATGGCGCCCCCGCCCGGCGCGCCGCTCCCGCCATCGCCGCCCCTGGCGCCCGGCGCGCCAGCGCCTCCCGCACCTCCGGCACCGCCCGCCCCGGGATTCAAACCGCCAACGCCGCCGGAACCAGCGACATTGGTGCCCCCAGTCCCCCCCGTAAGGCCCGCACTGGTTGTTCCCACAGAACCACTGCCGCCCAATACATTGCTGCTGCCACCGCCGCCGCCGCCACCGTCACCACCCGAACCGGCCCCGCCGCCACCGCCACCGCCATAATATGTGAATGGGAACACAGTAGTATAAACGGCTCCGCCACCACCGCCGCCGCTTCCGCCACCGCCGCCACCACCTCCCGCGCCGCCGCCACCGCCACCACCGCCGCCGCCGCCACCGCCGCCGCCGCCGCCGTTGCCTGCATAAAAATGAAGGGTGTCCGCAGGCTTGAACAACCGGGCATTTGCTCCCGGGCCGCCGGGCGTGCCATTACCGCCGGGCTGTCCAGCCCCACCTGCATTAGTTCCCCCACCGCCAACACCGCCAGTCCCTCCGGGGTTTGCGGTACATGGCATAACACATCCCGTGCCACCGATCCCCGGAGTGGCGTTGCCAAGCCCTCCAGCGCCGGCAAGAATATCGCCCGCGCCGCCCGCACCGCCCCCTCCAAAGAGGCCACCTGGCGCCGGGTCATCGTCATCATTGCCTACGCCCCGGTATCCGGTTTCCCCAGGATTGCCGTCTCCGGCATTCTGCCCAGGCGAACCCGGGCTTCCCGGGATGCCTTGGATGCCGTCTTGTCCAGGCTGTCCCGAATCGCCTCGTCCGCTGTTTGCATTGGTCCCCCCACGGCCGCCATCCCCGCCTTTACCGCCATTGCCGCCCGCGCCGCCCGCGCCCCCCGCGCCGCCCGGAGAGCCTGAGGCCCTCAAAGCGCCCCCCGCCCGCCGTGGAACATAATAGTTCTGATTCAACCCGGAAACATCTATATTGGCTGCGAACCGCATGTCGTTTCGAGAAAGGATGACTATCGGGTTGATGCACGCCATCCCAATGTTTACTGCCGGGCCGATATCCACATTGTCGAAACGATATACTGCGATTCCCGAGTTCTCATACACCGCTAAAGCAGTGAATACAGAACCGCCCAGATTGTGGACGATTAGAGGAAGGCGCTCTCCAGATGCCTGGTTCACAAACCAAATCTCACCGGTTTCCCCGACCAGATCGCCCAGCGAATCTCCCTCCATGGGGTCATAGATGTCGGCTTGTGCGTGGATCGCCCCGGTGATGACAACGGCCGTGGCGGCGCATGCCGCGAGAATCAGGAATAGACAAATCCAGACACCTCCGCCCTGACTGCATTGCCTTGTGTTGCCCATTGTTCCACCCCTTCGCGTGTTGGATTACGATTACCGGAAAAAACAGTATAAAACCTGACCGACAGATAAGGACAGAGAAAACAACGCTTGCTGCATCGTAACCCTTCCCATGTTCTGTCTGCCTTTCCGGCGACGTCCTGCCGAGTCGCCATGTTCCCTGCTGAGATTATAGTAATGCGATTCCCCTCCAATGTCAATAGGTTTTCCATATTTGATAGGAATGTGACACCGTTGGGGGCAGGCAGGCATACGAACTTATTTGACATATAACTCAGGGCTTTGTTACGATACGCGCCCCGTTGCATTTGTACGCGCATATTCCCAAGTGCGCAAATCAGTTCCGGAGGAAAGAAACGTGAAGACCTATGTCCCCAGAGAAGGGGAAGTGAAACGAAAATGGCATGTGATTGATGCGGAGGGGAAGGCGCTGGGCCGCGTGGCGGCGGCGGCGGCTTCATTGCTGCGCGGCAAACACAAGCCGCAATATACGCCGTATCTGGATTGCGGTGACGGCGTGATCATCATCAACGCCGCAAAGGCGCGCGTAACGGGCCGCAAGGCGGAGCAGAAAACCTATTACCGCCATTCGGGGTATCCGGGCGGCCTTCGGGAAATCACCTATCAGGATTTAATCAAGAAGCATCCTGAACGGGCGATGGAACTTGCCGTGAAAGGCATGCTTCCGCATAACCGTCTTGGCAGGCATTTGTTCCGTCATTTCCGGGTCTATGCGGGCCCTGATCATCGTCAGGAAGCGCAGAATCCGCAACCCTACACCGTAACGCGATAGGGATATTCAGGCAGCATGACAGCAACCATTGACAAGCACACAAAAGAGATTGTGACGGTTGGGCGCAGAAAGCGCGCAAGCGCGCGGGTGCGCATCAAACCGGGCACGGGGCAGTTTGTGGTGAATGGGCGACCGCTGGAAGACTATCTGCAGCGGGAAACCCTGGTGCAGATGGCGCGGCAACCGCTTGAGGCGACCAACACGCTGGACCGGTTTGACATTCGCGCCCGGTGCGACGGCGGCGGCCTGACCGGGCAGGCCGGCGCGTTGCGCCTTGGCGTGGCCCGCGCGCTGGTGAAGGAAAATGTGAACTTCCAGTCCATCCTCCGCGGCGCCGGTCTCTTGACGCGCGATGCGCGCGAAGTGGAACGCAAAAAATACGGCCGCCCCGGCGCGCGCAAACGGTTCCAATTTTCCAAGCGTTAAACACCGGTCCTTTTGTCAGTATTATGCAAAAGCCCCGCGAGGTTGCGGGGCTTTTGTCGTCATACAGGTCCGATGCGATCTGTCGGTCCTATTGGTGGACACGATGGCCGCAAAAAACGCGGCCGGACATCACGGGGTCTCCCCGGCAAGCATCCTTGCGATGTTCTGAAGTGCCGTGTCAATCATTTCGCGACCTGCGTGAGGCGGCACCCATGCGAACATGGGATCCGCGCCATAACCGCCTTCTTCGACGGCGGCCTCAGTGGGAATGTACATGGTATGGCCATTGCAGTAGCCGAAGAAGAGGGTCTTTGCCGCGGGCGATTCACGCTTGAGCCGCACCGCGTGGTCGCTGAAAAACTCGCCGGTGCCACCGACAAGGGCGAGTTCCTTGTTGACAAGCACGGTGACGAGGCGCGGCCTGACGATATTGTCTTCCAGTTCGACCATCATGGCCGTGATTTCGGGGAAAAAGCCCTGCTTGAAAACGGCCAACAGGAGTTTATCCTGGAGGTCCAGACGGGCGGGAAAAGAAAAGAAATCGTATTTCCCCTGAATACCCGGATTTTCCGGAATCCGGGTGACCACTTGCCGGTTCAATGCCAAAACGGCATCACCGATGGCCGCGCCGAATCCCTCCATACCCCGGCGCTCAGGGTTGGTATTGGGTGAAAGGTCGCCCGATGCGCCCTGCATGAAAACGCAGGCAATGCCTGATTGGGCCTCCACGTGACGCTGCATCACCCCGGCCCAGTCGCCCGACCAGCGCCGGTCCATAATATTCGCCAATACCGGATGTGCGGCGAAACTGACCACGAGCGCGATGGGTTTGTCGTCTATCGTGTCAAAGCGCAGGACGCATAATTCCGGGTCACGCGGTTTGGGTTCTCGCTTGGAAACGCGGTTGCGATTCAGATCGGTGTCTTCCGACGCCCAGCCGATTTTTGCCGGAACGGTGTTGCCGGCGGCTTCCACGATGGCTTCGATGATTTTCTGTTGCAGCACGCCCACATAGGCCACGGCGTCGTCGAACTTGCCCCTGCCGTAGCCGGGTTCATCGATCAACTCGATCACCGGGCCATGGTGGGTATGGGAACCGGAGATCATGACATGCTCCACGCCGGCCTGCTCCTTCACAGCGGCCATGATGGCGTCCATGGAACGGAAGGTGGGCGAACGGCCGATGTCAAGCCCAACCACGGCGGCCTTCTTGCCGCCGGCTTCGAGCACGACCGCCTTGGCCATCAACGGGTCCAGCGTACCGGTGGAGGGGTAATCATGGCGCGCGCCGTAGCCCCACATCGGCTGGGGATGCTCCGGAGTGATATCGCGTTGGGCGAACCCCGCCTTGAACTCCGCAAAAGCGCTTACGGGCAACAGCAGGGTAATGAGGATCAGGGAAAGAAAGGTGTGTCGTTGCATGGCAGGCGATCATCCATTTTTTTTGCCGGGTGCCATTCGGTCAATATGCGTTCCTCTGGAAAAAGGTGCAGGCCAAGGGCCGCGAACGGGATGATTTCCCGCCGCCGTGAGGCAGCCCCTGGCTTGCATGATCTGAGACTGCCGGTGGGTATTGACAGGTTTCATCACTCCAGCGCCGCCAGAGGAATCTGCCAGCAGCGGATGCGTTCACGGCGCCACGTGTAACTGACAGCGACACCGTCACGGGTGCGCACAATGGCCGGATAGGAAAATTCCCCCCTTTTTTCTGGATCATCCTCCAGATGGGCAATATTTTCCCATGTGTGGCCGTTGTCGGTGGAGACCGCGAGGGAAAGCGGGGTGCGTGGGCCCCAATTCATCGCGATCGGGTTATAGACCATCAGCAGGCGGCCATCTTCCACAAGCAAGACATCCAGACCGCTGTTATTGTTGGGGATATCCGTGGCATAAACATCGCCCCAGGTGCGCCCGCCGTCCTCGGAATCCACGCGCCATGCGCGACCCACCGTGGTGCGCATGAGGGCGTGGACTTTGCCCGGCGCGGACTCCCAGAAACTGGGCTGAATCGCGCCCCGTCCTTTCAGGGTGTCGCGATCAATGCGCCAATCTTCCGACCGAGTCCAGGTCTGCCCGCGATCGGTGGACACATCGGCAAAAGGCTTCCAGCCCTGGTGTTCGGTGGAAGCCGGGGCCAGCCACGCGCCGTCGGAAAGGATGATGGGCTTGTTCTTCACGGGGCCGCGGCCGCCCTTGTCGCCGGGAACCAGTTCCACGGGTTCAGACCATGTCAGGCCGGCATCCGCGGTCCGCATCCACCAGGTCTGCCAGAACGGGATTTCAGGGCCAACCTTGAAAAAGAGATAGACCACACCCGCCGCATCGCGGAACAACACCGGGTTCCAGTGCGCCGTTTCATTTACCTTGGCGACGCGCGCGGGCGGCGTCCAGTCCCCGTCACTGAACCGCGAAAGCCAGATGGCGACATCCGGATTCTTCTCCTTCGTGCCGCCGAACCAGGCGCACAGCATATCGCCATTGTCAGCCTGCACCACGGTGGAGGCATGGCATTGGGGGAAGGGGCGGTCGTCGCCGAAAACGAAGTCCACACGACCGCCCGATGCGGCGACCTTTTCGGCAAAAGCATCCGGCGCAAGCGTTGGGTTCTCTTGAATCATGGCCTGTTCCTCCCTGGATACCGCCTGCGCTGCATGAGACCCGCAGACAGCCAATAAGGCAGCGAGCAGGGGTCCGCACAGATTGTTCTTCATGCTGTTTTCTCCCGCTTGTTCTTCCGGCGCTTGACTCAAAGGGCATTGTGACGGATTGTTCAGATATCGCGCAAGCGCACGCTCGTCAACGCCAAACAAACCAGACAAACAGATATGCGGGCAATACCGACACAACGCTGAAGGGAATGGAAATGCGCAACCACTCACTGAAAGAGACGGTATACCCCTCTTTTCGGAGCATACCGCATCCTACCACGTTGGCGGAAGCGCCGATCGGCGTGACATTGCCCCCGAGACTGGCCCCAATCAGCAGCCCAAAGAGAAAAAGTGTCGGGTTCATATGCAGTTTTTCCGCCATCGAGATGCCGACGGGCAGCATGGCGGCGAGATAGGGCACATTGTCAACGAAAGCGGAAAGCAGAATGGACACAAAAACCACGGTGGTGTATCCGAGAAAAACATTGCGCCCCATCATGTCCGACATCCAGTCGGAGGCGCGGTCCGTCCAACCGGTGATGGTCAGGCTGTGCACGATGACGAAGATGCCCATGAGGAAGAACGTGGTGTCCCAGTCGAGCCTTCGAAGACTGGGAATCAATGCGGTTCGCTGGACCCACCTTGCCCACGCCAGCATGATCACGGCGAAGATCATGCAGATCGCGCCCGCGAGATAACTGAATCCGGTGTCGTAAAACGAGGAAACGGCGAGCGCAATAATCAATAGAACCATGGCGATGCTGGGTATCCAGGAGAGCACCGGTTCGACGGTGACCCTGACCATCTCGACCTGCTGTTTGCGGAAAACGAAATAAAGAAAACACAACGAAGAAATGGCCCCTATCTGCACGGAAAAGAAAATACTCGGTTTGCCGTGATAGAAGAAGAAATCCGTGAAGGTCATTTTCGCGAAGCCGCCCAGGAGCATGCTCGGCGGGTCGCCGATAAGCGTGGCAGCGCCCTGAAGATTGCTGGAAATGGCAATGCCAATCATCATGGCGGTGGGGTTCAGTTTCAGACGCCTGGCAATCGCGAATCCTATCGGCGCAATGATCAGCACCGTCGCCACATTTTCCACAAAAGCGGAGATGAACGAGGTCAACGCACAAATGAAGACCAGCGCCAAGGCGCTGTTGGGCGCTCGGTTCACGATGTGTTCGGCGAGAAAGGCCGGACAGCGGCTGTCAATAAAAACATCCGCCATCACCAGCATCCCCACGAAAATACCCATCACGTTCCAGTTGATTGCCGCCGGCGCTTCAAGAAGCGGCACCACCCCCACCAGGATCAACGCCAGCGCGCCGCATACCGCAACCAGGCTGCGGCGTGTCGGCAGAAAGACAAAGAGGGCGTAGCAGAGAAAGAAAACCGTCAGGGCGATATAGCGGTCTGCCATAGCCGGTGAAATCCCGAATTCGTTGCAGGCAAGGGGGGATTATTCTATGATGAGTGCGCGGGGATCAAGCATCGCGGCTTGCGGAAAGGAATGCCATGATAAATGTGGGCTTCATCGGATGTGGGCGAATTGCCGATTTGCATGCGCTGGCGTATCGCAATTCTCCGGAGGCACGGCTGTATGCCATCTGCGATCCAGACCCGGAGACCCGAATGAGGCGGCAGGCGGAATGGGGGCCGGAAAAGGCGTATGCCGATTATCGGACGCTGCTGGATGACCCCCGTGTGGACGCCGTGGAGATACTGTGCCCCTATGATCAGCACGAACCCGTGTTTCTTGCGGCGGTGCAGGCCGGCAAACATGTCGCCTGTCAGAAGCCCATGACAACCACGCTCGCCAGCGCGGACCGGATGGTGGCCGCCTCGAAGCAAACAAAAAAGGTGACCAAAATCACCGAGATCTATCTGCAATATCCACCGATTGTACTGGCGAAGCGCCTGTTGGAGGAGGGAAGCATCGGCGATCCGATGGGACTGCGCATCAACTGCATCAGCAGCCCGAAGGGCGGGTGGCACGTGCCGGCCAGAACCTACGAGCAACAGGTACGCATCGCCTCCTTGGGTCTGGGACTGGAGACTTTTGATCACGGCCACCACGAATGGGCGACGGCGTGGCATCTGCTGGGGGACGTGGAACGGGTCAGCGCCTGGATTGACACCCTGAACGGCATCGTGGACTGCCCGGCCACGGTGATGTGGAAAGGCCGGGGTAACAAACGCTATGGCGTGTGTGATTTCCTGTTCTGCCCGGACCTGGAGATACCGTCCAAGTATTACTCCAACGACGAGATGTACCAACTCATCGGCAGCAAAGGGCTGATCCTTGTCAATCGGGGCACGGGCGATTTGTTTGACCGCCCCCCGGTCAGCCTCTTTGACGGCGCAAAATGGACGCATTTTGAAGATGTGCAGGGAGATTGGGCGCAAGGCTTTATCGGCGCAGGGCGCAATTTCATCGCCGCGATACAGGGCCGTGAACAACCGCTGCTGACCATGGAACAGGGCAGGGAGGTGCTGCGATTCGCCATGGCCGTCACGCTGTCGGCGCGCAAGCGCCGCGAAGTCTTTCTGGATGAACTGGACCATCCCATGCCATGGTGGTATGCGTGGCGGCGGCGCCGCCGCGAGCGCCGGGACTGCGTGGTGCGAACGCAAACTCGCGGCCGGCGGCTGTTCGGTGACTATGCGAAATATGCGCCGCAGGCCCGCGAACTCACCCTGCGACTGCCGGAACGGTTCGACGCCACCGCCGCCGGGGAATGGGAATGTGTCATCGCGCTGACATTGACGGGGGAAAACGGCGTCGGCGATGGGCAATTCGGGCTTACGGTCCGGCAGGGCAGGCTCGATGTCATGGCGGACGCGCTGCCGGAGAATTCGGACCTGTCCCTGACCGTACCCGCTGGGGTCTGGGCGGCCATCCTGCTGGGGAAAAAACGCATCGAAACCGCTCTCATGCAGGGGATGATCAGGTATAGCGGACAAGTTGAAAAAGCCTTGCCATTGCGCAGCGCCTTCAGAATTTAACTGTCTTCCGCCCGAACATTATCCCGCCACACATAAAGAGCGTCCAGATTCGCCCCGATGCCCCACATGCGTCATATCCCTTCCAGCAAGGATCATAGAACAGATTCCTCCCCGAAAGTGACACAAGAAACTGATTTACAAGGAACTCTTTTTTGGATAAAATAGGGAAAGATAGGGATAAAGTGAAAACCCTTGTCGTCATTAAAAAAGAAAAGGAGGATAAGATGAAATACTCGATGAAAAGAACCGGTACCGCAAAAGGGTTTACTCTGATCGAATTGTTGGTGGTGATCGCGATCATCGGCATTCTGGCGGCGATCTTGTTGCCGGCGCTGGCGCGCGCACGCGAAGCGGCGCGACGCTCATCCTGCCAGAACAACCTGAAACAGTGGGGGCTGGTGATGAAGATGTACGCCAACGAGTCGCAGGGGCAGAAATTCCCGCCGATGGGTACGGAAGCGAACATGGCGGAACCCAACGCGAAGGGATGGGTGTGCTGTCCGGCGGGAGAGACGATATATCCCGAGTACCTGTCGGATATGAACATTTACTTCTGCCCATCCGATGTCAATTCCTATGCGAAGGACTATATCCTCTGCCCGCAAGGAGCATGGTGCACCGGCCCTGACCGCACCTTGGACCCGACACATTTCGAAGACCGCAGTTATGTGTACTACGGGTATGCGGCGGAAGATGCGTTTGTGTGGCTGACAGGGAATGGCTGGTTGGTCTATGAGGAATTCCTCGTTGGCGGCTATCCTGACGCAGCCGACTACGCCCGCGCAGCGGACAACGATTTGGCGAATATAGACCTCGTCGTGCTTGAAATCGTCGCACGAGCCTATTTCTCCGAGGAGATTTCGCGCATCGAGGCGCTGAGCGGTCAGACACTGCGCCTCTATGGCAACGGCGGCGGCAACACGGTGTACCGCCTGCGCGAAGGCATCGAACGCTTCCTGATCACGGACATCAATAATCCGGCGGCCAGCGCGAAAGCCCAGAGCGAACTCGCCATCATGTGGGACCAGATAGACGAGGACGTGGATTTCTCGCACATGCCGGGCGGCTGCAATGTGCTGTACCTGGACGGCCATGTGGAATGGCACCGCTATCCGGGCGAACACCCCGTATCCGTCATCAACGGCATCCTGGGCCGCCTGATCGGCTGAAGATTCGCGAAAATCGGAAGCGCTCACACCCGCGGCAAAGGGGGGAATGGCCTATGTCGCTCGTTGCATCCTGTGAAAGGGGAACTGTGGCCGATTGGCGCGTTTGAGGGAAATGAGTAGATTTTGCGCGATGGTGTTTGTCGTGCCCCAAAATATCCCCCTTTGAAGGGGGAGGGCGCGAAGCGCCGGGGGATGTTTCCAATAGCCTCAACTTTGCGATAACATACTGCCATGATATCCGAATTTTATGATTATCCATCCTTGGGCAGCGCGCGAATCAGGCGGGCGCGCGGGCGCGGCTTCACGCTGGTCGAGTTGCTGGTGGTCATCGGCATCATCGGCATTCTGGCGGCATTGCTGCTGCCCGCGCTGTCGCGCGCCCGCGAGGGAGCCAAGCGCGCCTCGTGCGCCAACAACCTCCGGCAGATTTATATCGCCTTTGAGTGCTACCTGCTGGAGCACAAGGACACCTACCCCGCATGGCAGGATACCCCGCTCGACAAGTCGCCGGGTTACTGGCTCTGGATGGGGCGCGGCTGGCGGCGTCTGCTCGCTCCCTACATCCCCGGCGACAAGGAACGCCCCGGCGTCTTCTACTGCCCCTCGGACACCCGCCAGCGCAGCATTGACGTGTTTGAACGCACTTCCTACGCCTATTCCATGGCCTTCTACCATTCCCCGGAACAAATCAACAGCATCACCACCGTCGCCGGCAATTACAGCAATCCCCTTCCGGCCATCCCGCAGACCAGCGCCGCGCTCCGCCATCCCACCCGTAAAATCCTCATCGGGGAGTGGTACGCCAACCACGCCGCATGGGGCAACGACCGGGGATGGTTCGGCCCCGGCGGCAAACGCCTCTACCTCTTCGCCGACGGCCACGTCGAATTCCTCGACGCCGCCCAAATCCGCCCCGCCAACGACGGCAACCCCAACCCCAATCTCACCAAAGACGGCATCGCCGGCTACGATGTGCAATAGCGGTGATCATTATTGACGGCTTCCCTCATAACGCCTGCCAGGGAATGCCATCGGCATCATGGTCTATTACGATTTCATAAAACGGGATAGTTCGGCTTTGGCTGCACGCCGTCCGGCATTGGTGATACGCCAGACAAGTCCGCCGCCGGCTTCCACCCAGCCTTCCTGTACCATGGCTTTTCTGGCGCGTAACACCATGACCTGCCACCGTTGAAACCGTCCCCCCGACATGGAATCCCGATCATTCTCTTTGAAAACCGGCGCCATGATCTTTTCGACTTCATCCATAAGCGCTTGGCGTTTTGCCTCGCCGCCCAATGCCTCAAGTGCCTGCAAAATCGGTTGATAAAATGACCACAACGGCGTCTTTTCGTTCTTCACCGGGCGAACTTTTCGTGCAGGGCGAAGCAAGTTTTTCCATTGTTTCCTAAGGGTCTCCACTTCCTGAATAAAGGCCTTGATTTCTCGACCACGGCGCGCCAGCGCCTCAGCCTTGTCGTACTCTCCGCGCATCATCAATTTTCCTGCTTGCGCGTTCAGCGAATCCAAGGCATTCTCAATCGTGCCAATGACGGTCTTAAGCGCTTTGTCCACTTCTGCAGAACGTGGTATCACTTGCATTGGTACATTAGCCCCTGTTTTTCCTTGATCATTTCGTGAAGATTCAATCCTTCAGTAAGAATGCGTTGGCCATTGGTCGCCACGCCTGTATTGAATACCTTATCCCAAAATTCCGGATTTTGCTTGGGGCCGAAGACAGTCGTGCTGAGATTCCGATCCACCCAACAGGGAAGTTGGCCAAGATTACTGAGGAAAATCCCAATGCGGCACCATAATTCATCCGGAAGTTTCGTATGTAACAGGCGTTCCTTATCCACCATTCTTCCCGTCCACGAGAAGAAATTCTCGATGACCAGACGAATCCACTTCACTGTAATGGTTACCACCTCTTCTCTGGCGATGCGCCATGCCCTCAGATGATATTCATCAATTTTTTCCCCTTTTTGAATTCTCGCTTCAAGCCGTCTCCCGCCAATTTCAGGGTCCCATTTGCCAACAAAGAAAACTTCGGCAAACAGGGACATTAATCGCACCATCTGCTCCCGTTCCAAGAACCGGGGATTTGTCCCCTGCTCAAATCCCTCATCAATGGGCGAATCAAGCGCCTTCTTATAAAGGAATTCCTTAAAGAATGTCTTCTCGATGGTTGAGTAAGAAATTGGCCGGTTTCCCGTTTTTCCCGCCCACTCCACAAATTCCAACAATTTGTTTTCCGCGCTGTGCGTGATGTTGTCGCGTTGCGCATCAATGATATACCGTTCCATTTCACGACGTTCCCCGCGAAAGAACCGGACGAGGTCCTGTTCGCTGAAGGAAAGATCGTCTTCGGGAAGGCCGCGCATGCGCCGGTATTGCTGCACGCGCTCTGCATACAAAGTGCTTCCCAGGTGTCGCATCACTGCCTGATCAAAAGCCACCTGACGAAGTTTTCCGCCCGCGTTCGTATTAGCCTGAAGCAAGACGTTAATGTTGGGTTCAACGAACACCCTCACCGGCAATTCACGAACTCCGAGAAGGATTTGTGCTGCGGCCTTATGCTGTCCATCAAAAAGTTTCAATGGGCCGCTGCCATCAGAATCTTCCGGCGCCCACCAAGCCAAGCCGACATGCAATTGAGGGCGTTTCTGGAGAAACTCTTCGATCAGACCGCGTATGTTTGGACCGATGCTGCGCGGATTGATCCGATCATCATGGTGAAGATATTCGATTGGAAAACTGGCGAAAAAATAGTCCATACCGCTGAGTTTGTCAGTGAGAACAGGTGATTGTCGAATCCTGTTGTCACCGGATGCGCTCATAGAATATTGGATCGAGTCGCCATCACGCTTCAGACGAAGAGAATACTTCGCACCGCCGTGACGCTCAAGAACATCGCCGAGATTAGCGCCTCTTTTCCCGGCTTTCTGCGCTTCCTGCTGGAGTTTTTCAAATTCGGCAAGGCGACGTGCGACACGAAGATCAGAAGCGCCTTTGCTGCGATTGCAACTGGCGTGCGTCAACGCGAAATTGTTTTCTGAATCCAGACCATCTTCGACAATCGGGTCAATGTGATCTATGTCAAGTTGGCCTGCATGCAGGGTAAGATCAACAAGTTCATCGCATATGAAGCACCGGTTATTCTGGCGATTTGAGAGACGTTGCTCCAATTCATGTCGTTGAATTTCGGTCAGTGCGCCGAGGTATTTTGACGCGGCCATGTGAACATCCTCCCTCGCATTCTTTCCCCTTATTACTCAGAAATAATATTGTCCTGTCAACGTGCGGCAATGCGTTTAATCCGTCTTCTGCACTTGTCCTTTGAGTTCATCGCTGAGCAGGTCCCAGAGATGCGGGTGTGCTTCGACGAGGCGGGCGATGTCGGCGAGGTCTTTGATGCGTTTGCTTTGCCTGCGGGCGGGGTCCGTCCACGCGCGCATTTTTCCGTGGAGCGTATCTTCCAGGGATGCGACGCGCATGAGGATGCCGTGGACATCGGCGGGGACGGCGCGGGCAGGGAACTCGCGGTAGAACGACTCGGTGCTGCATTGGATGCTGAGCGCGGATTGCCCTTTGAGGTTTATGGACCACTCGAAGCGTTCCGCGTGAAACCCTGCTTCTTCGAGGAGTTTGACGGCGCGCTCGACGTCCTCCGCCGCCACAACGATGTCCACATCCTGCGTGACCATGGGGTTCTTCGCCCAGTGGTTGACGGCCAGGCCGCCGATTGCGCACCAGGCAATGTCAGCCCGTTCCAGGCAGTCAATAAGGCACATCACGTCGTTCGTGCCGCCGGAGGTCTGCCAATCGAAGAACTGTTTGGAAGTCACGGTACTGTGCCTCTGCTGGTTGCCATCGAACATCTTGCTTGTCGCCGGATAATGTTTTAGGAGTTCCTTGAACTGCCGGGGAGTCAAGCCTGCGTCCTGCGCAATGGCGCCCATGGTGAATGAATTGATGGGATTATGGCGCGGAATGGTAAGCCTTATAACACCGTTGGACATTACAGTGTGTTTCCCTTCGCGCACTGTCTTATACCCGATCTTGCGAAATACGCGGACCGCTTCTTCCCAACTGATCCCCGGAATGCGTGGCATTTCAGACCGTCACGATTTCTTCGGTAATTTTGAATTCCGCTTTGTCCAATTCCTCGGCATCGAGCCATTCCCGAATGGCTATGCGGATATTGGCAAGCGCTTCTTCACGTGTTTCCCCTTGGGAGTGACAACCGCGAAGCGCGGGACAACTCACGGACACCCCCTCTTCCGTCTCTATTAATGTAACCCGGAATTCCATAACTTCTATGCTCCATTCTCCTTGAGGAATTATACGGGAATACCGCGAATCCGGGCAATCCCACGGATATTCCCCCCGGCCCGACTCGCTTCCATGGCCTTTATTGAAACATCAATGCTGTTTCGACAAGACAAAACGTTCCGTCAGTCGCCGAACCGCGATCTCCGCTGTTTCCGCTTGCGCGCAGGCGCTGAGATTCCGCGCACGCTGAAACGTGAACAACACGGGATGATCGCTTCGCGCCGGGGACTGCGGCGGCGTATACTAATGGCATGCAATGGAGGGTGCGCCGGGCATGAATGGAATCGCAAAGATGTTGTTGTTTCTGTGTCCGCATTGCGATGAGTTGCTGAAGGTGCCTGAGGCGTATCTTGGGCAACGCGGCCGGTGCAACAAGTGCGGCGGGCGCATCGCGCTTATCGGCGATGCAAACCTGGCAACACCGCAGGCGGCCAGCATCGTGGCGGATGAGACGGCGACCGACCCACGCCTCGGACCGCCCAAGCCGGCGTCGGACAAGCAATTGGATTATCTCCGCGCCTTGGGCGCGCCGGAACAGACCTTGCGCGGTCTCGACCGGGATCAGGCTTCGGCGCTGATTGACGAACTGAAGGAAAAGCGTCAACGCGGCGAGCCGCCGACGGAAAAGCAATTGACATACCTGAAACACCTCGGCGCAACGGAACGGCAATTAGGCCGGGTGCGCAGCAAGGCGGATGCGACGCGGCTAATTGAGGACCTGCACCTGTCGCCCACGGCAGACCAGATCAAGCGTCTGAAGGCGCTGGGCGCGAGCGGCGCGCACCTCGCAGCGCTGAAATCCAAGGCCGCGGCGGACGCCCTGATAGAGGAATTGAGCGATCCATGAACTTTTTCCTGCAGGACATGGAGACGGCGGGGGAGGGGATAGACCCGCGTTTTGTGGTGGACCCATTTGAACCCGCCTATATGAAACTGGATGACGACACATTGACTGCACGCCTGGGATGGGCACATGAATCTCTGCGGGAATGCCATGCCTGCCCGCGCATGTGCGGGGCCGACCGCATGCAGCGCGAGGAAGGCTATTGCCACACCGGCCGCTATGCGCGCGTGGCCAGCGCGTTTCCCCATTTCGGCGAGGAATGGTGCTTGCGCGGCATGCGCGGTTCCGGCACCATCTTCTTCAGTTGCTGCAACCTGCGCTGCGTCTTCTGCCAGAACGCCGACATCAGCCAGCAGCGCACCGGCGCGGAATACCCCCCCGACATGCTCTCCGACCTCATGCTGGAATTACAGCAGGCGGGTTGTCACAACATCAATTTCGTCACGCCGGAACACGTCGCCCCGCAAACCCTGGAAGCCATTGTCGCTGCAATCCCCAAGGGGCTGAAGGTTCCCATCGTGTACAACACCAGCGCCTACGATTCCGTGGATACCCTGCGGCAATTCGACGGTCTGGTGGACATCTATATGCCGGATTTCAAGTTCTGGAATTCCGAAAGCGCCGCCCTGTATTCCAAAGCCCCCGATTACCCGGAATACGCCCGCGACGCCATCCGGGAAATGCATCGTCAGACGGGCGTCCTGCGTTTTGGTCCCGACGGCATCGCGCGGCGCGGCGTGCTTGTGCGACACCTGGTTATGCCCGGCATGCTGGAGGAGTCCGCCGCCATCTTCGAGTGGCTGGCGCAGGAAATCTCCCCCGACACCTTTGTCAATATCATGGCCCAATACCGCCCCGCCAACCACGTCGGGCGCGACCCCCGCTACGGCGGCATCGCCCGGCGCCCCTCCAGCAAGGAACTCGACGCCGCCTATGACGCAGCCCGACGCGCAGGATTATGGCGTTTCGATAAATAAGCGCCAGAGTGGTAAAGCGATTTGAGACAGCGGTGCCTCCAGGGCGTCGTAGCGCTTTTGTAGCACATCCCGTGAAAGAATGGGTTGCTGAACAACAGTGCCAGAAATTGACGCACGCCGTGCTGGAAAGGTGCCGCGAGATGTCCGAAGAATACTTCCGATTGAAACAGGATTTTCACCCCCTCCAAGAGGAAGCAGCGTATGCCGCTTACCGCGACAAAGCATCCAAGGCAACGACAGGCTCAATGCCGACATAGTGAATACCCGAAGCGCCGGGGAATTCTTCGCGCATCAACAAGTATCTGTCTCCATCAACTAATCATTTCCGCAAGCAGCCGCAGCAATGCCGCATGGTCCGGGGGATTTTCGGTTAATCCGGCGCAGAACCGTTCAATAGTTGCAAGGGAACTGCGGGCCAGTCCAAGCGCGGCGCGTCCCCGGTTGTCTTCGCGGAACGCCCACAGCAACTCGGCGGCGTAGGCGGGGGCGCAAAGTTCCTTCTTGGGCTTGCCGCGCCCGATCTGCGTCAACGCCTTCTTGCGGCGCTCCGCATCGCCGCCGGGCGCATGCCCGGCGTGGTCGAGGCGCTCATTGGCGACATTGCAGGCCGCCGGGCCTTGGAGCCGCGCCCACAACAGGCGCTCCAGTTCCGACTCCAGCACACCGTTGAGGACAAAATCTTCGGGCAACTGCGCGGAACCGCTTTTCAACAGGCGCAGCATGCGACGGTTTCCCTCCGAAAACGCTTCCCACCCCGGTATCCACGCATCCAGCGCACGGCCTGCAGAGTCAGGCAGTGTAATCGCGCATGCGGTTTCTTTGTTTTCCTGAATCCCCGGCGTCCAGGTTGCGCGCCCGGCCATGGCCGCCACGGCGTCCAACATCGCCTCACGGTGCACGGTGTTTCGGATTGCGCCGTGGCTGGTTTTAAGGACGATGTGAACGGTCATCTCCCGGAGGGCGGCGTCGTATTCCGCGGAAAAGGCCAGAGAACCCGCAGGCGGCAGCACCCAGACGGCCCATTCCAGAAGGTGCAATATCATCATCCGCCATTCACGGCGGTCGAGCAGGATGGGGGGGAGGCTGTCCGGGATTTCCTGGATAATTTGAACGGATGCCTCTCGTAGTGTTTCCGAGCGGTCCACGAGCGCTTTTTCTGTCGTTGTCTTGAGGTCGATCGGTTCGGGCGGCCGCGCTTCGGCGATGCGTTCGCGCAGCGTCCGCAATGCCGCTTCCGGCGGCATCGTACTCAGGATTCCGATGAATGCCTGGACATCCGGTAATGGTTCCGGTGCCAGGCGCATGCCGCGCAGGCGCAGGTCCATGCCGTTCTCGGTCAGGTCAATGCGACCGTCGCGGGTGGCCAGCGTCCAACATGCGGCAATTTCCTCAAAGGACATGCGGAAACAGTCGCCCACAAAAAACCGGTCATTTAAGTGTCCGGGGCCGGACAACCCCAGGCCGATACGCGGAATTTTCCGGCCGCGTTCCTCGTCTTCGCAGACCTCGAACACCAGCGCTGCGTCTTTCTCCAACACAAACGCATCGGCCAGAACGCCCAACAGCGTGAGCACGCGGTCTGGCGCTCCGGCGCAATCCGACACCGCGTCCACAAACAACTCGCGATGCGCTTTCAAGAAAGCCTTGCTGTTGGCAAGCAACCATTCACCGGGGTTGTACGGGACATATTGCGGCGGCGCGAACAATGACAGAAACATGCGAATCGTTCCAGCGCGTTCTACCGGATCGGCCCCCGGACCAGGCCGCAGCGCCGCATCCAGCCTCTCCGACACCCAAAGCCACGAAAATACATATGGATTCACGTCAACCCGACCTCTCGCCAAGAACCGCCGTCAAGGATATCTGTCTGCGCTTCCCGCTGTTTCATCAGTCGCTTCTTTCCCTGCCGTCCCTGCTGTTCCCTTTATCTCTGCCGTCCTTGCCGTCTTTGTTGTCTTTTACAAAGGAATCCCCTGCGCAAGGTCAAAAGCCCGGGAAACCAAGCACATTTTTGCATAGTCACACTACAGTTCTCTATACTCAGACTGCGTTGGCAATCGCGGGTTGCACAAAGGACATGTAAGTGGCCATAGATTTTCCAGTCATTTTAATGCAGTATGTCTGTCTGCTGTTTTCGTTATGCGTGCACGAGGCGGCGCACGCGGCGATGGCCAATCGCTGCGGCGATCCCACGGCGCGGCTGATGGGGCGGCTCTCCCTCAATCCGCTGAAACACATAGACCCCCTGGGTACGGTCATCATGCCGTTGCTGATGATGCTGACCCGTTTCCCTTTCCTGTTCGGATTCGCCAAGCCGGTTCCCTTCAATCCCCGCAACCTGAACAACATTCGGCGCGATCCCGTGCTGATCGCGCTGGCAGGGCCTGGTTCCAACCTGTTGTTGATTATCGCTTTCACCTTCGTACTGCGGATTACGGTCTTGGCGTCCGGCATCACCACGGTCGAGGAACTCGTGCAGTCCCCCGCGGCGATAATCGCCCTGTATATGATCGTCATCAACCTGGTGCTGATGCTGTTCAACTGCATTCCGCTGCCCCCCTTGGATGGTCACCATGTGCTGGCTTATTTTCTGCCGCCCGCTGCCAAACAGGCGTTCCAGCAGATTGGCCCCTTCGGCCTGCTCATCGCCATCCTGATCGGGGGGAGGCTGATCCATCCGCCGTTGGTCTTCCTTCGCAATCTGGTAGTCGCGTACGGATTGTTCGGCTTCAACCTCTGATTTGCGGCGCATTGGCCATTCCTTTCGGCGATTTGCTATACTTCGCCCATCCCCCAGGATGCACCCATGCGGGTAGTTTTTTATCGAAGAGAGCACATGGTCTCGCCCCGTCATTGCGAGCGAAGCAGCGCGTAGCGAAGTCATCTGAGTGAAAGACGATTCGTTGCTTCCTGAGAGTGCTTCGATCAACGGCGCCATGCGCCGGCCCGCTTGCAATGACAGGTGAGAGGAATCGCTGTTGATACCACGGAGTCAATGATGGAACTGCCGAAACGATTTGATGCCAGGGAAGTGGAAGCGCGCTGGCAACGGATTTGGGAAGAACAGCGCATCTACGCTTATGACCCCGCAAAAAGCCGCGAGGAAACCTTCGTGGTGGACACGCCGCCGCCAACGGTCAGCGGGTCGCTCCATGTCGGCCACATGTTCAGTTATTCGCACCAGGACTTCATCGTGCGCTACCAGCGGATGTGCGGCAGGAACATCTTTTTCCCGATCGGCTGGGACGACAACGGCCTGCCCACCGAGCGCCGCGTACAGAACCTCTACGGCGTCAAATGCGAGGCGCATCTCCACTATGATCCTGAATTCAAACCCCAACGCGCCCGCAAGGGCGAACCCATCCCCATCAGCCGGCGCAATTTTGTGGAACTCTGTGACCAGGTCACGAAGGAGGACGAGTCTGCTTTCAGACATCTGTGGACCCGGCTCGGCCTGAGTTACGACTGGAACGAAGAATACGCCACCATCAACGAGCACTGCCGCCGCTTGTCGCAGTACAGTTTCCTGGACCTGCTGGCCAAGGGCGAAATCTATCAGGACGAGCGTCCCGTGCTCTGGGATGTGGATTTTCAGACTGCCATCGCCCAGGCGGAACTGGTGGACAAGGAAGTCCCAGGCGCCTATCACCATCTCCGGTTCGGGGTCGAGGGTTCCGATGACAGCCTGGTAATCGCCACGACCCGCCCCGAACTGCTGGCGGCCTGCGTGGCGGTGCTGGTGCATCCCGATGATGACCGCTACCGCGCATACGTTGGCAAAAACGCCGTTACGCCTGTTTTCCAGGTTCCCGTCCCCATCATGGCCGACCCGAAAGCAGACCCCGAAAAGGGGACCGGCGTGGTGATGGTCTGCACGTTCGGCGACCAGACCGACGTGGAATGGTGGCGCGCGTTCGACCTGCCTTTGCGCCAGATTATCGGGCGTGACGGCCGCCTTCTGCCCGTCACCTTCGGCTCCCCCGGCTGGGAGAGCCGCAATCCGGAGGCGGCGAACGCCGCTTATGCGCAACTGGCGGGGCACAATGTCAAGAAAGCGCAGAAAATCTTCATCGAAATCGCGGAAAAAACCGAGGGTGCCCTGGCCGGTCCGTCACAACCCATCACCCATGTCGTTCGCTTTTTCGAGAAAGGCGACCGCCCGCTGGAACTGATCCCCACCCGCCAATGGTACACGCGGATCATGGACAAGAAGGACGCGCTCATCGCTCAGGGCCGGAAAATTCAATGGCACCCCGATTATATGGTCAAGCGTTACGAGCACTGGGTGGAAGGTCTCAATCAGGACTGGTGCCTCAGCCGGCAGCGTTATTTCGGCGTACCGATTCCCGTCTGGTACCGCCTCGATGAACACGGCATGGTCCGCTACGACCAGAAGATTCTGCCCGACATGAACCGCTTGCCCGTGGACCCGCTCTCGGACGCCCCGGACGGTTTCACCGAGGAACAGCGCGACGCACCCGGCGGCTTCACCGGAGACCCCGATGTGCTGGATACCTGGGCCACGAGTTCGCTCACCCCGCAAATCGCCTCCCACTGGATACTCAACCCAGACCGCCACAAAAAACTGTTTCCCATGGATATCCGCCCGCAGGCGCACGATATCATCCGCACCTGGGCGTTCTACACCATCGTCAAGGCTTACCTCCACGACCGAGAAATTCCCTGGAAAAACATCGTGCTCAGCGGCTGGATTCTGGACCCGGACCGCAAAAAAATGTCCAAGAGCCAGGGGAACGTGGTCACGCCGGAGCCGCTCATTGACGAATTCGGTGCGGACAGCGTGCGCTACTGGGCGGCCCGGGCGCGGCTGGGCGTTGACACCGCTTACGATGAGCAGGTCTTCAAGGTCGGCAAGAAACTCGTCACCAAACTCTTCAATGCGGCGAAATTCGTGGTCGGACGGCTGGCGGGCGTGGACAAGGCGCTCCTCACGCCCGACAAGGTCATCATGGAGACCGACCGCGCCCTGATCGCCGAATTGCGCCCCCTGATTGCCCGGGCAACCAGGGCGCTCGACGCCTTCGACTACGCTCAGGCGCTGAGTCTGACCGAGGAGTTTTTCTGGGGGGCCTTCTGCGACAACTACCTCGAACTCGCCAAGCCACGCACCTATGACGAGAACCTCTCCCCGGAACGCCTGTCGGCCTGCGCCGCACTGCGCCTGATGCATCGGGCGCTGACGCGCCTTTTCGCGCCCTTTGTGCCCTACATCGCCGAGGAAATCTGGCAATGGGCATATTCGGGAGATAGCGACATGCATGCCTCGGTCCACCGCAGCCCTTGGCCGACCCTCAAGGAATTCGAGGCCATCCCCGCACCCGCCAGCGAGACCGTCTACCCCGCGATCATCGCCGTGCTGGAGGCCGTCCGCAAGGCCAAAGCCGAAGCCAACGCCAGCATGGCCGCCCCGGTAGCGCTGGTCCAAGTGACCACAACCACCGAAATCCAGAAGACCTTGGAACCCTGCATCCCCGACATCAAGGGAATGATGCGGATTGATCAATTGGAGTTCATAAACAAAAAACCCGCGGACGGACTCGCCGAAATCAAGACGATTTTAAGCGCCGCACAACAATAAACCTATATCCTGAAATCACTTGCGCCACGTCTTGATCAGCAGACGTGGCGCATTTTCTTGAGAAGACGCGGTCAAACCGCTTTTTTCCGCGCCGGCAGGGCGCAGGTTTCCGTCACGGGTTCCGGGCAGTCGCAGGCTTTTCCCTCGCCCCCTTGCACCCGGCAGCAGGCGTCGTTGAGGCTGGTGATATTGTCATACCCCTGCGGGGCAACAGACTTCTGTGGTCCGTAAAGCCGCCGCACCACCCCCCGACAGGCCTTTCCCAACAGGCTTTCTTTTGCCCGAACAGGCTCCGGGGAATAGTATTCCGGGGCAAACTGCTGTCGCAGCGCATCCAGCAATACCAATGACGTGTAGGTGTCAAGACCAAAATTGTTGTACAGCATCGTGTGTGTTCTCATGCCGCGCATGCGCCTGTCGGCAAACGGGCACTGGCCCGTGGAGCGTTGTCGCCAGTCATGGTCGCGTATCACCCTTAAAATGCGCTATGCGCACTTCTTGGCGGAAAAACCTCCAGAACAACATGTGCGGGCGGTACGCTTATTCCCGATTTGTTTGACTCATTCGCCCCGCAGGAAATATAATATCAATCCAGTAACGGCCTTCAGGGCAGGGTGAGATTCCCGACCGGCGGTGACAGCCCGCGAACGCGCATGCGTTGACCCGGTGAGATTCCGGGGCCGACGGTACAGTCCGGATGGGAGAAGGTCGGCGAGAAAATGTGCCGCGCATGTCGGTCCTGCTGGAGTCGGCGGTTTTCGGCACGTTCTGATGCGTGATTGCCCTGAAGGTTCGGGAAAACAGTCAGGGCATTATGTTTTCAGAGGCTGACAAATCATATATGGGCCGGGCGCTGGCATTGGCGGCGAAGGGCCGGGGACGCACCAGCCCCAATCCGATGGTCGGCTGTGTCATCGTGCGTGACGGCGCCATCATGGGCGAGGGATGGCACCGGAAGGCCGGTGAACCACACGCGGAAGTTGAGGCGGTGGCGGCAGCGGCGGGGGAGATTCGCGGGGCGACGGTCTATGTGAACCTGGAGCCCTGCGCCCACCACGGCAAGACACCGCCGTGCGCGGATATGCTGGCGGCGTTGCGGCCCGCGCGCGTCGTGGCCGCCATGCGCGACCCCAATTCCCTGGTGGCCGGAAAGGGCATCGCCCGCCTGCACGCGGCGGGCATCGCTGTGGATGTCGGATTGATGGAGGAAGAGGCGCGCCGGCTGAACGAGGCGTTCATCAAGTACATTACGACGGGCCGCCCCTTTGTCATCGCGAAATGCGCCATGACCCTGGATGGCAAAATCGCCACCCGGACCGGCCATTCGCGGTGGGTGACCGGCGAAGCCTCGCGGCGGCTGGTGCATGAACTCCGCAACGAGGTGGATGCCGTGCTGGTGGGCAGCCGGACGGTGATGCTGGACGACCCCAGTCTGACCACGCGCCTGGACCGACCGGACACCCGCGACCCGATCCGCGTCATCCTCGATGCGGGTGAATACCTGGATGCGGGCCGCAAGGTCTTCCATGTGCCCAGCGAGGCGCCCACCTGGGTCGCCGTGACGGAAGACCGGGACTATCCCGCCGCCGCGCAAGTGATCCGCGTGCCGCGCGGCAACAGCGGCGTGGACATGGAAATCCTCATGGATGAACTGGGCCGCCGCGAAATCATGACCCTGCTTATCGAAGGCGGCGGCACCACGCATGCCTCCGCATTTGAAGCCGGCATCGTGGACAAGGTCCTGTTTTTCATCGCCCCGAAGATCGCCGGCGGGCGCGAGGCCATCACGCCGGTCGAGGGCAAAGGCGTGCCGCTGATGGACGACGCCATCGCGTTGACCAACATGACAGCCACGTCCGTCGGGGAAGACCTGCTTATCGAAGCCTATGTGAAGAAAGCATCATGTTTACAGGAATCATAGAGGAAGTTGGCGCGGTATCACGCCGATCCGGCGCGCAATTGACCATCCTTGCGCGCGAAGTGCTCAAGGACCTGAGCCTCGGCGACAGCGTGGCAGTGGACGGGGCGTGCTTGACCGTCGCCGCGCTGCGCCCCGACGGTTTCGTCGTGCAGGTCTCCCCGGAAACCCTGCTGCGCACCACACTGGGACGCCTGCGCGCGGGGCATGCCGTGAACCTGGAGCGCGCCATGCGGGCTGACGGACGTTTCGGCGGTCATTTCATGCAGGGCCATGTGGACGGCGTGGGCAAGATCGAGAGTGTCATGGACCAGGGCGAGTTTTCGCTGTGGCGCTTTCGCGCTCCAGCCGAAGTGGCGCGTTATCTTGTGCCCAAAGGCTCCATCGCCATAGACGGCATCAGTCTCACCGTCATTGAACCGGAACGCGATACCTTCGCAGTGGCCGTCATTCCAACGACCATCAAGAAAACGACGCTGTCCACCAAGGGTCCCGGCGATTTTGTAAACATGGAAGCCGACATGATCGGAAAACATATTTATCATTACCTCAAAGGCGGCAAGAGCGAGGGCATCACGCCCGAACTCCTGGCCCGCCTTGGGTTTGATTAGGAGTCTTATTGTGCTGACCCCCATACCGGACATTCTTGAAGAACTGCGCCAGGGCCGCATGATAATCCTGGTGGACGACGAAGACCGCGAAAATGAGGGCGACCTCGTCATCGCCGCAGAAAAAGTGACGCCGGAAGCCATCAATTTCATGGCGCGATACGGACGCGGGCTGATCTGTATGCCAATGCCGGAAGATCGCCTCAAGGAATTGGCCTTGCCGCCGATGACCGCCGACAACACTTCGCCGTTCAACACCGCCTTTCATGTCTCCTTTGAAGCCGCCACCGGCATTTCAACCGGCATCAGCGCGCATGACCGCGCGCGATCCATTCAAGTGGCTGCTGACCCCGCTTCCACCGCGCGCGACCTGGTCCGCCCCGGCCATGTGTTTCCTTTATGTGCACGCGCGGGCGGCGTGCTGGTGCGAGCCGGGCAGACGGAAGGCTCCATTGACCTCATGCGATTGGCGGGCCTGCGCCCTGCCGCTGTGATATGCGAGATCATGAATGAAGACGGCACCATGGCGCGCATGCCGCAACTGGAGCAATTCGCTGACAAACACAATATCAAGATTTGCTCGATCGAGGAATTGATTCAATACCGCCGCCGCACGGAAAAACTGGTGCGACGCGCCGCAGCAACCCGACTGCCCACGCGGTACGGCGATTTTGAACTGATTGTTTATGAAACCGAAGTGGACAATTACCAGCATCTCGCGCTGGTCAAGGGCGACGTGGCGGGTAAACCGGACGTGCTGGTGCGCGTGCACTCAGAGTGCTTTACGGGTGATGTGCTGGGTTCCTTGCGCTGCGACTGCGGCGCGCAATTACATGAGGCCCTGCGCATGATCGAAGAGGCCGGTTACGGCGTTCTTGTCTACATGCGACAGGAAGGAAGGGGCATCGGGTTGCTCAACAAAGTCAAAGCCTATGCCCTGCAGGATCAGGGCATGGATACCGTGGAGGCCAACGTCCATCTCGGTTTTGACCCTGATCCGCGCGAATATGGCCTTGGCGCGCAGATTCTCAGTGATCTCGGCATCAGCGAAATGCGCCTGATCACCAACAACCCAGTCAAGCGCGCCGGTATCGAAGGCTATGGTCTGCGTGTCACTGGCCGGGTCCCACTCAATATCCCGCCGAATGACATCAATCGCAAATATCTGGAGACCAAACGCGAAAAACTGGGGCATCTGCTTGGGTAACATTTTAGCCGACTGGCGTAACCTTTGGAATCAACACACATAACGCTTTCTTTTCACCATTGCGAGTGGTGCGGCGCACAGCGCCGCCGAGCGAAGCAATCCGAGGTGGACCGTGTATCCAGATTGCCGCGCCACGCTCGCAATGACGGAGTTACGTGCAGTGATTACCTCGGTAGGCTGGAATGTTACCTGCTTGGTTGAATGAAAGAAAGATTCGAGAAATCCAGGACTTGAGAAAGGAGACGCGGCATGAACACGGAATTTGAGGACCACGAACTGGTATCGGTCTTTTCCTGCGAAAGCGACGAGGAGGCCGAAATCATCGTGGGTTTTCTGGAGGCAAACGGTATTGAAGCCGTGCGAAACAATGAAGTGCCCCACAGCGTCTTTCCGGTTTCCAGTGATGCCCATGTTTTGGTCAATGCCTCGGACGCGGACGAAGCCCGACGCCTGATCCGCGAACGGGAAGCGGAAGCGAAAGAGGATGGGATGTGACGCATCCGGCACGGCGCCGCATAAAGAACAACATCAGGAGAAAAAACAAGTATGGCAACAGTAATTGAAGGCAATTTCAACACAAAGGGGAAGCGGTTCGGTATTGTGGCGTCACGCTTCAACGAATTCATTACGCGCAAACTACTGGAGGGTGCGCTCGACGTCCTGCGTCGTCATGAAGTGTCCGATGACCAGGTCACTGTTGCATGGTCTCCGGGGTCCTTCGAGATTCCCCTGATTGCCCAGAAAATGGCGGCATCGGGAAAATACAACGCCATCATTGCATTGGGCGCAGTCATCCGGGGAGCAACCCCGCATTTCGATTACGTGGCGGCGGAGGCCGCCAAAGGCGTGGCGCAGGCGATGTTGAGCACCGGTGTCCCTGTGATCTTCGGCATACTCACGACAGACTCCATCGAGCAGGCCATCGAGCGGGCCGGCACCAAGGCCGGCAACAAAGGCGGCGACGCCGCGATGGCCGCCATCGAAATGGCCAATCTGATGGAGCGCATCTGATCGTGCACAGCGCCATCTTGCGCCGTCGCGCACGGGAATGCGCCTTGCAGTTTCTTTTTGGCTTGGAATTCACGGGGAATTCCTGGAAAACGGATATCGGCGATTTCTGGGAGCATTTTCCTGCGCGCCCCGGCGCCAGGGCCTATGCCGAACGCCTGATTCGCGGGGTCTGTGAACACCGGCAGGCGCTCGATGAGCAGATTTCGGAATCGCTGGAAAAATGGTCGCCTGACCGCGTGGGCCGCATCGAGCGCACCATCCTGCGTATTGCGCTTTTTGAAATGCGCCATGTCCCGGAAGTCCCGGTGAAAGTTGTCATCAATGAGGCAATTGAAATCGCCAAACGCTTCGGTTCAGAGGAATCGCCGCGCTTCATCAATGGCGTACTGGACCGGCTGGCCCAAAAATGTGCGATGCCAACAACCTGTGACGTAAAAAAATCATTGTGAAAATCCATCGTTATGTCCTTTATTGATTTGCATTTGCACAGCAACCACTCGGACGGATCCGATTCTCCGGATCGTGTTGTGGCGCGCGCGTCGGCCATGGGCATCTCCGGTATGGCATTGACGGACCACGACACGGTTTCCGGTGTCGCAGAAGCGGAAGCCTCGGCAGGAAAAGCCGGCATGGATTTCCTGACGGGGGTGGAAATCACCGCGCAGTTTGATGGACAGGAAATCCATGTCATCGGCCTGGGCGTGGACACTGGATGTGGGAAACTGTTGTCGCCGCTGAAAAAAAACGAAATGGCACGCAATGAACGCGCCGCGCTCGTGCTGGAAAAACTCGCCCAGTGTGGCATTGTCCTGCCGCCGGACCTTCTGCGACGATATGCGCGCGGCGCCGCCGTCAGTCGCATGCATATTGCCCGCGTCCTCTGCGACCTCGGAATCACCACAAGCACCCAGGAGGGGTTCGACCGTTTCCTGAATTCGGGACGCCCAGCCTACGTCCCAAAGCGGTTAATGCCGGTGGAAACGGCGATTGCGGCTATTCATGATGCGGGGGGACTCGCCTTCGTTGCACATCCCGGGCTGAGCCGCAATGTGCGCCGACTCCTGCCGCGACTCGTGGAACTTCCCTTTGACGGCATCGAAGCATACCACATCAGCCACAGCCAGTCTGCCACGGGCGATTTTCTGAAGTTTGCGGCAACCCGCAGGTTGCTTGTTTCCGGCGGCAGCGACTGTCATGGCATTATCAAAGGCGCACCGGAAATGGGCAAAGTCCGCGTGCCCTGTGAACGGCTGGGGCCGATTCTTGACGCCTTGGCAGCACGTGCAAGATTTCCCCGACAAGTCAATTGACCACCGGGGTCACCTCGCAATAGGGCATGTCGTAACGCAGCAGAACCAGCCCTTCTTGGGAGATGCCTGTGTTGGCGATATGCAGACGGCGCAGGGCGCTCATAGCCTTGATTCGGGGAATGCTGGCGTTTGTAATGCGCGCCTGGTTGATCCACAGGTGTTGCAGGTGTCTGAAATTGTCAAATACGGCGAAGCCCCCATCGGTCATCGCGACATCATACATTTCGATTTCGCGGAGCATGGTCATGCGTTCCAGATGCTTCAACCCCTCGTCCGTCACGCTGGTGCGCACCAGATGCAGGCTGCGCAATCCGGTCAGATTCCGGATATATGCCAATCCTTCATCCGTTACCTTGTCGCCCACCAGTTCCAGACTTTGCAGGTCGTTGCTGCTCAGCAGGCTGAGCGGGCGCAAATCCGCCCCTGCGTCATAGTCCACCGCCAGTTTGACCTGCGTGCCTTCTGGAATCTGCACATCGCCGCGTGCGTACGAAAATTCCTTCCACGGATCGCTGCCCACAGGACTCCAGGGCCGCGTCAGAATTCGCCCCATGCTCCGGTCCTGCGGGAAATGCAGCACCCGTGCGGGCGGCCGCGCAGTGGTTTCCGCGATAACCACCGATTCCGGGGGTTTCACGCTGATTACGCAGAAAGGGAGCGCCTCTTGGATGGCGGTCTTGTCCCGTTCGGAAGTCTCATGATCCACATAGAGTTCCCGTAACTCGTTCAAATGGGCAAGATGCGCCAGATTCTCATCTGTAACCTCGATACGCGGCAGCCAAAGGGACTTGATGATGCGCGGATTCAGCGCCGCCAGCGGCGATAAATCGTCTGCCGCTTCTTCCAACATCTTCAGGTGAATCGCCAGTCCGGTGCGCACGGAGACGTTGCCGCGTGCGTCCGCGAACGGCTCCCAATCCTTCGGATCCACAGACTGCGCATCACGCGCATACAATGTGCCTATGGACCGGTCTTCCGGAAAGGACAGCGTAATCACGCGAGATTCCCCGATTTCATCCTCCGCCCCGCGCCAGATGCCTTGCCAACGCATAAAGAGCACAACGACAGACAACACGATGACGGCCACAAGCGCCGCTGTCACCAAGGGAGATTGACGCCTGCCTGCGCGCGCACGCGATAGCAGATATTCCGAACGCGCCAAGGCCTCATCGCGCTGATCCAGCCGGTCCTGGAGTTTTTGCATTTCCAGCCGTGCTTCTTCAAGCCCGCGCGATTTTTCTTCCTGTTGCCGCCGCAGTTGCTCCAGTTCCAATTCAATATCCCCTTGCGAACTGGCGGCGTCGTGCGTCACGTTGCGCAGGGATTCCAGTTCTGCCTGAAGACGCGCGATGGTTTCCTCATTGCGCTTTTTCTCTTCGGCGGCTTTACCGGCGGCGCTTTCGCGCTCCCGCAACAATGATTTGAGCCCCTCCATTTCCTTACGGGCCTCTTCAAGCGCGCGCACATGGGCGGATTCGTTTTCTTTTAACTGGGAAAGTTCGCCGAGCAGGTCCTGTTCTGAACGCCGGGTCTGCTCGGTCTGCGCTTTTAGTGAGGCCAATTCCCGTTGGAGGTTCTCCATGGCCGCCTGGGTCTCCGCGCCACTCTGGGCAACGGCTTCCATTTGCGCCTCCCGTTCTTTCAGCGTGGACCGCAGCCGATCCATTTCCGCGCGGGCTTCCTCCAGGGCGCGGCTCTTGGCCGCTTCGTTGGCCCGCAGTTGCTCCACTTCGTGCGCCAGCGCACTTTCCGAAGCGGATGCGTGCTCCGCCTGAGCACGCAACAACTCCAGTTCCTCGCGTAGCCTTGCCGCTTCGGCATCATGCTGCGAACCGCTTTCCTCGGCTTTGCTCACGGCGGCCTGTTGCGCGCTCAACTGCGCCCGCAATTGCTCCAGTTCCCCGCGTGTGCCGTCCAGTTCCCGGGCCTTCTGCGATTCGTTGGAACGCAGCACCTCGATTTCATGCACCAGATGCTTTTCGGATTCGGCAAATTCCTGGGCTTGTGCGTTTAGCGAAGCCAGCTCTTCCTTCAGGGCCGCCAATGCCTCGGCGCTCATCGTGCTCCGCTGTTCCGCATCGGAAAGACGCGCTTCTTTTTCGGCCAGATGCTTCTGGAGTTTCTCCATTTCTGCGCGCATCGTTTCCAGGGATCCGGCCTTGCGCGATTCGTTCGCGCGCAACTGTGCCACTTCTTCGGCCAGACGCCTTTCCGATTCGGCGGCGCTTTCCGCCTGTTTGTGAAGCGTTTCCAGTTCTTTGCGCAATGCCGCCAGCGCCGCTTCGCTTTCGCGGCTGCGACTCTCGGCTTCCAAGGCGGCGCGTTCCCGATCTGCAAGCGACGCGCGCACATTTTCCAGTTCGCGGCGTGCCGCCTCCAGGGCTTCGCTCTTGCTGCGCTCATTGCCGCGCACCTGCTCCAGTTCCCGCAAAAGCGCCTGCTCGGAACTGGTGGCATGTTCCGCCTGTCCCCGCAGCGCATCCATTTCACGTTGCATTGCCGTCATGGCCGCTTCGCGCTCAGCGTTTTTCGCTTCCGCCTCAGCAACCGCGCGCTCTCTCTCGGTCAGTTTCTCCTGCAATTGCGTCAACTGGCTACGCGCTTCGCTCAACGCTTCGTTCTTCTGATCTTCCTGCCTCTTCAAACGCTCCAGTTCGTCATGGATGCTCTTCTCGGAATTGGCGGCGTTTTCCGCTTTCTCATGCAGGGCGACCAATTCCTCCTCCAACTTCAGCATAATGCGCTCATGGGCTTCAGTTTCACGAGCGGCCTCAGCCAGCGCCCTTTCCCGGTCCGCCAACGCCTTTCGCAGAGATTCCACTTCGGCGCGGGCTTTGTCCAGCGCTTCTGATTTGCTCTGTTCCCGTTCCCGCAGTGCCTGCAACTCGGATTGAAGTGTTTGCTCGGAGGCGGAGGCCGCGCTGGCCTTTGAAGTCAACGCCGCCAATTCCGCTTGCAGCATATCAATCTGCTGGAGCAGGCGCTGCTTATCCGCATCATCCGTCCGAAAACTCTCAAGCGATGCACGCAGTGCGGCGCCGGCGTTCTCCTGCAGGGAAACAGCCGACTCAAGCCGTTCGCGCTGCGCCGTATCCAGCATGTCGGAAAGCGCAGCGGCATTCTGCCGCAACGTCTTTAAAGAATCCGTCCACGCGCCGATTGTATCCATCGCCTCCGCCGTCTTGCCCAGCCCCGCAAAGGATTCCGCCTTGACCCGAAGAAGTTCCACAGAACAGAATCCGGCGTCCTCCAGCGCAGCAATCGCTTCCAAGGCCTCCGAATATCGTCTGTTGCGGCAATGCTCAATCGCCGTTTGATAATGCTTCTCACTGACATCAAGTTGCATGCGCTTTCGTTCCCTTCAGTGTCCCGGGATAACCGTTTTGTTGGCGACAAAACTCGGACGTGGCAACAAAGGCCATATCTAGTGTAACATAAACAGTAGGTGAAGATGAGACAGTGACGCCGAGTGTATCGGTTTGATAGTTTAGATCGCAACAATACGACTCGTTGGATGGGGCTGCCAAGGAGAGAAGCGTGGCCAAAGACGCTGAGCATATCATTGTTACCTGCCGGTGTGGACAAAAAATGAAAGCGCCGGCGGAAGTCAAGGGAAAGACATTCAAGTGTGTACGCTGCGGCGAAGCCGTGCGCGTGGGCGAAGCGCCGCCCGCCGCCGCGCCTCCGAAAAAAGAAAAAGACGCGGGGGACGCACCCCCCACCGAACCTATCGGACAATTACTCATACAGGCGGGGCTGCTCACGGCGACTCAACTCGAAGAAGCCCTGGCAAGACAACGGAAATCCGGCGGTAGGACTTTCGAGAATCTTATTGCCCTGGGACATCTCACCAAAGAGGCGCTCCACGAGTTCCTGTCGCGCCAACCGGGGGTGGCGACGATCGAACTGCGTCGTTTCGAAATTGACCGCAAACTGGTGGAAATCGTCCCCAAAGAAATCGCACAGGAAAATCTCGTCCTCCCGATAGACCGCCTTGGCAAACTGCTCACCGTGGCCATGGCCTGCCCCCTCGACCGCGCGACCATCGAAAAAGTGGAAGAGATCACCGGGCTGAAGGTCAAAGCCGTCCTATGCAGACTGGACGATATTCATGCTGCTGTAAAGCGGTACTATCCAAAATCGGATGCCATTCGGGTGCAAGATATTCTGGATGCCACTCCGGCGAAGGTTGTGGGGCCGAAAAAGGATTGGCGCGTTGCGCTTGACACCCTGATGGCATTGCCCCTGGATTCCGATGTTGTCACCCTGATCCGTGAACTTGCGCTTTCGGAAGAGCCGGATTTGCGTATGCTTGCCGCCACTGCCGCCACGGATACCAGCGTGGCCGCCGCCCTGTTGCGTTTGGCCAACAGCCCCATATACGGCCTCTCGAAAACCATAGACTCGGTCCCCATGGCAGTAGCCGTACTCGGAAAAACCGGGGTATTATCCGCACTCGACGGGGGGGACAACACCTCGCTTCCATCAGTCCCGGAAATCGCCCGACTCCGCAAGCGGGCCTGCCTCTGCGCTGAAATCGCAGCCGCACTGGCCAAGACAAGCGGTCGGGTGGAGCCCGGCGCAGCCTATACAGCCGGATTACTTCTTGAACTCGGCTCCCACGCGCTCGCCGCCGTCGCGCCCGACGAATACCTGCGTGTCAATCCTGACACCGGGGGCGTTGCCCGAAATGAAGCGGAGATTGAAGTAATCGGCATTGGTCATTGCGAAGCGGGGTATATCATGGCCTCGCGCTGGCAGTTTCCCGAATCCCTCTGTGTGGCGATTCGCCGCTATGCGGACATCGAACACGCCCCCACCGACCAGGACCTCGTCCACGTCGTCGCCATTGCAGCCTTCTTGACTTCCTTGAAGGCGACCCCGTCCCCGGAAGAAACCGCTGCGTGGCGTAAATCCATGACCATCCTCGCTCTCGACCACGCTGCCTTGACCCGTGTCTATAAGGAAATCACTGGAGCCTCTGGATAATCGTCCCCTGAAGACAGTCATGCGCACTGCCGGATGCATTCCTCGGCAGGTTTGCCGGAAATTCCCTGTCCGTCCTCATGGCGAGAAAAGAACAAATACTCAGGACGGGTTTTCCGCTTCAAAAGCCATGAAATTGGCGATAAGCGAAGGGCAGCCGTCACATCCCTTGGATACTCGGTGTATCTTTTCCGGAACGGTGTGCGGAAGAGCGGGATCGTGGAGAATCTTGTCAAAGGTGCCTTCGTGAATGGTCCCCAGGCGAAAGTTCTTATTGCCTTCAACCAACCCACAGGTATAGAGCACGCCGCGCGCATCAACAAATATCATCCTGGCCGGTCCCTGGCAATCGGGCTTATGTCCGTAGGGTTGCGGATCCGAGGGGGCGAGTCGAATGCCTTCCGCTTCAAGATGCTTCAAAGAAGGCATGACATCGCGCCGCACAAATAGATGCGTCTTCTCAGGATGCAACGTCTTGATGGCATCAACTTCCTCTCGACCAAATGTTTTTTCATCTGTATGCAGACCCACGCGCATGCCATGCGTTTCCTGCGCCCAGCGGGCGATTTCCCATATATCCGGGAATTGGGAAAAGGGAGCGTGGATCGTAATCACCAACCAGTTCGCGCCATAGGCGGCGGCTTCATCCAAAACATTCAGCCAGTCTTCAAGGGACAGGGGGGACTCTGGCGTCCCGGCGCCTTCCAATTGCGCAATACCCGCCGTGCTGACGTGTATCCAGAGATACAGAATCTCCTCTTTCGTTTCGTCCGTCTTTTTGGCGCATTCCCGAATACGCTTCCGTATGCGCTTGGGAAGCGCAAACGGATTCGTCTCGCTGCACAATGCCCTCTTTTTTCTGGAGGTTCCGCTCTTTGTTTTCACATCAAGTCGCTTTCTGGGGGCCGTTTGCTCCCAATGCTGCATTTTATTGAATCCTAGCCCGCTCATGCAACATCTCCCGGTTCGGCATTCGCAATTGTGCAAGTGCCCGCCATCGCCTATCGCTGCGTCCTGAACATCAACGATCAGGAAACACCCTTCCCGTGCGTTTCATTTCCGATTGCTTTCCGAGAAGAGACCGGGTGGAATCCCTGAAGACGAAACCTCCACCGGACTGTTCCCGGCCGCGCGTCGCTCCCTGACTCACTTCTGGATCACAAGTTCGTCCAGAATGACGCCGTCCTTGTCATAGGCGCGATAGGTGAGTCGGTCCGGATTCGTGGTGATGGCAATGACCTGATAAGTCGAGGTATTGGCAAAAGCGACTTCCGCGCAATCGCGCGGCTCCAGCGCGTAGTACTTTGTGCCTGATACGGAAACCACATGCACCGTGCCTTCTCCGGGGGTATCCGCCCGCTTCCCGTCTTTCATCGGAAAAGTGCGCATGTAGGCATGGTCATGTCCCTCCAGCGCCATGTCCACGCCATATCGTTCAAAAAGCGGCGTCCAGTGCCGCCGGATTTCCGGGTTGTCTCTGTTTGCCTTGGGCGAAAAGGCAGGATGATGATAGGTAACGAATTTCCATGTCGCCCTGGAATCCGCCAACTGCTTCTCCAGCCATTCGGCCTGTGCGCCTGGTGAACGATTGGAATCGAGGCTGACAAAGAACGCATTCCCATATTCAAAACTGTAGGACAACTCCGGAGGAATGTTCTTGGAGCCGTTCTGCGGCAACGCAAACATGTCCAAGTACATACCGGGCGTTTCCCGCTTGTCATAATCGTGATTGCCCGGCGTGGGCACAATCGGAGTGCGGTCAAATACACCCTGCGCACCTGCAAAGAACACATCCCACTCATTGCGATAACTGCCTTTGTTCACCAGGTCCCCGGCGATCACGTGAAATGCCGCGTCAGGATGGCGGACATAGGCGCTTCGCAGCAATTCGCCCCAGAAATCAAGCCCGATTTGCGGGTCGCCCAAATAGAAAAATTCAAAAGGTTCCGCCCCGTCGGGGGCAGTTCTGAATTCGCTCCATTCGCTCCAAATATCCTTCTCACGACTGCCCACGCGGTAAAGATAGGTTGTGCCTGGAAGCAGCCCTTCCAGATACGCCGTAAAACGGTGAACCACGGGGTCATTTTCCAGCATCCGGTCTTCAATACGCGACGCCCGCGCTTCAACAACGCTGGCCTGTTCCTCCGCTCCTTCCTTCTCACGGAATGCCACCCAGCCATCCATAACGGACACGTCCGTTCGCCATTGCACCGCCTGACTCGTGCGCGGGTCATTCGCCCAAGTGAGACAGATTTGGTCTGGATGTGCTGACGCCGGATACGGCGTCACACGAGTGATATACGTATCCGCATACCAAGAGTAAACCCTGCCTTTGTACTGCTGAAAAACAATGTACCCCGCCGTCAACACCACCACGGCGCATAAAATCAATACCGCTTTTCGTCTCATCATGGAAACCTCATTCCGCTGGAAGACCCACGTCGAGCAGATGTTGATGCCGGCTGCATCGGCCGGTTAAAAGCATTCTGCCAGACCTTTCGGCCTAAACACAATGTCTTTCATGACGGATTGCGCTTGTGAAACATCTTGGATAAAAATGCGCAATTATTAAAATTCACACTTATCTTTATCTTATTAGTTCCTTGACCGCCATGGTCTTTTCTGATATACTATGCACAGTAACGAAAAAATTTGAATCCAAATTTCCCTGCGGTGTTCGAGTGGGCTTATAAGCGAAGATCCTTTCATGTAAACCGGGAGTTCAATATTTGCGTGGTCTACGACAGGCCACCACAGCGTGGAAGCCGGACGACCACCGTGAGAACACCCCCCTATCGAGGGAAAGGTTCCATGTGCTTTTGGCCTGACGGCACGCGCGGGGTTTTTTCAGCCATAAGGGCGGAGTTTGTGCTCCGCCCTTTTGCTCTATCTGTTGTCAAGGACCTTTGCCTCCGATCCATGCACGAAGCGTCATGCGTTCCAGGCAGCACTCTCCGAAAATAATTACTTGACATTTTCACTAGGAATGCGTAAACTACAGATAGGGAGTTGAATGGTTTTGCCGGTCATCAGGGTCTATTGAATGCCCGTTGGTCTGGGGTGATATATGGCTGTTACCGCAGAAAAATGTAACTTCTTTCGTAGTTGGCCGCTATTTCGCAAGCGTTGGACACCCGGGTTGCAGAGAAAATTTGAACACAGGTAATGACTTGACAAAAACTCCGATTTGTGATAGATTTAGCGAATCCGGAAGAGACCGGGAAGTGATGCATGGTTTGGGTTACGGGGGTGTGCGACATGCTTGCGGACAGGAGGCGTACCGATTCGCGTACGGTCGCGATGCGAAAGGAGCGTGATTCCCTTGTGGTTCACTAAGCCCCAAAAATCAATCGGCCTGGACATCGGCACGCATTCGGTAAAAGCCGTATTGATGTCACGCGCCGGAGGGCGTTTATGTGTGGAGGACGCGGCGCATGTGGTGCTGGATCGAAACCAGGTAAGCGCCAATCCCGTTGAAGCAAATGCCGATGCCATTCGCAGCGCCGTTCAGGACATGTCCCCGGCGATGTGCTTGGTGGTTGCGGCTTTGCCGGGGCAGACAGCCGTGATTCGCTATCCCCGCATCGCCGATGTTCCTCGCGACAAGATGAGTGAGGCAGTGCTTCATGAAGCGGGACAGAACATTCCCTATGAGTTGAGTGATGTCTTTCTGGACTGGGCGCCGCTGGACGAAGCCCGCGAGGGGGAACAGCGCCAGACCAAAGTGCTCCTGGTAGCAGCCAAACACGAAGTGATTAACAATCGCCTGCAACTTTTGGACGCAGCGGAAATCAAATGCGGCATCCTGGGGGTGGACTCGCTGGCGCTGGCGGACGCAGCCGAGGTGTGCGGTATGCTGCGCGAAGGCGAAACGGTGGCGATGGTGAATATCGGCCTGACATCCTCAAGCATCCATTTTTTGAAGGACGGCGTGTCAAATTTCATCCGCGACGTCACTTGGGGCGCCCGTGAAATAATACAGGCCATCGCGAAAGATCGCCGGTGTTCCTTCGAGGAAGCGGAGAAACAACTGCGCATGTCTGCGGAGCAAAGCCACGCAGAATCTTCATATGCGTCACAGGACGAACTTACGCCTCTCATCCCCATCGAGGAGCCACCCGAACAGTCTCCAGGAGGATCTTTGCTCGATCCGCTGGATGACGAATTGGGGTTGGGTGCTTCCTTGGGCGAAACACCTTCAAAGCCGGCAGTTTCGGAGAGTGCAGCGCAACGAAATGTCCGGGAATTGCTTCTGGGACCGCTTTCGCGGCTGGTGGCCGAAGTGCGCAAATCATTCGACTTCTATGAGCATCAGTTATACGAGCGGCCAGTGGACCGGGTGCTGCTCAGCGGCGGCTTGGCCAGTTTGCCGTTGGTGGGTGAGACCATTACTGAGGAGGTCGGCGTCAGCGCCGTGCAAATCGCCGACCCGACCAGTGGTTCTCTCATGCTGGGAGACGACGCCGCCGTCGCCACATTGCGTGAACATCCGGCCCAGTTTATGGTGGCCATAGGCCTGGCGGCGCGGGGAATGGCGGATTTATGATTACAGTCAATCTGCTGCCGCATGAACTGCGACCTGTCAAGCATTCTGCGACACCCTATGTGGCCAGCCTGGCCTTTGCCTTGGCGGCCCTGTTCCTGATGATGTCATTGTTCGTCCGCATGCAGACGCGCATCGCGGAGGCCAGGGACGAACTGGAAGCGAGAAAGACGGAGTTTGCGGCGCTGCAAGACGTGGTCGAGCGCTACAACGAACTCACAGAACAAAAAAAAGAACTCGACGTCAAAGTCAAAATCATCAAGGAAATCCTGAGCGACCGCATCATCTGGTCGGAACATCTGCACCGGCTGGCCAGCCTGACCCCAAAAAATATCTGGTATCGGCGCATCCGCGTCACATGGCAGAGTTTCAAGGAACAACAAATCAAGAAGGATGCGCGCACCGGCAATCCCGTGCTGGACCCGCGCACCCGGCAGCCCCAGATGGAAATGATCACAGTGCAGCGGCCTGTGCTTGAAATATCGGGCTATGTCATCGCAGATGAGCAGGGTGAGCGACAGATTTCCCCATTGCTGGACAAGACCACGGAGCCGGGATCGGAATTCGCGAAGGATTTCACGCTGCTCCGTCCGCGAATCGAAGACACGGAATACAAAGGATTCTCAGTGCGTGGGTTCACGTTGGAATATCTGATCGAAGCGGGAGCCTAGCCCATGTTTGATCTCTTTAGAGGCAAAGTGACGCCCGTTGATTGGGCGATTGTCGCGGGTATCGTCGTGGTCACGCTGCTGCTGTTTTCAGGTTTCTATCTCGTCATCTACGGAGGGCAGGAGAAGAAACTCGGCGCCCTTCAGACTGAATTGACGGAAATTCGGGCACAGTTGAAATTGGCCTATAATACCAAGGCAAATTCGGAACTGCTGCAGAAGGAATTCGAAAAACTGAAAACGCTTGTTGACCTCTTCCAGCACCGACTTCCCGACGAGCGCGAGATTCCCAGCCTCCTGAGAAAATTCGAGGGCATTGGCGATTCAATCGGCCTGCGCGTGGAACTGTCCGCCCTGCCCAGCATCCGGGATGCCAACAAGGAAACCATCCCTTACCGCGTCAAAGCCCGGGGAAATTTTCACCAGATTGCCGGTTTCATCAATATGCTGGAGCGCGACGAACGCTATTTGAAAGTATCCGACATTGATATCGGCGAGGAAGAATCCGGTATTTCGGAAGCCACATTCACCCTGAGCACGTTTCGCTTTCTTCAGCCGGCGACAACCCCGCCAACGCCTTCAGTCGCGGCGTCGCCGCGCGCGGGAGCACGCCCATGAACGCACAAAATCGCAAGCAGATCATCATCGCCGGCGTCTTGGTGGTTGTGTTGCTCGTAGTGGTGGTGTATCAGGTATTCATTGCCGGTGGAACGCCGACGGCACCGCCCTCCGTCCAGACAACCAGAACACCTCAGACCGTCCCCCCGCGTACACCCGCCGCGCAACCGATCATGTTGGAGACCGTGGACATCGATCCGGAGCAATTGCTGCGGGAGGTGGAGGTGGTTCCCTTTGACTATCAATTGAATCGCATTGATCGCAATCCCATGACCCCCCTGATTGGAACCGTAACCGGCCCCCGTATGCCTGTGTACTCTCCCGGAACACTCCCGCGTACGGTCGAGGTGCTGCAAAAGAAGGTCTCCGGGATTATGTGGGACGAGAGGGAACCGATTGCGGTGGTAGACAATGAAGTCGTCGCTCCCGGACATGAATATCCCGATGGCGTGCTCGTGCACTCCATTGAGCCAGATCGCGTCGTTTTTAAGGTCGGTGATTCGTATTATCCCGTTCCAATCAAGGAGCTCTAGACCATGCCACGATATCGTCGCATGCCGGTTGCGGTCGCACTGGCGGCCGTGTTGGGGGGATGCATGGCGAGTGTCCATGCCGCTCCCTCTTTGCAGGAACGCAAAGAACAAGTTGTTTCAAAAGCGCTGTCCGGCCGCGCGCCAGATGATGTTCGCGCGGTGATGGCGGCAACTTCGTCTGCTTTTGCCTTGGTGGATATGACCTTGTCATCCACGCCGGGGGAAACCACGCTGACCCTTCATACGACAGGGAATCCGGAGTGCCGGATTTTCGATTTGGACTCAGGGAAGCGGGTGGTGGTGGATTTGAACAACACCGTCAACCTGCAAGCGGGCCGCACATTGTCGCCTTCCGGAGCGCCGTTGGTCCGGGCAGTCCGCACCAGCCTCTTTGCCGTGGAACCCGCTTTCGTCTCGCGCGTTGTTTTTGATCTGACCGTGCCCTGCGCGTTTCGGTTAATCCGCGAGGATGAAACCGTGAAAATATATCTGCGTCCAAGGTATCGGCAGACAGTTCCCCTTGAGATGGATTCCGTCGTTGATACCCCCCGAAAAAACCTTCCCCCGGAGCGTATTGCAGCCCTGGCCCGACAATTGGAAGAACTGCTTGACGATCAGGCGATACTCTTTTCTTCCCATTCGATGCTCCAGGAACCCGAACATGCCATCGCCGATGCCATCGTCCGCAACAGCCCCGCACAGCCGGAAAAGACTGACTCAACATTTGCAGAGACTCACCGCGGTCCGGCTGATGCGACGTTTTCGGATCGTATCGCCCTGCTGACCAATCAATTGGAGTCTGTTTCTGACGCCACTTTCGACATCCGACCCGCCCTGTCCACGCAAAACACGTTCGTGGATGCGCAACAAACCGTTCCGGAAGACATCACAGATGTAGAAGAACCACAAGCAGAGAAAACACCTGCACCCATCGAGGAGAGAAAAGAGATTCCGGAACCGGAGACTGAAATCGCCTCTGAAGAAATTCCGCCCCCGCCGCGCGCGGAGGCGATTGAGGATACTACCGAGGCAAATGTTGCGATCGTGCGAATGATTCAGGAATTGGTGGGGATGGAAGCCGCTGGTGCCGAGATAGCGACTGAAAAAGGCTTGCAACCGGCTGCAACACCTGCAAACCGGTCGGCGGTCGCCGATAGCCCCGCGCCCAGACCCTACACGGGGGATCCGCTGAAACAACTGGTGAATGTTGACTTCCGCGAAATGGAACTAACCAATGTGGTGGCGCTGCTGGCGCATAAGGCAGGGATCAATGTCATCGCCGGCACTGATCTGACCGGTACCGTCACCGCCAAACTGACCCGCGTTCCCCTGATTCAGGCCATGCAGATGGCCCTGCGCATGAATGGCCTGGGCATGGTGGAGGAAGAGGGCATCTATCGCATTGTCCCATATGACGAAGCCATCAGCGCGCAACGCACGACCGTCATGGTGACTTTGCAAAATGCCAAGGCTGAAGACGTTGAAAAGGTTCTCACCGACATTCTGAAAGGATCGCGTGATCAGCGACTCTTCAGCATTACCTCGAACAAAGCAGCCAATCTGGTGGTCATCGCCGGACCCGAAACGCGCATCGGCGATTTGGTTCGAATGGCCCATGATCTGGACATCACCGAACCTGTCCTGCCCACGGTTACGGAACCCATCAAACTCAATTACGCAGAAGCGCAACAACTTGTGCCGATGATCGAAAGAATGCTCACGCCCGAGGTCGGCAATGTCGCCGCTGATGCACGCGCCCGTCACGTCATCGTAACCGATGTCCCGGTGGTGGTGGAGCAGGTACGCCAACTCATCAGTCAGTTGGACATCCCGGTAAAACAGGTGATATTGGATACCATGGTGGTGGACGCCATCCTCAACGACACCGCAGAGACCGGCGTCAATTGGCTTCTTTCGGCCGTCCAGAGCCAGAACGCCCGACAGGCCCTCCTTGGCGATGAAGGACGCGCCATCGGAACCATTCAGGATCTATCCCTGGCATCCATTATGCCCATGGCCAACCCTGCCGGCGCGCTGGCGTTCAGTCTGCTGACAAGCGACATTGACTGGCGCGGCGTGATTCAGGCTGAAGTCCGAAATCGCAACGGCAATCTCGTATCGAATCCCGTACTGGTGACCGTGGAAAACAAGGAAGCGAAAATATCCATTTCGCAGGAAATTCCCTATATCGAACTGTCGCAGACAAGCGCCGGCGGCTCCCAAACAAATACCCGGTTCAAAGATGTAGGCACAGTTCTCACGGTTACTCCGCGCGTCACCCATGACAACCACATTATTGTTGACATCGCAGGAAAGGAAAGCGGCACTGCCGGTGAGTTCAACGGCGTACCCATCGAAGCCAAACGGGAATTGACAAGCACCCTGCGCATGATGAGCGGCCAGACCATTTTTATCGGCGGCCTCCGCAAGAGCGACCGTGACGCAACCATCCGCAAAGTGCCTGTCCTGGGTGATATTCCCCTGGTCAATTTCGCATTTAAGAACAACAGACGCACCGAACAAGTTAATGAACTGATGATCTTCCTCACCTGCACGGTGCTTGATGACGATATGAACGACCCATCGCCCTATCAGCAGCAAAAATATGAGCAAGCCAGTGATTTCGCGCTGCATGTGGATGCACAACGTGGCGTTCTTCGCGACATCGTCCGTCCCGGCGAAACCCGCGATCCCGCCTGGAAATGGCGCCGCGGCGATTGATTCAATCCATCAAAACAATGAAAACGAGAATCCATGCCGATGCATGTATTCTCGTTTTACTTTTCAGCGACAACCCGCTATCCTGTTTCAATTCTTTCACAACCCCATTCCCTGCGGGGCGCTTCCATGGCAGTTCAATCACCCGGAAAAGCGCTGCTGAGCGCACAAAACATCGTATTGAGTTACGGCTCTCAACCCGTGCTCCGCGACATTTCCCTGACCATCCACGAAGGCGACCGGATCGGTCTCATTGGGCAGAATGGGTCCGGAAAATCCAGCCTGCTCAAGGTCCTGTCGGGGGCAATTATCCCAGACAGCGGTTTTGTCACGCGCAGTGAGGGACTGCGCATTGCCATGCTTGCCCAGGATAACCTTCTGGACCGCACCATGACTGTCGGGCAAGCGCTGCAGGAGGGAACCGCAGAACTTCGCGCCATGTTGGACGCTTACCACGCCGCCGTGGAGCGCCTTGCCGTCATCCCAGGCTCTTGTTGGGAACACCGGGAAGCACAGGAGGAATGCGATGCGTTACACCATCTCCTGGAGATGCACGGCGCCTGGCAGATGGACCAGGAAATCAAGCGGATCGCCGTGGCGTTGAATCTGCCATCTTCGGATAGAATCCTGTCAACCCTCTCAGGCGGCGAACTGCGTCGCGTTGACCTGGCCGCAAAACTGATTCAACGACCTGATGTACTTCTCCTTGACGAACCAACCAACCATATAGACACCCGAAGCGTGGAGTGGATGGAGGCGTTCCTGGAGCAGTATCCCGGAAGTTGTGTCCTGGTCACCCATGATCGCTATTTTCTGGACCGCATCGTAAATCGCATTGTGGAAATTGAAGCCGCTAAACTGCTTTCGTTTCCCGGAAGATATGACCGATTCCTGGAATACAAGGCTGTTCGGGAAGACACCCTTGTACGGACAGAAGCAAACCGCCGGGCGCTTGTCCGCCGGGAACTCGCCTGGTACAGACGCGGCGCAAAGGCCCGGACCACCAAACAAAAAGCCCGTATCCATCGTTTCGAACGACTTCTGGAGAATGTCCCGCCGCCGCGCCGGCGGGAATTCTTCTTCGAAATTCCGCAAACAGCCCCATTGGGAAAAACCATCCTGGAGGCGCGGCGCATTGCCCATGGCTTCGAGAATCGCACCCTCTTCAAGGACTTCTCCCTGATCATGCAACAGCACATGCGAATCGGGATCATCGGTCCAAACGGTTGCGGCAAGACCACCCTCTTGCGGGTATTGATGGGTTTGGAAGAGCCGCGCCGGGGAAAAATCATCATCGGCGAAGCCACCACATTCCTTTACATTGATCAGGCGCACGAGAAACTGAATCCCGACCAAAGCGTCCTGCAGTTCATCTCCGACGGCGCAAAAACCATCGAAATCAATCGTAGAAAGATATTCGTGCCCGCATATCTGGAACGCTTTCTTTTCGACAAAGCCACCGCAGACACCCCCATCGGGAAACTGTCCGGCGGCGAAAAAAACCGCCTTTACATTATCAAACAGTTATTGCAGGGCGGCAATTTTCTGGTGCTGGACGAGCCCACGAACGATTTGGACCTCTATTCGCTGCGTGTACTGGAGGAAACCATTGAGGCGTTCCATGGTTGCGCGCTCATTGTCAGTCACGATCGCTATTTTCTCAATCGCATTTGCACACATATGCTGGTGTTCGAAGACGACGGACATATCAAGACAATTGTGGGCAACTATGATGATTATCTGCTCTATAAGGGCCGATGCGCCGCCGAGACGCCACAGCAGCAAGCGGCTTCCCGGATGGAAACCAACAATAGAGACGTGGTCGAGAAGCCCCGCCGCCTGACCTGGAAAGAGAAACGGGAATATGAGACTATCGAAGATGCGATTTTGCAGGCCGAAGCGCGGGTGGCGGAATTGGAAACCCTGATTCAGGAGCCGGGATTCTACGAACGTGGCCATGAAAACGTCAGGCAAACGCTGGCCGAACTCGACCGCGCACGTGATGCAGTGAACCATGCTTACGCGCGCTGGCAGGCGCTGGAAGCCATTGCGCGCGGGGACGAATGACGTTCCTCCGTCTCGCTCGTGTTTGTCTGTTTGAGTCGCTGTTTTCTCGTGATCCCCATGCACGGAGAGGGGTGCAGCGTCAAATCAATCCCGCGACACGACGTAGAGCGCCTCTTCGGCGAACAGATTGGGCCAATACTGGATTACCCCTTCAGCGGTCAGGGGAATCTCCTTTTCAATGCGAACGCCCAATTCTTTGCAGAAACCGCGAAAATCCTTGAGTGAGAGCATGTGCCTGTTTGGGGATTGATACCAGGCATAGGGCAGATTCCGGGTGACCGGGGCGCGCCCGAAGACCAGCGTTTTCAGGCGCACGCGCCACAATCCGAAATTGGGAAAACTTACGATGCATTTCCTTCCGACGCGGAGCATTTCCCTCAATACCAAATCCGGCTTCTGAATAACCTGCAGGGTCATGCTCAGCAGAACATAGTCAAAACTGTTGTCCGGAAGCCTTCCAAGACCTTCATCAATGTCGGCGTGAATCACGGATATACCGCAACCGATGGCGCTGACCACCTTCTCCTGGCAAACCTCAACACCCACCCCCTTGACCTGCTTCTGGCGGTCAAGCCGACACAGCAGTTCACCGCCGCCGCAACCGATGTCCAGTACCCGGCTGCCCGGTTCCACAAGGTCCACGATGAGGTCATAGTCCACGCGGCGGCTGCTGTAAATGCTGTCCGGTGTCGCGGTCGGCGGGTCATAAGTAATCTTGGATGCATTATCAATGCAACGAACACAGGGACGCTCCGGGTGAAACGTATGCTTCAGGAAACCTTCCACAACCTTGGTCATCACGTCCACTTCCAGGAGAAATGCGTCATGTCCGTAGTCGGATTGGATGTTACAGTAAGTTACGTCCTTTTTCTGGCGCGCAAGTGCGTACACGATTTGCTCGGACTGATATGGCGGATACAGCCAGTCTGAGGAAAATGAAAGCACAAGCGTTTTCGCCTGCACCTGGGCCATCGCGGCGTCCAGTGAGCCATACTTCGCGGAAATATCGAAATAGTCAATCGCCTTGCTTACGTACAGATAGGTATTGGCGTCGAACCGGTTGACAAATTGCGCACCCTGGTGATCAAGATAACTCTCTACCTGAAATTCCCGGCCCATGTCGAAACGCAGCGTGCCGTTTCCCTGCAGGCGGCGCCCAAATTTATGGCGCATGGACTCGTCAGAGAGATAGGTGATGTGCGCAAGCATCCGGGCAATGGCCAGACCCCGCTCCGGACGTGCGCGGCTGCTGTAGTATTCCCCGTCCTGAAAACTGCCGTCTGCCTGGATGGCGTGTCGGCCCACCGCATGAAAAGCGATCTGTTGCGCCCCGCTCAGGTGCGTCGTGGAAATGAGCAGCGCAGCGCGCACCATGTCCGGAAATCGGACCGCCCAGTCCATCGCCTGCATCCCGCCCATCGAGCCGCCTGCGACCGCCAACAGGCGGTCAATCCCCAGATATCGGATCAGTTCACGCTGCGCTTTCACCATATCGCCGATGGTAACGAACGGAAAATCCAGGCCGTAGGGCTTGCCGGTCGCCGGATTGATGGACGACGGCCCCGTAGACCCCATGCATCCGCCCAGCACATTGGAGCAGATCACAAAGTATTTCTCTGTGTCAAAGGCTTTGCCCGGTCCGACCATGGTGTCCCACCAGCCGGTCTTTTTGTCGTCGGGATGATGCTTGCCGGCCACGTGCGCATCGCCGGATAGAGCATGCAGGATCAGCACCGCATTCGATTTGTCTTCATTGAGCGCCCCGTAGGTCTCATAGGCGAGCGTAATCGGTCCCAATTTCGCGCCGCTTTCCAGCACCATTTCATTGGGCGGTTCCGCAAAGGTGAAATATTGGGTCTTGACAATGCCCACCGACCCTGGTTCAACCGTCGCATTCATGTCTTTTTATCACTATCATGCGCACATCGGCCTTCGCCATGCGCCGCCGCGCGTCGTTCAACGCCGGGAAGCCTCAAGCGCCTGGTCCAGATCCGTCAGAATATCGTCTATGTCCTCAAGTCCCACCGAAATCCGGATAAAATCAGGCGTAACGCCCGCTTCGGCCTGTTCTTCCGGCGTCATTTGCTGGTGGGTGGTGGTGGCGGGATGGATAACCAGCGTCTTGGCGTCGAGCACGTTGGCCAGATGCGAGGCCAACTGGACGCTGTTGATGAATTTGCGGCCCGCCTCGAGTCCGCCCTTGATTCCAAAACCAAGAATGGCGCCCTGACCGTTGGGCAAGTATTTCATGGCGCGCGCATGGTCCGGATGACTCTTGAGGCCGGGGTAGTTCACCCACGTCACATTCTTGTTGCCTTCCAGGAACTGCGCCACTTTCAGCGCGTTTTCGCAATGACGCGGCACGCGCAGATGAATCGTCTCCAGTCCCTGCAGGAGCAGAAACGCATTGAACGGAGACAAAGCCGGCCCCATATCGCGCAACAAGGTTACGCGCGCCTTGACGATGTAGGCGATGTTGCCCAGGGGTTTGAGCGCCTCGTGTAGATTTGCGCCGTGATAGCCGGGCTGCGGCCCGTCAATCTCCGGAAACTTGCCGTTGCTCCAGTCAAATTTGCCGCTATCCACGATCACCCCGCCGATAGACGTGCCGTGGCCGCCGATGACTTTCGTGGCCGAATGCACCACAATGTCCGCGCCGTAATCAATTGCGCGGAAAAGCAGGGGAGAGGTCACCGTATTGTCCACCATGAGCGGGATGCCGTGGTCATGGGCGATTTTGGCGATGGCCTCGAAATCCACGACATCGTTGGCCGGATTGCCGATGCTTTCCACATATAGAAAGCGGGTGTTGTCATCAATTTGTTGCGTGAAATTCTCCGGATTGGCGGCATCCACGAAACGCGCCTCAATGCCCATGTTTTTCATGGTATGCGCAAACAGATTATAAGTGCCGCCGTATAGCGTCTTGGACGAGACGAAGTTCTGACCGGCCTTCGTGATATTCAAAATGGCCATGGTAATCGCCGCCTGGCCCGATGCCGCGGCCAGTGCGCCGACCCCGCCCTCCAGCGCGGCCATACGCTTCTCAAAGACGTCCGTGGTCGGATTCATGATCCGCGTGTAGATATTGCCGAATTCCTCAAGCGCGAAGAGCCGCGCGGCATGGGCGTCATCTTTGAACACATAGGAAGTGGTCTGGTAAATCGGCACGGCCCGCGCGCCCGTGGTGGGGTCTGGCGTCTGTCCCGCGTGCAGGGCCAAAGTGCCTGGTCCGTAATTCTGGGGCATTTTCCGGTCTCCGTTGCGAATTGTTGTGTGCGTCGTCTGAAACGGCGTCTGAATTAACGTTGGCTATGTACATGCAGCAAACGATGCATCAGGTCGTCTGAAACAGCGGGGTGGAGAGATAACGTTCCCCGGAATCAGGAAGCACGACCACGATGAACTTGTCCTGATATTCGTCCCTCGCTGCGAGCCGCAACGCCACGGCGGCGGCTGCGCCGCTGCTGATGCCGGAAATAATGCCTTCCTCCCGGGTCAAACGGCGGGCCATCTCAAAGGCTTCCTCGTCGGTCACTTGCTCTACCTTGTCCACAAGGCTCATATCAAGCACATCCGGCTTGAATCCCGCTCCGATGCCCTGAATTTTGTGCGGGCCGGGCTTGCCGCCCGACAACACAGGCGAATTGGCCGGCTCTACGGCCACGCTCTCGATTTTTTTGTTCTGCGTCTGCTTGATATAACGGCTCACTCCCGTGATGGTGCCGCCGGTGCCCACGCCAGACACCAGCACATCTATAGCGCCATCGGTGTCATTCCAAATCTCCGGGCCGGTGGTCTGGAAATGAATCTCCGGATTGGCCGGATTCTTGAATTGCTGCGGCAGAAAATACTCGGGATTGTCCGCTGCGATCTGTTCCGCTTCAGCGATCGCACCGGGCATGCCCTTGGCGCCGGGCGTCAGAATCAATTCCGCGCCGAACGCCTTCAACATGGCGCGCCGCTCCATGCTCATGGTCTCCGGCATGGTCAGAATCAAACGGTAACCACGCGCCGCCGCAACATAGGCCAAGGCAATCCCCGTGTTGCCCGATGTCGGCTCCACGATAACGCTTCCGGGCTTCAGGATTCCGCGCTTTTCCGCATCCCAGATCATGCTTGCACCGATGCGGCATTTCACCGAATACGCCGGATTGCGTCCTTCAATTTTAGCGTAGACTTTCTCCGTCTTTAGTCCCTTCGCCAGTTTTCCAAGCCGCACCAGGGGGGTGCGCCCGATACTCAGACTGTTGTCATCAAAGAGTTGCATTTTCGTTCTCCTCATCAGCCCGCTTCGGATTCTGTCCGTGAGACGCCTGTAACCCTTCCCCAAATCGTCCAGTAAATAAGCATGGGGGCTACCACACCAGTGAATAGGGCCTCATACATGACCATGCCAGTCCGCACTTGTTCAATCGAAACAAATCCATTACACTATGGCCTGTCTTCATGACTTCTGAAATGCGTAAATACTTTGGCAGCAAAAACAACCCGTGGAGAATGCGTATTCCCATGTCACAGGAAGCGAAAATGGGATAACTCGAAGATTCACAAACACATGCCGATAATACATCAATTGCACGGAAGATTCAAGGATAATGCCGATTAATTTGCTTGTAATAATCTTGGCCGCCACACAAGAACTCATTGTGCTGGAAAATCAAGCAGTGCGGCTGGAAATTGATCCCGCCATCGCAACAATTCGCTGTATCGCGCTCAAGAATGGAATGAATTGGCTGGAGCCGTTGCAATTGCCTGACACACAGCAATCCTCCGAGGATAGGGTGGAACCAGGTGGTTTTTCCACAGCGTTGGTCCTTGAAGAGGCGCAACGTGTTATTCCTTATCGCGGTCCGGCGCAAGTGCTGCGCAAGTCTGCGCTTTCTCTCGTTCTGCTTACTCCGGCATCGCCCGACCTCCCACTCAAACTGCAACAGGAAATCCGGCTGATCCGCAACACTACTCAGATTCGCTATACCGTAACGGCATTGAATCCCGGCGGTGCACCTGTGGCGGCGGCGTTGCGCAACACGGCGCGACTGCCCTTCAATGTCACCATTCGCTGCAACCGGAGCGACGGCGCAATGCGTCCCCTCTCAGGAACCGAGTCCATCTATCCTGCTGTGGCCAAGGTGTTGGAGTTTTGGCATATCGCCATTCCCCCATCGCCACGTGTGGGCGGCGAAATGACCTTTGGAGGTCCTTTTCCCGCAATTACAGTGCATCGCGGCAATGATATCTGGCAGCGCAGCATTCTCACCATGCCGGAATCTGTCGAAAATATCCCGGAACAGTGTTCATTCATTTGCCACTTGGATAATCTGCGCCATGTTTATTCTGCATCATTGCAGAGTGAATTCGCTGTGGTAACTGTGGCCGAGCCGCTGGTTTTTACCGAAGAGTGGCGATTGGACGGCCGCTGACACCGACTGTGGACAGTTCACTTTCACGGAACGTCGGAATATCGCCGCGTTGGGGCCTATTGGACAGGGAGTGTGAACTATGCTTGGGGAGAGACTTCGGCGTTGGCAGGCGGACAGTCCCGTTGGCCGGGCATTGGGTGCGCCGTTCACCCGCGCCCTGCTGGCCCTCCTGATCATTTTCGCCCTGGGCATGCTGTTCCATGCCGATGGCGCCTTCTTCAAGTGGGGCACGCACCGCGATATGCTTCGCCATATCTCGCGCTATGGCATCCTGGCCTGCGGCATGACCGTGGTGATCATCAGCGGCGGAATTGACCTGTCAGTGGGATCAGTACTCGGCCTGGTGGCCGTCATTTCCTCATTGCTCTGCATCCATTGGGGGATGTCGCCCCTGCTGGCGGTGCCATTGTGCCTGCTGGCGGGGCTTGCCTGCGGCGTCACCTCCGGAGCGTTGGTGGCGCGCTTTCGTGTACAGCCCTTTATCGCCACCCTCGCCATGATGGTTTTTGCGCGCGGGCTGGCAAAGTACATCTCCGGCGGACAGAAAATCTCGCGCGGCATGCAAACCACCGACGGATTCGTCTATCTGGATGAACCCCGGCTTTTCACCTTCCTGAACACGCAAATCCTCGGCAACAATCTGGCGGTGGTGACCATCATTTTCCTGGTCTGCATCGCCATTTCCTGGCTGGTGCTGACCAGACTGCGCTTCGGGCGCTACATGTACGCCGTGGGCGGCAGCGAAGACGCGGCGCGACTCTCCGGCGTACCGGTCACCATGACCAAGGTGCTGGCCTACGGCATGTGCGGCGTCTTTGCGGCGCTTGCCGGCATATGCCAGGCAGCCCAGGAAACCCACGGCGATCCGGAAGCCGGCGCGACGTATGAACTGACCGCCATCGCCATTGTCGTCATTGGCGGCACCAACCTGATGGGCGGACGCGGAAACGCGCTGTTGACCTTGCTCGGCGCGTTGACGATCGGGTATCTTGAGAAAATCCTGAGCATCAACGCCGTCGGCGAGGCAGGTCGCCTGATGCTGACCGGCCTGATCATCGTGACGGCGGTGCTCTTTCAGCGGGGTGAAAAATAGCGGCATTGGTCGCTGGAGAAACACAGCATGAATACAATGCGCATGTTCGCACTTCCCGTGACGCTGGTGTTGTTTGCCGTTATGGCGGGCTGCTCCGGAGAACAGCCGACCACGCCCGGAGAGAAAAAACATGTCATCGGGATGAGCCAGTGCAATCTGAACGAGCCTTGGCGCGTGCAGATGAACTCGGATATTCAGCAGGCCGCGGCAAAGCATCCCAACCTCCAGGTCATTTTCAAGGATGCGCAGAATGACACCATGAAGCAGGTCTCCCATATCGAGGAATTCATCAACCAGCGTGTGGACGTGCTCATCGTCAGCCCCAAGGAGGCTGCGCCCCTGACCGAACCTGTGGCCAAGGCCTACCGTCAGGGCATCCCCGTCATTGTGCTCGATCGCCGCGTTCTCGGCGACGAATACACCGTATTCATCGGCGCGGACAACAGGCTGATCGGCGAAGCGGTGGGACGCTGGGCGGTCAAGACGTTGGGCGGCAAGGGCAAGATCGTGGAATTGAAGGGCCTGATGACCAGCACCCCGGGACAGGATCGCCACAGCGGGTTCCGCAAGGGCATCGAGGGCAGCGAACTGGAAGTCATTTTCGAGGCCGACATGCAGTGGCTGCAACCCAACGCCCAGCGCGAAATGGAGTCCGCCCTGGCGCGGTACAGCGAAATTGACCTGGTTTACGGCCACAATGACCCCGGCGCCTACGGCGCCTGGCTGGCCGCCAAAGCCGCGGGGCGCGAGAAGGCGATGCGCTTCGTCGGCATTGACGCGCTTCCCCAGGAAGGCATCGCTTACGTTTCGCAGGGCATTCTCGATGCCTGCTTTGAATACCCCACCGGCGGCCGCGAAGCCATTGACATTGCGCTGAAAATCATCTCCGGAGAACCCGTTCCAAAAGAAATCGTGCTGCCGTCCCGTTACTTCACCCCGGAAAACCTCGACAAAGGCGGCGAATGGGTTGCGTCCCAGGAAGAAAACATGGGATGAAGCGGCGAATCGTCATTGCGAGCGAAGCGAAGCAATCCTACGCAGTCCGAAAAAATTGGAGACAACACCTTTCTTTGGACTGCCGTGGCTTGCCGCCGCTTTCATGCGTCCAGGATCGCCTGGACGACATGCCATCCTGCCGGCGATAGGACATACTGACTGGATGCTTGGATGATTGAGTATATATGCCGAAAAAGAGTGAGTCTGTGCGTTCTCTTGACGGTGTTGTTTTGCATGACGGGCTGCGCGCCCAGCCTGCACGACACCGTGGCCCGGGGCGATGTCGAACGCGTCAGGGTGATGCTCGAACGCGATCCGCAACTGGCCAACGCGCGCGGTCATTTGGACAAAACGCCCGTGCATTATGCCGTCACCTACAAACAGTCCGAATGCCTCGAACTGCTGCTGCGCCACGGCGCGGACATCAACGCCGCCGACTATACGGGCATGACGCCGCTGCATGTCGCGGCCATGCTGGGACGGAAAGAGGAAGCGGAATGGCTCCTGGAGCAGGGCGCGGAACTGGAACCCCGCGACATCTTCGGCGACACGCCGCTGATGACCGCCGCCATCTTCGGCAACGGGCACATCGTGGAACTGCTGTGGCGGCGCGGCGCGGACATCCACGCCCGCAACAACGACGACCGCAACGCCCTCGAACTCGCCCGGCATTACCGGCAGGACCGCGTCGAAAAATTCATCGAGCGGATCATGTCCAGACAACGATGATCTCCGTGGAGTCCACGCTTTAGCGTGCGGGGTATGGAGCAACCCTGACAGGCCGAATCCTGTACTCCGGAACTTTTTTGGGAGTCCCGGCATTGGACGAAGAGAAAGACATCGTGAAAATCTACACCGACGGCGGCTGCGAACCCAATCCCGGCGTGGGGGGGTGGGCTGCAATCCTCTCCTACAAAGGTCGGCTGAAAGAACTGTCCGGGGGCGAACCATACACCACCAACAACCGCATGGAGATGATGGCGGCCATCTGTGCGCTCGAAGCGCTCAAGCGCCCCTGCCGCGTGCTGCTGCACACCGATTCCGAGTACCTCAAGCGCGGCATCACCGAATGGTTGCCGAAATGGAAAAAGCGGAACTGGAAGCGTAAAGGCGGCGCGCTGAAAAACGAAGACCTCTGGCGCCAACTTGACGCCCTCGCCGAAAAACACCAGATCACCTGGAAATGGGTGCCCGGCCATTTCGGAATCCCCCTCAACGAACGCTGCGACCAACTCGCCAACGAAGCCATCCGCCGACAACGCCTGACAACAAAAAGGCGCGATAATAATCGTTGATATTGTAGACGAGGACTTCGCAACAATCCTCAGTCGCCCTTGCTCATTGCAGCCGGTTTCCGGACCGCGCCACGCATTCGACCGAAGGTCTCCCCGCTTGTGCACAAAGAAACTGCCGCGCATGGCGGATCAGTAACGGCATTCGTCATTCTGTCAATAGCGTGTGTTGCGTTTTTGCGCCTTCGCGTTGAAAAAATTCCCGAAATAAACGCAAAGGCGTGGCGGAGCAAAGGCAAGGGCATGACCAAGCGAGAATTCTTGTGGATTTCATTGTTCCCCCTCCACACAGATTAAACTGGTTTCGCACGCTTTTCTTATTTGCTTTGGCGCAATCGGTTTCTTTTATCAATCAACAGGTTTTTTTACGGGATTGGGGAGTTATGGGGATTTTCGGATAGTGCCGGGGCCGCTGCCTTCCGTGTGTGTCAGCAAGGCCCCTTTTTGGAGTGCGCAAGCCGCGCTTGCGCTTTATTCACCAATGTCCTTGCCTATGGCGCATTCTCCAAGTTTGCAGTGATTTTCGGGGAAAAGCGCAAGCGTGGCTTGCGCACTCCAAATGAGGATGTGGCAAGTTGCCGCATGTACATGGGCGAATAAAGCGGACGCGGCATCCTGCCGCGTTCCCTGCGTGCGGATTTGGAATGTGATGAATGACTTGTTTCCCGACCTGGCACGGAACGCTCAATGGCAACAACGCCCGGGCGTTGTGCTGATGCAGATGTTGTTCGGTCATGGGGGATGGAGGATGGGGACTGGGGCCGATATCGGGGTGTGGGAACGGCTTTATTCAGGCTGTCGCGGCATGGCATACTTGAGGCAGTAACAACGCCAAGATTTTCCGGGACAATGACCACACAAAATCATCTCCGCAGACGCATTGCGCTGTATGTGATTCCGATTCTCATCGGGATGGGCGGCATTGTCTTTTCGCAGCAGTGGGACAATCTGGTCATCCGCAGTCTTATGCTGCTGGCGTCGGTTTCCGTGCCGCTTTTCGCCGGGGGGACCCTTTGGGTGCGATTTCACGCGGGGCGGCTGGAGCGGCTCATCCTGCTTGGCGGCATACTGCTGCTGATTGGGGGGGCGACGCTGAGCGTCTCGGGCGTCTCGGATGTCATCCGGGAACAGCAGGCATTGTCCGATTTCGCGGAGGACCTGCTGCGTTTTCTGGGCGCGTTCAGCCTTCTATTGGGGTTGTTCGTGGTGTTGTACATGGTGGTGCGCACGGGAGAGGACCTGAGCGAAATTGCGGAACGATTCCGTCACCTGGCGGAGCACATCTCCGAAGGACTGATCCTGAGCAGTGCGGACGGTGTGATTTTTCTGGTGAACAACCAGTTCCTGGAGATGTTCGATTTGCGCCGCGAAGACGTGATTGGCCGCAACTCCTCCGAGTTGGCCCTGTCGCTCAAGGCGGACCGCATCGCTGAAGAAGTCGAAAAACGGGGATTTGGCATTGCTTCCGAGTATGAGTTGACGTGGCGCGTGCACGGCGAGGAGCGCCGCTTCTGGTTCAAAGGCGCACCCATTTATGACCGACACGGCCGGCATACGGCCATCCTCGCTACCGTCCGCGACATCACCGAGCATCACCGCCTGTCGCAGCGGGTGGAACGTTACGCGCAGGGCCTTCAGAAACTCGTGGAAGAACAGACCCGGAAACTGCAACAGTCGGAGGAACGGTTCCGGCAACTGTTGCTGTCCATGAACGAGGGCTTTCTGACGATTGATGCCGAGCACCGCATCCGGTTTGCCAACGACCGCATCTGCAAGATGCTGCGGGTGTCGCCGGAAAGCATTCTCGACCGGGTGATTTTCGATTTTGTGGAGCCCATCAGCCGGGTGCGCCTGATTAATTTATTTGCGCAGGGTGCGTCTGCGAGCCGCGCGGAATTGCGACAGGAATTGACATTTGTAGACAGCGAGGGGCGCCCTGTGCCGAGTCTGACGGCCATCACGCATATCGGACCGGGCGGCGCCAATGATCCGGCCTTTTCGCTGGTGATCACCAATCTTGCCGAACAGAAGCAGATGCAGCACCAGTTGGAATTGCGGGCGCGGGAACTGGAGCGGGTCAACGAAGAACTCCGCCTGCACGATCGCGCCAAGGACAGTTTCCTGTCAAATGTCAGCCATGAACTGCGCACGCCCCTCAGCACCGTTCAGGGTTACGTGGAAATGCTCGAATCAGGCAGTTTGGGTGAAATTCCCGACCCGCAGCAAAGCGCGGTACGAATCATGAAACGGAACGTCGAGCGGCTTGCCGCGTTGATCAATGAGATGATCGAATTCAGCCGGATGGAGATTCGGGGGGTACAGATATCCGCTGATCTTTTCAGTCCGGCGCGTCTCGCCCGCGAAGCCGCCGCGTCCATCCACCCGCTGACCCTGGCAAAGGACATCAGCGTCAACGTTTTTGTGGAGGACCACCTGCCATACGCCTGGGGCGATCGGGAAAAACTGGCGCAAGTGCTCGGCATTCTTCTGAACAATGCGGCGAAATTCACCGACCCAGGCGGCATGATCCAACTCCGGATGTCCAGCGCCCGGGAAGAAAGCCTCGTCATCGCCGTGTCCGACACCGGTATCGGCATTGACCCGGCGCATCATGAAAAGATTTTTTCCAAGTTTTACCAGGTGGACAGTTCGAAAACCCGGCGCTACGAAGGGGCGGGCATCGGCCTCTCCATTGCCAAGAGCATCGTTGAGTCGCACCGCGGGCACATCGAGGTGGAAAGCGTCCCCGGCAAAGGAAGCACCTTTACGGTAACCCTGCCGCATGCGTTGTTGGCCATAGACTGCGCCCCGGAAGACCTCGAGGATTTTTCACGATTGCGCGTGTTGTGCGTCAATCCCGTTCCCGAATCGCACGCGGCCATCACGGCCTTTCTGGAGGGCGCAGGCTGCGCCGTGCGGTCCGCGCCAAACGGCTATGAATGTTTCCGCATCGCCTTGGAGACACAGCCCGACCTTATCATCATGAGCGAAACCTCTGAGGTGGAATCACACGAGGCCATATCCCAGTTGCGCCAACATGAAGTCACGGAACACACGCCTGTCATTATCATTGTGGACGCCCAATCAGACACCATTGCGCCGAAGGCTGTCGCTTGGGAGGCTGTTCACCAACTGAAACGGCCTTTCCCAGTCAAGACCTTTGTCGAGCATATCCGCGCACTGTGCTTTGGCGAACCCATCCTTCTTCCCGATGCGTCGGGCGAAGAAAGCGCCGAAGTGGAGTTCCGGCCCCACGTATTGGTTATTGACCATGACCCCTGTTTGCTTGAATGGATAGAGATGGCCCTGCGCCATCGCCACATTCCCTTCAGCGGCGCGAGCGCCGCCGCCGAAGCCCTGAAAATCGCCGCGCAACAGCCCGCCGATATTATCTTTCTTGATGTGGACACGCGCGGCGCGCGTGCCTTGGAAGAATCGGGGCTGCTGCTCAACCACGACAGCACCCGCCACACGCCTTTGTATATCATGACCGGATTGCCGGACAAGGCGCCGCCGGTCAACGGCGTCGCCGGCATACTCCGAAAACCTTTTGCCATCGAGGAATTCATTAAAATCGTACAGGACGTCGTCCGCCGGAAAACCCGTACCATGGACCGCAGCCAGGGCGCTGCGACCGCGCAGACGACACCCGGTTAACCCGCCACATGACAGGATCAGGAGAAAAATGACCCGAATATCCCCCAACCCTCGAATCAGTGTGATTCCTTTTGTCATCATCTTGCTTGTGGCGCATGCCGCGCCCGCCGCGCCGACTCCAAAAACGCTTCCTGTCAGCGCGATTTGCATCGAAGCCGACACCGGCCTGGTGATCCATGAAGAGAACGCCGAATTAAAGCGGCCTCCAGCCAGCATGCTGAAACTTATGCAGATGCTGCTTGTGGTCGAGGGAATGGATGCGGGCAAATGGACGCCTGACACCCCCGTCACCGCGTCGAAGGAGGCTGAGCGCATGGGGGGGACCCAGGTCTTTCTGAGCGAAGGGGAAACCTGGCCCCTCAAAGACATGCTTAAAGCGCTCGCGGTCGCCTCCGCAAACGATGCCGCCGTCGCCATCGCCGAAGCGTTCTGGGGCAGCAAGGAAGATTTCCTTAAAGCGATGAACGCCCGCGCCCGCGAACTCGGCATGAACGACACCACATTCCACAGCGTCCATGGCCTCCCGCCCGACCGCGGCGGCGAATTCGACGTTACCACCGCGAAAGACATGGCCATTCTCGCCCGGGAATGCGTCAAGCACCCTGAAATCATAAAATTGACCGCACAGAAAGAAGCATATTTCCGTGGCGATGGCACGCCCTACCACAACACAAACAAACTGCTGTGGCGCATGGCCGACTGCGACGGCCTCAAGACCGGTTACATCCGCGCCGCCGGTTTCTGCATCACCGCCACCGCCCAACGCGACGGCATCCGGCTCATCGCCGTCGTCATGGGCGAGGGCCGGAACGGGCATTTCACCCGCGCCCGACAACTCCTCGAAAACGGTTTCACCCGCATCGCCCGCATCAAAATCCTGGACAAAAACCAACCCGTCGGCGAACCCGTCCCGGTGGACCACTGCGAGATCGAACACATCCGCCTCATGCCCGCCGAGGATGTCTGGGCGCTTCTCATCAAAGACGACCTCAAACGCCTCGAATTCCGTCCCGAACACCCGAATCCCCTGCAGCCGCCCATGCAGGAAGGCGAAATCGCCGGCGAAATCCGCGTGCTGCTGCGCGGCGACACCATTGCCAGCGCCCCGCTCGTTGTCCCGCAAGCGCTCACCCCCAGGGGATGGCGGCTCCATATCCAGGATGGCATCGCCCGATGGGAATATCTCGATATCGTTGACAGCAGGTAATTCGCGCACCGACACCGGGCGCTAAGAGATGGAACAGGTCACTCCGGACGTCTTGCAAGCACCACAGTCACTTTCGGCATGCCGTGTGTCTGCATACTGACCATACGAAAATATAACGTGCCCTCTTCTCCAGAAGCATCTCATCACCAGGACAAAAAGAGGTGAACAGATGTGGAACTGTCTGCATGCGCATCGTTCCGGCTTACTTGTCTGTTCGGTTTCGCGCCCATACGCATAACCGTAATGCCGGGCAGGCACGGTGAATTTCTGTTATCCTGCGGCTTTAAGGGTTTCGATGGCTTCAAGGTAGGAGTTGGGGTGCTGGAAGATATAGGATCCGGCAACGAGCACGTTTGCGCCGGCTTCGACGACGAGGGGGGCCGTGGAGTCGTCAATGCCGCCGTCCACTTCGAGGTCGCGGTCGCCGATCATGGCGCGGACATTGCGGATTTTTCGCAGCATGTCGGGGATGAAGCGCTGACCACCAAAGCCGGGGTTTACAGTCATGAGCAGGACCATGTCAACGATTTCGACCAGAAACTCGATTTCATCTTCCGAGGTGCCGGGGTTGAGCACAATTCCGGCCATGCACCCCAGATCTTTGATTTGCGAAAGGATGCGGTGGGGATGCCGCGCGGCCTCGATCTGGATGGAAATGATGTCGGCCCCGGCGCCGGCGAAGTCCTGTATGTATGCACCGGGATCATCAATCATGAGGTGGACGTCGAAGGGGACGGTGCTGTGCCTGCGTAACGCGGCGATCACAGGCGGACCGATGGTGATGTTGGGGACGAAGTGCCCGTCCATAACGTCAATATGGATGTAGTCCGCACCTGCGTCAATCACGGCGCGGATTTCTTCACCGAGGCGGCTGAAGTCACTGGCCAGAATGGACGGAGCGATCTTGATTGGAGGCATACGGTTTAGAATTCTCCTGTTTGCATGCGTTCGCTTCGAGTGACGGGCGGCTGTCCCTGCGAAAGGTAATACGACTCCTCCAGAATACCGTTGATATAGATTTCAACGATGACTTCGCCGACGTAGGTGATGGGGATACGGATGGCGCTGCCGGCGCGGTAAGTGCGCTTGGATTGTTCGTCGAAGAGCGGCGACTTGGTCCATGCGACGCTGCGGTTGCCGTTGCGGTCAATCACCTCTACGCGCACATCGCGGTCGAACCAGTCATAGCGCATCACATGACGCACTTCAGCCTGGTGGCGCATGTCCGGCACTTCCACGGCGCCTGAAGGTTTGACATCATAAGTCACGATCTGGCCCGCATAAATCAGCGTATCGGGCGGCGGGTCCTGGTTGAGGGCGACGTCCTCCATGGCGCCGGGGATGTCCACGAGATTCGGGACGAGGGTGACGTTGTACGGTGCCAGGATAGCGAGGACTTCCTGTACGGTTTTGCCCCGGATGTCGGGCATGAACGCGCTCTGGCGGTCGGTGCCGGCGCTGACAAGCAGGTGGATGCTGCCCTGGCTGGGGATGGGTTGTCCGGGCGGCGGGTCCTGCGCAATGATGGTGTCGCGGGGGCTTTTGTGGGGAATGCGGGCGACAGTGCCGACCCGAAACCGCGATTCCGTGATTTCCTGTCGGGCGTCGTTGAGCGCCTTCTTGAGAAACGACGGCGCGGTCAGGAACGGCGTGCCCATGCTGACCACGGGATAGACCTTGCGTCCGGTACGCACGACGCGCCCCGCGTCGGGGCGTTGCGCAATCACATGGTACTTCGGGACAGTGGGGTGGGTCACCTGTTCCTGCTTGCCCAGTTCAAGGCCGCGCTCCGCCACAAGAAACGACGCTTCGGTGATGGGCAGGCCGACGATATTGGGCACAGTGACATACTGGCCGCCGTCCAGCGCCTCCATAAACACATAATAACCCGCACCCGCCATCACAAGCAGAAAAAACACCGTGGCGATGGTCCACTGAATGGACCACGCGACAAAGCGCAGGATGAAGAACACGAAACTCAGAATCGCTTCCGCAATCGTGTCAAGAAGAAACCGTCCCACGCCCCGTCCGAGGGGAGGATGCGATACTGTCCCTTGTCCGTCTGCCACTTGTCAAAATACCCCGGACCGTCTTCCAATGTGACACGGCCCTCTTTGCACACAGTCTGCACCACTTCCCGTGTTTCCTGGCGCGTGAAGGTGCATACTGCATAGACGATAAGGCCGCCATTCTTGCAGAGTTCCACGCCGGATCGCAACAGTGCGGCCTGCTGCCGCGCCAGCCGCGCAACGCTTTCCGGCGTCACGCGCCACTTCAAATCCGGGTGCCGCCGGATCGTCCCCAGACCCGAGCATGGCGCGTCCACCAGCACCCGATCGAAACCCGGCGCCAACGGGGGCTGCGCCCCGTCGCCGCAGACCACAAACACGTTGCGCATGCCCATCCGGTCGAGGTTCTCGCGGATGGCTGTGATGCGGTTCGGGGCGATATCCAATGCGACGACCAGCGATCCGCATTCCGTCCGTTGCGCGATGTGGGTGGCTTTGCCGCCGGGCGCCGCACACAGGTCCAATACCCAATCCCCTGCTTCGGGTTCCAACAAATGCACCGGCAGCATGGACGCAGCGTCCTGCAGCATGAAGCAACCCTGCTGAAACCATTTGCTCCGGAGCGCCCGGCCTGTGTCAGCAATGGTTACCTCCTCGGGGATATCCGTCTGTTTGGCTGCGGCGATCCCGGATTTTTCCAGTCGTTCAATCAATATTTTGGCAGGATTTCTCAGGGTATTTGCCCGTAACGTAATGGGTGCCTGGGTATTCGACGCGGCGCAAAGCACTTCCGCCTGTTCCGGGCCGAATTCCGCCAGCCAGTCACGCGCCATCCACAACGGCATGGAGTGGCGGACAGCGAGATATCGCGCGAGGTCCTCGTCACGGTCCGGCAGGACAACGTCATCCAGACTGTCGGGTGCGCGCCGCAGGACGGCGTTCACCAGGCGGGCGAGTCCAGCATGGCCGCGCCGTTTCGCCAGTTCCACGGAGGTATGTACCATCGCTGGGCGGGTGACTTGACTGCAGAACAACGCCTGAAACACCGCCATGCGCAGGATAGTCAGAATGGGGGAGGGGAGCCGGTCGAGCGGTTCCGTGCATATCCCCGTCAGCACATGATCGCAAAGCAGCCGGTGGCGCACCGTACCATAGACGAGATGGGTGAGGAAACGGCGTCCGCGTTCGGTCATGCCGCGCTTGCGGAGGCTTTTGTCCAACGCCGCGTCCAGATGGACGCCGCGATCAAACACGCGCAACAGCACGTCTATCGCGACATCGCGGACCGGATCAACAGGCATCAAAGGATTTCCTCGAAACGTTCACCGACCTGCATGGCGTGCCCCCGAAGATACTCTTCCATCGTCATGGCGCGCTTGCCGGGCGTCTGAAATTCCAGAATCGCCAGCCGGCCCTCGCCCGTGGCGACCAGCACGCGGTCGCTTTCCACCGCGGCAATCGTCCCCGGTCCGGCCCCCGCGTCTTCTGGGACCACTGCAGACCGATGAATACGGCAGACTTCCCCGCCATAGAGGCAATGCGCCACCGGCCACGGGACACATGCGCGGACCTGGTTGTGAATGCTCTGGGCGGATCGGTACCAGCGAATGCGCCCATCCTCTTTGGTGATTAACCGGGTAATCGTGACTTTTGCGGGGTCCTGCGGCGTAAACCGGGCTTTGCCCGAAGCCACCAGCCGCAAGCCCTCCACCATCAGCGCCGCCCCCATGGTTGCAAGCCGCGATGCCAGTTCGGCGGCGTTCTCGTCCGGACCGATGGGCGTGGCTTCCTGCAGGAGCACATCGCCTGCGTCCATATCCAGCACGACTTGCATGATGGAGACCCCGGTTTCCGTATCGCCTTCGAGGATCGCCGTCTGGACCGGAGACGGCCCGCGATGGCGGGGGAGCAGGCTGGGATGGAAGTTGAGCCATCCCTTCGGCGGAATGTCGAGAATCGGTTGTTTCAGCAACCGGCCATACGCAGCCACCACGCCGATTTCCGGGGCCAATGCGCGCAGCCACTCCTCAAAAACCCCATCGTTGAGTTTCTCCGGCTGATGCACCGGAATCCCCAATTCCTGCGCGCAGGTTTTCACGGGCGGCGGCACGGGTTTTTTGCTGCGGCCTTGCGGGCGGTCCGGTTGGCACACTACGGCTGCCACCTCGTGATGGGCCGACACCGCCCGCAGCACGGGCACGGCGATCTCCGGCGTGCCAAAGAATACGATGCGCACTAGGTCAACCCAGGGATGTCCAGGCCGCTCGCCACCTCGCGCATCTTCGCCTCCGCCAACTCCCGCGCCCGGGCGATGCCTTCGTTCACGGCGGCCCGAACCATGGTTTCCAACATTTCCGGTTCGTTGGGATTGATGATTTCGGGGTCTATCTTGACGGACAAGACATCCATCGTCCCCGTAAGTTCTACGCGCACCATCCCGCCGCCCGCCGCCGCCTCCAGCCGCTCATGGCGAAGTTTCTCCTTCACCTCTTCGATCCGCTGCTTCATTTCCATGGCCTGCTTGAGCATGTTGCCCATTTTAGCCAGATCGCCGATACCTTTCAGCACAGGATGATGCCTCCTTGTCGGTTCATGCTGCATTTCCTCAGGAGATTGCACAAAAGCGATAGCCTGTTTTGGGGAGTATAACGCCCGAAGCATAAACCCCGCAAACCCACGAAAGTGCAGCCCCGCAATAATTGCGCTATACTATCATTTGTTGTTCACGCTTCAGCGTGCCAGGGCGCCCGGGAACCCGGGCCTGTCTCCAATCATGGCACCCTAAAGCGTGAACAACATACTTAAGAGCGAATCACGCCATGGAGCCATGCGATAGATGACAAAAGAGGCCAAGAAACCTATCGTCTTTTCTGAGAAAGACTTATCCCGGATCACGCGGGCCCCCTTTCCCGGGTCGCGCAAGGTATATGTCGAAGGATCGGACCCCTCGATTCGCGTCGCAATGCGGGAGGTGTCGCAAGCCCCAACCCTCTCCGTGTCTTCAGGGGAGGCGGGGGAACAGAATCCCCCCATTACGATCTATGACACCTCCGGCCCATATACCGATCCGTCCGCTGAAATAGATGTTCACAAAGGACTTCCGCCCATCCGCCTGCCGTGGATTCTCAAGCGGGGTGATGTGGAAGAACTACCCGGACCTTCGGTCGCCTTCTCAGGCGACGAGGCCGCGACGGAATTCCAGTTTCCCAATCCGCGCAGGACGCTTCGGGCCAGGCCCGGCGCGCGCATCACCCAGATGCACTACGCCCGCCAAGGCCTCATCACCCCGGAGATGGAATACATCGCGATCCGGGAAAACATGCGGTGCGAGGAGGCCCTGGAATACCTGAAAAAACATCATCCCGGCGCAGACTGGGGCGCGCGTCTACCGCCGGCCATCACGCCGGAATTCGTCCGCGACGAGGTGGCGCGCGGCCGCGCCGTCATTCCCGCGAACATCAACCACCCCGAAGTGGAGCCCATGATCATCGGCCGCAATTTTCTGGTCAAGATCAACGCCAACATCGGCAATTCCGCCGTGCGCAGTTCCATCGAGGATGAAGTGGAAAAAATGGTGTGGGCCATCCGCTGGGGAGCGGATACGGTGATGGACCTCAGCACCGGCGAGCACATCCACGAAACGCGGGAGTGGATTCTGCGCAATGCGCCGGTCCCCATCGGCACCGTGCCGATATACCAGGCGCTCGAAAAAGCCGGCGGCCGCCCCGAAGACCTCACCTGGGAACTTTTCCGAGACACCTTGGTCGAGCAGGCGGAACAGGGCGTGGATTACTTCACCATCCACGCCTGCGTGCTGTTGCGCTTCATTCCGCTGACCGCCAAGCGTATGACCGGCATCGTCAGCCGGGGCGGTTCCATCTTGGCGAAGTGGTGTCTGGCGCATCACAAGGAAAATTTTCTTTACACCCACTGGGACGACATCTGTGAGATCCTTGCCGCATACGATGTCGCGGTATCCATCGGCGACGGCCTGCGCCCCGGGTCCATCCACGACGCCAACGACACGGCGCAGTTCGCGGAATTGAAGGTGCAGGGTGAGTTGACCCGGCGCGCGTGGGACTACGATGTGCAGGTCATCAACGAAGGCCCCGGCCATGTGCCCATGCATCTGATCCGCGCCAACATGGAACATCAACTGGACTGGTGCCATGAGGCACCCTTCTATACACTCGGCCCGTTGACCACCGACATCGCGCCCGGCTATGACCACATCACCTCCGCCATCGGCGCGGCCATGATAGGTTGGCACGGGGCGGCGATGCTGTGTTATGTCACCCCGAAGGAACACCTCGGCCTGCCGGACAAGAACGATGTGCGGGAGGGCGTGATCGCCTACAAAATCGCCGCGCACGCAGCGGACCTTGCCAAAGGCCATCCCGGCGCGTATATCCGTGACAACGCCTTGAGCAAAGCGCGTTTCGAGTTCCGATGGCAGGACCAGTTCAACCTTGCCCTCGATCCGGAACGCGCCCCCGCCCTGCACGATGAAAGCATGCCGCAGGCGGGCGCAAAACTTTCGCATTTTTGCTCGATGTGCGGCCCGAAGTTCTGCGCTATGGAGATCACGCAGCAGGTGCGCGAGTACGCCCGGGCGCACGGCCTGGACGCCGAAGAAGCGCTGGAAAAAGGGCTGGCGGAACGCGCCCGCGATTTCCAGCAGAGCGGCGGCGAACTCTATCAGAAACGATAACAGCCCATACGAAACGACGAAATGCATGCGTATTGGAAACATTGACATACACCAACCCCTGTGCCTCGCGCCGATGGAGGATGTCTCGGACCATCCTTTCCGCCGCATCTGCAAGGAACAGGGCGCTGATCTGCTCTATACGGAATTTGCCAGTTGCGAAGCCCTGATTCGCAACGTCCGTAAAATGCGCGAAAAGATTGAACTGAACGAGAATGAGCACCCCATTGCCATCCAACTCTATGGAAGCGCCGAGGCGTCCATGGAGCGCGCCGCCGCCATCGCCCAGGAGGCGGGCGCGGACTTTATTGACGTCAACTGCGGCTGCTGGGTGAAAAAAATCGCAAATCGGGGCGATGGCGCGGGGTTACTCCGCGATCTCGACAAATTCGCGTCGGTCGTCCGGGCCGTCATGCGCGGCACAACCCTCCCGGTTACGGTCAAAACGCGATTGGGCTGGGACGCGGACAGCATCGTGATTCTCGACGTCGCGCGCATGTTGGAAGACCTCGGCGTCCACGCGCTCACTGTTCATTGCCGCACCCGCGTACAGGGATACACCGGTCATGCCGATTGGTCGTGGATTCCGAAAATCAAGGCGGTCAGTGCGATTCCTCTTATTGCCAACGGCGACATCAAAAGCCCGCAGGATGTCCGCGACTGTTTTGATTTGGGTTGCGACGGCGTGATGATCGGGCGCGGCGCCATCCACAGCCCCTGGATTTTCCGGCATGCGCGCCACTATCTTGACACCGGTAAACTGCTCCCAGAACCAGATTTGGCCGAACGCATGGCCATGTGCATCCGCCACCTGAGCGACCAGGCCGCCTATCGCGGCGAACGCCGCGGCGTGCTGTCATTTCGCCGCCATTACGCAGGCTACCTGAAATCCGCGCGCAACATCGCGCATCTCCGCCGCGACCTCATGCAGTTTGAAGCCGTCGCACCAATCGTTGAACGGCTCCACCGATATCTTGAAACAGAGGAAGCGGAAAATGCTGCCGAAACCTGCGGGACGGACATGGCAAGCCCTTAAATGCGAGGGAATCCAATTTGTCTGACTGATGCTTCTTTGTCCCTGTTATCGTTATTGTCCTTGCTGTCCTTGTTGTCCTTTTGAGAACTCCCCGGAGGAACCAATTACCCATGCTCGACGCCTTGAAAAAAACGGTATGGGAAATCAACCTGGCGCTGGTGCGCGAAGGACTGGTCGTGCAAACCTGGGGCAACGCCAGCGGCATTGATCGCGAACAGAACCTGGTTGTTATCAAGCCCAGCGGCGTGCCCTACGAAAAAATGCGGGCCCGGCACATGGTCGTGATGGATATGAACGGCGCCCTGGTGGAGGGGGACTTGAAACCTTCCGTGGACGCGCCGGCGCATTTGGCGTTGTACGCCGCTTTCCCGCAAATCGGCGGCATCGTGCATACGCACTCCCGTTATGCTACGGCTTGGGCGCAGGCGCGGCGGCCCATTCCCTGTCTGGGAACCACGCACGCTGACTATTTCCATGGCGAAGTGCCGCTGACCGAATCCCTCCGGCGGGACGAGGTGGAGAACGACTATGAAACCAATATCGGCAGGGCCATCGTCCGGCGTTTCGCCGGCATGGACCCGCTTCGGCATCCAGCGGTGCTTACTGCCGGGCATGGACCTTTTGCGTGGGGGAAGGACCCCGCGCACGCGCTCGAAAACGCGCTTGTGCTGGAGGAGATCGCGCGCATGGCGATGCACACGCTGGCCATCAATCCCGATGCGCCGCCCTTGGAGTCCTATCTGCTCGACAAGCATTTCCTGCGCAAACACGGAACAAGCGCCTATTATGGACAGAACCCTGCGCCCGGATCCTGATCATGCAGCGCATACACCGAAACAGAGGGGAACGCCGCCGCAACAGCCGGAGACACGCCGTATGATTGTTTTTAAGTTTCTCCTTTTCGCCGCGATCGGCTATGCCCTGATCCTCCTGTTGGCCTGCCTCTTTCATGACCGCATCATCTTCCCCGCGACCCGCGCCATCTATCGTGATCCGTCAGCATTCGGTTGGGTTTTCGAGGATGTAATCGTCCCTGTCAACGGCCACACCACGCACGGATGGTTCATTCCGCTTGAAAATGCGCGCGGCGTCGCCCTTTTCTCCCACGGCAATGCGGGAAACATCGCGGACCGCCTGGAATCCATTTCGCTGCTCCGGGAATTGGGGTTTACTGTACTGGCCTATGATTATGGCGGATACGGTAAGAGCACGGGACGGCCTTCCGAGCAGCGCTGCTACGCAGACATCCGCGCCATGTGGCGCCATCTCACCGAAACGCGCGGCATCCCGCCGGAAAAAATCCTCATCTTCGGCAGGTCGCTCGGCGGTGCAGTCAGCGCGGACCTGGCCACCGAGGTGACCGCCGCCGCGGTGGTGCTCGAAAGCACCTTCCTCTCAACGGTGGATGTCGCCCGCGACGCATTTCCCTGGCTGCCCGCGCGCTGGTTCGTGCGCCATTACTTTGAGAACAAACACAAAGTCGGACGCATCAAAAGCCCCCTGCTCCTCATCCACAGTCCGGACGACCGTGTCATCCCCTGCCGTCACGGCAGGGAACTGTTCCAACTGGCCACGGAACCCAAGCAATTCCTGGAAATCCGCGGGGATCATAACGAAGGATTCGTAATCTCGGCGCCCACCTACCTCGCCGGATGGGAATCCTTTCTCGCCCCGATATTGCCGCGACCGGCTAAGGAGTACTGAAATCGAAAAAGAGAAGAATAAATTTGAATGGCAAAGTAACAAGGTCTATAATGAACGCAAAGAACATGCTCAGATAGAATGCTGCAAATGCACCCACTGCCGAAACCGCTGTTATTGGGCCTTTCTCATACATGTCGCGCTTCTCCTTTCTTCGCATCTTCCTCAGATACTCAAACCGGTTACATTGTAGCCTATTGGCGAGCAACGGGGAATGTTGTGTTCTTTCTACATCCCCCTTTGAAGGGGGTGGCGCGCAGCGCCGGGGGATGTAAAAGGCTATATAGTGCGCCCCTATGCTTTATGCCATTTCGCTAAAATGTTACTCAAACCGTTTTTCCGGTACCACAATATTACTGTTTATTGTTGATTATCTCAAGACCTTCCGCATCCATTTGCCGCATTCGTGACTTCCACACTTTTCACGGAAACATTTATATCACAAACCCGCCGCAAAGGAAAGCAGTCCACCTGTTTCTGGCCCTTCGATCGGATCCCTACGCATCCATATTGTAAATGACCGAATAATCCACCGGCTGCCCCCGGCCCTTGTCGAGGTAACGCGCGAGCACATAGAGGTAATCGCTGAGACGGTTGGCGAAAGCGATCAGCGCCGCCGCCTTGAATTCCGGAATCGCCTCGCTCAGGCGCACGAGGCTGCGTTCGAAATCGCGTGCCACGGTGGCTACGACGTCGGCCAGGGCGGCCGTTTTGTTGCCCGCCGACACGATGAATGCACGCGGGAAAGTCACCAGCGCTTCCAATCGCGCCTGTTCCGTCTCCAACCGGTCGAGATGGAATGCGCCGATTTCCCCCTGCCGGTATTCCGGATGCTTTCTCTTCGGATCGTTCACCTCCGCGCCCACGAGGAAACAACAGTGCAGCAGCCAGAACAAAAATTTATCAACCGCCTCCTGTTCATTCGGCTTGGCCGCGATGATTTCCAGCCGCAGCAGCGCGAGGTGCGCGCGCAGCGCGTCCAGGCGGCCCGTACATTCCAGTATCGGATGCGACTTGGAGAGCACATCCCCCCCCAGCGTGCGCGTATTGCCGGTGTCGCCGTTTTTGGTGGTCACGCGTGAACGCACAGTGCTACTCCAGTTCGATGCCTATGGGGCAGTGATCGGAACCCATCACATCGGAAAGAATCCAGGATCGGCGCACATGCGGCAGGAATGCCTTGTTCACGCAATGATAGTCAATGCGCCACCCGACGTTTCGTTCCCGCGCGCGGGTCCGGTACGACCACCAGGTGTAATGCCCCGGTTCTTTGTTGAAATGCCGGAACGTGTCCACGAATCCGCCCTTGAGAAACTTCGTCATCGCTTCCCGTTCTTCAATGTAGTACCCGGCGCAATTCTCGTTCTCCTTGGGGTTGGCCAGGTCAATTTCCGTATGGGCGATATTGAAATCGCCGCACACCAGCACGTTCTTTTTCTTTTTCGCCAGTTTTTTCGCCAATTCCAGCACCGCGTCGCAGAATGCGAGTTTGTAGGAAAGCCGTGCCCGTTCCGCCTGGCTGTTCGGCCAATAACCGTTGAGAATCGTCAGGTCCGGATACTCCAGCACCTGCAAGCGACCCTCCTCATCAAATTCCTTCACACCCAATACGCTGGTAGAGACTGGGGGATGTTTTGCATAGACCGCCGTGCCGCTGTATCCGCGTTTCTTTGCGGGATGCCACACGCTGATATATCCGTCAGGACTGAGCAGGTCCTCATCCAGGTCGGCGGGCAGCGCGCGCGTCTCCTGCAGGCACAGAATATCCGGCCGTTCCTGTAACAGCCAGTCCATAAATCCATTCTTCAGAACTGCGCGGATGCCGTTGACGTTCCACGAGATTACGACGGTCATGATAGACTCCCTTTCGCCAGTATCGGAGCATAACGCCCGTCGGCGGCGCTTTGCAAGAGAATACAAAAAGGGAAACAGGGATTGTCATAAAGGAAAAGAACCAAGATTGAGACAGGCGTGATAATCAGTGTTTTCTCGCGATTCCAACAGGACCTATAGGACGCATACGACCTATGGAATCTGTGAATTGGGCGACACCCGGCAAAGAAAGCGAGCATACGATGTGATCAACCAAGCAAATGTTCACCAGGCACAGAGGATCCGAAACGCCCTTCATGTATAATACTTCCGGTTGTGCCATGTCCTGTAGGTCCAATTCGTCCTGTAGGTCCTGTTCGCCTCGTTTTTTAATGATTTTTTGGGATATCGCCCCACAATCCAATGCCCCGCAATGCCAAATCACACAACGGCCCCGTGCTTTCCCTCCGGGAAATCGCCATCGCGGCGGGCGGCAAACGCCTGATTGACGGCCTGACCTTGGACCTGCATTCGGCGGAGTTGCTCAGCGTGTGCGGTCCGTCAGGCTGCGGCAAAAGCACGCTGCTGCGCGCGATTGCAGGGTTGGTTTCACCGACTGAAGGCCTGGTGTTGCTTCAAGGTTCCGAACCCCGCGCCATCGGCTGGCCGGTATTTCGGCGGCGCGTCGTTCTGGTGTCCCAGCGGCCGGTGCTTTTCGATGACACTGTCCGCGAGAACCTGGCGCGTCCGTTCACCTATCGTTATGCGCCAAGTCAATTTCCCGACACCGCCGCCTTGGCGCTTCTGGAACGCCTGGGCATTGAACCCGAACGGTGGAAGCAGAACGCCTTGTCGCTGTCCACCGGCCAGCAGCAGCGGGTGTGTGTGGTGCGGGCATTGCTTCTCAGGCCGGATGTTCTGCTGCTGGATGAGCCGTCCAGCGCGCTGGATGAGCAATCGGCGGCGGCGCTGGAGGACACGATATCCCGGTGGGTGCGGGAGGAGGGGGGAAGCGCCATTCTGGTTTCGCACGACCGTTATCAAGTGGCCCGGTGGTGCGACAGGGAGGTGGACTTGAGGGATTTTCGAGCGGAGCAAAACTGAATCCCCATGGACGGCGGCACGATAGAATTGGGCATGGCGGACCTGCTGATCGCCACATTGCTGGTGGCGGTGGCGGGCGGCGTCAGCCTTGCGCTGCGGCTGGGACTGGAACGCCGCCTGGCCTTGGCCGCCGTGCGCACGGTTGTGCAGTTGTACATCATCGGCTTCGTGCTGAAATGGGTTTTCCAAGTGGACACGCCGTGGGCGCTGGTCCCGGTGATCGCCGTCATGATCCTGGTCGCCGCGCGCGAAGCGGTGAACCGCGCGGCCCGGCGCTATCCGCGCGCCATGCTCGATACCTTTGTCACCCTGGTTCTCTGCGGCCTGCTGAGCACCTTAATGGTGACGCAGGCCGTCATCCGCGTGGACCCCTGGTACAAACCGCAGTATGTTATCCCACTTCTGGGCATGATACTCGGCAACGGCCTGACCGGCATCTCGTTGTGCATTGACATCCTGCTGGAGCGCTTCAGCGAACACCAGACGCTGGTCGAGATGGAACTGGCGCACGGCGCAACGCGCTGGGAAGCCGCGCGCGGGGTCTTGCGCGAAGCGGTGCGCAGGGGGATGATCCCCATCATCAATTCCATGATGGTGGTGGGATTGGTTTCGTTGCCGGGGATGATGACGGGGCAGATTCTTGCGGGCAATCCGCCGATGCAGGCCGTGAAATACCAGATCGTCGTGATGTTCATGATTGCCGCCGCAACATCGTTGGGCTGCATCGGCACGGCTCTGCTCGCCTATCGCCGGCTTTTCAATGCGGACCATCAATTGCAATCCGAACTTATCACGAAAATGAAAAGGCCGTGATCGAGTAATGGATTCAATGGTCGTCAGGATGGGGGAGAGGGTATCTTTCCCTCCTGTTCCATGCGTTCCATGTTCCACAACTTCGCGTATTTCATGAATACCGAAAACGCCCCCAATCCGCAAAGCACCGCCCCGTGGTAACCATCCAGAAATCCGTGGCGGATAACATACATTTTGAAAAAGCGCAGGAGCGGGCGCAGGGTCACATCGAAGATACCGGCGCGCTTTCCCTGTTCATAGGCATCCTGTGCGCCCCACGTCGTGAAGCGCTGAAAGGTGGTGAAATACTCCTCAAAATCCCGGTAGGTGTCGTGATACATGACCTCATGAATGCGTCCGACCGGACCGTCCACCAGCACCTTTGAATGGACCCGCTGCTCCAGATAGCGGCCTTTGCGCGTACGGAACAGACGCAGATTGTAGTCCCGGTGCCAACCACAGTGACGGATCAGTTTTCCTAGAAAATAAGAGAGTCGCTTGACGTAATACCCGTCGAGACTCTTCGGATTGCAAATGATTTCCTGGATTTTCCGGGCCAGTTCCTCTGAAACCCACTCATCAGCATCCAGCACCAGGGTCCATTCGGTTTCAATCTGAGGCAGCGCCCAATTCCGTTGGTTTGCCGCGTTGACGTACTCGTGCACAACAACATGGTTCGTGTAACGCTGCGCCACTTCTAACGAACCGTCGTTGGTTCGGGGGTCAACCACGCAGAAGATGTCGTCCGCCCAGCGAACACTCTCCAGACAACGCGGCAGACGGTCACCCGCGTTTGGCACGAGCGTCAAGACGGTAATATCGCTCATGATCAAATTCCCGGAAAGATCATCCCAAGTTTCAAAACAAGAATCATAGAAACTCTTTCCACATATCAATCACCAACAATCGGGTGATCCATACGCATACAGCCAGCAACCCCGCGTAAAACACGCTTAATACAAGGATGGGCGCATATCGCCGCGTCCTGCGCGGAGCGCGTAAGAAACTCGCCCACATCCAGATGCCGCAAGAGGGCGCAACGATGGTCCCATAGTAGAACCACGGCAGAATTAGCAGGCCGATGGCATCCAGGGAACTGTCATGGTAACAGGTTGATTGTATCAGCCACGACAACACGATCAACCCAAAGGCCGCTTCCACAACCGATATTCCCGCATTGACCCGCAAGGCGGATCGGTATTGGGTATAATGCCAGAGTTGCGTATCGCTGTCGGCGCTGCTTTCCCGCGTAGATGGCATCACATTAAGGCCCCGTTCTCGAATTAACCATCTCGCAAGAGCATATCATACGCCAAAACAGTCCGCTCAACCATCCGTTCCGTCAGAAACAATTCTTCGACCAGACAGCGCCCGTTTCGCGCCATAAACTTGGCGTTCTCCCGATTGGCAAGACTTTCGATGATTGCAGCGGCAAGCGCGGGCGGGTCGCGACTTGGCACAAGATACCCTGTTTCGCCGGGACGCACCATCTCGGGAACGCCCCCCGCCACGGTCGCCACCACCGGGGTCTCGCAGGCCAACGCCTCAAGCACGGAGGTTCCCAGACCTTCCGACCAACTCGACGAAACATAGAGGTCTGCGGCGCGAATCAGGCGCGGAGCGTCCGCGCGATGTCCCAGCAGCGTCACCGCGTCTTCCAACCCGAGCGCGGCAATGCGCGCTTCAATGGCCGGGCGCAATGCGCCCTCTCCAGCGATAACCAATCTGACCCGCGGGAAATGTTTCAGCACCTGCGGCATTGCGGCGACCAGCGTTTCATGGTCTTTATGACCAACCAATGCGCCGACGCTCACCAGCAACAAGGCGTCCGCCGACACGCCGATTTCCGTCCGGGGAATCGGTTCCACCTCCAGGCGCGACCAATCCACAGAACTGTGGATTACCGCAAGCCGCGACTCAGACACGCCGAACTCCCGCATCACCTCGCCCACCTTCCCGGAAACGGCGATAATCAAATCCGGTTGCGCATATTTCCAGCGGTTCAGAACATGGTCTTTGGGCCGAAAACTGACACGCCGCGATACCACCACCTTGCCGCGTCCGGCGATCTTTCGCGCGCACACCGCGATGCTGTGGGCATGGCTGCTGTGCGCGTGCAGAATATCAATATTTTCTTTGCGCACCACCCCCGCCAGTTTCCAGGCGGTCAACAAATCAAATTCCCCGAGAAATGGCAACGCGACTTTTTCCACCCTCGCGCCGCCGTGGTCGGATGTCAAAAAGGCGCTGCCGGGCCGCCCTGCAATAATTACACGATGGCCGCGCTTGACCAACCCTTGAATCAGCCAACTGGCCTGCTGCTCCCCGCCGCGCCAGCCGGTCTGTTCATCGAGATGCAGTACGTTCACGATGAATCTCCAAGGCGCGCCGGCAGGCGTCCAGTGTTTTGCCGGCGAACGTCTGCACGGAAAACTCCGCCAGGACGCGTTCGCGCCCGCGTTTCCCCATGGCGGCCCGCAGCGCAGGGTCGCCCAGCAAGCGCGACATCGCCTCCGCGAGCGGCGCCACAATCCCGGCGGGAACCACAAACCCTTCCACGCCGTCGTCAATGATCTCCTTCAGGCCGCCGTAATCCGAGGCGATGACGGGTTTTTCCGCGGCCATTTCTTCTTTCAGGCTGAATGATGACGTATCGCAATCAATGGAGGGGAGCACGCCGATATCAAATGCCTGCGTGCAATATGGCATATCCTGGCGGAATCCGGCAAAATGCACAATATCCGCGATGCCCAGGTCTTCAACCTGTTGCCGCAGGGTTTCTTCCAACTCTCCTTGTCCCAGGACCAGCAGGCGCATGTCCGGGAATCGCCTCCGGATGGAGGCGGCGGCCTGGAACAGAAACGTATGGCCCTTGGCCGCTGTCAGGCGCGCAGCAATACCGCATACAACATCGCTTTCCGCGAATCCGAACTCCGCCCGCGCGCGGGCGCGCGCCGCTGGATCAGGGCGATACTGTTCGACGTCCACCCCGTTGTGAATGGCGCACATGCGCGCAGCATCAAAAGCGGGGTGCGCCGCAAGGGTTTGGCGAACGGTATCACAGACGATGATCTGGTAGTCCGTCCACGCGCGATTCAGGATGCGATTGGGGAAGTTGTTCTTTACGGGATAAGTGTTGTGGCGGGTGCGGACAAGACATACAGGCCTCCCCAAAAGACGATTCGCCGCTGCGCAGACCCAATGGTCCTGCGATCCGTTCACATGAATGATGTCCGGCTTTTGCTCAAGGATGAACCGGCGAACCTCAAGAATATCGTGCAACCACGCGCCCGGGCGCATGCCCCCCTTGAAGATGAAACGGTCGTGAACATGACAGCCTGGCCCGGTCGCCCGATGCGCCAATGCGCTCCCCGCCCTGCAGCCGATGCTTACCCGATGCCCCAGTCGTATCAATTCGCCCGCCAGACGCAGCACGTACGTCACCTGACCGCCCCCTGTTTGGTGTGGATCAGTCATGAGGATATGAAGCGCGCTGTCGCCCTTCGATTTGTGTGAAATGGGGCCGTATTGAGAGGCTGATGAGGGCACTACCCTGTTCCCCTTGGTCCCGGTCAGGAGAAATTAGCCGGTTGTCGTATGCTGCGCTTCAGAGGCCGATTCGGATGCGCCCGTTTCCGGCGCGCCGTCGTCTGCGGCTTCGGTGGCCGGCGCAACATGCGCTTCCGTTTCCAGCAATTGTTGCACGCGATCGTTGACTTCTTCGAGACGCTCCAAGGCATGGCACAATTCTTCGTCAACGGACTCAAAATCTTTTGATCGAACAATAGCGATTTTCTCTTTACCTGGCATTGCGTGAAATCCGCATTCGGGCGCCTCCGCCCACGTCTGGAAATTGCTCCAAAAACTACAAAGGCAATCTCGGCGCGCTTTTCAGTTCCTCAATGAACGCCGCAAGAAATGCAAACCGCCTTTCAGGCGGAACAGGTCTTTTCGCGTTCGCCAATTCCCCCCAAGCCTCCTCTTCACGAAGACACAGCGGCTTTCCCGGCCCGCTGAAGTCATCCATGGCAGCCCGCTTGGCGATGCGCACCACGGCGGCCAGTTTGGGATCGCTGGCCGTTCTCAGCGAATACCCCGCGCGCGGGTATTGCCGCCACAGGGCATCCGCAAGCGGCTGCGGCAGATTCCAACGCACCGCCAGCGCCATGGCGATGTCGGCATGATCGCAGCCGATTTCATGGAGTTCGGCTTTGCATAACGCGACCGGGTCAGTTCTATTCGCCTTCAGCACTTCAAGATAACTGAGGCCTATGCAGTTCAGCATGACCATCTTGCCGATGTCGCTCAGCAGGCCGGTGATAAACTCCTCGCCCTGAAGCCCCAACCCCATGGACACGCCTAAATGCTTGGCAATGGCCGCCACCCGCAGCGAATTATCCCAAATCTCACGCAGCAGGTCGCCGCCGAGCGCCTTGTTCTGCAGCGCGTCAAAAACGGATATGCCCAGAACAATATTGCGTACTTCGCGCACTCCCAGGATCACCAGCGCCAGTTTGATGGTCCCGACATACTGCTTCATGCCGTAATAGGAGGAATTGCTCACCCGAAGTATCTTGGCCGTCAGCGCCGGGTCCACTTGCACGGCGGCACTGACCTTGGCCATATCGCTGTTGGGATCATCTGTCACACGCAGTACTTCAGCCACGACCGCCGGTATCGCGGGGAGGTCGCCCACCCGCGAGACAATTTCATCCACAATGGCTTGCTGAGGCATCTGATATCATTCCTTGTCAAGGCTACCGTGCCAGCAACACGGGACACGGCGCGTGATTTATCGCATGGGCTGTCGTGCTTCCCATCACCAGTTCGCGGACTTTTGAGTGCCCATAAGCGCCCATCACCAGCAGGTCTGCGGCGCACTCCGCTGCGTACGTCACAATGGTTTCGCCGGGATCCCCTTCACGCCGAACAAATTCCACCTCGATATTATGCGCCTGCAGATAGCGGCGCGCCTCGTCCAGCGTCGCTTCTTCGGCGGAGCCGCCCACCGTCAAAAGGTGAAAAGGCATCTCCCAGGCCGCTGCGATAACGGCTGCCGTTTTCAGTGCCTGGCGCGCATAGGCGGACCCGTCGAATGCCACCAGAAACCGATTATATCCAGGTACATCCCTGCCCGTCACCAGCACCGGCAGGGGGGAACGTCGGGCCACCGCTTCCGTGGTGGAACCGACCAAACCGTTCAGCCATTGGTTGTGTTCCCCGCCCCGCCCCATAATGATCAAATCGGCCAGACCGCAGTTTTCCAAGATGGTCCTGGGCACCACACCGGTGGCCAGTCGGGCCTCGCAGGGTACCCCCGCCGCATCGCAGAGTTCGCAAAACGCCCTGAGCGCCGCCTTGCCCCGTTCATCCAGAAGCATGGCAATATTGTTCTGATAATTGACAAACGGCGCCGTGCCCAGTGACGCCGAAAGATCGCGCAGGAAAGGACCTTCCAGAAGTTTTACGTCAACAACATGCAACCCCAGCAGCGTCGCACCCCGGCGTTGCGCCAGCGCAATCGCATAGCGCACACCCACTGTGGCGGCCTCGCTGCCGTCAGTGGGCACCAATATCCGCTTGAACATTCGCGGCGGTCCTCTCCCGGATTAAGTCTCCAAACGCCCGAAGGATGGCAATCCCATCCGATTGGCTCTTTTCCGGATGAAACTGCACCGCATACACATTGCCGCGCCCTACAATTGCCGGAAAACGCACGCCGTATTCGCACGTGGCGAGTACTATCTCTTCGTCAGCGGGACGCGCAAAGTAACTATGCACAAAATAAGTATAAGGATTCCGGCCCGCGTTGTTCAACAACGGACACGCCCGGCCCGGCACCCGATCCAGGCGATTCCAGCCCATGTGCGGCACTTTAAGCCCCGTTTGCGCGGCGTCCGGAAAGCGCACCACGCGCCCCGCAAAAATGCCCAGCCCTTCCCGGGCATCGCCCTCCTCGCTGCTCTCAAAAAGCAATTGCAGGCCGACGCATATCCCCAGGAAAGGACGGCCGCTTGCGGCGGCCTCCTTCACAGGATCCACCAAGCCCCGTGCGCGCAACCCTTCATAGCAATCCTTGAAAGCGCCGACACCGGGAAGCACGACGGCCTCCGCCTCGGCAATGAGGACCGGGTCGTCCGTGATAACCGCCTTGCAGCCGGCCTTTTCAAAACCCTTCTGCGCGCTGCGCAGGTTGCCCATACCGTAGTCTATGATCGCAATCACGTTTCCAGCATTCCCTTGGTGGAGGGGATGTCCTTCACGCGCGGGTCCTGTCGCAACGCTTCGCCCAGCGCGCGCGCGAACGCCTTGAAGATGCCTTCGATGCAATGATGCGCATTGCGACCGTGACGCAATACGATGTGCAGCGTCATCCGGGCATTCACACTGAAAGCGCGCAAGAACTCCTCCGTCAGTTCAATGTCAAATTCGCCGACACGGCCCTGCGGCAGGTTCGCCTCAAAATGCAGAAAGGGGCGTCCGCTGAAATCCACCGCCGCTTCCGCCAACGCCTCATCCATCGGCGCAGCCGCATGCCCAAAACGAACCAGGCCGCGGCCGTCGCCTGCTGCCTCAAGAAATGCCTTTCCCAGGCAAATGCCGACATCCTCAACGGTGTGGTGCGGATCTATGTGGAGGTCACCCTTGGCGCGCACACGAATATCGAACAACCCGTGCCGGGCGAGGTGATGCAGCATGTGATCGAAAAAGCCGATCCCCGTATCCACCTCGGCGCGGCCTTGCCCGTCAATCACCACGGTGACTTCGATCTGCGTTTCCGCGGTCTTTCGCTTGATTTTTCCGCTTCGCACTGTCTTTTCTCCACCGAAATTCGTGTCGGAATTTCGCTTGCCGAAATTCGTGTCGGAATTTCGCTTGCCGAAATTCGTGTCGGAATTTCGCTTGCCGAAATTCGTGTCGGAATTTCGCTTGCCGAAATTCGTATCGGAATTTCGCTTGCCGAAATTTCCGGGGGATTCTCGATCATCTTCCCAAGGCCAACCGGTCCGCAAGAAATATCGGCAATCGCGCCTCGATCACCCTTGCCGCCGCTTTTTCCACGGGATAGCGAACTCTGACCAGTTGGAATAAGTTGCTTTCCGTATCCAGCACGCCAAATGCCGCATCAGGATTGGTGTCGCGCGGCTGGCCGACCGAACCCGGATTGATGAAAAAGAGTTTCTCATCGCCCAACGGAAAACGTCCCTCGTCATCCGGCGTGTACGCGCCATCCACCGAAAATATCCCCGGCGTATGCGTATGCCCGATCATGCAGACCCGGCAATTCTGCTCCTCAAGAAAGTACAGATGCGGCAGAATGTCTTCCCATGTGAACAGATAGGCATTATGATTCTTGGGCGCGCCATGCACCGCGACAAAATCCCCGAAGTTCAACGCATCCGGAAGCGCCCGCAACCACTCGATGTTCTCCGGGGTCAACACCTCGCGCGTCCACATCGCCGCCGAAAGCGCCACAGGATTGAAACCCCAAGGTTCTTCCAGCCCGCAAGCCACCGCGTCATGATTGCCCAATATCGTTGGAATGCCGCGATCGCGAAGAAGGTTGGCGCACTCATTCGGCGTTGCGTTGTAGCCCACGACATCGCCCAGACATACTGTCTGATCAATCCCCATTTCCTCAATGCGCGCCAACACCGGCTCCAACGCATCTATATTGGCGTGGACATCAGAGATTATCGCGAATTTCAACTGACCGCCTCCGACCCCCCAAGGGCATCCTGCGCCTGCCGCGCACCTATCTTTACTTTACTGGTCTGCCGCAATCAATGCCGCACACGCCACAGGGAAAATCATGAATCCTGAATCCTCGCCAATGGCAACAAAGAGATGCTATTGTGCATCCAAACGCATCTTGGAATCAAAAAAACGACTTGCCCCCCTTTCCCGTTGTGCCAACAGGGGATAATACAGCATCTGGTGCTGACTTTGCATGATCTGTTTCCACCAAAAGGGAGGATTCAACGACTGCGGTCCAGTGTCTTGACTCATGCTGTCTGGATTTTATCTTGGTCACGCCAATCCGGCAACTTGCACAGGGCAGGCAAAACTCACCCCTGCGAGGTGCTACTCAACCCGCAAGATCAATCGTTCCGTCAATCCCGTGACATTGCACTAGGATGCTTCCACCCCTATCGGGTTGGTATAGACCCACGGCACCCATTCACCCAGGATGTCCAATTCCGCCTCCGCGCGGTAACGGCCCGGACCGGGCGGGGACCAGATTGTCTCGCGGCCTTCTGCCACGTGCATGACTTTTCCGTCGGAAAGAATGGTGAAACGGCAGGGGATGGGGGAGGCCACGCGCAAACGCATGCCTTCCGTAAACGTCACTGACTCCCCCATCACCGCCATTTCGTTGCCATGTTCCGCTACAAAGGAGAAGCCTGTGGCGTCGGCGATCATATGGAACGCGATGAAGACACGTCCTTCGCGCAGGGCGTCCAGGAGCGCCTCTTCGGTCAATTCCCGCGCCAGCAGATGGGTCTGCACAAAGCGCACGCTTCGCTCATAGGGATCGAGTTGAAAGGTGAAGAGCCTTTTCCCCGGTTCCAAGGGGCCGAAAAAAGCCCGTAACAAGATTCTGGTGAGAAAGTTGAGGTTGTATTCGCCGATCTTCTTGGCATTGGCCTCGTGCAAGAGTAATGTGCCCTTGTCGGTATAGTACCCCCGGACTCCGACATTGCGGTGTGCGTCATTGGCGGCAATACCCACCACTTTCTTGATCTCGTTCAATCGGTCCCATTTGGCAAGCAGTTCCGTCTGCCGGTCGAAGATCAGGCGAATCGTGTGATCCGGATACGCGCCAAGGCATAACAATATATTGGGGGCGAGTTGTCTCACGTTTTCATCCATGAAATCCGCGTGAATGTTATAAATCTCTATCCCCACCAGTTCCGGCAATTCCCAGCGGCGATCCTGTTCGGCATGGGCGAAAAACAACAAACCTCCCAAGGCATCAATCTGCTTCGCCAGCACCTCCGGGTCTTCCCGGCAATCCAGGACGGTCTCACTCGGCAATCCGAACGGCATGAATCCTTCCTGCATCTCAAAGCCGGGGGCGAAAAGAATTCCGTCATGGATACCCCGCCATTGGAGGGAATAATCCGCTTTGCCGTCTATGCAGTGGTCGGACATGAAAATGAAATCCGATCCGGCGATTTTCAGCGCCTCGAGAATCTCCTCAAACGGCACATCGGAATCATGCGATAACTCAGAATGGCTGTGGATTACCCCCCTGTACTCATTCCATCCATGCCGGATGGAAACCGGTTCGATTTGGGCGCGCAATGCTTCCCATGCGCGCGCTTCACGTGGAAAATAAACAAACCTGTTGTAAAGCGCACTGTGAAAAACCGCCAGAAAAGCAATCAACAACAACAGGATCAGTGCGCCCGTAACGCGCACCGTCCAGCGCAACAGCAACGACCGGATTGTGCGCGGCTTCTTCTGCGTCGGCGTGTATTGTGTCATCGTCAAGGGTACTCCTCGTCATTTCGTGGTCCAGGCAGCGATGGAACTCTACACGACCAGCATCACTCCGGGCAAACATTCCGAGATGTATTGAGAACCACTTCTGTCGCGAAGCGTGGTAAAATACCCACGTTGGAGGCCGGTCAAAGGGCCGGGATCGTCAACTATCGCGGGAGAAAACAATGGAATTCATCAAAGGGTGGCTGGGGTTCTACTGGAGCGGCCTGTTGCAATGGCCGCTCTCGTGGATAGAACAGGCATTCAACCTGGACCCGCAAACGGGATGGAAATCTGCGGCGTGGAAAGTATTCTTTACTTTTCTCATCCTGTTGCTGGTTTATGAAGTCTATATCCGGATTCGCCGCGCCGTCCGCAAGCGACGGATGAAGGAGAAGATGCAGGATGTCATCCCCAAAGACGCGGCCTATGTGAACAAGGATCCTCGATTCACGGAGCAACTGGAGGCGGCGCAAGACCCGCACAGCACCATTCAATCGTTGAAAAAACAAAAGCAATGGGTGCGGCTCGGTGAAGTCTATGCTGCGTTGAATCGCAACAAAGAAGCAGCATGGGCCTACCGGAAGGCGGGCGACAAGAAGCGCGCGGCGATGGAACTGGCCAAAGCGGGAAAGACGGTAGCGGCGGCGCGCCTGCTGGAGAAAGCCGGAGACCATGCCACGGCGGCGCGCTTCTATGCCGAGAAAAGGCGATACAAACGCGCGGTGCGGGCCTTCCAAAATGCAGGGGATATGTCAGGGGCCGGCGCCTGTTATGCCGAGTGGGGAAAGCCCGCCGAAGCGGCCAAGGTTTTCCTTGACTATTTCAAGACAACCGCCGATGCCCCGGACAAGCAACTGCTCGCGGCGGAACAATGCTTCCGGGCATTTGAGTCGGAGAAGGCCCGGGCGGCACTGGAACCGGACCAAACCAAAACCCTTTTCCTGGAAGTGGCCCGCCGCTTTGATGCTGCGCAACGCAATGATTTGGCCCTGCAACTCTATCGTCTGGTGGGCGATCCGGGGCGGGCAGGAGCGGTGCTGCTGCGCATGGGGCGTCTGGAAGAGGCGGCGCGTTGCATGAAAGAAGCCGGGCGCGCCAAGGAAGCCGCAGAAATCGGGGGCCGCTTCTATGAATCCAAGGGACTTTGGAAAGAGGCCGGCATGGCCTATGAGGGTGGGGGGGCATTCCGGCGCGCCGGCGATTGCTACTCCAAGGCCAACGAGCCCCTCCGTGCCGCGCAGTGCTATGAAAAGGCCGGGGAATTCTTCGGCGCGGGCTTTGCCCTGGTGCACGCGCAGCGCTGGGATGCCGCGATTCCGATGCTGCAGCGGGTGAAAGAAGACCATCCCCGCTATGACGAATCCCGCGCCCTCCTGGGCCGCTCCTTCTACGAGTTGAAAGATTACGCTCATTGCGCCGCCGCCCTGGAGAACCATCTGACCGGCGCCCGGGTGAACAAGGCCAACATAGATTATTTCTGGATGCTCGCACTGGCCTACGAACAACTGGGCGAACTGGAAAAATCACGCGCCGTGCTTCAGAAAATCCGCACCGTGGACATGGGCTACCGCGACGTCACCCAGCGCCTTTCCAGCGTGGAATCGCGCATATCCATGAGGCCTTCCCCGGCCGGGCAACCGACTTCGGCAGCCCCAGCGGCAAGGGGAGAACAGCCCACCGCCATCGTGCAAATGATCGAAAGTTCTCTCGGACAGCGTTATGTGATCGAACGCGAACTCGGACGGGGGGGCATGGGGGTGGTCTATCTGGCCCGCGATACCCAATTGGACCGGCCCGTCGCGCTTAAGTTCCTGGGGAGCATGATGGATGACTCCGCGGAACTACGGCAGCGTTTCGTGCGGGAGGCCAAGGCCGCCGCCAAGGTTTCCCATCCCAACATAGTGAGCATCTACGATATCGGCGCCCAGGAAGGCGGCGCCTACATTGCCATGGAATACGTGGAAGGGATCAATCTGCACCGCTACGTCTTGGAAAAAGGCCGGCTGTCGCCGCGAGAAGCCGTCAACGTGATGGTCCAGGCGTGCTCCGCGCTGGAAGCCATCCACCAACAGGGCATCGTCCATCGAGACATCAAACCGGACAACATTCTCATCGCCAAGGGAGGATTGGTGAAGGTAATGGATTTTGGGCTGGCGAAACTCCAGGGCGCCCGCATTACGGCATCCAACATCGTCATGGGCACGCCCTGCTACATGTCGCCGGAGCAGGTGCGTGGTCAGGACGCAGACGCCCGCTCTGACATCTATTCCCTGGGATTGGTGCTCTATGAACTGATTACCGGCAGAATGGCCTTTGAAGGCGGCGATGTACTGGAAAAACAACTGAACCAGATGCCCCCTGCGCCCCGGTCCCTGGTGCACGACATCCCGGAAGCGCTGGACAGTATCGTGATGAAGTGCATAGCGAAACAGCCGGAGGAACGCTTTGCCTCGGTAGCGGAATTGGCCGCCGCCCTGCGGCAGGCAACTCGCTGATCATTCCAAAACGGCGACCGCTCTACGCAGCGCTTCTTCCCAGCCTTCCGGCAGCAACCCCGGATTCACGATGCAAACAGCGCGCCGGTCGTTTCCCGCATGCCGCATGACAATCCTGATGCACCGGTCCGGCAGTAACCTTTCTGCACGTTCCGCCCATTCCACCGCACACACATTCAGGGAATCAAAAATCTCCTCGCAGCCGAGTTCCACCGCCTCCTCCGGTCCGGCAAGACGATACAAATCAATGTGAAACAGCGTCGGATTCCCCCGATATTCGTTGATCAGGGTGAATGTTGGACTATGAACCTCCCGTTTGCCGGTGAAGTGCGCGGCCATGCCCCGAACCAGACAGGTCTTCCCCGTGGCCAAATCCCCGTAAAGCGCCACGGTGCTTCCCTCGGGCAGCAGACGCGCCAGCGCTTCCCCCAGGCGCTCTGTTGCGGTGGAGGAGGGACTGATCAATTCCAGCGTCCGCTCAGCATTCATGCCGCTGCAATGGCCTCTTCATACAGGCGGATGTATTCGCGACACGACCGATCCCAGGAAAAATCCTCGCGCATGCACGCCTGGCGCACCTTCGCCAGCCGCTTTTTGTCCGCATACAGTTCCATCGCCTGACCTACCGCCCGGACAATCGCCTCGGGAGTCAGCGGCACAAACGTAATCCCTGTCGCATCACCGCGTTTCAAATGGACGGGATTGATGTTTCTGACGGTGTCGGCCAATCCGCCGGTCCGACGCACCACCGGAACCGTGCCGTAGGCCAGGCTGTAGAGTTGACTCAAGCCGCACGGTTCATAGCGCGAAGGCATGACGAAAAAATCACCTCCGGCCTGCACTTGATGCGCCAGTGGAACATCAAAGGAGAAGCGGACGGCGACCTTATCCGGATAACGTCGCGCGACGTCGGCCAGACGGCTCTCCAGCGCCGGGTCTCCCGCACCAAGAATGACAAACTGCAGATTCATCGCCGCCAGCCGGTCCATGGCATCGGCCAGCAGGTCCAGTCCCTTTTGCCAATACAAGCGGCTCACCACTCCGAAAACCGGCGCATGGCATTGCGGCAAACCAAAGGCCTTCTGCAGTGCGCGTTTGCAGGCCGCTTTTCCCATGAGGTTGTTCACATCATAATTTGCGACGATATGCGGGTCGGTCGCAGGATTCCAGTGTTCATAATCCACGCCGTTGAGAATGCCACGCAGGTCCCCGCTGCGCGTTCGGAGCATCCCGTCGAGTCCCGCCCCGTATTCCAGCGTCTGAATCTCGCGCGCGTAGCGCGGGCTGACCGTGTTAAGTCGGGTGGCGAATGCGATAGCCCCTTTCATCAGGTTCATATCGCCTTCATATTCGACGTATTGCGGCGAGAAAAGCCAAGGTTCAAAGCCGGTGCAGGCGAATTTTTCCGCGGCATATCGTCCTTGAAAGGCGATATTGTGGATGGTGAACAGCGCAGGCACACCGCTCCAAAATGCATCGGCGCGATACCGGGTCCGCATGAATACCGGGATGGGAGCGGTATGCCAGTCATGACAATGCACAATATCCGGCTTCCAAGCGCTCTGCGCGATGCCGTGCAACACCCCCTGCGAGAAGAAACAGAAGCGCTCGGCGTTGTCATCATATTCATATGCGCCCACGCCGTAAGGCCGTTCCCGGCCAAAGTACCCCTCGTGCTCGACGAAATACAGCGGTATCTTCGTCCCGGGAACCACCGTTCTGCGCATGGCCCCGTATGCCGTCTTTACGCCCAGATCCGCCACGCACATTGCCACCGGATCGCCGCGATGCTGCGACGCAATGCTCCGGTAATGCGGCATCACCACGCGCACATCACAACCCTGATCATGCAACGCGCGCGGCAGCGCCGCCGCCACATCCGCCAGGCCGCCCGTACTCACCAGTGGCGCCAATTCCGACGTGACAAACAGTATCTTCAGATGTCGTTTCAAAATGAATTGTCCTCGGTGACAAACCCGCCCCATGCAGCATATGCGGTCCAGCGCCGCCTTTCAGATTGGGATTATACCCGATGGCATACATGCTGTGGAAAGGAAAAGAAAATACCGTTCACATACACACCATGCATCACGATCCACATTCCCCATTCCGCAGTTCCCATTCCTCACTCCGCATTCCCCATTCCCCATTCCGCATTCCACAGTCCCCAGTCCGCATTTCCCCTCATTTCCCCTTCTCACCAAGCCACCGAAAACAGTCCTTCTCCCCATGGACCGACACCCGCATCCCGGAAAAACGCCCCGCCAGAAACCGCTTAATCTTTCCAAGAATCGGGCGTTCGCTCCCTGCGTGGCCGGCATCAATCACCGACAGGCCTCGTTCCCGGGCGGCCAGCGCATCGTGGTATCCCACATCCCCCGTAACCAGCGCATCCACATCATCAGGAATCTCGCTCACCTGGCCGCCGCCCGACCCGCCAATTGCCGCCACTCGGCGCACCAGCCTTTTTCCTGGTCCCACCACCCGCAAATGTTCCAATTTCAAAGCATTCCTCACGTGTTCCGCGAAGATGTCCAAAGGCTGCGCCCGCTCCAGCGTTCCCAGAACCCCCAGCCCGACCGATGGATCAGTGTTTTCCAGTGTGACGATGTCATATGCGACTTCCTCGTAGGGATGCGCCGCGAAAAGCGCCGCCAGCACGCGCCCCAGCCGGGGCTTTGGGACAAGCGTCTCAAAACGCCGCTCCGCCTCCTCGTTGATCTTCCCCTTCTTGCCGGAGAAAGGATTTGCGGCGTCGCCCGGAAGAAACGTGCCAACTCCTTCTGTGCTGAATGAGCAATGCGTGTAGTTGCCGATAACACCCGCCCCCGCGGCGGATACGGCGTCGCGCACCGCCGCCAGATGCGATTCGGGCACAAAGGTCACCAGTTTTACCATGGCCGCGTGCGCCACTGGCATGAGGGGGCGCATGTCGTGCAGTCCGATGGCTTCTCCCAACGCGCGGCTCACCCCGTCGGCGACCACATCGAGATTGGTGTGCATGGCGAAGCATGCGATCCCCGCCCGCGCGATGTCCAGACACAGCCGCGCATGCGGCTCATCCGCGCGCAATGTTTTCAAGGGTTCCCAGATCAGAGGATGGTGCGACACAATCATCTGCGCCCTGGCTTTCCTGGCCGCCGCGAACGCCGCCGGCATAACACTGAGGCAGACCAGGACCCGATCCACACGCGCCTCCGGGTCGCCCACACTCAATCCTATACGGTCCCAGGAATAGGCCAGCCCCTGCGGCGCCCATGTTTCCAGCGCATCACAAATATCCCTGACCGTCGTTTTCATGCAACACGCTCCATGGAAATCGCGGCATAGCCGACCACCCGGTGATAGTCTCCGGACGCCGCGCCGCTGGTGCGATAGTCCAGCAGACGCCAGTCATTCGCCCCCATTGCCAGCGCACAGGCCATCGCCGTCACCACCGCCGTGCCGCCACACATCGAGCACGTGTCATCCGCCACGCCTGCGCACGCCGCCCGGCAGTCCTGTCCCAAGATCACGTCAATCGTATGCCGGTCTATCGCGTTCGCCCTGGCTTCGGACAGAAAATGAGACAGATCGGTTGAGGCAACAACCAGGTCTGACGGGTCCAGCATCGCCGCAAGCCTCTCTCCCAACCGGATATGCCATTCATCCGGGTCGGAACCAAAAAGCACCGGGACAATCGGCGTGTCCGGCATCGCCACCTGAAGAAAAGGAACCTGTACCTCCAATGCATGCTCGGCGTGATGCGGCGTATCCGGCATCCCGCCGCATTCTTCCGCCAACGTCCGCGCAAAGTCCACATCCACCTTTGCCAATCCCAATGGCGTTTCAAACGCATCGCCTGCGTAAACCGATGCGCCCTCGAAAGGATAGCGGTGCGATCTGCCCAATATCACCGCCCGTGTGCTTTGTTTCCCCTGAATCCGCGCAAACACAAAACCTGCCGTCGGTCCCGAATACATATACCCCGCATGCGGCGCGATGATCCCCGCCGTGCGATCCGGCGCCGGTTCCACCCCCGACTCCCGGATATACCGCGTGACATCCGCCCGCAAGGTCGCCGCATGTCCCGGGTAAAACTGTCCCGCAACCGCCGCGTGCCGAATACTCATGACAGCACCTCCCCGGTTTCTGTAATTGCCGTGAATTCAATCTAGCAAGGGCATGCGATGGCGTCAATATGGAATGAATACAACACAACGCCGTGCGCATGTATGCTCCCTCACCTGCAATAATTCGTTGGATACACAAATGAGCGACACCGGGGCTGTGGAGTTCCAGCGGCATATTGTGTCATGACGACTTGCCATAATTGGATGCTTCTGGCCCTGAATGCGCCGGCGCAGGACAGCAGGTAATATTCCCACATTCTTTTGAATCGCGTGTCATACTTTGCCTGCAATTTTGGCCAGGCCTTTTGAAAACTGGCGTTCCACGCCATCAGCGTTTTGTCGTAATGGGGTCCGAAATTGTGCCAGTCTTCAATCACGAAAAGCCGCTCGGCGGCCTTGGCGATTTGCGCCATGCTGGGCAGCATGCCGTTCGGGAAAATGTATTTCGTTATCCAAGGATCACAGCCCCCTCTGCCGGAAATGTTGCCTCCAATGGTTTGCAGGAGAAAAATGCCGTCTTTCTTCAGGCAGCGGTGAACAGTCTTCATAAACGTCCGGTAATTTTTCAGGCCAACATGCTCGAACATCCCCACCGACACAATTTTGTCAAACTGTCCCCTGATGGCGCGATAGTCGCAATCGAGGAAACTCACGGGAAGTCCCTGACAGAAATCACGGGCGAAGCGGAGTTGCTTCTGCGATATGTTCACACCCGTTACGGCGCAGCCGCATCGCTCCGCCGCGAAGCGCGCCAATCCTCCCCAACCGCACCCGATATCAAGCAAATGGTCGCGTTCGCCCAATTGCAGTTTTGCACAAATCATGCTGAGTTTATTCACCTGGGATTGGTCTAAATCATCAGTGCCTTCAAAATACCCGCAACTGTACTGGTTGTTGGCGTCCAGGAAGGAAAAAAAGAGATCGTTTCCCAGGTCATAATGGCGCTCTGCAATCATTCGGGCGCGCGCTTTGGACTGCAAGTTAAACAATAGGGAAGGCAACAAACGCACCATGCGCCGGAAATTTATCCCGACTTTTTCATCCAGATTGCTTCGCAGCAGTCGGTACACCATTTCATCCAGGCGCTCACAGTCCCACCAGCCATCCATGTAGGATTCCCCCAATCCCAGGCTTCCGTCCCGCCATACGCGCATATAGCAGCGATCATCCCGCACTTGGACATCCCAGGGATTCGGGCCGTTAATTTCGATACCGGCGTCCCGCAACAAACCTTGTATCGTTTCCCTGAGCATTGATATACCCTCCGATGGCGGTAAAATGGTATGCGTGTCTGGCCAGGTTTTTCTTCCTGCAATTATACTCCTTTTCGGTTCCACGTAAAATCTGATTGAAAATGCAGCAATATACTCTTACCCGCCTTTCCCTTTTTCGCAACAGCCGTTGCTTGCGCCAACAATTCCGTTGCCTGCGCCGACAATTCCGTTGCCCGTTCAGTTCCTGCTACAATCCAGGCGTCCATGGGAAGCGTCATACCATACGGAGGGTTGAAACATGCGGAATGTATTGTTGGTCGGCGCGGTGCGTACCCCGATCGGTTCAATGAACGGTGTGTTTGCGAATACGCGGGCGGTGGAACTGGGGGTCACGGCGGCGAAGGAAACCCTGGCGCGAACGCATACGGATGCGGCGCAATTGGACGAGGTGATTTTCGGCAATGTGCTGCAGGCCGGGCAGGGACAGAATCCCGCGCGTCAGATTGCGATTGGCTGCGGAGCACCGGACACAGTGCCCGCGTTCACCGTCAACAAGGTCTGTGGGTCCGGACTGAAGGCCGTGGAACTGGCTTGGCAAAGCGTTCTGCTGGGTCGTGCCGACATGGTGCTGGCGGGTGGCGTGGAAAATATGAGCATGGCCCCGTATCTTCTGCCGGCGATGCGGGCAGGCGCTCGCCTCGGCGATGCCAAGGCGGTGGACGGCATGATCCTGGACGGGCTGTGGGAAATCTTTAACGACTATCACATGGGTATCACGGCGGAGAATATCGCCGAGCAATATATGATCACCCGGGAAGAACAGGACGCATTCGCGCTGGAAAGCCAGCGCAAATGCGCCCGTGCCATGCAGGAGGGGCTTTTCACGGCGGAAATCACGCCGGTGAAAGTGCGCCAGCGTAAGGGTGAGATTCTCGTGGACACGGACGAGCATCCCAAACCCGACACGGACCTGGAAAAGATGGCCAAACTCCGCCCGGCCTTCAAGCCAAACGGAACCGTCACGGCGGCCAACGCTTCGGGCATCAACGACGCCGGCGCGTCCATGCTGGTTGTGGCCGAAGACGCGGTCCCCGACGGCGTTGACACCGCCGCCGCGGTCTATCTTCGCGATGTGCGCTCTTCCGGTTGTGACCCCCGCGTCATGGGTCTGGGGCCGGTGGGCGCCGTGCGCAAATTGCTGGAGAAGAACGACAAACGCGTTGAAGACATCGAACTGTGGGAACTGAATGAAGCCTTTGCCGCGCAGTCCATCGCTGTGATTCGTGAGTTGGGCGTGGACACGGCCCTGGTAAACGTCAATGGCGGGGCGATCGCCCTGGGGCATCCCATCGGCTGCACTGGCGCACGCGTGCTGGTGACCCTGATTCACGAGATGCGGCGGCGCGGCGTGCGGTTCGGAGTGGCGGGCATGTGCATCGGCGGCGGTATGGGTATCGCCTGTCTTGTTGAAAACACCCATTAAGAACCCTTTGATGCGCCAGGCGCCGATCTTGGAATCATCCGCCGATTCCGTGTTATCCTATCGTTCCTTCCACCGGATGATTTTCAGAAAAGGACAGACATGAGCAAAATATCAACCAACGACGTGGAATACGTGGCGAGTCTGGCGCAATTGGAACTGGACGCTGCGGCCAAGGAGCGCCTCGTGCAGGAGATGGGTGAGATTCTCGCGTACATGGACAAATTGAACGAACTGGACACCGCCAACGTGGAACCGATGATGCACGCCATGGAGATGACCAACGTCTTTCGCGAGGATGTGGTGGAGTCATCCATTTCGCGCGAGACAGCCCTGCAAAACGCGCCCGTGCATGACGGACAGTACTTCATTGTGCCGCGCATCCTGGAAGGAGACGAGGCATGACGGCGTGGCATGAAAAGACCGCCCACGAAATCCGCGACCTCGTTCGGCGCGGTGAAGTCACCGCAGTGGAAGTGACAAAAAGTTACCTGGACCGCATTGCCGCAGTGGAATCCAAGGTGGATGCCTACACGCAGGTCTGGAGTGACTATGCGTTGGAACAGGCCGCCGCCGTGGACGGGAGAGTCCGGCGCGGCGAAGACCCCGGCCAGATGGCGGGGGTGCCGATAGCACTCAAGGAAGTCCTCTGCACGCAACATGGTTTCACGACCTGCGCTTCAAAAATCCTCGAAGGTTTTCGCAGCCCCTATGACGCCACGGTCGTGCGAAAACTCGCGCAGGCGGGCGCGGTTTTCCTCGGCAAGGTGAACATGGACGAATTCGCCATGGGTTCCTCCACGGAAAACAGCGCCATCAAGACCACTCGGAACCCCTGGAATCTGCGCTGCGTGCCGGGCGGCTCCAGCGGCGGCTCCGCCGCCGCCGTCGCGGCGGACATGTGCGCCGTCTCCCTGGGCAGCGACACCGGCGGATCCATCCGGCAGCCCGCATGCCTGTGCGGCTGCGTGGGCATCAAACCCACCTATGGGCGCGTTTCCCGTTACGGGCTGGTTGCTTTCGCCTCTTCGCTCGACCAGATTGGCCCCCTGACCAAGGATGTGCAAGACGCCGCACTGACGCTCAGCGTAATCTGTGGCAAAGACCCGCTGGACGCCACCTCCGCCGACCTTCCGGCGCCTGATTTTACACAGGCGCTTACCGGCGACATCCGCGGGCTGCGCGTGGGCATGCCACGCGAATGCTTCACCGAAGCCCTCGGTCCGGAAATGCGCGAGAAAGTTGTGACCGCCATTGACGTACTCCGGCAACAGGGCGCGGAGGTCGTAGAAGTCTCGCTGCCACACTCCGAGTACGCCATCGCCGTCTATTACATCATCTGCACGGCGGAAGCCAGCGCGAATCTCGCGCGCTTCGACGGCGTGCGCTACGGGTTCCGTCATCCCGACGTGAAGGACGTGCGCGAGATGTACGTCAAGAGCAAGAGCGCGGCATTCGGACCGGAGGTCAAGCGGCGCATCATGCTGGGCACCTATGTGCTCTCCAGCGGCTATTACGACGCCTATTACCTCAAAGCGCAGAAGGTGCGGCGGCTTATCAAGGAGGATTTCGACAGGGCCTTCGAGCAGTGTGACATCATCGCCACGCCGACCTCGCCGACGCCGGCCTTTGAATTCGGCGCGAAAACCGCCGACCCGCTGGAAATGTACCTCAGTGACATCTACACCATTTCCACCAATCTCGCGACGCTGCCAGGCATTTCGCTGCCCTGCGGACTGTGCGCGTCGGGGCTGCCGGCAGCCATTCAGTTGATGGCGCGGCCTTTTGATGAGGCGACGCTGCTGCGCGCGGCGCACTGCTACGAGCAGAACAGCGGCATTCAGATGGGTAAGCCGCCCATAGCCTGAGGATACTCTAATGGAATACGAAGCCGTGATCGGCATGGAGGTCCATGTCGAGATCAACACAAAATCAAAGATTTTCTGCGGGTGCAGCACCGAGTTCAACGCGCCGCCAAACACCAATGTTTGCCCCGTCTGCCTGGGCTTCCCCGGGGTACTGCCTGTGTTGAACCGGGAAATGGTGAACAAGTCGGTGGCGGCAGGGCTTGCCCTCAATTGCCGGATTTCCAGATGGTCCAAAATGGACCGTAAGAACTATTTCTATCCCGACATGGCCAAGAACTACCAGATCAGTCAGTACGATCTGCCGCTATGTTTCAAAGGCCATTTGGACATCGAAGTGGATGGCGAAATCCGCCGCATCGGCATCACCCGCGCACACATGGAGGAAGACACCGCCCGCAATACCCACACCATCGGCGGCGGCCAGAGCGGTGTGGATTTTAACCGCAGCGGCGTGCCCCTGCTGGAAATCGTGACGGAACCGGACCTGCGCAGCGCGAAGGAGGCATATGCCTATCTGGTCACGCTCAAGCAGATTCTCCAGTATCTCGATGTCAGCGACTGCAACATGGAAGAAGGTTCGCTTCGCGCTGAAGCCAACATCAGCGTGCGTCCCAAGGGCGCAACTGCCTTCGGGGCCAAGACGGAAGTGAAAAACGTCGCGTCGTTCAGCGGGGTGCAAAAAGCCATCGAGTACGAAATTGCGCGCCAGATTCAGGTGCTGGAAGAAGGCGGGAAAGTGCTGCAGGAAACGCGGGGCTGGGACGCGGACCGGGGGATCACCGTCACCCAGCGGCTCAAAGAATCCGCCCATGACTACCGTTATTTCCCGGAACCCGATCTTGTGCCGATTGTGGTGGATGAGGCGTGGGAACATCGCATCCGGGACAGGTTGCCGGAATTGCCCATGGCACGGAAAAAACGGTTCATGGAGCAGTACGGCCTCTCCGCCTATGACGCCATGGTGCTCACCGCCACCCGGCCTCTGGCCGACTACTACGAAGCATGTGTTTCAGCCGGCGCTGAATCCAAGAAGGCGGCCAACTGGGTCATGGGCGATTTGCAGGCGCTGCTGACCGATGGCAAAATGGAGATAACACAATGCCGGATTGCGCCAGCCGCACTGGCCGCCATGATCCGCATGATCGAAGAAGGCGCCATCAGTGGAAAGATCGGCAAGGAAGTCCTGGCGGACATGTTTGAAACCGGCAGGGAACCGCAGGCAATCGTCGAAGAGAAGGGGCTGGCACAGATCAGCGATGAAGCGGCCATCGAGGCCATTGTCGCCCAAGTGATCAGCGACAATCCCGCCCAGGTCGAACAATACAAGGCGGGCAAGGAAAAGGTCATGGGTTTCCTCGTGGGGCAGGTGATGAAAGCCTCGCGTGGCAAGGCCAATCCCGAACTGGTGAACAGAATCCTGCGCGATGCGCTGAAAAAATAGGAGAAAGTGTTTTTGCCCAAGGCCATAAACCAACCAACGACGGATAAGGACGAACGGTTTCTACAGATCACGCATAGAATCGCGGAAATCAGCGCCGAAAAGAAGGCCAGGGACATCCGGGCGCTTGATCTACGCGGACTGACGCTTGTCGCGGACAGTTTTATCCTCTGCACCGCCACCAGCGAACTGCAACTCAAGGCGGTTTTCAATGCCGTTATCGAGGGATTGAAAGAGGTGGGCATCGCGCCGTTGAGGACGGAGGGCACATTTCGCGACGGATGGTTGCTGATGGATTACGGCGTGGTCATTTTCCACATATTCAGGGAAAAAGCGCGGGAATTCTATGATCTGGAAGGCATGTGGGGCGATGCTCCGGACATCCCCTTGTCGGTGTAACTATTTCTGGTAAAGCAGGGATGCGACAAGCATGACGGAACAGATGTTCATACCGGACCGCCAGCGCCTGTACCATTATAAACTGGATCGGGTGCTCGGGCAGGGCGGCACGGGAAAGGTCTATCGCGGCATTGACACGAAAAAAGGCGAAGTGGTGGCGATCAAGCGCTTCCGGGAGGATTTCTTCCGCAACGTCCTGCATCTGCGCGATCTCAAGAAGGGCGTCAAGCGTTTCAAGAAATTCAAACATCCCAATATCGTGCAGATACTCGACTTTCTCGATGACAATCCCTCGGAAGGCATCTGCATGGTTATGGAATATGTGGATGGACCAAACCTTCGGTGGTATATCGCCAACCGTCCGTGGAATCTCCAGGAACGCCTCACCATTGTGGCGCAACTGTGCAACGGCCTGCAGTACCTGCACGATCAGGAATGCATTCACCACGATTTCAAACCCGCCAACGTCCTTTTTACACGGAGAGGACTCGCCAAAATTGCGGACTATTCCCTTTATGGCAGCAGTTTTCTTCTGGAACTGTTCGACCGTAGCGCGGGCGAGCAAATCACCCCCATGTTCGTCGCGCCGGAAATCCTGCGCAAAGAAAAGGCCACTGCCAAGAGCGACCAGTACTCCCTGGGCATCACCATGTATATGATGTTCGCCGAACGCCATCCCTTTCTGGCGGACAGCCTCCCCAAACTCTATCAATGTCACTTGCGCGTTGTTCCGGAGCATCCCTCCGTCATCAATCCGAAATGTCCCCATCGTCTCGGCGACATCATCATGCGCCTGCTCGAAAAAGACCCGGCCAAACGGTTCCGCGATTGTGATGAATTGCGCATCGCCCTGGCCGATATCGGACGCAGCAGGATCTGATTCGTTTGTCTCTATTATTCATTACAGATCAGTGCTGTCCAAAAAATTCCTGGCGTTGAGAAGAGCCTTCGATATATATCAGACTCGTGGTCAGGGGATGTTTTACTGCCCGGAATCCGGCAGCGCCCGCATATAGTGCCCCAAAACGGGCATTTTGCCCCATCTGGGGTGGGGCGTGGGGGAGAGGCGCGGAACTTTCGCCATCCTTTACGGGGATGTTACCATTTATTTTTCAACGGCATGGATCATGTGACGGGGCCGCCATGCGGCCAGGGGGATCATGGCACATGACTTGCATTGACTGGATGACGGGTCCGCTGTATCTTGGGGATCCACACCGTCTTGCATATGTTCCAAAATGGAATCCATGTGGAGCGGGAATGGAACGGATATGGGAGAAGATGAGCAATGATCAAAGCCAAAGGGCTGACGATGCATTACGGCCCGGTGGTCGCGCTGGATTCGGTTTCTTTTGAAGTGAACCGCGGCGAGATCGTCGGGCTGCTTGGTCCAAACGGCGCGGGCAAGTCCACTGCGATGAAGATACTCACCACGTATCTGTATCCCACGAAGGGCACCGCAGAGGTGGGTGGGATAGACGTGCTTGAAGACCCGCTCAAAGTGCGCAAGATTATCGGGTATCTTCCGGAAATTCTGCCGCTGTACATGGACATGGAGGTGCGCGCGTATCTCCAGTTCGTGGGCCGGGCGCGGGGACTGCGCGGCTCGGAATTGACGCAACGCACGGACGTGGTGCTGGACGCCTGCGGCCTGCGCCCCATGTACCGCAAGATCATCCGGGAACTCTCCAAGGGCTACAAGCAGCGCACGGCGCTGGCGCAGGCGCTCATCCACAATCCGGATGTCATCATTCTGGACGAGCCGACGTCGGGCTTGGACCCCCATCAAATCCTGGAAATCAGGCACCTTATCAAGATGCTTGCCAAGGACAAGACCGTCATCCTCTCCACGCATATCCTGCAGGAGGTCCAGGCCACGGCCGACCGCATCGTCATCATCAACCGGGGCCGCATCGTGGGCGACGGCACCCTGGACGAACTGCGGGCGCGCGCAAAAACTTCCGAGCGTGTGTCATTGGTTTTGGAAGGCGACAGAAAAGAAGTGGAGCGCCTGTTGTCCGGGGTGCAGGGCGTGAGCAAGGTCCAGTATCAGGGCGAAGTGGACGGCTGTAACGCTTTTCTGCTGTTCAGCAAGCCCGGCGTGAATTGTTGGCGGGAAGTCAGCCAACTGGCGCACGCGCAACGATGGCCGGTGCGCGAACTCGCCGAGAAGCCGCTCACCCTGGAAGAGACCTTCCTGGTATTGACCGAAAAAGAAGCGCAACGCGCTGCGACTTCAGTGAAGGAGTTGGCGTCATGAGAAACGTCGTTTCGATTCTCCGCCGCGATTTGGGCGCCTATTTTACCTCGCCCATCGGATACATCTTCATGATGGTTTTCGTGACCATCAGCGTCGGACTATACATCACCATGTTCTTCAGTTTTCCCCGGGCGGATATGCGGCCCTATTTCGACAACCTGCCGCTGCTGTTGTGCGTGTTCATCCCGGCGGTGACCATGCGGATCTGGGCGGAGGAACGCAAGGAAAACACTTGGGAAATGCTGTTGACATTCCCCATGCGCGCGGCGGAACTGGTGATAGGCAAATTTCTGGCCGCATTCATCTTTTTCGCGTTGACGCTGCTGGCCACAATTACCGTGCCGGCGATGTTGTATTCGCTGGGCAATCCGGACACGGGCGCCATCATCGGCGGCTATTTCGGCACGCTCCTGCTGGGGGCGTTTTTCCTCGCCCTTGGCATCTTTTTCTCCGGCTTCTGCAAGGACCAGATCGTAGCCTTCGTGGTGACGCTGCTGACCTGCTTCATGTTCTTTTTGATAGGGACAGACTTCATCGCCTCGTACATAGACGACAAATTCGCGGGACTCGGCACCTTCCTCTCCGATGTGCTGGGCATTTTCAAACATTACGGCGCATTCACCCGGGGCGTGCTCGACTTCGCCGATGTTGTGTTTTTCCTGGCTTGGACCGTCCTGTTTCTTGTGCTTAACGTTATGTACATTGACGGGCGCAGCCGCCCCGGTGCGCGCACCGTTTTCGGCAGCGCGGTCGCCATCTGCCTCGCCATCGGCCTGCTTTTCAACTACATCATGGTCGGCCAGAGTTTCGCGCGTTTCGACCTGACCCAGGACAAAATTTACACCATCTCCACCGCCTCCAAGGCAATCCTTTCCGACCTGACCGACCCGGTGCAGATCAAGGTCTACATTACTCCCCGTGACAAGATGCCGACCGGCATGAAGACCCTCGAACAGGACATCGTGGATAAACTCGAAGAACTTCGGGTGGCCACCGATGGCAAGGTCAATTACAGTACGGTTTATCTGGAAGTGGCGAACGTCTTCGCTGACCGCGATGATGACGCTGAAACCGGCGACAGTGAGGAAAAGGCCATTGAACGCCGCATGTTGGACAAAGGCGTCGAACCCTTCAATGTGCAGGCCATGAGCCAGGACGAAGTCACCAGCAGGCTGGTCTATTCCTCCATTGGTGTCGCCTATCGCGACAAGCCCGAAGAGTTCATTTCCCAGGTGATGCCTCAGATGGTGGACCAACTCGAATACCTGCTCGTCAGCACCATCTATAAACTCACCCGCGAGAAAGCGCCCGTTGTTGCGCTTGTCGCCCCGGAAGAAGCAATCAACATTGACCCGCAGATGCGGCAGATGCTCATGCAGATGGGCCAGCCCATCCCCCAATCAGAAGACCCATATATCTACCTGCAGCGCATCCTTGAAGGCGAAAAATACGATGTGCGCAGGGTGGAATTGACCAAGGAAAGCCCATTGCCGGAGGAATACGACACGCTGGTGGTGGTGAATCCCCGCAACCTGAACGAGCGCCAGCGCTGGGAAATCAACCGCGCCCTGCACAGCGGGAAATCCGTGATCCTGGCCGTGCAACAATACCAGTGGGACTACCGCGCCACCCCGCAGGGCAACACCGTGTCGCGGCGTGAGGAACGCCCCGAGATCAATCCCCTGCTGGAACACTACGGCCTGAAGGTGAGCGATGAAATTCTCATGGATGTGAACGCCGTGCCGTTGCGGGTGCAGTCCGGAAACACCCTGCAGGACCTGCTGCGCGGCGGACAGCCCTTTGATCTTCCCATGCACATCCTGGTCCACAACGCCACCATGGACCAGGACGTCTCCATCACCAACCGCCTCTCCGCCATCTTCTACCTGTGGGGCACAGCATTGGAACTGGATCAGGACAAACTCGATGAACTCGGTTTGCGGGCGCGGGTAATCATGTCCACCAGCGACCGCGCATGGTCTGTGCCCGCAACAGCACAACTGACGCGCGCTTCTTTCCAGCCGCCCGCGGGTGGCGGGAAAGAGTACCCGCTGATGGCAATTGTGGAAGGTCAGTTTCCCGACGCTTTTGCAGGGAAGGAGCGACCCGCCTGGCCCAAGCCTGAGCAGCAGCCTGGTCAGCCGCCCATGCCTGACCTGGATGACAACGAGCCGCCCGCTCCGCCGATAACTCCCAAACCGGCGAAACTCGTACTGCTCGGTTGCTCGGAAATGTTCCGTAAAAATTTCCTGCAGGCGGGCAATTTGGACTTGTTTTTGAACAGCGTGGACGCCGTTACGCTGAATGAAAACATCGTTCACGTGCGCGGGCGCAAGCCTATTGACCGCACCATCGCCAAGCCGACTGAGCGACAGAAGACCGTCTGGCGTCTCGCCAATTACGGCCTGGCCAACGCCATCATCGCCTCTATCGGCATAGGGCTCCTGGTGATGCGTCGCCGCGCGAGGCATGCGTACACCATGGCCTATATTCGCACCGACAACCAGCAGGCATAACCAAGGACGGGCATCAGCCCGATTCCCGGAGCGCAACCATGAAAGCGAAAAACCTGATTCCTTTCATCGTCATACTCGTCGTGTTGGCTGTGGCCGCCTATTGGATCAAAGGTGGCAAGCCGGTGCCGTCCATTATCGAGCAGACCCAACTCGAAGCCTTAGCCCCGGAAGAACTCAGTGCAAAACAACTGGCGCGCCTGGAACTTTACGCCGGACCAAAACCGGATGAGAAGGTGATTCTGGAACGCGACGGCGATGCCTGGCGCGCGGCAAGTCATTACAACGCACCGGTCAACGGCGACACGGTCAATGAATACCTTGAGAAACTGGTGAAGGTCAAGGGTGAATTCCGCACCACCGCCGAAGGCGAACGGTTGGCCCCCTACAGCCTGGGCGATGACCAGGCGTTCCACGTGGTCGCCTACAAATCCGGCGCAAACGATCCCGCCATTCACGTGTTGGTGGGAAAAGCCCCCAATTTCCGCACTGTTTTCATGCGGCAAGCGGGAGATAACCGCGTCTTTGTCGAAGCGGTCAACCTCCGCCAGGATGCCGGACTCTACGGCGACGATTTCGATCGCGCCCCCACGCCGGACAAATGGTTGAACAAAGACATCCTGAAACTGGACAAGGAAAAAATCACCAGAATCGCCCTCAACATGCCCGACAAGCAACTCGTCTTTGAAAAACGCGAGAAACCCCGGCCCGAGCAAGCGCCGCAAGAAACCGGCGAAGGAGATGATGCACAGCCACCGGAACCCCCCATAGAATACGAATGGGTGCTTGCTTCGGGGGGACCGGGCGGCTCTCACAAAGAATCCGGATTGAACACCCTGTTGCAGCGATTCACCGCACTCATGGCAAATACCGTCGTGGACCCCGAAAAGAAGGCGGAATGGGGGCTGGACCCCGCCTTGTTCAAGGCGGTGATCACAATGGAAGACGGGGAAGAAGTGGTGCTGGAGGGCGGACGGCCTGACCCGGCGGGCAGCGGCTATGTGCGTCTGGCAAGCGCCGATCAGGATTTCGTATATGAATTGAGCAAATTCACCTTCGAGGGGATCTTCCCCAAAGGTTCGGACCTCTTTGACCTGCCCGCCTTGAGTCTCGACCGTGAAAAAATTCAACGCATCGAGATAAGCCGTCCCGAAGGACGCATTGTCGTCAGCAAGGACGGTCATGACTGGACGGTGACCGAACCCGCCCTTGATCTCAACCCCCAACGGACTACCCTTTCCTCCCTCACCACCGGGGTGGCGTCATGGCGACCGGGCGACTACGCCGACGCCGGCGCTGATACGGGCGAATTCAATACCACCGTTTCCATCACCGGCGAGGGAATCGCACATACCATCGCCGTCGCCGGCGATGCCAGGAGCGTTGACGGCGTGTATGCGCGCCTGGATGATGCCGGGATGACGCTGGTCATGAACCGCACTGACGCCAACAGAATTCTCTTGCGCCCACGCGACCTCTTTGAACTGAAACTGCTCGATTTCGACGAGGACGATGTCATCGGCGTTGAAATCCAGGATGGCGAAACCGCCTTTTCGCTCGCACGCGAAGGAGACAAATGGACGCTGATGACGCAGGATGGCGTTTTCGACGCTGACGCCGACAAGTGCGACGAATTTCTTTTCAAAGTTTCGGAATTCCAGGTGCATGACATCCTGGCCGATGTGGACCCTGCGTCGTGGCAGGCACATTCCTCCATCACGCTGGCGTTCGCGGATAAAGAACCACTTCGCTGCGCTTTCAGCGCGGAAAAGAACGGCGTCTATTACATGAACGCCCCCGGCAAACCCTACACGTTCAGCCTGACAGATACCGCCATGGCCGAATTACGCCAAGATTTCGCCGCGTTGCGCACGCCGAAACTGCCCCCGGAAACCCCGGCCGCAGAGGAACCGTCCACTACCGAAGAACCCCCAACGGACGCGCCTGTCCATGATGCTGAGGCGGCATCCGGGGAGTCTGCCGATGTCCCTGCGGAATTTGATCCGGTGATTCTGCTCGACTCCCCTGCAGAAGGTGATTCGGACGATGACGCGCCGGCGGAACAGTCGCCTGAATCCGGGGAACCCGCAGAACCCGCATCATGAATGCTGGAGGATGGAGTTTCTATTCAGAGGCTCCTGCAAAACCTGCCGGGATATGGGCGTCCCGCCCATGAAACACGGGCAGGATGCCCGTACCACGCTGGATAGCATCAGGTTCCTCAGGAGTCTCTTCTGGCAACAATTCAGCCACCCGACGCAACCATTACTCATCGCCCTGTCATTGCAAGTCTCTCACCGCCTTCGGCGGCGATTCGCCGAAGAAAGGAAACGCACTCTCTTGGCAATACAACAATCTGAATCTCCCCGCCAACCCTGAATCCTCGTCATGGCTGGCGAAGCGGCGCAGTGCGCCGCTGGGCGAAGCGATCCGAGACACATTGGCCATCCATATTGCTGCGCGACGCTACGCTTCGCTAGCCATGGCTGGGAGCAGGAGTGTGGATTCTTATTCTGAGGAACCGTGAGAAATGGCAAGCAGTCAAAGTCACGGCATCCTGCCGCGTGTTATCCCAAACAGGGTGAGGGATACACACCAATCAAACGGTGCACGATATAAAAATGGAAAGCCGGCCCTTCAAGGACCGGCCTTCCTTTTTGAGTCCTGCAGCATGCACCGCACGTGTTATGTCTTAAGGCACGCTTCGATAAGCATTCTCCGCCAAAACGGCGTCATTTTGTCAAGATCAGGGTGTGTGGAAAAGGTTGTTCCTTTGCGCGCAAACGGGCAACACCCACCATTTCGTGATGCCGGCATCAACCATGCCCATTCCATAAATGCCTCAGGGTATCATATCGTACATCGCAAACAATTGCGACCATGTCGTGCAGATGGGGAATGCGCCGGGATAGCGGACAAATTCGACATGCCCGTCGAGATAGAGCACATTCCCGCCTCCCGGCACGTGGTTGGCATACGTTCTTCCATTTGAGGCAATATCCGCAGACAATTCATCGTGCATGATCGGAATAGCGCTTTGCGCTTTGGCGGATGCGGCCGGATTGTTGATGTCGGTAATGAAGAAGCGTTCAATCCCCTCGCGCAGGCGGAACACCCGTTTCCCGGAACTCAACTCCCAATCCTCATTCAATCCCTGCTCAGACGGGGCGGACGCCAGGACGCTCAACTTTCCAAAAAACGTGATTACATCGGGCAATGCCAGCAACGCAAACAGTTCCGTGAAATTCGATGTGACAACATTGAGTTGCGTGGGGTCCAGCAGGTAATGCTCCGGCTGCAACGCCCACGAATAGTAGATATACGAAACATATTTGATATTGCAGGGGCAGATGCCGCTGTCGGGATTGTTGGGATCGCAGCGCCACGGCGCGCCCTTGGCGTAATCTCCGATTTCAGGGTCGGATGGGCACAGCATGATGTTAAGGTCCGTCAGATATTCCGGATAAACCGCCGGGCCGAAGGGCACCCACATTTCCTCTAACACAAAGTCCTGCGCGGGATAGCCGGCGCATTCCCCGATACGCGTGCGTACGGGGGGGTACAGTTGTCCCTTCGACTCATTGCTGTACATCTTGAAAACCAGGCCCCATTGCTTAAGATTGTTCTGGCAACTGGAGCGCCGGGCCGCTTCACGCGCCCGGGCCAGGGCGGGCAGCAAGATCGCCGCCAGGATGCCGATGATGGCGATTACGACCAGCAATTCGATAAGAGTGAATCCTTTGCGAGTCATGTTAACATTCCTTTAGATGGTTGGCGGGCCTGGCATTTGAAAAATGGACGCCATCACGCGATCCGCTTCCACGGCCTGATTGGCTGCGTTCAGCGTGCAGCGCCTTGGATGCAGCAGCCTCCATTCCACAAATACTGCCCACAGGTTGATTTGAGCGCAAAACCCGTTTATACTATCAAACGATCGATCGAAACGCAATGACAAGCACACAACCCTTCCATTCGAACGATCGATTGATAGTGCCTATGATACTGGTTTCCACGGATAAAGTCAAATGAAAAACAACGGCCAAGAAGAGCGCAGCCCCGGTGCCGACCGCATCGTCCAGATTGCCACGGCCCTGTTCGCCGAACATGGGTTTCACGGGGTTTCCACACGGGAGATCGCCGCGGCGACAGGCCTGAGCGTGGCCACCGTCCATCACCATGTCGGATCCAAGCGTGAACTGTATCTGAAGGTGTACAAGAGCCTGTTGGACGCGGCTGAATCGTTCTTTCACGATATCGTGGCGCAGGTGGAGACGGCCGACCTGCAGGACCCGCAAGTGCGCGCGCAACTGCCGACGAAACTGATAGACAGTTTTGTGGACCTGGTGGCCAGGAACCCCGTGTGGTCGCGGTTATTTGTTCGGCAATGGCTCGACAAACCCGAAGAACTGATGAATGTCGAGGCGGATTTGTCGTTGCCCCTCTATCGCAAACTCCATGAAATGCTCCTGGTCGCCCAGGAGGCGGGGATCATTCACTTGACGGCGGACCCGTGGCTGCTCATGCGCAGCGTGGAGTGGCTGGTGTACGGCTATTTCACTGCGGGCACGTTTTACTGGGACCAGTGGCGCTCGGACCCGCTCGCCGAGGGGAATCTGAACAGGTTCAAGGCGTTCATGCGCGAATATATTTTCCGTATGCTGAATGTCGCCCCCGCCGACATGATCTCTGCTTCTCTCAACCATCCTGACTAGCGGTGGACCTCGTGCCGGGTCCGTGCCGGCCGCCAGACCAGCATCAGGACCAACACGAACATGCTCAACAGCCCATCAGTCAAGAATCCGGAACTTATTTGTCCCTGTGCCGCCGGATTGCAGCACAGAAATGGCGTAAAATAGCCGGTTCCTTCCAGAAATACCACACAGCGCTGAGACTCCGCCGCGATCACCAGCAAGTCCCAATACGTTTCGTATGCGTCAGGTCTGAACTGAATCGGGACATCCAGACATTCACCCCCTGGTATCGAGAAATCTCTGCCGTCGCCAAGACTGAAAACGGAACCATCCCGCAGGAAAAGCGTCCCCGACAAATCGCCGTTACCGTCGTTACACACCCTGATCGTCTTGATGGAAGATTTCCGTACAGGTTTCCAGCCAAATGACAATGTATTATCTGTGCCTGGCGCCACCCGTAGGATGCCCTCGCCTTCCCCCTCGCCCTCGCCTTCCCCTTCGCCCTCGCCTTCACCTACACCTTCGCCTTCACCCTCGCCTTCCCCTTCGCCCTCGCCTTCGCCTTCGCCCTCGCCCTCGCCTTCACCTTCGCCCTCGCCTTCCCCTTCGCCCTCGCCTTCACCTTCGCCCTCGCCTTCGCCCTCACCTTCGCCTTCACCTTCGCCTTCGCCCTCACCTTCGCCTTCACCCTCGCCCTCGCCTTCCGGTTCGCCTTCAGTAATGGAAATCACATCCAGAAAGACCTTGTCCGTGGTGATGCTCTGTAATTCGTCTTCAATGACGCACCAATACCATCCCGTATCTTCGGGAACAAGCGGACCCAAAGAAAATGCAGGCGCATACTGAGGCAGCGGGAAGTCATCCTTCCACCATTGGTATCGCAGGGCGCCGAGACCGCCGATGACTTCGACCCGGAATTGATGCGATGCGCCTTCCCTATACGCGCCGCCCGCCGGACTGCGGCGAATCTGCATTGGATAGACCACCAACAGTTCCGCCACCTCGGAATTCAGCGCGATCTTGTCATCCCTGACCTCGCACCAGTATTGCCCCGAGTCGCCTGGAAGAAGGATGGGCAAACTGAGCGTGGATGCATCGTTTCCTGTTTGTTTACCATCCTTGAACCAGCGATAATGCACCGGACCGATATTGCCGGTGGCTTCCACTTCAAAAACATGCGAATCCCCGGCATATTTTCTTGCGCCTTCGGGATGACGGATGATTTCCAGCGTGCAATCACAGCAGGGGAGGGTCAGCGGGGTGACATCGCGGTCCATCGCCGCCGCCACAAAAGCGTCAAAATCGCCGCATACCGCGTCATATTCCTCTCGGTTGCTGAAGCCATCCCCGTCCAGGTCGCCATCGCCCCGCAACAAATGCCCCAATGTCAGGTTGTAATTGGCAAGATTGATTTTGATTCCAGCGCGCGCGTCGAGTTCGCTCACCATGTTGTTCACCCAGACCGGCTCCGCAATCGTGAATACCGCAGCGGCATAGCGTTCATATTCATCACAGGTGAATCCGTAAATCAGATTAAGCAGCGTGCATTGAAGCGGGGTGAGGGTGTTGTCCTGTTGCACCCGGGTATGGTTGTATAGATACACCGTCCCGATGAACGTGTGGTGAGGCGCACTGCTGTCTCGGAGGATGGCATCCAGGAGTCGCAATTGCGCCCGGGACACAATGCCGCTTTGGGCAAAATCATGCGTATTGGGGTCATAGGGCGGCACATGGTCATCCGCCGCCATGATGCGCAGATAGGCTGCTTCGATATTCATGTCCAGCCCTGCAGCGCCACCCGACACCACCAGCACACTCATCACGAGGCCAAGCGTCCGCATCCTCTTACCTCCCCTGAAAAACAACCCCGGAAAAACCACCTCTCCACGCCATTTTCATACCCGACAATCCACAAAGGTTCCCGAAAAAAGCCGGATTTGCACAGTATGCTGGACATACCCATGTGAAAATTCATGGCATCCTGCATCTTTGCTGCTCCTGCTGTACCGGGCAAAGTCAGAGGTCAACCCCACAAGCGCACAAAGCCTCTTCTGCAATGCCCGCCCAATTTCGGTTGGCGGCGGGACTGGCCGGACTGGGGTGGGGGATGCGGCCGATGGTCCCGCGATAGTTGATTAATGCGGCGCGGATGCGCGCCTCGGCGAAATGGCCCACGCCAATGACAAAGCCGGGCCGGCAATAGTCAACGACGGCACGCAACGCACGGTCGCATGCCGCAAATAGTGGTTCGCGTTCTCGCGCGGGGAGTTTGTCGGGAGTGAAGTTGCGTCCACCGCTTTCCATAAAGCACAAGGGACAGTAATTGTACACGAAGAATCGGGAAAAAAATTGCTCCGGCTCGCTGTAGCGTTGCTTTGCCCACCCCCAAAGGCGTGCGCCGCTTACCTCACTCCGAGGACAAGCGAAACCGAGCACGGACCGCTTGGGATGTTCGTTCTCCGGGCGTCCCACCGGGGCTTCAATGCCCATCCAGTCCCGCACCATCGCGACATCGCCGAACGGCACGCCGGTTTGCGCCATGCCATATGGGCCGGGATTCATGCCGATCAAGAGGATTTCCTTCGGAGCGCCCCCGAACTTCTCCAGGTAAATGCGATGCGGTTCCCAGGCATAAACGAGCGGACTATAGACATGCGTAATCGGCGGTCCGAAACGGAGGTCTTTTGTCTCCGCCGCCAGATGGGCGGCTGTCTTCACAAGAGGATCACGGGCAGGGACTGCCTCGGAATTCATTTGGCGGGCCGTTTTCGTTGCGACGATTTTTTCTTTGCGGCAGTACGCTTCGATTTCGGGGCCGCTTTCGGCGTCTTGCGCGTTGAGTTCGATTTTGTTTCCGGCGCGTTTGATTTTGCGCGCTGCGCAGAGGGGGCCGCAGCCGCTTCCTGTCTCATGGCCACAAATGGATCGACGGGCGGGATGGGCAGCAGTTCCGCATCCGGGTCTTCGGTTTCCGTCTTCAATGGCGTTTCCGGCACAAAATGCGTTCGGATGTCGTTATACCTGTAAAACGGGTCCGCCGGTTCACCTGTGTCACCCGTTTGCTGCAGCGCCGCTTGGGCAGATTCCGCCATTTGCAGGCGGGCAATGTCTGCAGAAGCCAGATGGGCGAAGCGGGATTCCGGCGCGCGGTAGAGCAATTCCTGAAGCAGCATAATCGCCTTGGGATAATCGTTCAGATTATGCTCTTCAATTTTCGCCAACTGGTAGGTGGCCTCCGCCCACGCGCGCATCTGAGAGTGGAACCGTTCGCGAATCTCTTGCAGAATCGTGGCCGCCTCCACGTAGCGATCCTCCGACTTGAGCAGGCGCGCCGCCTCGAACAACGCGTTCACCTGGTTGTCGGGATAATTCCGATACATGCTGATGGCGCCGTCAATATCGCCGCGCAGGGCGAGTTTCCGGGCGGCAGCGAACTCCGAAGGGTCCTCGATAATCGCGCTGAACGGCCCGATATGGTCCACCGTCCGCATTGCCAGCGAATTGACGACGGTGAAAGTGTAATACGTGACGGGGACCACCCAGAACACAATCCCCCAACTGATTACGGTCGTCTTGCGGATGTCGGCGGCGTTTTCATACAGCGCGAATACGATCATCAGGTACACCGTAAACATGCCCAGCCACAGCATCAATGCCACAGGAAATGGAACGGACTCATTCTTGCGCGTCCAGTAACGCTTCAGCAGCATGCCGGCGCAGGTCAATCCCGTCACCGCAAGTAGAAAAACCAACACTTCTCCCGCTTGCGGCGGCCCTGGAAAGTAACTTGCCCAGTCAATGCGTTCCTGGAATTGGTTCATCGTCTTCCGGTCAACCTCCTCGGGTGCGGCCTCATGCCACCTGCATGTGTGACAAACACCCCCGTAATCAAGTATAAGCGCAAACGGCTGCAGCGTCAAACCTCTCACTGACGTCCGCGAAATGGCTATTCAATGCCGTCAACGTCAAGAAATCCGACAGTAACCACCCAGGCGCAAAGAACCGATCCGTTGCGCAGATGCCTGCATAAGCAGTTGAACCACGCAAATCCCCCATTGGGCATTCGACAACGCTGCGAATTGTGCCGGCAACGCGAGCGTCTCCGCCCGCACGCACAGTGGCCTCGGCGCTTCGATATCTTCGGTAAATACGCAAAGACGCGCGGCCCCGCCACCGCCAAAGGAGGCGGATACCCGGAGCGCGCATCATCAGAGCGTTTCAACAACGACGTCCTGCGCAACCGCCTCCACCTCTTCGCGGGTGAAATGGCCGATGTCCCAGGAGAGCGCGTTGGCCGCGCCGGCGGCGACGCCCAGTCGCGCCATCTGCTCCAGCGGCCACCCTTCCATCAGGCCGATGGCGAATGCCGCCACGAGGGCATCGCCGGAACCCACAGGATTGATTTCCCTGATCTTCGGAGGAATGGCGCGGATCCGTTCCCCGGCGCGCGACGCAAGCGCGCCTTCGGCGCCCAGCGACAACACGACCAGCCGGACGCCCTTTTCATGGAAAACGTCCATGGCGCGGCGGCGGGCGACGTCGCTGTCGAGCGCAAAGCCGACAGCCTCTTCGGCTTCTTCGCGGTTGGGCTTGACCATGTACGGCACGGCGTCAAGCGCCAGGGCAAAGTCCGGGCCATAAGAATCGAGCACGGTCAGTGCGCCCGCGTCGCGCGCGATGGGGATGAGCGTGGCGTAGAGGTCGTGGGTCATCGGGCAGGAGGACGCGCCGTTGAACGTGGCCACACGCGCCTCCTTCACGGCGTAACGGAACGCGGCCACGACGGACTCTTTCTCCTCCGCGCTCAATTCAGGTCCCGGCTCGAACAGCGCGGTCTGCCGGTGGACCGGCTCCTCCAGCACCGTCGTGATGGTGCGCGTCATGTCCTTCACCCACACCGGCGCGCAGCGCACGCCATCCTGCGTTTCGATCATCTCGACGACATGACGCCCGGTGTGCCCGCCCACGATGACCAGCGCCGACGTTTCGCCGCCGAGCGCTTTAACGGCGCGCGATACGTTCGTGCCTTTGCCGCCGGGAATGCAGGTGAATTTCCGGGAGCGGATTTTTGCACCGGGCGTCAACGCGTCAATGAAAATCGTCTTGTCCACACAGGGATTGGGGGTGACAGTAAGAATCATGGCGTCATGCCGATTGTTCTTCATGGCGCGCGAGGGCGCAACCTGCGCAGCCGAGCACGCCGGAGTCCTCGCCGAGTCCGGCAGGCACAATCCGGCAGCGCTTCGCGGGCACCTCAAAGGCGTTCTCGCGCACGACGCGGCGCACAGGATCAAAGAGCATCTCGCCGGCGGCGATCATCCCGCCGCAGAGCACCACCATCTCCGGGTTCTGGATGTTAACGATGGTGGCGATGCCCAGCCCCAACCACGTCGCGGTCTCTTCAAAGACGTACTTCGCGAAGGCATCGCCCGCGCGCGCGGCGTCGGAGATCATCTTCCCGGTGAGTTTTGCGAGGTCCCCGCCGCACATGTCCCGCAGCGCGGATTCCTTCCCCGCTTCCAGCCCTTCGACCGCCGTGCGCACCATGCCGGTGACGGACGCATAGGCTTCGAGACAGCCGCGCGCGCCGCAACCGCAGCGGCGGCCGTCGCGCTGCACGGTCATATGGCCCAATTCCGCCGCCGTGCCGTCAATGCCGCGCAGCAGCCGGCCAAAGATGATCATGCCGCCGCCAACACCGGTGCCCAGCGTAAACACGGCCATGCTTTCTGTGCCCTGGCCAGCGCCCATCCAGTATTCGCCATAGCAGGCCACGTTCGCATCATTGTCCACATAACACGGCATGCCGAGACGGTCCCGCATGGCATCCGCCAGCGGCACGTTCTTCCAGCCCGGGAGGTTGGGCGGACTGTACACAACCCCGGTCTGCCAGTTCATTGGACCCGGTGCGCCGAAACCCACGGCGATCACCTGCGAGGTCTCCACGCCGGCCTGCCGCATCACGTCGCGCACCGCCGCTTCCATCACGTCCATCACCGCGTCCGGCCCTTCTTCTGCGCGCGTCGGGCGCGAATCCTTCGCCAGGATTTTCTTGTCCCGCGATACGACGGCGGTTTTCACGTTGGTGCCGCCCAAATCCACGCCGATAATCACTTCACTCACGACTGCTCCTCTCCCAATCTCCCGATATAGGCTATGGCGCGGTCCATCCGCGTCAGGCATTCCGCCTTGCCCAATAATTCCGCAAGTTCAAAAAGTCCGGGGCCCACCGACTTGCCGGTCAACGCCAATCGCGTGGGATGCACGAACTTCCCAAGCGATTCCCCGGTATCCCGCGTCAGTTGTTCATACGCCGCCTTGATGCCGTCATGCGTCCAGTCGGCGACGGCGTTCATCGTCCCGCGAATCAGGCGCATCCGGTCGGCGGCATCCGGCGCGCGCCAGTGCTTGTTCACCGCCTTCTCTTCGTACCATGCCACGTCCCGGAAGAAAAAGTCTGTGTATTCGACAATGTGATTGAGCGTGGGGATTTTCTCCTGGCAGATGGCGGCCATGCGCGTGAGCCATTCCGGTGAACGGCCACTGCAATCAAACCCGTGCTTCTCAAGAACAGGCACGACACGGTCGCGCAGTTTTTCCGGCGTGAGCATTCGGATATGCTGGCCATTGAGCCAGTCCAGTTTCTTCCGGTCGAAACGCGCCGCCGATTTGCTCAGTCGCTCCAGCGTAAAGAGATGCTTCAATTCTTCCAGCGTGAAAAACTCGCGACCCTCCTCCTCTGAAGTCCAGCCCAAAAGAATAATGTAATTAATCAGCGTTTCCGGGAGATAGCCGTCATCGCGCCAGTCAAGCACGTTTGCGCCGTGCAGCCGTTTGCTGTATTTGCGCCCCTGTTCGTCGAGCACCAGCGGATGGTGCGCGAACTGCGGCAACGGATAGCCCAGCGCATGAAACAGCATCACATGCCTGCCGGCATTGGTCAAGTGATCATCTCCCCGGATGACATGGGTGATTTTCATGTGCCCGTCGTCCACGACTACCGCAAGATGAAAAATGGGATCCCCGTTGGCCTTCAAGATGATGAAATCATCGTATTCTTTGTTATCGAAACGCACATCGCCCTGGATGAGATCATGGACTACCGTCTCTCCTTCCGGCACGCGGAAACGCACCGTGTAAGGGCGGTCCCCCATTGCCGCCACCTGTTGCGGACTGAGGTTGCGGCACTTGCCGCTGTACCGCGGCGGACGTTTCTCTTCCAGTGCCCGCTGACGTTCCGCCTCGATTTCTTCCTTGCTGCAAAAACATTTGTACGCCTTGCCCTCATCCAACAGGCGCAGCGCCTCGCGCCGGTGCAACTCGCGGCGTTGTGACTGGCGATACGGTCCGTATGCGCCCCGCTCCGGTTCTCCAGCGAATTCCGGACCTTCGTCCCATTCAATACCCAGCCACTTGAAGCCCTCGCACATGGCCTGTACATATGCCTCATCCGTGCGTTCCGCATCCGTGTCTTCCAGGCGCAAAATGAACGTCCCGCCCGTGCTCCGCGCAAACAACCAGTTATACAGCGCCGTCTTGGCGGTTCCGATATGCAAAAAGCCGGAAGGCGAGGGCGCAATCCGGCAACGCGTAGTGCTCATGTATGCTCCTGTCCTCTTGTCCCCGGTCAATGGAATGCACCAGAGGATAGCACTTTCCTGCGGTGCGCTGCATCTTCTGATGGGCGCAAGAAAAAGGACAGCAAGGACCACAAGAACAAAAGGGACTACAAGGACGGCAAGGACGAAATTGAACCGAAGGTCTCCCGCGCCCCAAGTGTTGTATTTGCGGCAGGTTCGACTGCTCGGATAGACTCTGGTGCTGTAAGGCGGGTGTGCCGCGCCGAAGCCCTGTCGAAGGCTGAACGCCTGCTCTAGCTTTGGAGTGCAGGCTTTAGCCCGAACGGGTTTCGCGATAGTTCAAGGTTGCTTCGCAACCCCGCACGCTAAAGCGTGGACTCCAGAACAGATCCAAAAACCACAGGAGAAATGCCGATGAAAGCCTATTACTGCGTTGGGACGCATTGGGACCGGGAATGGTACAAGCCTTTCCAGGAATTCCGGATGTGGCTGGTGGAACTGGTGGACGAGTTGATTGATTTGATGGAAAAGGACCCCCGTTACCGCTGTTTCCATCTCGACGGGCAAACCGTCATGCTGGAGGATTACCTGGAAATCCGCCCTGAAAAACGCAAAAAACTGGTGCAACTGCTCAAGGATCGCCGCATTCTGGCAGGCCCATGGTATAACTTGCCGGACGAATGGTTGATCTCCGGGGAGAGTTTCATCCGCAACCTGATGCGTGGCATGCGGATATGCCGGGAAATGGGCTTTCCCCATTGCGATTTCGCCTACACGCCCGACCAGTTCGGCCACATCGCCGCGTTGCCGATGATCATGCAGGGTTTTGGGCTAAGCGCGGGCATCTGCTGGCGGGGCGCACAGGATGCCCACTACCCGGCGCAGTTTGTGTGGGTCGGCCCCGACGGAAGCCGCATGGTTTATCACAAACTTGCGGACAAGGGCAGTTACGGCCCCTTCGATTTCGCCGTCCGAAGACCGATGAAAGCGTCCGGTCGTACGGATAAGGCATTTAAGGAGTATTTCGAGCCCTACTTCAAGGAGGAAACCGCGCGCGCACCGCTGCCCATCGTGCTGATGCTGGACGCGATTGATCACCAGCGCCCCGACCCGGAGATGCCGGACCTCTTTGATGATCTGCAAAAGCGCTATCCCGATATCACGTTTGTGTGGGCGTCGCTGGAGGACTACGGACGGGAAATCGCCCAACACGCCGACGAACTGGAAGAGCGTACAGGCGAATTGCGGCAGCCCCTGCGCGACATCAGCGGCATGTACCAGTATCTCATCGTCCACACCATCTCCTCACGCTACCCCCTGAAACGCCGCAACGGGAAGTGTCAGGCGTTGCTGGAGAAATGGGCGGAACCGTATGCGCTGTTTCAGATGATGGCCGGCGGCCAGCCTGTCCTCACTTACCTCGACAAAGCATGGGAATATCTCCTGCGCAACCATCCCCACGATTCCATTTGCGGGTGCAGCGTGGACCAGGTGCACCGCGACATGATGTACCGTTTTGACCAGAGCGAGATGATCGCCGACGGCGTGATACGTCGCGCCATCGCCGCGATCGGCAAAGCCACCGACGCCCCCGATGCCTGGCAGAACATCGTTGTGCACAACCCCCTGCCGTTCGCCCGTCACGGGGTCTATGACATCGCCATCGAGTTCCCGCCGGATTACCCGCACAAGTATGTGGACGGGTTGGCCACCGGCCAACTGATGAACAAGTTCCATCTGGTCAAGGCGGACGGCACCCGCTTGTCCTACCAGACCCGCGCCGTCGAACGCAATCAACCTGTCAAACGCCTCAATGATATGGGCCGCGAAATGACCTATCAGAGCGATCTTTGTCATATCGCCGTGGAACTGGAACTGCCGCCCTGCGGCTACACCGGCTTCCGCGTGGAACCCACCGACGAAGCGACCCGCAACTATGGAACGCTCATGACCGGTCCGCTCTCCGCGTCCAATGGCCTGATCAGCGTATCCGTCAACCGCGACGGCACTGCCGCCATGCGCCACGAGGCGTTCAACCGCACCTTCGATGGGCTGTTCGCCTATGAAGACAGCGGTGACGCAGGCGACGGTTGGACCCGGGGGCCGCTGGTCAATGACATCGTGTATCGCGGGCCGGGCAACCATGTCGCGGTGGCCGTGACCGAAAATGGACCCCTGCGCACCACCTTCCGCATCGAGCGCGAATTCCTGTTACCGGACCACGTGGAAATGCCTGCGTATGCGCGCAGCGCGACCCGCGTCCCGATGCAGGTCACCGACTTCCTCTCCGTCGAAAAGGGGTCCTCATGCTTGCGTGTCCACACTGTGGTAAACAACACGGTGAAGGACCATCGCCTTCGCGTCCTGTTCCCCACCGGCATCCTCACCGACACCTCCTTCGCCAAAACCCCTTTCGCCATTGTCGAACGCGAGATCGCCATTCCTCCCGAATCCGCCCACTGGCAGGAACGGATCAACCCGGAAAAGGCGTTCACCTATCTCTGCGGCGTCTTGAACGCCGACGGCGGCTTCGCCGCGCTGGTGCCCTGGGGTCTTCACGAATACGAGGTCTTTGCGACACCCGACCGCACCCTTGCGCTCACGTTGTTCCGGGCGACCGGTCAGACCGTCATGACCGCCGGGGAGCCGGACGGGCAGTTGCAGCAAACAATGCGCTTTGATTACCAGTTGTGGGCGTTTGCCGGACCATTGGACCGGGGGCTGGCCCTGCGCAGCGTGGCCGAGCACCAGGTCGGCGTGCGTACCCATTGCGCCGCGACATTGCCTGAAGACTATTCCTTCCTGTATCTGGGCGAAGGCAGCAAGTCGTTCGTCACCGCCATCAAGCCCGCCCAGGACGGTAATGGCGGCGTAATCCGCCTCTGGAATCCCTTCGATGTGCCCCGCGACGAATGCATCTTTCTCGCCAAAAAAGTAAAGGAAGCGCACCGCTGCAACCTGAACGAGGACCCCGAAGCGCCGATTGCCCTGACCAAAGAGGGCGGCATGCCGGTGACGGTGCCCGCACGTGGACTCGCCACTATTCGATTCCGGTGGAAATAGGGGAGAGGGGCAACTTCCCAGCGAGGACAACAAAGACGGAAAAGACGATTAGTCTCATGCGGCGATGCCCCACTGATTCCATGCAACATTTTTTTCCACCTCAGTGCGGTCCAAAACATTCTGAGTTCTGAGAAAAGCCTTTTGTCATATTAACCTTTCCCCTCACCCCACCCCTCTCCCAAAGGGAGAGGGAGCGACAGCATGCCTCAGGTTTCACCATATATACCCTGTCGCGGAGGGAGAGCGAGCGACAGCATGCCTCACGTTTCGCCGTATACACCTACTGTCGTATGACGGGTGTTTGCGCAGTGGAGCGACAGCATGCCTCAGGTTTCACCATATATACCCTCTCCCAAAGGGAGAGGGAGCGACAGCATGCCTCAGGTTTCACCATATATACCCTCTCCCACTGGGAGAGGGGTGGGGTGAGGGGAAATAACCTGTTTTGGACACCACTGTTTCCACTGTCTTCTTTGTGTCCTTCTTGTCCTCGCTGTCCCTGTTGTCCTTCAGGTCTTTTTGTCGTTCCAGTCTTTCTCTTCCCAGCCCCTGTCGTTCCGTTTTCCGAAATTCTGCGCTTCATTTGACATCGGATCCCCCATAATCCTACAATGTGGTATCTTTTCATGTGTTTTTTTGCGGGAAAACCGGTAATTTTCCAGATTGGCGGGTCTATGTTGGATACAAATCCGAAAGTCAGGCGGGAACTTACCGAACTCTCATTGCTTTTTGAGATCGGGCAGATTCTGGACCGGACTTTTGACCTCCGCGACGAGTTGGGACCGGTACTGAAGGCGATTGCTGCGCACACTGGTATGCTGCGGGGCACCATTACCCTCCTGGATCGAGAAATGGGGGAGTTACGGATAGAGGCGGCGCATGGACTGTCCAGCAACGAATTACAACGAGGGCGCTACAAACCCGGCGAAGGGATTGTGGGCCGCGTGGCGCAGTCGGGCCGCCCGATGGTGGTGCCTCGGGTCTCTCAGGAACCGAGTTTTCTGAACCGCACCCAGGCACGTAAAAGTCTCAATAAAGAGGACATATCGTTTATTTGTGTGCCCATCAAGATGGAAAACGTTGTATTGGGCACCCTGAGCGCGGACCGCATTTTCAGCGAGGATGTGTCCTTGGACGAAGACGTGCGCCTGATGTCCATCATCGCCTCGATGATCGCGCGCGCCCTGATGCTGCGTCGGCAATCTCTGGAAGAGCGCGATAAATTGCTGAAAGAAAACGAGCGGTTACAGCATCAACTCCGCGAAAAATTCCGACCCTCAAATATGATCGGGCGTTCCGGCGCCATGCAGACGGTTTATGACCTGATTGCGCAAGTGGCGAAAAGCGACGCGACGGTCCTGATCCGGGGGGAGAGCGGCGTAGGCAAAGAACTGGTGGCGCATTCCATTCACTACAACAGTTCGCGCGCTTCAAAACCGTTCATCCGTGTCAATTGCGCGGCCCTGCCGGAATCGGTGATCGAGAGCGAGTTGTTCGGCCATGAAAAGGGCGCATTTACCGGGGCGACGCAGCAGCGCAAAGGACGCTTTGAATTGGCCCACCAAGGCACGATCTTCCTCGACGAAATCGGCGAACTCGATGCGAACCTGCAGACGAAGCTCCTGCGAGTTCTTCAGGAAGGGGAATTCGAAAGAGTAGGGTCGGCCGAGACGAAGGAAGTCGACGTACGCGTCATCGCCGCCACCAACCGCGACGTT
>CALEDJ010000033.1 GCA_937951485.1 uncultured bacterium
CGGCAGGACGTTGAGCCTGGCGATCACCACGCATGAGGCGTATATCGAGAAGCAGCGTATCGCCCAGGTGCTCGTGGAGCAATTACAGGCCGTCGGCGTCAATGCCACCCACAGAAACGAGGCGGGCGGCACCTGGGCCGACAAATTCCAGTACGGCCAGTTCGAGGCGCAGATGGGCTGGATGACTTGTGGATCGATTAACGAGCCGTGGAGTTCGCTCGACACCTTCAGCGCATACTGGCTGAAACCCGTGGACGAACGCGCCCAGTTCAACTGCTGGCGATGGGAGAATCACGCCTATACCGTGTTGGTCGAAGAGATGGGCCGATTGCCGCTGGACGACCCGCGCGTGGACCGGCTTTTTATTGAAGCCATGCGCATCTGGCTGGATGAATTGCCGGTGATCCCCATCACCCAGGCGCGGAAACTGCTGCCCTTCAACCCGACTTTCTGGGAAGGCTGGCCCAGCGCGAACAACAACTACCAGCACCCCTGCCTGTGGTGGCAAACCACCCATATGATTATCCACCGGCTGCGGAAAAGCGAGGCATCGAAAGCGGCGCTGGCGCGCGAAACCGGAAACACCCCGGACAGGGAGCGTTAGCCCATGCGCGGCATCAGCAAGGCATACCTGATCCAACGCTTCGGCATGTTTGTGATCACGGTCTGGCTGGGGCTGACGCTCATGTTCATCATCCCGAGACTGGCCCCCGGCGACCCTGTCGCGGCCATGGTCTCGCGGCTGGCCGCGCAGGCGGGCCGCGTCGAGCAGAGCGACCAGATCATCGCGGCGTGGCGCGAGCGGTTCGGGCTGGACGCGCCCCTCCCGGTCCAGTATCTACGCTATCTCCACAACTCGTTCCGATTCCGCCTCGGCTATTCCATGGCCTATTTCCCGACCACGGTCGAGGAGATGATCTTGCGCGCCATGCCGTGGACCTTCGGCCTGCTCACCCTCGCCACGCTGATTTCGTTCACGACAGGCATCGCCATCGGCGCGTTGCTGGGGTGGCGGCCCACGCCCCGGCTGTTGCGCATGACCCTGCCGCTCACCATGTGTTTCACCGCCATCCCGGCCTTCATGCTGGGCATTCTGCTGACCTACGTGTTCGCCTTCGGGCTGCGGCTTTTCCCCTTCGCCGGGGCCTATGCGCGGGGGCTTGCGCCGGAACTGAGTTGGGAATTCGCCGCCAGTGTCATCCACCACGGCGCCTTGCCCGCCTGCGCGGTGGTCCTCACGAGCATGGGCCACTGGGCGCTGGGGATGCGCGCCATGATGATCGGCAACGCCGGCGAGGATTACATGATCCTGGCTGAAGCGAAAGGACTGCGCCCGGCCCGCATTTTCTGGCTGTATGGCGTGCGCAACGCGATCCTGCCGCAGGTCACCTCGCTGGCGCTGTCCATCGGCGCCATTGCCGGCGGATCCATCATCGTCGAATACATCTTCACGTATCCCGGCATGGGCTACCTGCTCTACCAGGGCATCGTGAACAACGATTATCCGCTGATACAGGGCATTGTGTTTGTGCTGATCTGCGGCGTGGCGGTCGCGGTATTCGTCATTGACCTTATCTATCCGCTCATTGATCCGAGAATCCGCTATGAACGCCAATAACACGACAGCGATATTCGCACGGCAACGGCTTGCATGGGCCAACGCAAAACTGGTCGCCGGCATGGCGATCATCCTGGCAGTGGTCCTTTTCGGGCTGCTGGGGCGCGTATTTTGGGACGTGACACAGGCGCGGGTCGCCTCGTGTCCGCTTAACCTGCCGCCCGTCGGCTTCAATCCGCCCGGACCCGGCTTCCAGCCCTATCAGACCGCGCATCCCCTGGGCACGGAAAGCAGCGGGCGCGACATGCTCGCCCTGCTGATTACGGGCACGCCCAATTCGATGCTGGTGGGCCTTATCGCCGCCGCCATCGGCATGGTCATGGGCGTATTGCTCGGCATGACCGCCGGTTTCCTGGGCGGCTGGGTGGACGCGGTCATCCGTATCTGCTCGGACGCTTTTATCACCATTCCCTCCCTCGCCGTGCTGATCGTCATCTCGTCCTACGTGTCCGAAATTGACATCAAGAGCATGGGGCTGTTGCTCGCGTTGTTCGCGTGGCCGGGCACGACGCGGGTGATTCGCGCGCAGGTGCTGAGCCTGCGCGAGCGCGGCTATGTGCAGATGGCGCGGTTGTCGGGTGCGTCATCTTTCGAGATCATGTTCTTCGAGTTGCTGCCGAACCTGCTGCCGTACATCGCGGCCAGTTTCACCGCCGGCGTGTCCGGCAACATTCTCGCCGCCACCGGCCTCGAAGCGTTGGGGCTTGGGCCGAGTCGGGTGCCCACCCTCGGCATGACCATCTTCTACGCCATTCGCGGCGCGGCCATCCTGCGCGGCATGTGGTGGTGGTGGGGCCTCCCCATCCTGATGCTGATGCTGATCTTCACTGGTCTGTTTCTCATCGCCATCGGCCTGGACGAACTGGTGAACCCGCGGCTGCGCCGCGCCGGAGGCGGCCAATGAATCCGGAACAGAAGCCGCCCCTCGTCTTGCGCATTCAAGACCTCCTCGTCCATTACGACACGGGGCCGGCGCCGGTGGTTGCAGTGAACCGGATAAGTTTTGACGTGCATCGGGGGGAGATTCTGGGGCTGGTGGGCGAATCGGGCTGCGGCAAGAGCACCACGGCGATGGCCATCCTGCGGCTCTTGCAGCCGCCGGGCCGCGTAGTGGGCGGGCGCGTCCTGCTGGATGATACCGACGTATTGAAACTCGGCCCGGCCGCGCTGCGCGCCTTCCGCTGGCGGCGCGTCGCCCTGATCCCGCAGGGCGCGATGAACGCCCTGAACCCCGTGATGCGCATCCGCCGCCAACTGGCCGACGCCATCGCCGCCCACGCCAATGCAAACGGCCGCGCGGCGCTGCGCGCGCGCATCGGCGAACTGATGGACCTGGTCGGACTGCCGGAACGGGTCGGCGACCTGTTTCCCCATGAACTCAGCGGCGGCATGAAACAGCGCGTGTGCATCGCCATGGCCGTCGCGCTCAATCCGCCGCTGGTCATTGCCGACGAGCCGACCAGCGCCCTCGACGTGGTCGTGCAGCGCCTGGTCGCCATGAACCTCCTGAACATCAAAAACACCCTCGGCAACGCCATGATCCTGATCGGCCATGATATGGGCCTCATGGCGCAACTGACCGACCGCGTGGCCGTGATGTATGCGGGCGCCATGGTCGAAATCGCGCCCACCCGCGCCATTTTCGGCCGGCCCATGCACCCCTACACGCAACAGTTGATCGAGTCGGTGCCCTCGATAAAGGTCAAGAAGGCATTGCGCGTGTTTCCCGGCGGCCCGCCCGACCTGCGCAACCTGCCCCCGGGATGCCCCTTCGCCCCGCGCTGTGGGTGCATCGGGCCGCAGTGCGAGAAGAAAATACCCCCGTTGCGCGAATGTGCGCCCAATCACTGGATGGCTTGTCATCGCCATGACGAATAACCGCGAAAACGAAACAACGCACGGCGCGCCCCTCCTCGAAGTGCGTGATGCCGTGAAGGTTTACGGCGGCGGGTTCCTGAGTGCCGGGCGGCGCGTCACGGCGCTGCGGGATGTGTCGCTGACACTGTCGGGAAAACCGCCGCGGATCACGGCGGTGGCGGGGGAAAGCGGCAGCGGCAAATCCACCCTGGCCGGGGCGGTGCTTGGATTCGTATGGCTGGACCAGGGTCGGGTGTTGTTTCGCGGGCGGGACGTGGCCACCATGTCACGGGGGGAACGGTTCGAGTATCGGCGCGCGGTTCAGGCCGTCTTTCAGGACCCCTATGCGGTCTTCAATCCCTTCTACCATACCGATCACATCTTCCATCTGGTCATGCGGCGTTTTCGCATCGCCGCGAACCGACGCGACGCCCGCGCACGCATCGTCGAGGCGCTCGACAAGGTGGGACTGCGGTCCGATGACGTGCTCGGCAAGCATCCGCACCAACTCAGCGGGGGGCAGCGTCAGCGCGTCATGATCGCCCGCGCCTGTCTCATGGCGCCCCGGTTGATCGTGGCCGACGAACCCGTCTCGATGGTGGACGCATCCCTGCGTTCGCTGATCCTCGACATCATGCAGCGACTGCGTGACGAGGATGGCATCTCGTTTCTCTATATCACGCACGACCTCAGCACCGCTTACCAGATCAGCGACGACATTCACATTTTCTACCAGGGCGCGCTGGTGGAAAGCGGCCCCGTGGACGAGGTGCTGGGCAATCCACGGCATCCCTACACCCAACTCCTCATCGAATCCATCCCCGCGCCCGATCCTGACCGCCGGTGGGAGGTCAAGGCCGCTCCCGCCGTCGAAGAAACCGGCGCAGGCGATGCGGACGCCGCCTGCCCCTTCCAGCCGCGCTGTCCCAAACGCATGGAGCAATGCAAGTACCGGCGCCCCGCCTCAACAACCCTTGAAGGCACGCACCATATTGCCTGTCACCTTTTCGGCGCAGACAAGAATAAACAGGATTAAATAGGAACAATTTCTTGTTTTGCCCTCCATTAGCCGCGAACGCTTATGACGGCGTGCAGGTGATTGCCGCAGTGGTTCACTCCGAAGCCCCGATGGGCCATACATTCAATGTGTATTTTCCCGTGTCGGATAGTTCGAACGGACCGGGAAACGGATTGTCTTCGTTTCTATATCCTCCGAAATAGTCCGTGGCAATGCGAACAGGCGACCCGTCGCGATTGACATAGGGCAGGTCGGGAACCTTCGCTTTTCCCAGCAAGTCGGTAGTTACAAGGGGCCGTCGGCATTCCTGGATGCGGGCGGCGTCAAGTGTGATTTCAAGATGGCACCCTTCCGATTTGTGGGTCAGGACAAGACCCGGGTCATGGTCCTGCAACCCCAAAGCCGCCTCTTCATGTTCTGACAGTTCCGCGCCCGCGAGATAAACATTGCCGCCCAGGAAGGATGGAAAATCCTTTGCCTTGCAGGCGTTCAAACCTCGGGAACGCACAAAGATGTTGTTGTAATAGCGGTCATCGCCGCAGGGATTGTTGTGCATGCCCGCGAGTTCCGTCGAGTGCGGCTTATGGAACGGGGTCATCCGCGCGTCGAAGCCGAGAATGTGAATGTTGCCGGCGAAAAGATTGTGCGCGTAGGCCGTGCCCTGCGACAGGGACAGGACGGATTTTTTCGAGAGAAAGAGATTGTTGTCCACAAGCAGCGGCCCATGGTTCACCTCGACAAACAAATCCTGTCCCGCGTTATCGTGAAACAGATTCCGCGATACGCGCGCGCCCTGCGCCATCCAATCCAGCCACAGACCCATATTGCACCGATAGATATGGTTGCCGCTGATTTCCGCATCAATCGCGGCGTGGATTTTTATCCCCGCCATCTCCGCCCCGGTGAACAGACGCCGCACATGGATATCATGGATGGTATTGCCGGTAATCGTACTGAAAATCGCGCCGAGACTGCCGACCAGCCCCGCCTGCTCACAGTGTGAAATGGTATTGTTCCGCACAATGTGGCCGCCGATGGTGTCCTTGTTCCAGCCGTTTTCCAGTGCGCGATGGATGGTCTCGACATAGCCTTCGGCGGTGTCGGCGGAAGTGTTGTCCCACTGGTCGCCGTATTTCCCCAGCGTCACGCCGGTGCAGACTGAATAACGGATATCGTTGTTCTCGATGATCCACCCCTTGCTCCAGTGGGTTCCGATCAATCCGATCTGCTCGGCCGTGGGCGGCGCCCATTGCGTGGCCGCGTGTTTCATCGAAAAGCCCCGCACGGTGATGTAGTTGATGAACGGCTTTTCGGGATAGAAAACCGCCTTGCGCACATTGATTTCCACCAGACGATCGTTGGGATTCACCCCCTTGAATTGCGCCCAGATGGTGGTATGCTCCGCGGCCACCTCGGCGTACCACAATGAGACGTCGGTGGGCCTGTCTTCAGGTTCGGCGTTCTTGAACACGAGACACAGCGTTTGGACCCCGCTCACCGGCTTTATCTCGGCCTTGAAACTGGCCCATTCCTGCCACCCCCCGGTGTGCGGCACGGTGCACACGCCCAGCAGGTCCCCGTCCGGGCCATCCAAGCGAATCTCGATGAGACCGCCGTCGCTCGCCGACGCGGCGCGGATTTCCATCGAGGTGGTATTCTGCTTGAAATCAACGTCCGTATATCTGACCCAATGCCCATGCAGAATAAACCCGATGCATTCCCCGCCTTCCGAGCAGGGGGCATTCTGCGTGCCGCTTTTCTCGGCAAAGTCCGGCGCTTGAATCCGCCGGGCGTCTGCCGCGCCGGGCCGCAGCCACGCCACGTTCAGCAAATAGTTTTGTCCTCCCGGACTGTACCACGAAGGAATGGTTCCCGCGGGCTGCATGACCTCATCCAACACGGCTGCCTCGACCAGCCAGTGCCCGTCAAGATAGACCGCGCCGGTATGGTGTTTGCGCCCCAAGGGATTGAACCAGTCGCCGCGAATCGGGTCGCTGTAAGGATTATAATCGCCGAAAAACGCATTGGGCAGCACCACTTTCCACGTGTCATACGCCACCCATTCCCATCCCGTCACAATTTCCGACCCTTTAATCTCGACGCGTTCACCGGGAGCCGCCTGGTAGGTGATGCGTTTTGTGTCGGATTCTCCACCGCGCGGCGGCGCAACCCGCTCGCGGTATACCCCTTCATGCACCGTAATGACATCGCCCGGCTGCGCACGCAGCGCCGCCGCCGAGATGGTCCGCAGCATGCTGGCCGGAGACCCATCGTTGGCATCGTCGCCATGGACGGAAACATGATACTCTCTTGATGTCCCGCCTTCGTGCGGCGCTTCCTCGGCATAGGCCAAACCGGAAATGCCAAGCGCCGCGCAAACCGATAGAAAAATAAGGCTAACCAACATGATGTAACTCCCTTCCATTGGGATTCGTTCTGGATACCCACGCCCTACACCCAAACCTCGATACTATCGAAGGTGAATCCAGCATTCAAGCACGACTGCGCTATTTTGCAGCACCCCGTTTGGATTCATTGCGTTGAAGCCTATTTCAAATGATTCCGTGTTGCCTGGCGTTTCAGCGAAAAACAACGTCGTGCCCGCCCTTCGACCTCCCTTGCATTGTTCTGTTCGATAAGATCGCAAATGTCTCGACGATTTGTCTCCCGGCAAGATTTCAGATGGCGCGATTCGTATGTGGATTCATTGCGTTGAAGTCTATATGATTGGATACGCGTACAAAATGACCAAGTTGAAGAGGGTTTTGGGGGTGACAGGTTGGTCACGTTGGCAGAAACAGGAACGCAGCGGGTGTTTTTGAAAGCATGCCATATTACATGACAGGGAACTATGAACATGTGTCAAATGGCGTTGGTTGTGTTGTTTGGGGTTGTTGCGGCGACCGGGCCGGTAATGGCGATTGACCTCCGAGAAACCGCAGTCGTTGTGCGTTCGGGTGGCGTTTCTCCTGCCGAGCAGATGGCGGGTGTCATTCTGGTGGAAGAAATGAAGAAAAGGGCGGGGCTTTCGTGGGAACTTGTTACGCAGTGGCCCGCAAAGGGGGCGGTAATCGCGATTACAACGAGGGATAACGCCTTGTTGGCGGGTCGGGTCGTGCCGGCACGCAACGGACAGGACCTTCCCGAGGCGAAGCCGGAAGGCTATCGGATCGTGACAGACCTTTCCGGCGCACAGCCCGTTATCTGGATTATCGGCGCGGATGGACGCGGCGCGATGTTCGGTGCGGGTCATCTCCTGAGAAGTTTCGACTGGTTGCCCGGGGAGGCGTCCTTGCGGGAACCACTCGACGTGGCGACCGCGCCCGAATACCCCCTTCGTGGTCATCAGTTGGGGTATCGGTATCAATCCAACAGTTATGACGCCTGGACCACCGAAACCTATGAGCAGTACATCCGCGATTTGGTCGTCTTCGGAACCAATGCCATCGAGCAGATTCCATTTCAGGATGACCGGGTCAGCCCGCACTTTCCCATCCCCCGGCATGACATGAACGTGGCGGTGAGTGCGATCTGCGCCCGCTACGATCTCGAATACTGGATTTGGACCCCCGCCGAGTTCCACCTCGGCGACGCGGAAAAGCGCGCCAAACACCTGGAGGAACACGCAAGGCTGTACCGCGATGCGCCACGAATTGACGGCGTATTCTTCCCCGGCGGCGACCCGGGCCGGAATCACCCCGAATACGTGATGCCCTTCCTGGAAGATTTGGCGGCGCTGCTCGCCGAAACACACCCGAACGCAAAGATATGGTTGTCGCTTCAGTGGTTCGACGCGGCAATGACGGAGTATATCTTCGAATACCTTGACCGCGAAAAGCCATCATGGTTCGCGGGCATGGTCATGGGGCCGGGTGCGCCGCCGCTCATTCCGACGCGCCGGCGCCTGCCCGAACGCTATAAACTGCGTCATTACCCCGACATCACGCACACCATCCGCAGCCAGTACCCGACGCCGTGGTGGGACCCCGCCTACAACGCCACGCTGGGCCGCGAGCCAATCAATCCGGAACCGTTGCGCTATGGCCTTGTCCACAACGAATTCGCCCCATCTACCGACGGGTTCATCACCTACTCTGACGGCATCAATGACGATGTAAACAAAATCGTCTGGAGCATGCTGGGATGGGATACAACCCGCGATGTGCGCGATATCCTGATCGAGTACTCCTGCTGCTTCTTCGGGCGGGACCTGGCCGAAAGCGCGGCGGACGGCATCATTCAACTCGAACAAAACTGGCGCGGACCGCTGTACGAAAATGCAGCCGTGGATGCGACGCTCGCCCATTGGAGGAAAATGGATAGCGAACATGCGGCACACTTGCAGAACAACTGGCGGTGGCAGTGCTGCATGCTCCGCGCTTATTACGACGCCTATACCCGGCATCGCCTGATTTATGAACACAAACTGGAACTGGAAGCAAACAAAGCCATGCTCGAACTGGCGCAGGAGAATCCGGACGCGGCGATGGACGCCGCCCTTGCCATCTACAACAAAGCGGAAACACAACGGATTCTGCCGGATTACCATCAGACGATCGTGAAGTACTGCGACGCCCTTTTTGAGAACATCGGCCTGCAAACGAGCGTCGAACGCTACAAAGCCTGCCACTATGAGCGCGGCTGTATTCTCGATTTCATTCACTATCCCCTGAACAGCAGATGGTGGGTGGAGGACCAGTTCAAGGAGATCAGGGAACTTGACAGCGACGCGGAGAAAACCGCGCGCATCGTTGCCATCGCCACATGGGAACATCCCGGTCCCGGCAGTTTCTATGACGACATCGGAAATGTGTGGAAGAACCCCCGCCGCATTCGCAGCGAAGACCTGACCACCGACCCGCTCATGGAACGCAACCACAATGCCGGTTTCATGTGGTGGGACGACGGATGGACGCGACGGCGGCCCTCATGGGTCAGTTACCAGGACACAGGGACAGGCCTGCGCTACAACGGCCTGGACCCCAAGGCCACATACCTTTTGCGTGTGACAGGTTATCGCAACCCACGCGTATTCGCCAATGGGGAACCATTGCAGCGGATGGAAGAAGGCGTGAAACAAATCGGAGAATTCATCCATTTCCCCATCCCAAAGGAACTGTATCAGGACGGATTCCTCGTCATCACATGGCACGGCGCCCCGGAGGAAGCGGTCACTCTCAACTGGCGCGAGCACTCGCGACTGACGGAAGCCTGGCTGCTGAAGAACCCCTGAGCCTCACCATACCCTTCGCTATTGAACAGCAGGCAGCGCGACTTCATTGTACACATCGCCGGTAACGCCGCAATGCCGAAACACCATCCTGGGCACGCCGCCTTCGCGCGTCACCGTGACATGCAGGAAACCGCCTTTGAGATTGAGATACCGGTGCTCAGGGCGGAAATCGTCCTCTTTCCAGCCGCCGGCATGTTCATCGCTCGACGGGCCGGTGCCGAATTCATACAAACCGGTTTCATTGTCAACGGAAACGTATTGCCAGTGGCGGTCGCCATTGATGACGATCATGTTCTTCATGGAGGCCATGAACCGTCGCAATTCGTTGCCTTCGTGCGCAAAGGCGCTGTTGGCATGATTGTCCGCCTTGTTCTCACGGTCCGGTCCGACAACGGGCGTTGGGCTTATCAACACCCGAAATGTCGCGTCCGATGCCTCGACAGTGCGTTTGAACCACGCCTTTTGCTCCGCGCCCCAGATGGTCTTGTCCGGACCGTCCGGCATGGTGTTGGGGCTGCGAAAGTCGCGCCCTTCCACCAGCCATACCTGTAAATCCCTGCCCCAGCGTATGGTTCGGTATGTTTTCTCCCCCATGGGCACCTGTTCCCTGAAGATGGACAATCCCTGTTCCCAGGTGAGTTGCCCGTACCTCTGCCCCGGCCAGCAATCGTTTCGCAACGTGTCATGATCGTCTTTCATGAAATAACCGGTCACGTTGCAGTGAAATTTACGTTGATAGGGCATGGCGAACATTCGGTTCCATTTGAATCGGGCCAGTTCCTGATTCGGCGCCCACGGCAGCGGTTTGTCGTAATACTCGATGTCGCCCGTATGCACAAAGAAATCGGGATTCAGCCGGAGCATGGCGTCGTAGATTTTGTGGCCCATTTCCGGATCGTCGCGGCGCGGATAATCGCCGCAGGTAACAACGACAAACGAAACCGTCGCCGGATCCCCGGGCGGCGGAGATGTTTTGAAACGTCCTTCCACACTGCAGGAAACCTCACTTTCCGCATCGGATTTTCCTTGCACCCGCACCTCGTAAACTGTCGCCGGTTGCAAATTGTCCAGAAGGTGCTGTCGTGTGAAATCCCGGTCCGGATATACTGGCAACCAGGGTGTCTGCTTCGTCTCTTCAGGTTTCCCCGCCGGCCAACAGGCGATTTGCACCAGACCTGCCGCGCCCGGCGTTGCTCCCTCCATGGCGTCCAGAGGATGGCCGCCGGTCAGGTCGGCGGTGCTCAGGTCAGCCCCTGCGTTGCGGCCGCCATCCACTTCAGGGAAGGGCAGGCCGTCGGTATTGCGTTCCGGCGCGCGTGTCAGGCGCGTCCACACAATCGCGCGGTCCTGGTGAACCTCGCCGACCTTGATGCCGTTCGCCATATACACCGCACCGTACGCCATGCCTTGGATTATGGTCAAGTGCAGCAGCGCAACAGCGCAAAGGATCGTCGTTTTTGAAAACAGTCTGTCCATTGCCAATTGCTCCCACAGGTGTTGCAGCGTTGATCCCATAATAACCCAATCACAGCGGATGGAAATAATCATCCCGAGGGCACCATCATTAATGGGACACGGCAGGGTAATTCCTGATTGCCCGGAGATTTTCCCAGGGCATCTCATACCCCGCACACGAAAATTCCTGCGACAAATCAGCAGATTCGCAATTCGATGGTCACGCGAATCCGAAATTGGAAAACCCCCGTTCAAATAGGGGATATTGACGGATATTGGACAGTGCACTCTGAACTGGAAGGGGAGTAACCATGCGATTGGATATCACTGTAATCATGCTGATCACAAGGGTTCTGTCTGCATGCGCAACGGCAACGGCACTTGACCTCGGGGAACAAGCGCCGGCAGTGACGTTCGAGACGCTCGACGGCTTCGAGCGACACATGGACAATTATGACACGCGCAAGGGAACGGTCCTGGTCTTCCTGTCATCCCGCTGTGAAACAACCGAGCCGCAGATGACGCGGATAAACGAGATTCACGAGGCGAACCGATTCAACATTCTCTTCATCGGCGTCAGCGCGAATCCGGCGGAAAGCGGCGATGAATTACGAAAGTTTGGCACGAATCTCGGTGCGATATTTCCGATTTATCGCGATGTGACAGGGAAGGTCCGGGAAACCTTCGGCGCATCCGTGACACCGGAGTTCTTCCTGCTCGACAATCACGCCAAACTTCTTTACAGGGGCGGCCTCGGCGGCACTGTCGAAGAGCCGGGGCTTGAACGCGCCGTGACGCAATACCTCAAGGGCAGGACAATAGACGTCCCCCAGACGCCGGCGGCAGGAACGCCCATTGACGCGCCCGGCCCAAAGCGCGAGATAAGGAACCGTTACGGACTGCCGATGTTTCGCAGCCAGTTCATCTTCCAAGAGATTCCCGGCGCGGCGGTGCACCACTGCTCCACTGTGGCGGAAGCGCCGAACGGCGATATTCTGGCCCTATGGTACGGCGGAAGTTATGAGTCGGCAGAGGACCAGGCGCTGTACATGGCGCGACTGAAGCGCGGCGAGTGGGTGTGGACGATGCCGGAGCGCGTGCTTGTAAACCACGGACAACCACCCGGCAATGCCGTTGTTTTCCAGGGGCCTGACAAGCGCATGTACATCATTTGGGGCAGGATGGAGGGCACATGGCCGAAGCGACGCGGATCAGGCTGGAGCGATTGTCGTCTGCTCGTGCGCACCTCCGAAGACAACGGCCACACCTGGAGCGAAGACACCGAAATCGCCGGAAGTTACGGCTGGTTGCCGCGCAATACGCCTGTGACGCTTGCCGACGGCGCCTTCGCGCTGCCCATCAGCGGGAACGTGGAGGGCGAAGGCAGCGGCTCGTTTCTACTGGTGCTTGATGAGACTACCGGCGAATGGTCGCGCCGGGGCTTCATCCGGGGTGCAAGCCAACCCACCGTGATTGTGCGCGACAACGGCGATCTGCTCTGTCTCATGCGCAGCAGCCCGCGCACGATGAAAAGCATCTCAACCGATCATGGCCACACATGGACGCGCATCACCGCGACGGACCTGCGCAACCCCGGTTCCGGAATCGCCTGTGTCAAACTCCGGAGCGGACGGGTGCTGCACGTCTACACCGACACCGAGACCGGCTCGCGGTATCCCATGGTCATCGTGCAATCCCGCGATGACGGCGAAACCTGGGGCGGCCTGATTACCCTGGCCACCGACTGGGGCGAGTTTTCCTACCCCAGCATCATCCAGGCTTCGGACGGCATGGTCCATCTGCTCTACACATACCGCCGCTATTCGATCATGCACACAATGTTCAACGAAGACTGGCTCGAACACCAGAAGGCCCGGCCGAATTAAATGGACATCCAGATTGATCACCATCCATACAGACGCATAGACTCAAAGACACATGGAAACAATAAGCCAAAGGAGCGACGCTATGAATTCCAGGGAGAATCCTTCTGAACGCATTACCCGGCGCGGGTTTGTTCGGCAAACGGCCGCGTCGTCCTTTCTCGTCATGGCGGCGTCATCCGCCTTGGGTAGTCAAGCCAACGCCCGCATCAAAGCCGGCGTGGTCGGCTTGGGCGGACGCGGACGGATGATCGCCACAATGGTGCGCGACCACGGCGGCTATGAGATTACCGCCGTTGCAGATTACTTTCCGGAAATCGCGCAAGGCTTCGGGGAACAGATCAATGTGCCAGGCGAGCGTTGTTTCTCCGGCCTTTCGGGCTACCAGGGCGTCATTGAAAGCGGTATTGAAGCCGTCTTTCTCGAAGCGCTTCCGTACTTCTTCCCGGAACACGTCACAGCCGCCTGCAACGCCGGGCTTCATGTGTACATGGCCAAGCCGGTGGCGGTTGATGCGCCCGGCTGTCTGGCGATTGACGCTGCGGCCAAAAAGGCCGCCCGGAAAAATCGCTGCTTCCTGGTGGACTACCAGATGCCCACGGACCCCATCAACATCGAAATCAGGCAGCGCATCCTGGATGGCGGCGTTGGCAATCTTGCCTACGTCCAAACTTACGGCTATGGCGGCGGCTTTGAGGATCCGCCAAAGACGGCCACCATTGAGAGCCGGCTCAGGAACCTGATCTGGGTAAACGACGCGGCGCTGGGCGGCGATTACATCGTCAACTATGACATCCATGCCATTGACGCCGCACTGTGGGTCATCGGCAGGAACCCGGTGGCAGCCGCGGGCGCGTCCCGTATTTGCCGCCCGGCCCCACACGGCGACTCGCGGGATGTCTGTTCGGTCGTATACGAGTTTGATGACGGCCTCGTGCTGAACCACGCGGCGGTGGCCTTGCCCAACAAGGCCCAGAGCGCCCTCACGTGTCAGGTGTATGGCACCGAAGCCCACGCCCAGATCAACTACTGGGGAAGCGCCTTTCTACGCGGCGGTGCCAAGGAATTCGAAGGCGGCAACATCAACAACCTCTACACCGACGGCGCCCTCCGCAACATCGCCACGTTTCATGACGACATCGTCCACGGGCGCCACGAGAACCCGACAGTTCGGCGCTCCATAGACGGCTGTCTCGTCACCATTCTCGGACGGGAAGCCGCCGCACGCAAGACCCGCATGACCATGGCTGAATTGCTCAAGGAGAATAAACGCCTGGAGGTTGACCTTTCCGGCCTGAAGGTCTGACACTCCGAAGGAGTGCGCCTTGGAGAGGCCTGCACCTGTATTTTCCGCCGCGATCAGACGGGACCGCCGGTGATATGTTCGAGTTTCACGCCGGCGAGGTCAGCCCACGCGCGGACCATGTGGAGATTGTCGCCATAGGTCAGGACCTTATGATGTCCGCGAATCTGGCGCACATCGTCCACGTCGTCCATCGCCATCACGAACGAGGTCCGGCATCCGCCGGTGCCGTCGTGGCGTTGCGTATCCACATTCCGAAGAATGGTTCCAGTGGCGATCATGAGTGACTCCGGAGAAAGGAAGCGCCACAAGGTGGCCGGCTGATCTTTCTTCAACAGCACCTGGGGCACAGCGCCAAAACCGGCTTCGTGATGGCTGCGCAGGATGTAGGGTTCGGGTTCCTCCTCAAAACCCGCCATGCGCGTGGGTGCCGTGCAATGGCCGCCGGCATAGAGATTGCGCGTGGTGTCGTGGATGGGATTGTGCAGGAATCCGGGCCGGTCGAGAAGATAGCGGCTCAGCAACTGGGTCAGTCCCGGATAAATGTCGGCTTCGCAGACGCCCACGCTGCCCTCGTTGAGCAACTGCATGAACGCCAGGCAGGGCGGCAGTATCTCCTGGCCGGTGACCGGACCAAAACAGTTTATCGCCACGCCGTGGCACTTCGTCTCATCAAGAAGACGGCGAACAGCCACGTAGGAGCGGGCGCCATTAAACACCTCCTCTTCGGAAGGTTCGATCCTGTCTTTGGCGTTTTCAAGATACAGGCGGGCAATCTCCTTGATTTCTTCGGCCCCCTGCGCGTCCGCTTCAATCTCTTTATACCGCTGCATCGGCACATAGCGGAGGGTTGTTCCCAAAGGTTCCAGGGTTTGCTCGCGGTCCTCGCCGCCCGTCACCACGGCCAGCCGCGTGTTCGCCATTTGCCATCGGGCCTTCAACATGCGCAAGCCGGTGGCGAGCCAGCCAATCTCCGCACTGGCGGCCATGAAACAGTACGGCGCAGCGCGGAATGGCTCATAATCACTGGGATCGTGGTGAAGCGTCCCATGAGGCACGAAACCAAGCAGCGGCAGTTCCCGGCGGTCGCCGCGCTGCTTCAGGAAGTGGTACATGCCCTGCACACCATAGGTCTGGGCCTCCATGTTAATCAACAGCACCCCGGCAGCGCGTTCCTCCAGCGCGCTTGCGAGGAGCGCATTCACGCCCGCGTCATCGCCGATTCGGGCATCCTGAATTCTCAGAATAATTCCCTGGGCTTGCGCGCTCTCCTCAAGTGTCCGGGTGTAGAGGGCCTGGCTTGCGTCGGAATCGTATTCCTTGCCCGGCCATCCCATTTCCCGGTACACGCCGGGGGGCGATTGCAGAAAACCCACACGGATAAGGGGTTTCTCCGGTCCATCCCCGGGCAACATGGGACGGCCCATCACCTGGCGCGCACTCACCTGAACCAGGCCGCTGTTCAGCGCCATCGCCGCGCCCCCGGCCAGTCCGGCCCGCACGAGAAACTGGCGCCGGCCCAACAATGGACATCCCCCGCCGCCACTGTTCACACCATGTCCGCTGCCTGATTCGATACCCATTGACCGATTCCTCCATTCGCGGGCAGGTCCCGCCCGCCGTTCTTCGATACACCGCCCCATAACATCCGCCGCCGGTATTCCCGGCCTTGCGGACGCCCGTTGATTCCATTGTGGCAATGCCCCCTTGTCAACACCACGCCCGTATAATGCATGGCCGCGGAGGGGGACGCAACCAGGCGTCTATGCCTGATGTCCTGGCACGGGTGATGGTAGATCGGAAGCAGAACGACCTGAACGGCGTGTGCTATGCTTAAAAAGGTATCTATCCGCAAGAACTGCATACAAGCCGTGTATGATGTGTTGGTGTGCGATCGTTTGCGTTTTGCACCGACAGGTTCCGGATTACGCCTGGAAAAAAGGGGAGATTTTGCCATGCACCGCTCGCTGATATTCTTTATGGTCATCGCATCGGCGTTCGCTGTGAACGCGGATGCCGTCCCGGAGGATTTTCCGGTAAGCCGAACCATTACCGAAGTTCTGCGGGACCCGTTGCCGCCGGAAGACCTGACCTGCACGAGCGAAGATACCCGCATCATTATCCAGGGTCCCACATTCCGTTATGTCGTTGACCGAAGAACGGGCGGCATTGCCGAACTTGAGGCAATTCGCGAAGGGAACAAAGTCGTGACACTGCGCGGACCCGCGGATCTCTGGCTGGATGGTCTGAGCCTCGCAGAAAGCGCCGACGGCCTCACGGAAATCAGTGTCATGGAGCCTGGCAGGGTGATATTGCACGCCAAGGGTCGCTGGGGAACCGTTCCCTACGCCGTAGAACATACTTTCTACAATGATGGTGTGGCGGTTTCGGCGGTTGTCCTGCGGCCCGACCAGGACTTGACCATCCGCAGTGGGCTGCGATATGAGGTGAGCGCGACCGGGCGCTTCAGCCAATACCTGCACAAACGCCGCGACACTGAAGGCATGGACAGTCCCAAGGGCGCCTTGCCGGAACCGGGATCGTCCGTCACCCTGACAACGCTCACATCCTGTCTCCAGGTCTATGGCGCAGAGGCCGCTCTGGCCATCTTCACCGACCGGGGCGGTGCGCATCGCTCTCCCGCTGAAGTTGAGACTGCGTCGCTGCGTGTGGATGCGGGGGATAGCGGAGACGCATCGGTGATCATGACACAGTATCTGATGAACATCGGCCCCGAGGGCGAAGCCCATACCCTTCACGCGGGAGAGGAGTTTCGGTTCCGCGTAGGAATGGCGGTGGCCCCGAATCGCCTGCCGCATTCCCGGTGGCGCGATCTCCGGATGTTCATCTGGATCGGCGATCAGGCCCATCCGTACCCATCGGACGAGGAAATCCTTACGGCGGCGCGCCTGGGTTTCACCGTTTTTCAGATGCACCGTCTGGGCACGCCGGGCCTGCCGCGCCCGCCGGCGCATGAACTCGACCGCGTCCTCAAGACTGTGCATGACGCGGGCATGCTCTTCGTCTGGACCGCCAATGCCGATCTCATGTATCGAAACGCGCCGGGCGTTGAGGAACTCATGGCGGCGAATAAATGGCCGCTGTGGCAGGGATTCAATTATGGCGGCCGCTACACGGACCATATGGACCCCTACTGCGACCTCGTGGCGACGTGCCTCGCTTCGCCCAACAGCCTCGCCGATTATCGCATCCGCACCAAAATCGAGATGCTGCAAAAGTACTCCATTGACGGCATGTACATTGATGACAACCTCGCCTATGCAAATTGCACGCTGTGGAAGGAGCACGGCCATCCGGAGCCGATATACGATTGTCTCATCGAGTTGCATGAAATGAACTGGCGGCGCCGGCAGACCTTCATGGCGCGATGCCCGCATACGGTTCTGATTGGCCACTGCAGTTATGGGTTCGCCCTGCCCGTGATTTCCGCCTTTGATGTTCATCTCTTCGGAGAAGGGTATTCATTTTCTTCGGTCGAAACATTCTGGAACACCTTCGGTTCGTTCAAGAACATGAATGCGCAGGGCAGCCTTTATGCGGGCGACAGTGAGGGGGTCCGCTGCAACGCCGAAGTCGCCTATACCTTCGATCTGTTGACCGGCGGCGGGCAGTATTGCTACCTCGACTGGCGGCTCTGGCCCGAAAAGTTTCCCTATGCCGCCGGCGTCAAACCGGAAGAGGCGCTTTTTGTCGGCGCCTGTAATCTCGCTCAATATTATTTTGGCATGTACGAATCCCAACCGCGCTATTTCGCAATGTCACAGGATTTCTTCACGACCACAGCCCCCGGCACGTATGCCACCATCTACGAAAACAAGGTCTGGAACGAAGCGCTGGTGGTCCTCGTCAACATGAACGACAAGGAGGCGACAACCTCGGTGGTTTTCCACGATGCGGAAATTCCTTTGTTCACGTGGGAAAAACCTGTGGCGTTTTACGACATCAACCTGCGGTCCGTCGTTGTGGCCAAGGGCAGCGAATCATCGCAACAACTCTCCAACCAGACGCTCAAACCTTTTCAGATGAAACTTCTCCATGTGCGCGGCGTGTCCGAAAACTGTGCGTATCACCAATGGGGCGGCAAACGCATCTCGGAGCAATGGGACCCCGTCTCGCGGACCCTGACACTGCGGTTGCACGGCCCGACAGGACTTCAAGATACCGTGTTTCTCGGCGCTCGTGGTCAGGGATTCGAACAAGTCACGGTGGACGGTAATCCCGTCGAGTTCTTTGTTGATCCTGATGTGAGACTTGCGCATGGAACCGTAACCTTCAAACGTCAGCCCATAACGCTTGTGGTGAAATGCTCCGATGACATGGAAGACCGCCTGCCTGTTCAACGGGTTACGCCCGACCAATTGACGCAACTGCTTTTTTCCAGGCACGATGGAACACGGTCGTAGAAGATTTTCCGGGCATTATGTGATTTGACCGTAACAGAAAATCTTTGGCAGGCTGGAGTTCATGGGGTAAATTGTAAAACAGTTTGAACATCCGCAAAAGAGGAGTCCATCCATGGAGAACCATTCGGCACTATGTTCCCGTACCCGTCAAAGCATCGGTCGTCGGGCGTTTCTGAAAACCTCGGTACTTGCCGCGGGCGCGGCGTCATTTGGCTTCCCGGCGATTGTCCGCGCACAGAATCTTAACGAAAAACTGAATATCGCGCTCATCGGCACAGGCGGTCGCGGTGCGGGCAATCTGGGCGGCGTGGCTTCGGAAAATATCACTGTGCTGTGTGATGTCTGCGAGAAAAACCTGGAGGGGATTGCGCGTCATTTTCCAAAAGCCCGAAAAGAAAGGGACTTCCGCAGGGTTTACGATCACCCCCAGGAATTCGACGCGGTTGTCGTAAGCACCACCGAGCACACGCATGCCTTTGCCACCTTGCCGGCCCTGCAGTTGGGCAAGCATGTCTATTGCGAGAAACCCTTGACCCACGGCATCTGGGAAGCGCGCGTGATTCGCGAAGCGGCCGCGAACGCCAATGTGGCCACGCAGATGGGAACACAGATTCACGCGGAAAGCAATTACCGCCGCGTGGTCGAGTTGATCCAGACCGGCGCCATCGGCGCGGTCGGCGAGGTCCATGTTTGGGTGTCGCGTGCGTGGGGTTGGCACGGCAGCGAAGAAGCGGCGCGCGAAGCCAATGACATTGTATTGGTCCAGGACCGTCCACCCGAGACACATCCCGTTCCACAGACTCTGGACTGGGATTTGTGGCTGGGGCCGGCCCCGGCGCGTCCGTTCAATGACGTATATGTACCCGGTCCGAAGTGGTATCGCTGGTGGGACTTCGGCAGCGGCACCATGTCCGACCTCGGCAGCCACTTCATTGACCTGCCCTTCTGGGCGCTGGACCTGGACTACCCGCTCACCGTCGAAGCCGAAGGGCCTCCCCCCCATCCTGAACTTGCGCCCGCCTCGATGCATGTCGCCTTTGAGTACGGTGCGCGCAGCGAACGCGCCCCGCTCAAACTGCATTGGTATCAAGGCCGGAACAAACCCCGAATCTGGGAAGAGGGTGGCATCCCCCAATGGGAAAACGGGATTCTCTTCCTGGGAGAAAAGGGCATGTTACTGTCCGACTATGGCAAACATGTCCTGCTGCCGGAGGACCGGTTCGCCGATTTCCAGCGGCCCGACCCGTTCATTCCTGAATCGCTGGGACACCATGCCGAGTGGCTTCACGCCTGCAAGACCGGCGCGCCGACAACCTGCAACTTCGCCTATTCAGGCCTTTTGACGGAAGCCAATCATCTGGGCAATGTGGCATATAGACTGGGGAAGAAACTCGAATGGGATTCGGAAGCGCTGCGCTGCCCGAATGCCCCCGAAGCGGACCCGCTGATCCGGCGTGAGTATCGCGCGCCCTGGAAGTTGATCTGAGCGAAACAACTCAATCGAAAGCCACCAAAGCGCTTAGCGGAATTCGATGCGCCCGAACGGCGGCCACCAGCCTATTCTTTGGACTCAATGCGGTAGAGATGGGTCTTGCTGCGCAGAAACAACGCCTTTCCGGAAACCGCCGGAGACGCCAGGCATCCGGATTCGAGATGATTCGAGGCCAGCAATTCAAAAGTTCTGCCGGCGCGCATCACGGTGCTTGTCCCCTGCATGCTGCTGACATAGATTCGGCCATCGGCGTGAATGGGCGACGCCATGTAGTTGCCGCCGATGCGCTCGCGCCACAGCACTTCGCCCGTCAGGGCGTCAATGCAGGATGCAATGCCGCTGTTGCTGACCATGAAGATCAGGTCGTCCACCAGCACCGGCGAAGGCTGTTCCGGCACAATTCTGCCCCTTACCCGCCATACCACATGGGTCTCCGTTACATCGCCTTCCCCGTCCGGGCGTATGGCCCAGAGTTCCGTCTGGTTGTGGCCCGTCGTCACATAGACGAGACCGTGGCCAAAAAGCGGTCTCGGCGACGACGAATGACCGGCATGACTGGTTTTCCATATCTCCGCCCCCGTACAGGGATCATACGCAAAGCCCGCTTTCGCCCCGAGACTGATCAGTTGTTTTCCGCCCGCCCACTCAATCACGATGGGGGTGCAGAAGGCCTTGCGCAAATCACCTTCGTTTCGCGGCAATCCATCTTCATCAAGATCGTCCCAGACCGTCGATCGATCCGTCCTCCAGACGGTCTCACCGGTTGTCTTGTCGAGCGCGGCGACATATTGCTGATCAACCCCGTCGAAAGACAGTATCAGCAGGTTCTCGTACAACAATGGCGACGAACCGGGTCCCCGGTAATGACGACAGGGCAGGTCGCGCCGCGTCCACAGCACCTCGTTGGTGGCCGTGTCAAGGCACGCCGTGCCATACGAACCAAAATGCACATAGACACGACCGGGTTCCAACACCGGCGAAGGAGAGGCATATCCGTTGATGTTGTTTCCGAGAGGCTCCGGGTTTTCCGTTTGAAAAAGCCGCTTGTTGAGCAGTATCCGCCCTGTTTCGATATCCACGCATACAACGTAAGATTCGCGACCGTCCGGGGTGGCGGCCGTAAGCCAGAGCAGGCCGTCCATGATTACGGGGGACGAATGACCCTCATTGGGAAGCGCTGTTTTCCACGCAATGTTTTCCGTCTCACTCCAGGTCACGGGCAGACCGCGCATCTCCGTGCTTCCCGGAGGCTGTGCATTCCCGTTCTTCCACGGACCGCGATAATCCGGCCAGTCAGTCATCGGACATTCCGACGCGAGCGCTGTGCCATACATCATGGTCAGCGCAACGAATGCCACCGCCGACCACCATGAACGGATCAATGAAACCTGGGAACATCGTCGCATGAAAACATCTCCCTGGCTAAGGACATGTGTAACATTTTGGCCGGCTGAAGCAATTACTGCACTTAACTCCGTCATTGCGAGTCCCACACCGCCTTCGGCGGCAATTCGCTGAAGAAAGGAAACGCACTTTCTCAGCAATGCAACAATCTGAATCTACCCGCCAACCCGGCATCCTCATCATTGCGAGCGAAGCGAAGCAATCTCGGACATCCTGAGGCCGCCCTTATTTCAGATTGCTTCGTTCAACGGCGCACTGACGAAAAGAAAGTGGTATTTGTGTTGATTCCAAAGGTTACGCCAGTCGGCCGGAATGTTACGGATATGTGAATATGAACGCCCTTCATGCCGAATCCTGTTGCGATTCCGGACCCGTTTGACGCGGCGGCAGGAAGTCCTATTTGATTATGGCGGGCGCATACCAACACCCTGCATTCCCGAATCAATCTCAGTCGTATTATAACAACTCCACAGAAAAAAGCCGAATTTTCGACAAATTGCTCGTTGCTGTTCGGTTAAGAAAAATTTCCGTGTGTCCAGAGTCAATGGTTTCAACAAGTTCGACGGACGCTCGAACCATTCCGGATTCCCGCTTGCGCGGAAATCCGGCCATATACAAGATCATACTCACCGAACACGAATTCTGTGGTATGATTTTCGGGCCTACGCATGTTCAAGGAGAACCTATGACCAAATCGAAAAAATGCATTTTCTGTGAGATCGTGGCGGGCAGGGAAAACTCGCACAAGATTTACGAAGACGAACTTTCCCTGTGCATCCTGGACATCAATCCTTTTACAGAGGGCCACTGCCTGATAATCCCCAAACGTCATGTGCCCTGGTGGCATGATCTGAATGACCAGGAGATCGAGAGCCTGTTCAAGACCGCCCGGACCGTTGCGAAAAGGATGCTCAAGGAATACAAGGTTGATTTCATCTGCATGTATGCCCGAGGACGGCGTATCCCGCACACGCACATATTCCTGGTCCCAACCGCCAGCGACGATCTGCTCGACCGTTTCTTCAACGCACTGGAAAAATTCCAGGAATCGCCGCCTGTTCTGATTCGACATCGAAGCGCCGCCGCTCTCAAGCGCACAGCCCAGCGCTTGCGAAAAAAGGGGGGCGGAAAGAAATAACGTTTCAGGGATCGCGTGAAGGAACGGAATCACGGTCCGCATCTGCCATGAGAATCGAGGCATCGGCTGCATGGAACGCCCCTTTGGTGACAATCCTTATCGGTTGCTCCCGCTTTTGCCGACACAGATTGCGACTTGCAGCGATATTGCCTTATGGTGTCTCCAATTGGAATGGAAGGTTCCCCCATGCACAAGAAGAGCATTATCTTTGTGTGTCTCGCCGCAGTCCAACTGATCAGTCTCTTCGCTTTCGCTCAGGACGAATTTCACGTGCTGCTGGAAACGGTCGGCGGCGTTCCGCCGAATGAAATGATGCAGGAGCACTTGATCGGCCTGATTGACCGTGAGTGGGACCGCTGGAAAAGCGATTACGAAATGCGCACAACGCCGGAGGCCGTCGCCGAGTATCAGCATCGGCTGCATGACCTGTTCATGGACGCGATTGGCGGGCTCCCGGAACGCACGCCGCTCAATCCCCGGATTGTCGGCGTAATCGAACGAGAGGGCTACCGCGTGGAGAAGGTCCTGTTCGAGAGCAGGCCGCAATTCCACGTCAGCGCGGCACTCTTCATGCCTGACCCGGCCCGATTTCCGCCGCCCTATCCGGGCGTGCTTGTTCCCTGCGGCCACGCGCGGCCGGCCAAGGCACATGACGAATATCAGCGCATGGGCGCCCTGCTTGCCCTGAACGGCATGGCGGCGCTGGTATATGACCCGATCGATCAGGGAGAACGGATGCAAATGCTGGATGCCGAAGGCCGCCCGATCGCATGGGGAACGCATGCCCACACCCTTTTCGGCGCGGCCTGTATTCTCCTCGGACTGAACACGGCAACGTTTGAAATCTGGGACGGAATGCGCGCCATTGACTACCTGCAGTCCCGGCCTGAGGTGGACGCCGATCGCATCGGGTGCACGGGCAACAGCGGCGGCGGGACGCAGACCTCGTATATCATGGCGCTTGATGAACGTATCAAGGCCGCGGCGCCAAGTTGCTATCTGCACTACCAGGCCGTGCAACTGCGCAAAGCCCCGGGGGATGCCGAACAGAATATTTTCGGCCAGATGGCAATCGGTCTTGACCACCCCGATTTCATCATGATGCGCGCGCCGATGCCCGTGTTGATTTGCGCCGCCACGAAGGACTTTTTCGACATCAACGCAACATGGGAAACGTTTCGTTTCGCCAAGCGGCTTTATACGCGAACAGGGTTCCCGGAACGCATGGACATCCTCGAAAACGACGCCGAACACAACTACAACAGGACGCAGCGGGAAGGCGTGGCCCGGTGGATGTCGCGCTGGCTGCTCGAGAAGGATCAGCCCATCATTGAACCCGAAATCGAACTGATTGATGAAAAGGACATGTGGTGCAGCCCCCGGGGCCAGGTCATGCTGATCGAAGGCGCGCGGTCGGCCTATGACTTCCTGGAGGCAGAAGAAAACGCGCTCATGATCAGACGACAGGCACGCTGGCGCTCCGAGGACCACATGCGATTACTCGAGGAGGCCCGACAGGTCGCAGGCGTCCGCCCATTGGCCGGTCTGCCCGAACCGGAAGTGCAGTCCCTTGGCGAAGAGGCACTTTCGGAATATGTGATCGAAAAACTCATCTTCACGCCCGAACCCGGCATCGTACTGCCCGCCGTCATGTTCAAACCGCCCGAACCAAGGGTTGGTGAAGTCTTCCTGGTCGTCTCTGAAAACGGCAAGGCAGATGCCGCGCGAAACGGGGGACCGGTCTTTACACTGGTGAAACAGGGATACAATGTCCTCGCCGTAGACGTGCGTGGAACCGGTGAAACAACGCCCGTGCCGTATCAGGATTTGGGAAAAGGTGTGGGAGAGCACTGGGTTGACTACTTCCGCGCGTACGTCCTTGGGCGTTCGTATGTGGGCATGCGCGCAGAAGACGTTCTTGTATGCGCCCGGTATTTGAAGACACAAGGTCAGGCCGTGCATCTCGTTGCCCTGGGGAATGTGGGCGTACCCGCGCTGCATGCCGCCGCTTTCGAACAGGAATTGTTTGCCTCGGTGAAACTTTCAGGCACGCTGGTCTCATGGTCCAATGTAATTCACATGAAACCCACCCACAACCAACTCATCAACGCCGTGCATGGGGCGCTGAAGGTGTATGATCTTCCGGATTTGGCCGACACCCTTGGCCGGAAACTCACCCTGGAACATCCCCACGATGCGCAAGGCAAACCAATCATTGGCGGCGCATAGACCCTTGTGGCAAAGCCCTTATTCCAACGCCGGGCCGTCAATGCGCTCGCCCAGAAGTTGCCGTGCCTGGTCCTGTGGGTCGAAAGTGCCATAGAACAGTGCGTTGGCGTCCATCCAGGTGACGAGGCGTTCCATGTCTTCATCGCTGAGGCGGACGTCCTGATGCCCTTGCAGCAGCATGTCCATGAGGCGGCTGGCAATTGCGCCGAAACGGCCTGGTCGGGTCTTGGGTTCGTCGTTGGTTTCCGGGGTGCTCCACGCCGTAAAGGGGACCATCGGCGCGAGCGCGTTGTAGGACTTCGAATAACGCCCTTCCGGCTCGCCGGTCAACACCAGCGCCCGTCCTTCCGGGCCTTTGGGATGTTCCCCGCCGTGGCACCGGACGCAGTGCTTGTCGAGCACAGGCTGAACCAGCAATGGATAACTGAACGGGTTTGATCCATCCGGACCCGGCGTAATTCTGGAGGGTTCCCGCTGCGCGGCGAGGGTTGGGCGCATAACGGCCGGGGCGCTCGACCGTTGTTCATGGCACCCGACACATGACGCCCTCTCCCCCGGCTGCAGATAGGTCAGGCTGCGCATGGTCTGAACAGCGCGGCCCCGCTCGTCAATGGCCTGAAACAAAAGGGGAACACGCGCAGGCGCGCGAAAGTACGCCGAACCATCCGCTTCAACGGGCACCGTGCCGATCACCTGCTTGCCGGGAGAGGCGTTGGGCAGGCCGACAGTGGGATCATTCGCGTGCGGCGTGGTCTTGGGCAGCACCTGCACGATGCGCAGGCGTTTCACCGAGTTTTCGGGCAGTTCATAGTTGCTGATGTAAACGTTCTGCAAATAGAAGATTCCCTCCTCCCCCAGCAACTCGTCCCGCATCGAAGGAATAATGGGCGGCCTCGTGCGCGGCCGCAGTGGCACCGGCCACAGGCTCGAAATGTTGAGGTCGCGGTAAATCAGTTCGCGGTTGCCGAAGGCATCCGCGAGATACAGGCCGAACATGTTCGCCTTGTTCGAGTCCGGCTCGCCGATAAGCGGGTCAAAACTGTAAGCGACCAGAAACAAGGTTTCCGAGAGTGGATAGGGGCTTCGATAACAATGTCCGGGCCAGCGCCGCGCCTCTTCAGGCGTCTCATATTCCTTGGGGCTTCCCGGCGCATGCCAGCCCACCGGCGGCACGTACGTTTCGCTTTCGGGGAACGGCGCGTCCGGCGTCAGCCGACACAGTGGTTCCAGGCCGTCCACCCCTTTCGTTCTATCCACAAGGATGATTGACCCGGCCGTCATTGCATGATGCGCCGCAGCGGTCGCCATGACCAACGGCGATCCGGGGACCTGCCGGGCCTCCCACACGCCCACCGGATTGAACGTGTTGTTGCCGTAATAGGCCATCACCGCCGATCCGTCCGGGCGCGCCGCCCAGAGTTGCTGGTAGTGAACGGCATCGCGGTCAACATAGTCCCATCGCGTGTAAATAACCCTGCCATCAGCGAGCACCGACGGGTCCCACTCATGGGTCTCATGGAAAGATATGGGATGCGGATTCCCGCCGTCCGCATCGGCCAGCGCAAGCGTGTACACATCGCACGGACCGCGCCCGCAGCGATGAAATCCACCCCGGCGCGTCGAAATGAAAACGATTTTGCCGTCCGGCAGTTCGCAGGGCGAGAAATCGTCGGAAGGCCCATCCGTCAATTGCCGCAATTCCGACCCGTCAGGACGAATCGCATACAAGTGATACCGCCGATCGCGATACGGTTCCAGGTTGTCCCACTCGGGCACTGTGGGCGCCTCGCAAAAGGCAAACAGGATACGGTCGGCGTCATAACTCACTTCAGGCTGCATGTAACTGCCTTCCCGCAGCAGCCCCGAAGTCAGCGAACGGCAGGCCATGGACGCGCCCGGGCGTTCCAGCACAAACAGCCCGCCGCCGGGTCTGGCGCACCGCCCGTAGTACTGCGTCAGTTGATGACTGAAAAACGAGGGCACGTGCTTGGCAAACACCAGCGGGCCGGTATGCGCGGTCGGATTTGCGAACATGACGCGCCGCCGCAACTCATGGACCTCCAGCCACAACCGCTCCCAGCGGGGGTCGTCGTTCTCCGGCCCCAGCCGCACGAGTTCTGCGAACGCCCGCTCCATCTCGCGCCACGCACGCAGCAAATCATTCAGCCCGTCGTCGCTCTTGTCCAAACCGGCCATGAGGGCGCTGCCCTGCTGCAGCGTCCGCGCAATGGCCCGCACGAATGGCACCGCCTCACGCTCGGTTTCGATGCCGTCCCGCATCCGCCAGTCCCATTCCACAAGCACCCATTCCATCCCCGGACGCAGCGCCGGCAACTCAGGAGGCGGGAAAATCTCCGTGGCAGGCGACGCGGGCATTACAGAAATGGACCGCGTATCCCCACCGCCAACCAGCCGTATCCTGCGCCATCTCACCACCGATTCACCCGGCCCGGCAATGGTCGTCATGCGAAGACGACCGTCTTGCAGCGGCTTTTCCACTTGCGCACGGAGCAACTCTGCATCGCCCGCAACAATCTCTTGCGGCATTCCCGTGTCATCAAATGAGAAAACGACCTGCGCCGCCTCCCCTTGCACGACCTCCACTTCGGCCTGCGCCACAATGCCGGCCGCCGCGTTGATGACGGGAACCTCGACCTCGACCTGCTCCCCTTCCCGGACGCACACCGCGAACGCCTCGCGTCCAAACGAAGCCACCTGAGGCCCAGAACCGTCCGCAATCAGTGAGAATCCGCACACCGCCGAACTGGGCACGGGAGCAGACGCTCCGCAAAGCAAAACCTGCGGCTCGCCGAAAGACAAACCGGCGTCTGCGTGTCCCATCAAGGAAACACCGACACACAGCACGGATACAATCAAGACCAACACGCCTGCAAACAATTCCACGCGCATGCCGAACTCCCACGCTGTTGTCTGCCGCAGATTTATTGAAAACGGATACATCCGCTTTCACCCGGCCACCCTGCAGCCCGGCTGTTCAGGAAAACCTGTGAAAGCGGTGGCAAGCCACCGCAATCCAAAAGAAAGCAGTGACATTTTAGCCGATTGAAGCGATTATTGCTCATAACCCCGTCATTGCGATCGAAGCGAAGCATGGCGCGGCAATCTGGATACCAGCACGTCTCAGGTTGCTTCGGTCGGCGGCGCTGTACGCCAATTCGTTCGCAATGACAGGGTTATGTATATGCCCTATCGGAATAATACGTAATTGCATTTATCAAACAGTGCGCCATGCAATTGGCAAATCCGCCAACGACGGCCGCATTGCAGGTGACGAGGTCAAAGCGAACGCGCTGGCCGCATCAGTGATGCGGGAACACGGGGTGCAGGTGAACGATCTGCATGCGTATGTATTGCCGCAACTCGGCCGATACCAGCGCCCGAAGAATGTCCATTTTACCGAGGAAGGATCCGCATTCCTGGCAAAGCAAGTGGCCGAAGCAATCCTTAACGCCCTGGAAGACAATCCGCAACAATAGGATTATTGCAACGCGGCCCTGCCTGGCGCACCCAGCCATCAAATCATGAATTGAAGTGCCTGATTACGGCTGCGACGAAGGCTTCCGCAAACCATTGTCGCCATTTCGGGTCGGCGGCGCGTTCGCGGTCAGTGGGATTGGTGAGGTTGGCCACTTCGACCAGCACCTTGGTCGGCACCATGGTATTGCGCAACACTGCGGGAAGGTAGGCCCGCCCGCCGCTCTGACGAATGACGTTGCGAATCGGGTCCCCCATGCTGTGCACCTTGATGGGGGGATTGTTGGTGGCCAGCGCGTGCAGAAGAGCCTCGGCAAAATTGCGCGACAATGCCTCATCCCGCCGGTGTTCCGAGGGCGTGCTGTTTGCCGCGCGATTGTTGCGCGCCTCCTCGAAGCGGGCGTAAATTGCGCCGGACGGCGTTTCGCTGTTGCGCCGGTAATTCGCCCCCGGCACATACACCATCGCGCCCCGCATTTTCTCGTTGTAAAGGGCGTCGCAGTGGATGCTGGCAAAGAGTATCTTTCGATCGTCCACTCCTGCGGCCCGCTCCTTGCGATAGATGTGATTCACCAGATACCACCGAAGATTGGCCGAAATCTTGGCATCGTAATTGTCATAGGGCGGGGTGGTCAGCAGGATTTCGTCGGTGTCATGCGTGAATCGCGTGGCATTGGTGGGCGTGTATCCCTGCTTGGGGTCCAACAGGGTCACATAGACCTTGGCGCGCGTCCCCGTTTCAAGCAACTGTTTGATACGGCAGACAATGTCATAATTTATTTCGTCTTCATAGAGGCCGTATTGCGGGAAGGCGGCGCCGTGGTCGCGTCCGCCGTGGCCGGGGTCAAGGATGATTACCACCCCCTCCAGTTCTTTTGCCCGCACACGGGTGGCCTGAAGGCGCTGCGCTTCCTGCTGCACCGATTCATATTCCCGGCGGCGTTCGCTGCCCGCCGGCTGATAACGGTCTGACAGCATCTCCAGCGGAATCAGGATTTTCTGCCCCGCGCCCATCCTGTGAACGTTCCTGATCCCGCTCCGTTTCTGGATGACCTCGCAAGCCTTCAGGATGTCGGCATTATCCCGGTAATCCGTGAAACGCGCCACAACCGCCGTGTAGAGCGCTTCGCCCTTTTTCAGACGATACAGCGCATAAGGCCCCTGCTTGTCGGAACCGTAGGTGAGTTCATGGGCGCCGGGATCAAAAACAGGAGGTTCCTCTGTTTCAGCGCCGCCGCCACAACGCGCGCGCAAGGACGGAATCAGCAGATTCACAGGGATGAACACCACCTGGCCCAACTGCAGGGTTTCGGCATAGTTCGCATTGCGCGGGTGATTCATCAGGTCGTGGTAATTGGTGCCGACCCCCGTAAACCATTCCGCAATGCTCCACCAGGTCTCCGCTCCTTCTTCCCCTTTGAACACCACCTTGTGCCACCACCCCTCGCCATCGGCGCGGTCTTCAGGAAAAATCGCTTCGAGCACAGCGCGGCGCGCGTCCATATTCAATTTGGAAAACGGTATCGCCACCGCCGTGCGCCCGCGATAATCCTTCCATTCCTCCGGATGGGCCAGATACCGTTCCAGCAGGGGCCTTGCGGCATCGCCTCGCGGCAGTTGGCATTCAATATACAGCACACGCCCGCCGCGGATACCGGCGCAAATACCGTCTTCCAGCACAGCCACAGTGGATGCCGACACGCCTGGGGCAATGAGGGCCAAAACCATCCCCAAGAGCCACGCTGATGCTTGCAGTCGCCTGTTCGTTTCCCTGAACAACGATCCGTATCCTGTCGGCTGGCCAGTATATGCCTCCCGCGCCACTGGTCGGCGCGGGAACATTGATCCCGGATGCATTCGACTTCCACGACCATCGTAACATAATCCGGATAAAAACACAATATATAGTGTTCTTGTCAATAGATTATTCCTGAAAACACAACCGGCGGGAGGAATCATTGTTGTGGATTGTTTCCTGAGCACGCCCTGGGTATGCTGACAGGCCCCCCCCGATACTGTGTTGGGGACCTTCGGTCGGCGTTGTGGCACAGCCACGGGACCGGTTACAACTGAACGGATAGAAGTAACATTCAGGAAAAGAGACTGCGGAGACGCCCCAGAAAGCCTGCCGCATCAACGTTGACCTCTTCCGCGCCTTCCTGGTAGGCGGTCTTGACGGGGCTGTCAATGACGCGCACTGCCACGGCAGTGATATTGTCCGTGCCGCCGCCGTCCAATGCCCGTTCGATAAGCATGTGAACACCAATACGCAGATCCGGCATGGCCAACGCCTCAGCGATTTTGGTATCGGGCACGATATTGGAGAGTCCATCAGAGCATAACAGAACAGTGTCGCCGAGTTTTAGTCGGAATGCGAACAGGTCAGCCTTGACTTTGTTCTTGATGCCTACTGCGCGGGTGATAAGGTTTTTCAGGGAATGATTACGGGCTTCCTGTTCGCTCAGAATGCCATTGCGCACCTGCTCAGCGACAAGAGAGTGGTCGCGGGTAATCTGGTGGATGCCCGAGCGCTCGCGCAGGAGATACACACGGCTATCCCCCACCTGCGCCACATAAGCCCACTCCCCGTGAACAACGAGCGCGGAAACGGTGGTGCCCATGCCGGCGTACATGGGATTCAACTCAGATTCCTCGAAGATGCGATCATTGGCGCGTCCAATGGCCTCGCAAAGGGCGACCGGGATAGGCTGGAATGCGCCGCCGTAGAACTGTTCCACCAGCACCCGCAACGCCACGCGGCTGGCGTACTCACCCGCACTTGCGCCGCCCATCCCGTCGGCCACCCCGAATAGAAGGCCGCGTTCTTCCGCCAGATTCTCATCCCGGGGCGCGCAAAGAATGCACGAATCCTCGTTATTCTTGCGTTTTTTGCCGACATGGCTCGCCAACTGCGCCTGAAGGGTCCCATTGTCCCAAAAGAACTCATAATTCGGTCCCGTGGTGGGACCATATTCTGTTCGGGGAATAAGACCGCTCACGCCGCCCCCTTTCGCCTGCATGGATGCAACGAACGGGACGGTGCGGCCGCTGCGGGCATTCGTTGTATATCTCGTTGCTCGGCTCGCATTCCCTCTCGCCGCCGTGCCGGCGCACAGCCTCATCCGGCTGCATCCATCGGGCCTTCAGCCTTTGGCTGCTGCGCCATGACTGCCTTATTCAATAGTACCCTCAAGAAGACAAAACGTCAAGCACGGTCAACCATTTTACTAATACTATTTTACATATGTGTCATATGCCTGCGCCGCATCCTGCCACAAACACAACAGAGTCACCATTCAGCCTGGCGGTAGATGCCTTCGCGCAAGAGATGCATTCGCCGCCGTAAGTAATACTTTCCCTTATAGCGGATTCTCGGGCCGAACGTCATATTCCTTCGTCGAAATCAATTGCTGGATCGCCCTTGGACGCCCTTGACCTTCTTGAGCGGCTTGGCCTCCCCGGAAACCTTGGGCCGGAGCGCACGGACCGCCTTGCCCGCCAGCCACATTTCAGAATTGCCCAAGGCATTCAATTCCTTCTGCAGCCGCGCCGCATAGTCCTTGGCCCCCGTCGCCGAAAGCACCCGGCGCGTCTCCACGCCCGTCTTCACCCGGTTGTAGAGTTCCTTGAACAACGGCAGCGTCGCCTTCTTGAACTTCGGCTTCCAGTCCAGCGCGCCGCGCTGCGCCGTCGCCGAGCAGTTCATGTACATCCAGTCCATGCCGTTCTCGTCCACAAGGCGGATGAGGCTTTGTGTCAGTTCCTCCACCGTTTCGTTGAAGGCTTCGCTGGGGCTGTGCCCATTGGCGCGCAGCACTTCATACTGCGCTTCCATGATGCCCGCCAGTGCGCCCATCAGCACGCCACGCTCGCCTGTAAGGTCGCTGTACACTTCCTGCTCAAACGTCGTGGGGAACAGGTAGCCCGACCCGATGGCGATACCGATGGCCAGGGTGCGCTCCAGTGCGCGACCCGTCGCGTCCTGTCCCACGGCATAACTGGAGTTGATGCCGGCGCCGTTCAGGAAATTCCGGCGCACTGAGGTGCCCGAACCCTTCGGCGCGACCAGGATCACGTCAACGTCTGCGGGCGGGATGACCCTGGTCTGGTCCTTATAGACAATCGAGAAGCCGTGGGAAAAATAGAGCGCCTTGCCCGGCTTCAGATAACGCTTCACCGTCGGCCAGATCGCTTTCTGGGCGGCATCGGAAACCAGCATCTGGACGATGGTGCCGCGATCGCAGGCCTCTTCAATGCCGAACAGCGTCTTGCCGGGAATCCATCCGTCCTTCACCGCCCGGTCCCAATCCTTCTTGAACCGCTTCTCCTGCCCGATGATCACATTGAAGCCATTGTCGCGCATGTTCAACCCCTGCGCCGGCCCCTGCACCCCATAGCCGATCACCGCGATCACCTCGTCCTTGAGAACCTTCCGCGCCTTGGTCATCGGAAATTCCTTGCGCGTGATCACTTCCTCCTTGACACCGCCGAAATCAATCAACATGGTTTACCCTCCAGCATGTCGCACGAATGCGACCTTTTTGCATTTTCCCGGCACACACACACGCCGCAGCCGGGGACACTATATTTCACAAACGAACCGAATGCTCTTCTCTCACAGGGGAATCAGCCACATTTTATACGCAACCAGCCTCCACAAGCACCTGTTCCAGCGTGCCCATATCGGCGGCTGTCTTCAGAAAGAGGCCTACCGCTTCATCCAGCAACTGGCGCGACGCTTCCGGTGTCGCTCCCACGCTCATGACGTCCAATGGCATCGCATGCGCCGCAAATTGACTGCCTTCGCGCCATGATTAGACGGGATATTCTATTTTCAGAGGTCCGGGTGGCATGTCGGTCTTCTTCTTCGTTTTCCTTCAGTGTCCTCCAGAATACGCATAAACAGTATACGCTATTGCGACCCATCACGAAAAAGACATGATTGGGCTGACGCTTTGGAAATCACAGCACAAAACGAAAAAACCACGGCCCGTGTTCCGTCACTGCGCTGAAACACGCTACCCGGTCGTGATTCTCGGGAGAATGCAGTGCTTGATCCAGTTTACGAACTCGCATTCGCGCAAATCGTCGAGCACGATGTCGTCGTCTATTTTCAACTGCCAGCGAATGTACCGCAATCCGGGGTTCTGGTGGACCATTTCCAGCCGTTCCACATACGCGAGCACATCGTCGTGATCGCGGAACATGCCCTGCTGGATCAGTTTAGGCTCCCGCGCAAGGATCAGGCGGGCCATTTCGTGCAGGTTGTATTCAGGATGGTATTGGGTGGCCCAGAACACGCCGTTCAGATGACGCACTTCACATGCCTGCACTGCGCTCCAGTCATTGCCCGCGAGCAGGATCGCGCCATCCGCGAGCCGCGTCACCTGGTCGTCGTGACTCACAAAGTGGGAATAGACTTCCGGTTTGCCTTCGCACATCGGATGCCTCCGGCCCGCTTCGGTGAGTCGGATTTTCGTGGCGATGCCCATTTCGCGGCCCTTGGGATGCGGCGTGACCTCGCCCCCCGCAACATAGTTCGCGAGTTGAATCGCCCAGCAACTGCCAAACTGCGGAATGCCCGCTTCATAGGCGCGCCGCGCCACATCAATGTGGCGGTGCACCCGGGGATCGTCGTGATAAATCGTCAGGTTGCAGCCAGGCCAGATGACGCCGGTGTAGCCGGACAATTCCTCGTCGGAAATCGTCCGCGCGCCGGGATCACTGCTGTACCATATTTCGTATTCCGCGCCGGGCAGTCGCTTCACCAGCAGATCGGCATATAATTGCCCGGCCAGCCCCATGCCTACGTCTATGAACTGCTGCCGGCTTTCGGGGGAATACCCGTCGGGGATTAGAAATCGGGGCCGTTGCGCCATCAAAATCATCCTCCTGCACCGCCCGCCGCTCAGGCGTCCAGTTGCGCAATGATATCCGGCAATTTGCCGTAGTCATCACATACCGCATCGGGGACATGACCTTCCAAATCACGCTGTTTTACAACGGTCAACAACACTGCGCGTGCGCCCACTGCGTGCGGCCCTCCGATGTCGTTGTGCGGACGATCGCCGATATGCACGATATCTGCGATGTCTATGCCGTAATGCTGCGCCACCGCCGCGAAGACCGCCGGGTGTGGCTTGGAATAACCCAACTCATCCGAGAACACGAAGAAATCGAAGTAGTCCAACATCCCCGCGCCACGCAATAATTCCCGCAGTGCGCGGCCCGGACTGAATATGGCGTCCGATACAATGGCCAGAGGATACCTGCCGTGGAGGGCGCGCAGCGCCTCCACCGCGCCCGGCGCGGGGTCCGGGCGGAACTCCAGTTCCATCTCCTCGTGCAGGCGCACGAGCCGATCGAAATCCGCGGGAGGCAACTTTCGCTTCAGCCCGTCCAGCAATACGCTCAGACGCTCCGCCACCGTCCAGGTCACATGCTGATCATGCCAGACCTTCCGGAAAGCCGCGTCCGTCACATCATAGGCCAAATCCACCACTGCGCGGTCTATTGGCGCGTGCTGCGACAGATATTCGTGCACCAGGCTGCGGCGCTCCACCGGCTTCGGCGGGCGTCCCGCCGCCGTGCGCTTCGGCTCGTCGCTATCATCGCGGAACAGGCAGTCCCACAAATCGAACGTGAGCACCCCGACCTTCCGTTCAGACATCGTTCCTCCCCTTGAGTGGTGGATAAGGATACGCAGGCGGACACCCTCAGGCAGAACGCCCTCCGGCACCTGTCGCCACGCCGCCCGCATGCATCAATAATGGAGATACAGCATAGCATATCTCGAATCGAGATACAAAAATGCGGTAGCCAATCGCTTGGCGGTTGAGGCGACAGGCGATCTTGCTGCAAGGTCGCAAAGGGTGCAAAACAAACAAAGGTCCCTGGCTCTTGAAACCGAAGCGATGCCGTTGCAGTCATATTTCTGATTTTTGAACCCCCAAAAAAACAGGAGAGACCCCATGAACATGAAAAGAATTGCGGTATTTTCGGTGTTGGTCCTTGGCGCGGTTGCGGCGGGCTGGGCGCAGAGCGATCCATCGGATGTATTGCTCGAAAAACTGCTTGTTCTGCAATTTATGGAAGACGCCAGACTCGATACCTATGAACTGGCGGAATTCATGCAGGGATATGCGGAGTACAGGGCAACCATGGATGCGCTCCTGGCGCAACAGGCAGAAGCGAGGTCGGCCCTGGAAACGGCGATTGCATCCGAAAACAGCACCGATATCGCCATGAAAATGAGAGCCTTGATGGCGGCGGACAAAGCGGTTTTCGAAGCGGCACAGGCGGCTGTTTCAGGGGCGAGTGCGGTGCTGAGTGCAGCCGATGTCGCAAAACTGTATCTGATTGTCTCGGACCTCGATGCCGCCAAGCAGGCATTACGTGCAAAACTGGCGGCGCCCTGCCTGGCAATGCCCTGCATGAACATGGCGGCTCAGACGGCCTCGGGAGCCGGCGCGGTCTCTGCTGCCGGGGTCTCGCCGCTTGCGGCGGCGCCGGCGATGACGCCTGAGGAAGAGGTGATGGCGCAGGTCAAAGCGCTTGTGGCTGATTTTACCGCGGCAAATGTTGACAAATTGCTGGATTACGTTTCGGAGGAGTTCGAACATTATCAGGTCGGAGACAAAAAAGCCCTGGCCGATTATCTTGAAATGGGTAAGGCGATGGGCTATGTGGATGATTTCCCGCAATGGGTGAAGGACAACGAAGGCGAGATCATTCTCGACAAGGCTGAAGTCAAGATCAAGGACGGCAAAGCCTCCGTATATCCGATTGACGCTGTCGCGGCCATTGGTTCGGTCACCGTCGAACTGGTTTTCAAGAAAGACCCCGATGGCGTATGGCGGGTGATCACCGCCGAGGTTGAAGGCATCTGAACGTCTTTCCTCACACAACCCGCAAGGCGTCCGAATCCCACAGGGAACGGACGCCTTGTTTATTGAGCGAGATACTGACTTGGGAGCATCAAGGTAACACGACCTATGTCCTCATGGCGTTTTGGGGGACGAGTACGGGAATCATCGTCTGATGGCAGCACTGTGATAAACTTGACACCAGGAGACACGTTGCCCCCATCTCAATCGAAGGAAAGTAATGCCATGAAGAGATTCCTCTCGTTGTTCATGACTTGCTTATTCACTCTTGCTGTGGGGCTGGTCGTCTTGAATCGGGCGGAATTCCCGGATCGGGCGTTTGCAGAGGAGCAAACGCCGCAGTCCGATATCGCCATGCTTGAATATGACGAACTGATGCGTCAAATAAGCGACCGGCCCAATTGGGACAACGAGCGACTGGCGCGGGAAGCACACCGCCCCGAAGCCTTGCTGCTTGCCGCTGACCATACGCCGGTGGATATCGTCTGGCGACGGACCAGCGCCTTGCTGCGTCACTTGAAGGATATGCCGGACGCGCCGGACTTGACCCGGGAAGCGCAGGCCATGGAGGCGTTGCGGCCCGCTGTCGAACGGCTCCAGAAGCAAAAAACGCCAAATGATGCCGCGTTACGCAAACTGTTCCGGGAAATCGTGGCGCTGCGCCGGGCGATCGCGTTCTCCAATCCACTGCTCGATTTCGACCAAATCCTCTTCCTGAAACGGCACAAGGCGATTTTCGATCACATGTGCGACCAGTATTACGGCATTGCCGCCCATCCCGGCGGCGGGTTATATGTGCTGGAGGATGCGTTCAGCGAAACCCCGCGCATACGGGACGTGTTGGCGGAATCGGTGGTGCAGCGCGGCCGTCTCGCAGGCGAGGCGTTGCGCGGGGGCACAGCGCCGGCGGAACTTTCGTATGATGGCGAGGGACGTCTGACGGAGTCAGGCGACCCGGGCGGCGGCGCGTTTCTCTCGCCCGACCTGTCTTTTGATGCGAAGCAGATTCTTTTTTCCTATGTGGAATGCAGGGGCGACACGCGCCACCGGTTCCATCATGAGGAACCGGGAAACTACTGGAAAGAACCATGGGACCCAGGGCGCGCCTATCACATCTTCAAGGTGAATGTGGACGGGACAGGCCTTGAACAATTGACCGACGGCCCCTGGAACGATATCCATCCCTGCTGGTTGCCGGACGGCCGTATCGTTTTTGTATCCGAGCGCCGGGGCGGTTTTCTGCGCTGCGGAAGGGTCTGCCCCACCTATACCATGTACCAGATGGACGGCAGCGGCGGGACGATTCGTCCATTCAGTTATCACGAAACCCACGAATGGCTGCCCAGCGTGGACAACAACGGGATGATCGTCTATACGCGATGGGATTATGTGGACCGCGACAGCGACATCGCGCATCATCTGTGGCTGACCTATCCCGACGGACGTGACCCGCGCGGCCCGCACGGGAACTATCCACAGGTGCGGGAGATGCGTCCTTGGATGGAAATGTCTATACGCGCCATTCCAGGATCGCACCGGTATCTCGCCACCGCGGCCACCCACCATGGCCAGCACTTCGGATCACTGGTCATGATTGACTTGCGCATTGAGGACGATCAGGCGACCAGCCAGTTGCGGCGCGTAACCCCCGAAGCAATGTTTCCAGAGTCCGAATACGCCCCGGGCATTCCCCGGCCCAGGGGCGGCGGCAATCTCGGCCAGGTCTATGGCACCCCCTGGCCCCTGAGCGAAGATTTCTACCTCGCTGTCTACGACCCAGCCGCCGAGAATCATGGCATCTATCTCGTGGACGGCTTTGGCAACCGCGAATTGATTTACCGCGATCCGGACATTGCCTGCTCCGATCCGATTCCACTCAAACCCCGGCCCAGGCCGCCGGTAATTCCGGTGCAGACGCACTATGCCACGCGGGAGAAGGATCAACCCGCCACCGGCACCATCTTCGTGACAAACGTCTATGATTCGCGCCGGGATTGGCCGGAAGGGACCAGAATCAAGGAACTGCGGCTGATTCAGTTGTTCGCCAAATCCACGCCCGCGCCTGAGCAACCGAATATCGGCGTCGGCGACCAATCAGTCGCGCGGGGCGCGCTCGGCACCGTCCCCGTCGAGGAAGACGGCAGCGTTTATTTCGAAGCGCCCGCCGGGGTTTCCTTCTATTTCCAGGCATTGGACGAGAAAGGCCTTGCCGTGCAAAGCATGCAGTCGGCCACTTACTTGCATCCGGGCGAACGGCTCTCGTGTGCGGGATGTCACAATCCCGTACAGCAGGCGCCCAAAACGCCTTCGCTACCCCCGATTGCCCTGCAAAAGCCGCCGGCAAAACTCAAACCCGAACCGGAAGGATCCTATCCCCTCCAATTCTCCCGGCTGGTACAGCCGGTGCTCGACGCCAAATGCGTCGGATGCCACAACAATGAACCCGATGCCCCCGATTTGTCCGGCGACCATTTTGGAAAGCACGGCTGGTCGCAGGCGTATATATCGCTCGAGCCGTATACCTGGGCAAAACACGGCGGCAACTTCATTGGATTACAGCGTAACAAGACATCCTATTCTGTACCGGGCGATGTGGGCGCGCGCGCCTCGAAACTGTATCAAATGCTTCAGGCAGGGCATCACGATGTCGAACTCACACAGGAGGAATGGCGGCGCATCACCCTCTGGCTCGACGCCAACAGCGTGTTCTACGGCGCATACCATGATACCCTGGCCCAAGCCCAAGGAAAGATGGTAATCCCGCACCTGGATTACAAATAGACCGCGTCATGCGCCGCGGCACTGAAAAACGCTGCCTTTTCAATCAATTTTCTATGAGGTTTTTTCTCATGATGTAAATGAATCACTTTTCTGAACAGCCTTAAATGTGAATTCAAATCTCAGGGTGTTCCTGGGTTAACTTGCACAAATGATTAAGAATACAAACCCGAAACGATGGACCGGACCGCTTCCCATGACGCCCGCTGAAATGGACCGGCTCGGCTGGGACGCGCTGGACGTGCTGCTGGTGTCCGGAGACGCCTATGTGGACCATCCGTCCTTTGGCGCTGCATTGCTGGGACGCCTGCTGGCGTCCCAGGGGTTGCGGGTGGGAATTATCGCGCAGCCGCACTGGGATTCCCCCGTGGATGTAGCGAGATTAGGCAGGCCGCGGCTGTTTGCGGGGGTGTCGGCGGGCGCCTTGGATTCGATGCTCGCGCATTATACGGCGTTCCGCAAGAAGCGGCATGAAGACGCCTATACCCCCGGCGGACGCCACGGCGCACGCCCCAACCGCGCATGCATCGTTTATACCGGCCTGGTACGTCAGGCCTTTCCCGGCTTGCCGGTGGTGATTGGCGGGGTCGAGGCGTCGCTGCGGCGCGTCACACATTACGACTTCTGGTCGGACCGGCTGCGCCGGTCCATCCTGCTCGACAGCAAAGCGGACCTGCTGGTTTATGGCATGGGCGAGCGGGCGACGCTGGAAGTTGCCCGACGCTTGCGTGACAATCCAGAGAATCTTGCCGACCTTCGGGGGATTGCAGGCACGGCTTTTGCCGTACGGGCGGATTCGTTTGGCATTCCTGCAGACGCGAGCGTGGAAGTTTTGCCCGCGCACGAAGCAATAGAGAACGACGCGAAACTGCTGATGGAAGCAACACTGGCGCTGGAACGGCAGGTGCATGGCGGCGATGCATGGGCCAGGCAACGCTGTGGGGACCGCGAAATCGTGCTGACCCCGCCCGCCGCCCCCCTGACCACCTCGGAATTGGACGCCTTGTATGCGTTGCCGTTCACCCGACGGCCCCATCCGCAATATCAGGAGCCGATTCCCGCCGCCGAGATGATTCAATTCAGCATCACTTCGCACAGAGGGTGCGGTGGCGGCTGTTCCTTTTGCTCGCTGGCGTTGCATCAAGGACGCCACGTCGCATCGCGGAGCGAGGAATCCATCGAAGCCGAAGCGCGCCTGATGACAAGACACCCCGACTGGCGCGGCAGCATCACGGACATCGGCGGCCCAACAGCCAACATGTGGGGCGCGCGTTGCATGCGCGGCGCGAACGACTCCTGTAGAAGACCCAGTTGCTTGACGCCGAAGTTCTGTCCGCATTTCCGGAGCAACCAGATGGCGCTGGCGCGCCTGTTGCGCCGCGTGAAGGACGCGCCGGGTGTGGCGCATGTGCGCGTGGCGAGCGGCATCCGCCATGACCTCGCCCTGCGCGATGAATCGTACCTGACCGCCTTACTGGAAAGTTTTGTCGGCGGCCAACTCAAAGTGGCCCCGGAGCACTGCTGCGACGCGGTGCTCCAGGCCATGCGCAAGCCGGATTTCGCCGCATTCGAGAAATTCATGACCGTATTCGAGCGCATTTCGCGAAAGACCGGCCGCGAACAGTATGTGGTACCCTACCTGATGAGCGCTTTTCCGGGATGCTCCGACGCGGACATGCGCGCACTGGCCGACTGGCTGCGCCGGCGTGGCTGGAAGCCCCGCCAGGTGCAGTGCTTTATCCCTGCACCGGGAACGGTGGCCACGGCAATGTATTACGCGGGCATTGACCCGGCGGGCAAATCCATCCCCGTCGCGCGCACCGACGCAGAGCGCATCCGTCAGCACCGATTGATTCTTCCCCCCGAGGGCGCCCCACGCCGCGCCTCCAAAAGACTGCCGGGCGCATAGGCCTATTCTTGGAGCAGAACCCGGGATATCCACAAAGCGCGCATTCCACTGCGTCCTCATGACCGCGTTGTCGTGCAATGAGATGACCTGAGGCGTGGTGTCCACCACATTGACGGTGCGCGTCACCCGGGCCGCAACACTGCCCGCCGCGTCTGTGGCCTCATAGCGGGTCCAACCCGTCGTAATTCGTGATTGACGCCGGGATGGTTGACATGCGAGCAGTTGAAACTGTTACCTGTCAGGTATGGACGCCACACCGGCGCTTCAAGCACCGCCGAGGCGGATTCCAGACCCTTGTGAATCCTGGTAATCATAATCCCACACCTTCCCTTTCAATGCCTTGAAGAACGGATCAACGGTGCGCATGTGGCGGCAATAACGGATGCAGGGCCGCCGATGGCGGGAACTGAGCGCAATTAATGCCCATTCCAATACATTTTCACAGCGTAATAATTGCGTACATCCAGCGAGAAGGATTCCGCATGGCACCGGGCAAACTGGTATATATATTGCCTGCGTGATTGCGAATGCTTTATAAAGCCACCTGGATGGCATGGCGCCCTCGGCCGGGAAACACGCAGAATGAGTCGCTGAGGGATTCATGGAATGGCATAAAGGAAACAACGAATGCCGATGACATGTATTCTGACCACATTGATGTTGGCAATGAGCGGCGCGGACGATGAACTCATATCTTTAACTGAAGCGCCGGCCTTCGAGGAAATCCACAAGATTGACGTGCACGCCCATTATTTCGACGATATGCCCCGATTCGCCGATATGTTGCGGCGGATCAACATGCGTGTCGTGAACATCTGTTTTTACCAGACGCAGCCCGCGTTGCTGACCGGCGCGCAGACGCTCGCTGCGATGCTCTCTCGAAAGTACGCAGACACTTTCTATTACGCCTCGACCTTCGACCTGACCCGCCGAAACGAACCGGATTACGCGGAGCAGGTGAACGCATGGCTGGACAGGACCTTCGCCAATGGTGCGTTGATGGTGAAAATATGGAAGGAGGCCGGCATGCAGGAGAAAACGCCCGGGGGCGATTACCTGATGCCGGACGATCCGGCGCTCGATCCGGTTTATGCGCACTTGACACAACGGGGAAAACCCCTGCTGGCGCATCTTGCGGACCCCATTGACGCATGGTTGCCGCTCGATGCATCCAGTCCGCATTTCAACTACTATTCAAACAACCCGCAGTGGCACGTTCACGGGCGCGAGGGATTTCCGAGCCATGCCCGGATCATTGCCGCGCGGGACAACATCCTCGCAAAGCACCCAAACCTGGTGGTGATTGGGGCGCACCTGGGTAGTCTGGAACACGATCTCGACGCTCTTGCTGATCGTCTTGACCGCCACCCGAATTTTCACGTGGACGTTGCCGCCAGAACTTACGTTCTCAAGGGGATGCCCTCGGAGAAAGTGCGCGCGTTCTTCACAAAATATCAGGACCGCATTCTTTACGGCACAGACCTCGGGAGGTACAGCGATGGCCGGGCCATAGACGAAAAAGAACAGATCGCGTACGCCGAGAGCATCGAAAAGACATACCGGGCGGATTACGCCTATTACGCCGGCGGGGGGCCGAAGGGCCTCGCGTTGTCCCGCGAGATACTTGAAAAGTTTTACGCCGGCAATGCTGAACGGCTTATTCCGGGGTTGCGACGGTCTCCATGACGTTTGTTTGCCCGTTCGGGGCAACGGCGCACCGAAGTTCTTCATACGGGCGCACCGAAGCGCGTTCTATCAACTTGGGCGCAATCCATTCCCTCAGAAATCCCTGCCGCGCGTCGTTCCGAATCACGCGCAACAGAATATGCGCCATCTTCTCGCCCTGCTGATCCGGAAACAGGTCCACCGTGGTCAGGGACGGCCCAAGCAACGCCCCGTAGTCAATCCCCTCGAAACCCACCACGCTCAGGTCATGCGGAATATCAAGCGACAGTTCGTGCGCCGCACGATATACGCCCATGGCCACCATGTCATTGAAACACAGCAGCGCGGTGGGACGCCTCCCCACGTCACGCAAAACCTGCAAGGCGGCCCGATAGCCCTCGGAGGCGGTCTCCCCCGCATCCATGATGATCGCTTGCGACATGGGGATGTCGTATTCGACCAGACTCTCGATGAAGCCCAGTTTGCGTTCCTTGGCCCCTTGGGAAAACGCCGGTCCGGAGATGTAGCCCACAAGGCGGTGCCCCTGCCCGATGACGTAGGCGGTGGCCAGGCGCATGCCCGCCCGGTTGTCAACATCCACCGAATGCGTCATCATTTCCCCCGGTCTTCCCTGGGTGACCAGGGGAATGCCCTGGGCGATTACTTTCCGCACGTGCATTGCATCAAGCCCCTCCGCGCCCCTGAGAATAATGAATCCCGCCGGATGATATGCCTGAAGCGAGGCCAGCGTTTCCGGGTCCTCCTGATCCCCATAGCGCACGTTATGGATAAGAATGTGGTATCCAGCGCCCTCAAGGACCGAACTGATCCCTCGCAATGTCATCATCGTAAACAGACTGCCCAGGTCTGCCGCCAGCACAGCCACAATGCGGGACAATTCGTCCACCAACGCTGTGGTTATCATCCCCGAAGCATAACGACTCTCCCGAATACATTGCAGCACTTTCCTGCGTGTGCTCTCCCGAACCCCAGGCTTGCCGTTTAACACAGCGGACACCGTACTCCGGGAAAGTCCGCACAAACGCGCAACCTCACTGGTCGTCACGATCGGTTTCCGCCCATCTCGTCTCATCACGGCCAAAAAAACTCCCCTGAAAAGGCATTTGCGAAATGGACTGTTTCTGGGCATGGGAAATCGAAATATCCAAGTCTTTGGATGGAATTTAGGTCCGGAACTGCCATTTCGCAAATACCTCCGAACGGGCTTATTGTAGCACGATATTTTCCAGAAATCAACATATGTCTATTTTAGATGCCATTTATCCTGAATTTATGTATTTTTTGTGATATTTTTTTATATTCTAATACACATCATTTGTCTGATTATGATGCAAAATAATGACAAATGCCTTTCTTTGTATGAGCACATATCTACCATCAGCAGGCGCATTTGAGACCAGGACCGCTTCTGAAACGCCATCTAAATGCTCCTGAAATCGGCATAAAAAACGTCAATAGTTTATCTATGAAAGATGTCTTCGGGTAATAACTCAACAAGTGCATAATTTTTATACAATTTTTTTTTCTACATGCTATTGACTTTTGACACAAGATCGGTTATGCTGGTGTCAAGGTTCGCCTGAAGGATGGCCGTCCTGACGCGCGCCTGGCCTTCTGGCATGGCATTTGAATGAAATGGGCAACCGGCAAAGAAAAGGAGAGGAAAAATGGAAATGCGACGTGGATTCACCTTGATCGAGTTGCTGGTGGTGATTGCCATCATCGGCATACTGGCGGCGATACTGCTGCCGGCGCTGGCGCGCGCGCGCGAAGCCGCCCGGCGTTCCAGTTGCCAGAACAATCTCAAGCAGTGGGGACTGGTGTATAAAATGTACGCCAACGAATCCCCAGGGGGAAAATTTCCTCCAATACAGATTGGTACATGGTATGCTGCGACCGGAAGTTATCACTGGGTCGGCGCGGGCGACTTCAGCATCGGCCCCTGCGTGCGCAGCGTCTACCCGGAGTACCTGACCGATCACAACATTGTCTTCTGCCCGTCGGACGCGGGTGGTGCGAAAGACAGGATAGCAGACCCCGACGGCTACTGGTCCGGTGCGCCCATTGACAACTGCTTCGGCTACATGTCGCGCCACGGCACGTCATGCATGCGCGCCATTGACGCCAGTTACGGCTACACGGGCTGGCTCTTCGATCGGGCCAACAGCAATGACCCGGTAACACCTTCAGACATCAATCTGGGGGTAGTCGTCATCCCTGCTGGCGCCTCGATGCAAATTGTGGCCTGGATGATGAGCGTGTATGTGGTCGGCCCGTTCATGGCGGAGATGGCGGCATTGGAAGCCGCCAATGCGGAAGGGTTCGTTCCTTCCGCCGACAAAGACATGAATCTGTCGCTTGTGCCGGGTTTCCAGAACGCGGGCAACAACGGGTCCAGCACCATATACCGGCTCAAGGAAGGCATCGAGCGGTTCCTGGTGACGGATATCAACAACCCGGCGGCGAGCGCCAAAGCCCAGAGCGAGATATTCATCATGTGGGATTCTGTGAGCACTGTTCCCAGCGCCTACAACCATGTTCCCGGTGGATCAAACGTGCTGGCAATGGATGGACATGTCTCCTTCCAGCGTTATGATTTAAACGGCGCCGCGCCGTGCAATGGTCCGCTGGCGAAAGTACTCGGCCTCTTCGAAGATGACGATATGAATTGATGCCATTCCGGCGTGACGAGCAAGCAGGTGACATGGTTTGAAGGTTGTTCGCACGTGCGCCCGTGCGAACACCATCCGCACCAGTGCATCACCAGAACCAGATTCCCCTGTCATGGCCGGCGGCAGGAAAACGCCGCCGGCCATGACAGAGGTTCGAGGAAGCCGCGTAGCGGATTGTCTGAAACCGCAGAGACGGAAACAGCGTCACACCATGGAAGCACGTGAAAGTCAGTGAACAGACACCCCATGCGTGCATACTCGATTACGGCGTGGGGTTGTGTTGTTTTCAGAAGCAATACGCAATTGGAGGGATAAAGGGATGAAGCGGATACTCTCGCTGTTGACCTTATTGACGATCTTGGCGATGGCGCCCGGTCATGCCGAGCGTGCGGGGCGTCCGGAGGGCCTGCTCGGCAATCTCCCGCTTCTCAAACAGTACGAGGCGGCGCGGATATCGAGTTACGACCCGACCGGCGGCAATGCCGACGGGCGCCACGACTGGCCCGTCGTGCCCGGAGAGACCCGTACCATCGCCGAGATCAAAGGCGCGGGAATCATCACCCACATCTGGATGACCGTCGCCTCCCGGGACCCGCAATACCTCAAGAATATTGTTTTGCGGATGTACTGGGACGGTGAGGATCACCCTTCCGTCGAAGTCCCATACGGCGACTTTTTCGGTATCGGGAACAATGAATACTACCAGTACAGTTCACTGCCCATCCAGATTGGGACGGACCGGGGCATGAACTGTTACTGGCACATGCCTTTCAGCGACGGGGCTAAGATCACCGTGACGAATGACGGCTCCGGCAACATCATCGCGCTCTATTACTATGTGGATTATCAAATTCACAAGACGATTCCCGCAGACATGGGCCGCTTTCATGCCCAGTACCGCCAGGCCTATCCCGCATCCCTCACGGGAAACTACGTGTTGCTTGAGGCCAGGGGCCGGGGGCATTATGTGGGGTGCAACATGTCCCTCCATCTTCGTGCGGGCGCGTGGTGGGGCGAAGGCGATGACATGATTTACATAGACGGCGCGGAAACGCCCACCCTGCATGGCACGGGCGCGGAGGACTATTTCTGCGGGGCATGGGCTTATGGCGAATCAACGCCGATACCCTTCAGCAATCCGTATTTCGGCGCGCCGCTGATCAAAGGCGGGCACCGCCGGGGCGCGTTGTGGAACGTGTACCGCTACCACCTCGAGGACCCGATCCCCTTTACAGAGTCCATCCGGGTCACCATCGAAAGCGGCCACAACAATGATCGCAAGGACGACTATTCGTCGGTGGCGTACTGGTATCAGACCGAGCCGCATGTCCCCTTCCCGCCGTTGCCGGCGCCGGAGGCGCGCATGTTTCCGGAGGCGACGACTTACACGGAGGAAAACTACTGGGGAGTTGTTGAGTCCGAACGCTGGGCCGACCTCTTCAAGAGCGACAAGGTGGTCGCCGCATCAACGCTGGAACACGGCAACTTCTGGAGTTTCGGCGAGCACTTGTTGTTCAAAGCCGAAGGACCGGAAACATTCACGGCGGAACTGCCGCTGTTTCCTACGGACGCGGGCACATATCCGTTTGAAATCTTCTACACCACCGGTCCCGATTATGGCCTGTGCGAACTCCGGCTGAATGGCGAGAAATTGTGCTCATGGGACGGCTACAACGGCGAAGGCCTCATCCGCAAACATATGAACTCCCCCAAACCCCTTGTCATCAAGCCCGACAAGAACATCCTTGAAGTGCGCATTACAGGAAAACACAACCGTTCCGGCGGTTATCTGGCGGGCATGGATTGCATCCGCGTCAAGGCGTGGTAGTTGCTTGCCCGATGCCGGCTTGATCGAACAATCACATCCGGACGGATCGCCTCTTTGTCATTGCGAGCGAAGCGTAGTGCGGCAATCTGGATACACTGTCCACCTCATATTGCTTCGCTCAGTGGCGCTGCGATCCGCGTCGCTCGCGATGACGGGAATTCAGAATTGGGGGTGAATGAAATTGTTGTATTGCCGAGAAAGTGCGTTTCCTTTCTCCAGCGAATCGCCGCCGAAGTCGGTGTGGGACTTGCAATGACAAAAGGAAAGCGTCATGGGTGTTGAGTCCAAAGCTTACGCCGGTCGGCTGACATATCGCTAAACAAACCATCAACCAACACGAGGAACTCGCAATGCACAAGAAACTTTTTGTGGTGTGGATGGCGTTCGTTGCGCTGGCGTTGACGTCCTATGCGGAAACCGTCCAGCAGCCGACCTTGATCAAGGATGTCGTGTATGGCCACAGCGGCGGCGTGGACCTGAAACTGGACCTTGCCAAACCGGCGCCGGGCGACAAACCGGTCCCGGCCATTCTTTTCATTCACGGGGGCGGCTGGCAAACGGGCGACAAAAGCGGCTATGAGCAGGTCATTCGGCAGTTTGCCGCCCAGGGCTATGTGGCCGCGTCCGTGGGTTACCGGTTCGCCCCGGAGCACCCCTGGCCCGCCCAGATCGAGGACGTCAAATGCGCCGTGCGCTACCTCCGGGCGAACGCCGCCGAACACGGCATCATTCCCGATAAGATTGGCGCGGCGGGCCATTCGGCGGGCGGTCATCTGGCGCTGCTATTGGGGCTGATGAACGCCGATGACGGACTCGAAGGCGATGGCGGCCAAGCGGGGGTGTCCAGTAAGGTGCAGGCTGTGATCAACCTGTGCGGCCCCACAGACCTTCGGGTCTGGCGCGCCTCCCCGGAAGCCAATGCCGAGGCCAAGGCAAGATCAGGAAAAGACTTTGAGGATGTCCTGAAGGATTTCGTGGGCACAGTGGACCGGAGCGCGCCGGTCATTGCGCAGGCGTCGCCAATCACTTACATAGACGCCGACGACCCGCCGATCATCACTTTCCATGGATCGGCGGACAATATCGTGCCGGTCGAACAGGCGACCCTTCTCCATGACGCCCTGGAAAAATCCGGCGTGAAACACCACCAACTTGTTATTCTAGAAGGCGCCAACCATGGTTTCACGGACCTGCAACATCTGGCGAGGATTCTCCAGGAGGGCCGGCAGTTCGCCGACCTCCACCTGAAAGGGATAACGGAATAATGCCCAAGAATCAAGATGCGCGGGATGGAGAATCTGCAAACGACCAAACGCCGGAAAAGCCTTCATGCGGTTGCAGCAGTGGGTCATCCGGCGGCGCAAAACCGGGAATCGCTCGTCGCCAATTTCTCCGGGCGGCAGGCGTGGGACTGGTCGCCACGACGCTGGGCGGCAGGTTGTTGCCTCCGATGGCCGGTCCCTTTGCGGCCGCACAGGCGCGGTCGGGACACCTGATTCCCGAAGACAAGATGCTTTCCGAGGAATGGGTGAAGAGCCTTTTTGCCCGGGGCGAAAAGGAGGTCTTCTCTGGCAAATCGCTGGACAACATCGGCATGCCCTGCGGCGGCATCGGCGCAGGGCAACTCTATCTCTGCGGTGATGGCACGCTCGGTTGCTGGCAGATTTTCAACGACGCCACGTCGAACTGGGTCGAAGAAACCTTCGCCACCTACAAGCACCGGGGCATTGCGAAGCCGGTTGATCAGGGATTTGCCGTCGTCCTCGAAACCCGGAACGCGGCCCCCATTGTAAAGACATTGAGCCGCGAAGGCTTCGCGGACATCACATTCCAGGGGGAATATCCAATTGGCGTCGTCCGCTATGCGGACCCCCATTCCCCAGTCAAAGTCGAGATGGAAGCCTTCTCCCCCTTTATCCCCTTGAATGCCCCCGATTCGGCGCTGCCCACAACCCTCTTCCATATCACTGTCGAAAATACCTCGGCGCAGCCCCTCTGGGCCAGTGCCATGGGCTGGCTGCAGAACGCCGTCTGCAACGCCTATGCACGGGAGTACGACGCCCTGCGCAAGACGAAATATTACAAAAGAAAAAATTATGCGTTGTGCCTGCATGAGGCTGCTGCATTGCCCCGCGCTCAGAAGCACCGAAATGCTGAACCCGCGCGCCCGGACATCGTGTTTGCAGACTTCGAAGGACCGGATTACGGCGAATGGCACGTTCAGGGAACGGCCTTCGGGGCCGGTCCGGCGTCGAGCGATTCGCCCAGGCAAGACCAGGTGACCGGCTACAAGGGGGCCGGTTTTGCCAGTTCCTCCCGGGATGGAGACGAGGCCCGGGGTGCCCTGGTCTCCCCGCCTTTTATTATCAACCGCCGCCATATCAATTTCCTCATCAGCGGTGGCAATCATCCCAATCTCGTCAGCATCCGGCTTGAAGTGGACGGCAAGACCGTGCGCACCTCCCATGCCCGCAATTCCGACACCATGGAGTGGCGATCCTGGGCGGTGGACACCTGGGAAGGCCGCGAGGCGCGGCTGATCATCGTGGATCGCATGAGTTTCCTGTGGGGACGGATTGCGGTTGATCACATCGAGTTTTCCGACACGCCGCGCGCGCACAACACCCCCATCGCACAAGCGCCGGACTACGGCACGATGGCCCTGGCCTGCGCCGAACCCGCCGATTTCAGCGCCATGCTCTCCGGTCCCTTCCCACCGGGCCGCGGCCCTGAGGCCTTTCTGACCGACAATGTCGCGGACTACACCACCAGAGATACGCGCCTGGGATTGCTTCGCACGCGCGACGTCGCGCTTGCTCCCGGCGAGAAACACACCTTCACATTCGTGCTGGCCTGGCACTTTCCGAATCAGTTCAATGGCGACGTCTTCGCCGTCACTCCCTGGAACGTCGCCCACGGCGCGGTCGGCCATTTCTATGCCTCGCGCTTCTCGGACGCGGCGGACGTTGTCAAATATGTTTTCCGACATCATATCCGCCTGAGGGGCGAGACCCGCCAGTGGCGCGATCTCTATTACGACAGCACACTGCCGTACTGGTTGCTGGACCGGCTGCATTCGACGGTGTCTTGCCTGGCGACGGGCACCTGCCAGTGGTGGAAAAATGGCCGGTTCTGGGCCTATGAAGGGGTAACCTGCTGCCACGGCACCTGCACCCACGTCTGGAACTATGCCCACGCCCACGCGCGGCTCTTCCCGGAACTGGCGCGCAGCGTGCTTGAAATGCAGGATTTCCATCCCCGCCACCAGGGTGGCGGCTTTCACGCCGATTCCGGCATGGTCGGATTCCGGGGCGATGATCGCTACGCCGCTGACGGACAGTGCGGCACTATTCTCAAAGCCTATCGGGAGCACCTCATGTCGCCGGACGGCGCGTTCCTGAAGCGCAACTGGTCCGCCATCAAGAAGGCGCTTGAATATGCCATTGCGCAGGACGGCGACGCCGACGGGCTTATTGAAAACCTCCAGCACAATACCTATGACATCAACTATTTCGGCGCGAACACCTTCGTGGGCGCGCTTTACCTCGCGGCGCTGCGCGCCGCCGAGGAAATGGCCCTCGAGACGGGCGACGCCGCATTCGCGCGGCGCGCCCGCGCCATCTTCGAGAGCGGGGCGAAACTGACCGAAGCGCGGTTGTGGAACGGCGAATACTATGTCCAGGATGTGGACCTCGAGAAATATCCGTTGCACCAGTACAAGGACGGTTGCCTGTCCGATCAACTATTCGGGCAAGGGTGGGCGCATCAGGTCAGTCTTGGTTATATCTATTCTCGCGAGCGTATCGCCAAGGCGCTCGAATCCGTTTGGAAATACAACTGGGCGCCCGATATCGGCCCATACAACGAAACATATAAGCCCTTCCGGTGGTTCGTCAGCCCCGGCGATGCAGGGCTGTTCACCTGCACGTGGCCCAAGAGCGAACACATGAAGGAGGGAACCCGCTACGCAGAGGAAGTGTGGACCGGTATCGAGTACCAGGTCGCGGGACACATGATATGGGAGGGAAAACTGACGGAAGGGCTGGCCATCTGCCGCGCCGTTCATGACCGCTATCATCCCGACCGCTTCAATCCCTACAACGAGGTGGAATGCGGCGACCACTACGCCCGCGCCTTGGCCGGTTGGGGCGTGTATCTCGCCCTGGCCGGTTTCGAATACCACGGCCCGAACGGCTGGCTGGGTTTCGCGCCGCGCATCACGCCCGAAAATTTCAGGGCTGTGATCACCACAGCAGAAGCCTGGGTAGTGCTTTCCCAAAATCAATCCGCGACGGAACAACACAATGCGGTCACGATATCAAAAGGCGCCCTGCAAATCAGCCGGATCTCGTTGCGAACCCCCCGGCCGGTGAAATCCGTGCGGGTGACGTCAGGCGGCATTCCAGTCGCCGCCGATACGGATGCCCGACATGAGTCCCTGGTCATAACGTTTTCCAGCGTGATACGAATGAAAAAGGGCGACACGATCAACGTGCGGGCAGGCTTCTGAGGCTGAACAGTCTTTCCGAATTCGGTCGTTCGCCTGTATTGATGCATTGACAGGTATGCGCGGCTTGTGTTACCGTTTCTTCAGCGCCTGGAACTCAGGGAGGACCTGTCATCGGAAGACGCGGCGGCGGAGAAAAAGGCAAAATCGAATATGTGAGGGGATGCCACTCCGGTTCGCCTGATTGCATCAAATAGCGCACGCTGGGGTTAAATGGCGGCTGTCCGATTCGGAACCGCCGAGATGAGGACACCTATGACACGCATGACAAAACAAGCAGGTTTGTTGATGACGGCATTCGCCGTTATGCTCATGGCCGATGCGGGCGCGTGGGGGCCCCGCGCCAAACAGACGATTGCGGCAATGGCGTTGCAGATGATCAAAGACGAGTATCCCAACGTTTTCCGTCCGGGCGGTGTTACGGGTGTCAACTTCGAAAGGGATGTACTGAACGGCGCGGCGGAGGGGTATGCGATCCTCGGTCCCGAGGTTCCCTTGGGCAATGACAAACAGACGGTGCAAGCCATCGGCGAGCAGATACAACTCCTGCGCGATGTGCGCCGCTACGGCCCAACCTCCTATTTCGCCTTTCGGATGGGCGTGCTCGCCTCATTGGTCTCTGATGTGATGCTGCCCTTCGGTTTTGCGTGGTCGCCGACGGATCAACAGATTCAACAGCAGATAAGGGAGGATATTGACGCGAATCTTGACGGATATTCCTTCCAGCCCGTGAGAAGAAAACGCTACTATGTCCGCGACGTAAACGAGTATTTCAAGACCAATCGCGCATTCTATCCGGGCGACAAGCGCATCATTGCGGAGGATTATCTGCGGGGTGCAAGATATGCCGGATTCCTCACCAAAGGCGGGCCTGCCTATTTCGAACGCGCGGTCGACGCTGTCGCCGATGTGTGGCACACGGTCCTCCGGCTGGAAGGCGACCCCCTCCACCCGCCGGCATCCCCGCGTTCGATGACGTGGTATTTCGTTAACGAAATCGCCTATCTAATCAATGTCAAGCGCAACCTGGCCCAGGCGGACAGGGTGTATGAGAGTTTTGTAAAGGTCAACCCCGGCATCGCCGCCGCCTATGAACGCATCGGCGATTTGTACTACGCCTACAATACCCCCGAAGCGAAACTTCGCGGCGTGCGTGAATGGCGCATCGCTTACGACATGCCCGGCGCCGAGCGCATGGCCATCGCCCGAAAACTCTCCTCCCATTTTCTCAACGAGGGCAAGGGGTTCCTGGAACATGCCGCGCGGCCCGGCGCCGAAGACACCGATTTGCCCAACGCCCTCAACGCGTTTCAGCAGGCGCTGGAATTCGACCGCACCAACGACGAAACCGCCGAACTCATCCACAAAACCCATGTCGCCATCAATGAACGCAACCAACGTTTCCAGACCACTGTCAACATTATCGCCAGTGCGGAAAAGGTGCAGGCCGAGGCCGAAAAGGCCCGCCTTGCCGGCGATTTCGGCAACGCCATCGCCACGTATCGCCAGGCCATCACGCTCTTCGAGGCGGTCAGCGACGAATTCAAGGAACAGGAACGGGTCGCCAAGGACAGCATCCGCCGGCTGCGCAAGTCCATCACCGACGTGATCAATGAAGTGCTGGACCGCGCCAGCGACGCCATTGACGAAGGCGAGCGCGCCAGGGACAACCATGACTATGAAGTGGCCATCGCCGCCTATGCCAAAGTGCCCTCTATCGTCGCCGTCATCCCGGATGATGAGAATCCGTCGCTCACCACTGACAAACAGCAGATGATTGATCTCGCCAGCAGAAAGATAGAAGAGGCCAAGGTGGCGAAGGTGCGCTACGAAGAAGCCCGCCGCGAACAGGAGCAGGCGGCCCAGCAACGCCCGGGCGGCGCGCCGCGCCCCGGGCAATAGTCCCAAATGCAGTCAGCGCGCCGCCTCCGGGAATCCTCCCGGAGGCGTTTTATTGGGGCGTGACGTGTTGTCGGGCGGGATTGACGCAGCGGGAGGGTGTTCATGGGGCGAACCATCCAGGAACTGATGCGCCGGGCCTGTGAAGCGGGAACGGCGATTCCCGGCTTCAACATCCCCTATCTGCAAATGATGGAACCCGTCGTGCGCGCACTGCGCGACACGCAATGCTTCGGGCTGATCATGGCGGCGCGGCTGGAATGGGTGAAGTTTGCGGCCGGAGGCCCCCGTGAGGTCTTTGAAACCTATCAACGGTTCAAGGATGAACGATACACCCGCCTGCACTTGGACCATGTGCCGGTGATTGACGAGGACCTGCATCGGGTGGATTTTGTGGCTGATCTGGGTCTGGCGATATCGCTGGGCTATGATTCCGTGATGGTGGACGGATCACGACTGCCTTTGGAAGAGAACATCCGGGCAACCAAAACCATCGTGGACATGGCCCACGCGCAGGGCGTGGCGGTGGAAGGCGAATTGGGCGCGGTCATGGGGCACGAATCCGGACCCATGCCGCCTTATGAGGAACTCTTCGCTTCCGGCAAAGGTTTCACCGACCCCGATGAAGCGCGGCGGTTTGTGGCGGAAACCGGCGTGGATTGGCTCTCCGTTGCCGTTGGAAGTGTGCATGGGGCCATCACAGAAGGCACACGCCGGGAGAAAAAGATCGAAGCCCGGCTCAGCATCGAACGCATTGACGCCATCCGCAAGACAACCCAGGTTCCCCTCGTGCTTCACGGCGGCACCGGCATCCGCAAGGAATATGTCATCGAGGCCATTCGCCATGGCATCGCGAAGATCAACGTGGCCACCGCCATCCGCCAGCCCTATGAGGCCCTGATGGAACAATCTACGGAAAAAGCCTTGGACGCGGTGTACGATGCCGCCGTCCGCGTCATCCGGGAAGACCTTGAATTGGAAGGTTCGGCAGCGGTCATCTTCCCTTGAAGTCCGCCTGGATCATCAGGAATGTCGAAAGCATATCAACGATTGCTATCATTGTCGGGCGCTTCCCCGATATATGTTTTGAAAATCGTGTCCATCCTGTCGATTAACATGGGAGTGAGGCTGTGATTAGAAGCAAGAGCGTCTTTGCGCTGTTTTTCGGAAACCGGGGTTTTTTCCCTGCGTCGCTGCAGACGGCGGCGCGCGCCGAACTTTCCGAAACCCTCAAGCAACTCGGCCACAAGACGCTGACGCTGGATGCCGGCGCGACGCGGAACGGCGCAGTGGAAACCCCGGAAGAAGGGGAAAAATACGCGCGTTTTCTCAGGAAAAACACCGGCAAATACGACGGGGTGATCCTCTGTCTCCCGAATTTCGGCGATGAAAACGGCGCAGTGGCCGCGCTGGCCGACGCGGGCGTCCCCATCCTGATTCAGGCGTATCCCGACGAGTTGGACAAAATGGACCCGGCGCGACGGCGCGACGCGTTTTGCGGCAAACTCTCGATCATGGATGTGTTCTGTCAACACGGCGTATCCTTCACCGCCCTTGCGCCCCACACGGCCCATCCGCGCAGCGACGCCTTCGCGCGCCATGTGGACTATTTCGACCGCCTGTGCCGCGTGGTCAAGGCGATGCGCCGGATGCGGGTGGGCGCAGTGGGCGCGCGCACCACCGCATTCAAGACGGTGCGCATTGACGAAGTCGCCTTGCAAAGGCACGGCATCACGACGGAAACACTGGACATGTCGGACGTTTTCGCGCGAATGCGGGCGGTCAAACCTTCCGAGACGCGCGCACGGGAAAAGGCGAAGCGGCTCCGCGCCTATGCCCGCTGGAATGACGTCCCAAAGAAGGCCTTTGAGAATATTGTCGCCTTGGGAGTGGTGCTGGACGGTATTGTCGAGGAACTCAGACTGGATGCGGTCGCCGTGCGTTGCTGGCTGGAACTGCAGAAGGAATTCGGCGTGTCGTGCTGCGTGCTGCTCAGCGAGATGAACGACCGCGGCTGCATGGCGGCATGTGAAGTGGACGTGGGCAGCGCCGTGGCCATGCACGCCCTGAGTCATGCCTCCGGCGAAACGGCGGCCTGCCTTGACTGGAACAACAATTACGATGACATCGAAGACAAGTGCATCCTCTTCCACTGCGGGCCGACGCCGCAGGCGATGATGTCGGCCAAAGGCCGGGTGGCTGATCATGCGATTCTCGAAAATGCCGTCGGTAAAGGCTGCTCGTATGGTTGCAACACGGGCCGGATCGCACCCGCGCCATTCACTTTCGGCAACCTGACCACAAGCGGGGGACGTCTGCGTCTATACCTCGGTGAAGGCCGCTTCACCGAAGACCCGATACCGCCGGAATTCTTCGGATGCGCCGGCGTGGCCGAGATTCCCAACCTTCAGGAGGCGCTGCTGCACATCGGCTGCGCCGGACACCGCCACCACGTCGCGGTCACGCCCGGACATGTGGCCGCACCCGCGCGCGAAGCACTGGAAAAATACCTGCGCTACGAGGTGACCGTGCTGTGAGCCTGCTGGGGATAGACGTCGGCACCACCGGCTGCAAAACCGCCGCCTATGCCGCGTCGGGCGCATGCCTGGCATCCGCTTACCGCGAATATCCCACGCTGCATCCCCGGCCGGGCTGGGCGGAACTGAACAGCCGCCTCGTGTTGGCGCGGGTGTGGGAATGCATTGCAGAAACGGCCGTGGCCACACGCCAGGACCCCATCACCGCGCTGTGCATCAGTTCGATGGGCGAAGCGATGACACCGGTAAGCGCCGACCGCAGAATCCTCGGCAACAGCATCCTGCACATTGACCCGCGCGGCGGAGAACACGCCCGGCGCATGGCGGACGACCTGGGCCGGGCGGCTGTCTATGCCATCAATCCCAACATCATCGGCCCCAACTATTCCATGCCCAAACTGCTGTGGCTTCGGGAAAACGAACCGGAACTATACCGGAACACGTGGAAATTCCTCCTCTGGGGCGATCTGGTTGCGTTCATGCTCGGCGGGGAACCCCTGACCAGTTTCGCGCTCGCAAACCGCACCCTCCTCTTCGACATCCGCCGCGAGTGCTGGTCAGAGACACTGCTGCAATGGGCGGAAATCCCGCCGGATTTGCTGCCGCTCCCTGTCGCCAGCGGCACAATCGCCGGAACGGTGCGCAGGGATGCCGCGGAGAAACTGGGGCTTTCGCCGGGGGTCAAAATTATTGTCGGCGCACACGATCAGTGTTGCAACGCGCTCGGCGCGGGCATCCACAACGCCGGCAAAGCCTGCTACGGCATGGGCACCGTCGCCTGCATCACCCCCGCTTACGATCACCTCCCGCCGGCGGATGCCATGCTCGCCTGCGGCCTCAACGTGGAACACCACGTCCTTCCCGGCATCTACCTCTCGTTCATCTACAATCAGAGCGGTGCGCTCGTGCGATGGTTCCGCGACACCTTCGCCCGGACCGACGCGGCGCAGACCCCGGACGGCGAAGACATCTACGATATTCTTATGGCGGAGATGCCCGCCGAACCCACGCGCCTGCTCGCCCTCCCCCACTTCGAGATGACCGGCACACCGCATTTCATCGCGGACTCGGCGGGGGTCCTGGCCGGCCTTCACACGCATACCACCCGCGGCGAGATACTCAAGGCCATTATCGAGGGTGCGGCCTTCTATTTCCTGGAATCCCTCAACGCCGTCAAGGCGCTGGGCATAGACACCTCGGAATTCATCGCGACCGGCGGCGGCGCCAAATCCTCAGCGTGGCTCCAGATTCTGGCCGACATCTACAGCGTGCCCTTTGTCCGGCCCCGAATCACCGAATGCGGCACACTGGGAGCGGCCATGATCGCCGGTCTGGGCACTGGCTGCTTCGCCGACGCCGCCGAAAGCGTCGCGCAGTGCGTACAACGCGACCGCGTTTTTGAACCCAATCCCCGGCGCAGCGCCCTGTATCGTGAACACTACGCCCGCTACCAGCGTCTTTATCCCGCCCTCAAAGACCTGCTCGCCGAACTTGAACAATAGCCCGTTGGCCCACGGACGATACATCTCATCATCTCGAACATTTCGTCGGGACACCGCTGTTCCCGCTATCCTGTGCAAAGTTGACTTTCTCCAGACTTCGGGCTAGAATACACTTCAGGTGCCGAGGTAGCTCAGTTGGTAGAGCAGCGGACTGAAAATCCGCGTGTCGCCAGTTCGATTCTGGCCCTTGGCACCATATTTCCTTCAAAGAACCCCTTATTTTTCAAAGTTTTTTTGTGCGCCTCCCCCTTTCGCGTTGTCACTGGCAATACCGCCATGAATTGCCCCATTTTGCCCACTTGCCCTGTCAAGCCATTTGTGGATCTTACCCGTGGGGGATCGTCGCGACATTTGCGATCTTACCCTTGGGAGGCTTTGGTTTTGGTATGAGATGTCTCCTGGCACACCCTTCCCGAAACAGGAACGTACTATTGTTATAATACCGTATTTTATTGGCGAGCCGTTTCTTGCCGAAGGGCGGCAATCACGGCCGGTTTTTTCTCGATGGCCACGCTGAGCGCAAAGGGGTCCGTCTGCTCTCGTAAGACCACAAGCCGTCGCACCGCGGGCGGAAGGTCTTCAAGGGCGCGGCCGGCCATGAGGCGGTCCAGGGGCGTCTGGGCGTCGTCGTAGCGGCGCCGCAAGCCCGCGCCTACGCGCTCTTTGGCGCGCAGTTTCACGGAAGGCTGGTACA